>CALWRB010000041.1 GCA_944383855.1 uncultured Lachnospiraceae bacterium
GTGGTGGCTTTTCGGGATTTTTTCTTGTGCGGCGGCGGAAAAAAGTTTAAAATATGACTATAGCTGTGTCCCGGTCAAACAAAAGAGGTTTTGTCGAGCGGTATTACAGCGGATTTGGAGGTAGAGATATGATTTTAAAAGGAAATTTATTGTTTGCACCTGAACTTGGAAAACTGGAGTGCCTTCCGAACGGTTGTCTGCGGTTGAATGATGCGGGTGTGATCACCGAAATATGCAAACAGCTGCCGGAAGATGCGCAGGCAGAAGAAGTGGTGGATTACGGGGATAAATTGATCATGCAGTCTTTTGCGGATATGCATGTGCATGCGCCGCAATACCCGATGGCTGCGATGGGGTTGGATCTGCCGCTGTTGGATTGGCTGAATAAATATGCCTTCCCGCAGGAAAGACGATTGGCGGATACGGAATACGCAAGAAAAATTTACCGCCGACTGGCGCAGGATCTGATCGCGGGAGGAACTACCCGAGTGGTCATGTTTTCTTCTTTGCATACAGACGCGACACTGATTTTGATGGAAGAATTGGAAAAAGCAGGTATCAGCGGCTATGTCGGAAAGGTCAATATGGACCGGAACGGCGCGGAAGGGTTGCAGGAAACGACGGAGGAGTCTATCCGGGAAACCGAACGCTGGTTGGAGGAGTGCAAACGCTTCACACAGATTCGTCCGATCCTGACACCGCGCTTTACACCTTCCTGCACCGATGAGCTGATGGAATGGCTGGGAAAAACAGCGGTGGAAAGAGATCTCCCTGTGCAGTCGCATCTGAGTGAAAACGACGCAGAGATAGAATGGGTGCGGAATTTGCACCCCGATTGTGCGCAATACTGGGAAACATATGCAAAATATGGCATGTGGAAGAAAGGCACCGTAATGGCACATTGTGTGCACAGTGACGCAAGAGAACGTGCAGCAATGAAAGAGCATGGTGTTTGGATGATCTACTGCGCCCAGTCTAATGCCAATATCTGCAGCGGAACGGCAGCGGTCAGACAGATGCTGGACGAAGGCATTTCGGTCGCTTTGGGTTCCGACGTTGCGGGCGGCGCGCATTTGTTTATGGTGCGTGTGATGGAAGACTCCATTCGTTCTTCCAAAATTAAGCAGAAAGAAACAGGACTTCCGTTTTTGACTACAGCGGAAGCATATTATCTGGCAGGTACCGCGGGGCACCGATATTTTGGCGCAAAAAGCGGTTTTTCCGTGGGGGATAAGCTGCATGCTGTGGTGCTGGACGACAGCAGGTTTGCGGTCGATGAAGGAAGAACACTGGAAGAACGTCTGGAACGCGCGATTTATCTTGCGCAGCCGACGGATATTTTGGCGGTATACGCGGAAGGCAAAAAAGTGAAATAAACGATCAAAAAAAGCTTAGACAACACGAAAAGATGTCTAAGCTTTCTTTTATATTGGAAAAATAAGCCGCGCTTTAATCTTTTGGCGGTCGGTAGAAATTGCCCTGTATCCGTTGCGTAGGCAGGATATTGATAAAGGCGTTCGGGTCCGCTTCATGCACACGCTTGGAAAGGCTGCGGCTTTCTGCCAGACGCACCACGGTATAGATCATAACGCGTTCCGAGCCGTTATAAAGTCCGGTGCCGTTTAGAAGCGTTGCGGTATGATGAATTTGCAGGATTTGATTGCATACGGCATCGGCAAGTTCTTTTTCCGTGACGATCAGCAAAGTGACGCGCTTATTATCCGGGTCCATCAGGCGAACGACCTGTGTAGAAGCAAACTGGAAAATAATGGAGTACAGTGCGCGCTCCCAGCCGAACAGCAATCCCGCGATCGTAAGCATAACTACATTAAATCCCAAAATATAGTTCCATGCATCGATATTTTTCCTTTGGGACAGCGCAATGGAGATAAAATCCATACCGCCCCCGCTGACGCGCGCCATCAAGCAAAGACTGATGGCAAAGCCATTGATCAGACCGCCGAATACACTGATCAGGAGCAGATCTTCCGTGATGGGAAGGGCAGGAACCAGATCCGCAAAGATACTGAGCAATATGATGCAAAGGCAGGAGTAGAACGTAAACCGTTTGCCGATGTAGCGAAAGGCGATCACTGCGGGAATGGCATTTAACAACAGATTCAAAGGACCGAAAGGAATGGAAAGGTCGAAATACTGTGACGCGATCCGCTGCAGCAGACGGGTCGTACCCGTAATGCCGCCCGGAAACAAATCGCCTGCCTGCACAAAACTTTTCAGGTTCAGTGCGATGATCAATGCAGAGCAAGTGATCATAAACAGACGAAAAAGGGTTTCTTTTGGAGAAAGAAACGTGAATTTTTTCTGATCCATAACCACACCTCCCGAACATTTCACATCATTTTGAAAATATAGGTATCTGCTTTCATCATATACGCCCAAGCATGGTTTTGCAACAAAAAAAGGGACAAAAAACTTCTTTTTCCGAAAAGATTTTGTCCCTTTTTCGATCACTGCGGGCTGCCGCCCGTCAACTGCTGTATATAACGCTTCCCGATCATTTGATCGTAAGTCATCAGCCAATGCATCGGTATGATGCGGTTGATCTCATCTTCCGCAACACCGTCGGAATAAAGTCCGTATGCGCTGTCAATGACAGGGCAGGTGTTGTATACGTCCAACAGGAAGTTGGTCTGTAAGCTTTCCGGCGCATTGATATATTCCAAGAATAAGGCGGGCAGCAGATAGGGTGATACGCATTCTCCCTGTGCATAGAAGTCGTTGCCCGTATCGTAATTGGTAAAGATCAGATAAGGTGTGGAAAGCATGGTGTATTTTTCTTCTTCCGTCCACTCGGTGCTGTCGCTGTGTTCGATCGTACCGGTTTTGGTGTAGATCTCAAAATTATCGCCCAAAGTAGGCAGGTGATCGCCAAACCAAAGTACGGCAGTCGGTTTTTCCCGCTCCATCACGAAATCATACAACTGCTTGAGCGCCGCATCGGAGTCGCTGACACCTTTGGCAAAGTTTTGCAGTGTGATAATATCCGCGTCATTGAGCGCGTCGGAAGAAACTTTGATATCCCAGTCGTAGTCTTTGAATTTTTCATAGTACAAACCGTGATTTTCCATGGTGATCGCCATAATAAACACACCGGTGTCGTGCGGCTGGTTCAGTTCGTAGATCACTTCATCAGCCAGTGTTTCATCGGTGATGTACCAATAGCTGTTCCAGTGATAGTCCACATGCAGACCATAGTTCCCGCGGAAGTCGTCAATGCCCAAAAGCGGGTAAACACGGTTTCTGTCATAGAAAGTTTCCTCGTATGTATGAACAGCGACAGTATCATATCCCATATCGCGGAAGTACCAACCGAAAGAGAAAGTATCTTCATAAATATACTGCTGATGCGGTGTGGTGCCTGTTGGCAGGGAGTTGGTTGACATACCGGTAAGCACTTCAAACTCCGGTCTTGCCGTACCGCCGCCGAAAGAAGGTGAGATCATCGTGCCGGAAGGGTGGCTTTGCGCGATTTCACGGTAGTATTTTAACGGGTCTTCCGAGAAAGTAACTCCGTTTAGCACAGTCGGATCCCAATAGGATTCCGAAAGCACGATCAGCACATCGGGATTGACCCAATCGCCGTTGTCTTGTTCTTCGGGCAGGTATTTGCCAAAGGTTTCCTCGATCAGACGCATGGAATAACCCTGTGGTACATCTGTATCCAAATAGCCGAAATTCAGCAAAAACGCAGTAACAAAACCGTGTGATTCAAAATTAGTGCTTTGGTCTTTGATCTCATCTAAAGAAATGCCGCAGAGGTTTGCATAATTTTGGCGAATCTGATCTTGGGAAAGAATGATCTGTGTGCATACAAAGCAAATGATCGCCAAAAGAACGGATTTCCAATATTTCACAGAGAGTAATCCTGGCTTTGCGGCAAAGAAAAAGATGACAAAGAATAAGGAAACGCCTATTATTTCCCAGTAAAATTCCGGTAAAATGATCTCCGGTACAAACTGTGCGAAGCTTTCCGTATTTTTCGCCAGCATTAAATCCCAAGGGAAGAAATGCACTTGCTGTACCAACATCTTATAATAATCGATAGCAGGGAAAACAAACAGGATGATACCCCAAAAAAGGGCAGAAATCCAAATTCTGCGACACAGAAATGCCAGACCAAAAAAGAGGAGGTACAGCATAAAAAGCCCATAAAAAAAGGAACCGGGATTGTTTCGCAACAAATCTACCGCTTTTTGCCCCGAAACATAGGAGATACCGTTTGCAGACAGCACTAACCAGACAGGGTAAAGGAATGTGATTAGCCACATGAGTACACGGGCAACTTTATTTTCATGAAAAAAATCTTGAAATTCATGGATTCGCTCAGGTTTTATCTTTAATTGCCTGCGCGAGTGTAAAAATTGTAGTCCCATTTTTGTAAAATTCCTTTCCGATGCAAAAAATTCCTTTCCTGATTATAGTACGCTTCCCGTCGAAAAGCAATGCTTCTTAGGAAATGTGAAAGATTTTTAATTTGGTTTTTCTGATTTTGACGAATAGATGCAAACAGGCATTGGCAGAAACGATTTTAAGCGGTACAATGAAAAACGAATGAAACGGTATTTTTACTTCAATAAATATTGTTTGCAAAAGACACAAAAAAGAGGTGCGTCATGCAAAGGGAAACGATCGAAAAACAAAAAGCGCCGATAGGGCTTTATATCCATATTCCATTTTGTAAACAAAAGTGTTATTATTGTGATTTTCTTTCCTTCGGCGGAGTGCGGGAAACCACTGATTATACCCGTGCGCTGTGTGCGCAGATTCGTACGCAGGCTGCGGGACGTGTCGTATCGTCTGTCTTTTTTGGCGGAGGGACGCCAACGGTGATGCCAACAGAGCAAATCGAAGAAATGATGCAGACGCTGCAGGCACACGTTACGATACTGCCGGACAGCGAGATTACCATTGAGGCAAATCCCGGCACTTTGGATGCGGAAAAATTGCGTCGGCTCAGAAAGATGGGTTTTAACCGCTTGAGTATGGGCTTGCAGGCTTGGCAGGACGAGCTGTTGAAACGCTTAGGCAGGATTCATACCCGTGAACAGTTTTTGCAGAACTTTTACGAGGCAAGAGAAGCGGGGTTTGATAACATCAATCTGGATTTGATGTTTGCGCTGCCTATGCAAAGTGTAGCCGAGTGGGAAGAAACATTGGTGCAAAGCGCTAAGTTATCGCCGGAGCATATTTCCGCCTACAGTCTGATCGTGGAGGAAGGAACACCGTTTTGGCAGGCGTATGAGAGCGGACAGTATCAACCCTTGGACGAGGAGAACGAGCGTAAGATGTATGAAATGAGCGAGTCGATCCTGCAGGACTTTGGATACCATCGCTATGAAATATCGAATTATGCCAAAAAGGGGAAAGAAAGCAGGCACAACAGCTTATACTGGCAGGCAAAGGAATATCTGGGGCTGGGATTGGGCGCGCATTCCTATCTGGACGGAAAACGCTTTTGCTGGAGCAATAAAATGGAAGAATTTTTGGCACAGGCGCCGCAGTCATTCACACCGCAGCAGGTACAGGTATTAAGTTTAGAAGATAAGATGAGTGAATTTTTCTTTTTGGGACTCCGTATGACGCAAGGTGTGGAAAAAAGCGAATTTTTCCGCCGCTTTGGCAGGCAGGTGCAGGAAGTATTTGCCGAAGCGGTCACATCTTCCGTTCGGGACGGATTATTGGCGGAAGAAGGAGATAGGATTTTTCTGACAGCAAGAGGATTGGATCTTTCCAATCAGGTTTTTGTCCGTTTTTTGCTTTGAAGATCGAAAAAAAAGAAATCGAAAGTTTTTTTCAAATAGCACTTGACAGATGAAAGGTCCGGTGCTATCTTTATGTATAGAAGTTAGCACTCGATTCAAGTGAGTGCTAACAAATCTGAAAGGAGGCTGACAGCATGGCATTAAACGACAGAAAAATCAGAATATTGCAAGCCATTATCAATGACTACATTGAAACGGCAGAGCCTGTCGGCTCCCGCACCATCGCGAAAAAATATAATCTGGGCGTCAGCTCCGCTACCATTCGTAATGAAATGAGCGATTTGGAAGAAATGGGCTTTATCCTGCAGCCGCATGCTTCCTCCGGTCGTATCCCTTCGGATTTGGGGTATCGGCTGTATGTGGATCATCTGATGCAGAAAAAGGAGCTCAGCTATGAAGAACAGAGCATGATGCAGGCGATGATCTCCAGAAATATCAGCCAGATCGATTATTTGATGGAAGAAACGGCAAAAGCCATCTCCATGATGACCAATTACACTACGATCATTTCAGAGCCTATCAGCCGCGGTACCAGAATCAAGCAAATTCGTTTGCTGCCGTTGGACAGCGGTTCTGTGCTGTTAGTAATCGCAACGGAGAACAATTTCATCAAAAACCATGTGATCAAAATGGGCGAGGCACCCGAGGATATGAAGGTATTCGAAATGGGACGCTGCCTGAACAATGTTTTGCAGGGGCATTCGATCGGTGAGATCAACAGAGATCTGATTGCAAGGCTGCAGTCAGAACTGGCAGAATACGCACCGCTTTTGCCGCATATTTTAGCCGCGATTGAAAGTACGATGCGTGCAGCGGAAAAAGTGCAGGTGCATATGAGCGGAACGAAAAATATTCTGGCGTTTCCGGAATTTTCCGATATTGAAAAGGCAAGAGCGCTGTTTCAGGCACTGGAAGAAAAGGACGTATTGGTTACCCTTTTGGAAGAAGGCAAAGACAACGGCCTGCAGGTGCTGATTGGCAGCGAAAACACCGTACAGAGCATGAAGGATTGCAGTGTAATCACTGCTACCTATAAAATGGGTGATGATACCAGAGGTACCATTGGGATTGTCGGACCCACCAGAATGGATTACTCACAAGTCATATCGGTACTCAACGGTATGGTGCAGAATATAGAAAAAGTGCTGAGAGATCTCTCTGACGGAAATAAGGGATCATAGGATACGGCAAGAAAGAGGTTAGAAGAATGGAAGAAAAGAAAATACAGGAACAAGAGGTGCAGGATACAGCTTGTGATGTGACGGAAGAAATGAAACAAGCGGACACAGAGCAGACGGAAGATACTGTAGATACTGCACAGGA
Organism: uncultured Lachnospiraceae bacterium; assembly: GCA_944383855.1. Classification (GTDB taxonomy): domain Bacteria; phylum Bacillota; class Clostridia; order Lachnospirales; family Anaerotignaceae; genus CALWRB01. The sequence goes on from CALWRB010000041.1 coordinate 7,107, forward strand.
AATTATAGAGGAAGAAACTGAAACAGATGAAACGGCAGAAAAAATTGCAGCTTTGGAAGCGCAGGTAGCCGAAAATCTGGATCGATACCAGCGTTGCCTGGCGGAATTTGACAACTTCAGGAAGCGCACCATCAAAGAAAAAGCAAGTATGTACGATGACGGTGTGAAAGATACGATCGAAAAGCTGCTGGGTGTTGTAGACAATCTGGAAAGAGCGGTTGCAGCACAGGCAGGAAAGACAGACGAAAACGATCCTTTCTTAAAGGGCGTGGAAATGACATTAAAGCAATTTTTGGAAATCTTGCAGGGATTAGGCGTAACGCAGATCCCGGCAGTGGGCGAGAAATTCGACCCCAACTTGCATGCGGCAGTTGCCCATGAGGAAAATGAAGCGTACGGCGAAAACGAAGTCATTTTGGAGATGCTCAAAGGCTATCAGTACAAAGACAAAGTGATTCGCCCGAGCATGGTAAAGGTAGCAAATTAAAATTTATATAAATTACAGTTGAATTTCACTTTTTATTAGGAGGAATAGATTTATGGGAAAAATTATCGGTATTGACTTAGGAACAACAAACTCTTGTGTAGCAGTAATGGAAGGCGGTCAGCCTGTAGTAATCGTAAACAGTGATGGCGCAAGAACGACTCCTTCTGTTGTCGGCTTCGCAAAAAATGGCGAGAGACTGATCGGTGAAACAGCAAAACGTCAGGCAATCACAAATCCTGATAACACTATCAGCTCTATCAAAAGACATATGGGCGAAAGCTATAAAGTAAATATAGAGGGCAAAAGCTACAGCCCGCAGGAGATTTCCGCAATGATTTTGCAGAAACTGAAAGCAGATGCGGAAAGTTATTTGGGTGAAACCGTTTCCGAAGCGGTCATCACAGTACCCGCATACTTCAACGACGCACAAAGACAGGCAACCAAAGACGCAGGTCGTATCGCCGGTTTGGACGTAAAACGTATCATCAATGAACCTACTTCCGCTGCTTTGGCATACGGCTTGGATAACGAAAATGAGCAGAAAATCATGGTATACGACTTGGGCGGCGGTACATTCGACGTATCCATCATCGAGATCGGTGACGGTGTTATCGAAGTACTTTCCACCAACGGTAATACACATCTGGGCGGCGATGACTTCGACCAGAGAGTGATTGATTATCTGGTAGCAGAATTCAAGAAAGCAGAAGGTATGGATCTATCTAAAGATAAAATGGCAATGCAGAGATTGAAAGAGGCTGCGGAAAAAGCGAAGAAAGAGCTTTCTACCGTGACTACAACCAATATCAACCTGCCTTTCATTACCATGAATCAGGACGGACCGAAACACATGGACATCACATTGAGCAGAGCAAAATTTGATGAGCTGACCGCAGATCTGGTAGACGCTACGATGGGTCCTGTTCGTCAGGCGCTGTCTGATGCAGGTCTGTCTACAGGCGATATCGATAAAGTGCTTCTGGTCGGCGGTTCCACCAGAATCCCTGCCGTACAGGACGCAGTGAAAAAATATACAAGTAAAGAACCGTTTAAAGGGATCAACCCTGACGAATGCGTTGCAGTCGGCGCTGCTATCCAGGGCGGTAAGCTGGCAGGCGATGCAGGTGCAGGCAGCGTATTGCTGTTGGACGTAACACCTTTGAGCTTGGGTATCGAAACACTGGGCGGTGTTGCAACCAAACTGATCGACAGAAATACAACGATCCCCACCAACAAAAAACAGATCTTCTCTACAGCGGAAGATAACCAGACAGCAGTAGATATCCACGTTGTTCAGGGTGAAAGACCGCTGGCAAGAGATAACAAAACTCTGGGACAGTTCAAACTGGACGGTATCGCTCCTGCAAGACGTGGTGTACCGCAGATCGAAGTAACATTCGATATCGATGCCAACGGTATCGTAAATGTATCTGCAAAAGATTTGGGTACCGGAAAAGAACAGAAAATCACAATTACAGCCGGCTCCAACCTTTCCGAAGAAGAAATCGACAAAGCAGTGAAAGAGGCTGAGCAGTACGCAGAAGCAGATAAAAAGAGAAAAGAAGCAATCGACGCAAAGAATGAAGCAGATTCTTTGATCTTCCAGACAGAAAAAGCACTGGGTGAGATGGGTGATAAACTGGCGGCAGATGAAAAATCCGCAGTGGAGGCTTCTCTGAACAGCTTAAAAGATACTATTAAAGATATGAACCCCGAAACTATGACAGAAAGCGATACAGCTAATGTCAAATCCGCAACAGAGGCATTGACACAGGAATTCTATAAGATTTCCGAAAAACTGTATCAGCAGGCGCAGGCAGCACAGGGCGCAGACGGCGCACAGGGTGCAGGTCCTGATGTCGTAGACGGCGAAGGCAAAGAACTGTAATTGTATGTAAGAAAAAACGCGCAGCAAGGGCAGGATCAGGAGCGAAAGCACTCCGCCTGCCCCTGTTTTTGACGTTTACGAGTCGATAAGGCGGTGAGGAAGTTGGCAGAAAAAAGAGATTATTATGAGGTTTTGGGCGTACAAAAAGGCGCGTCGGAAGCGGAGCTGAAAAAGGCTTACCGTAAGATGGCGGTAAAATATCACCCCGACCAAAACCCTGGAAATAAAGAAGCGGAAGAAAAATTTAAGGAAGTCAACGAGGCATATGAAGTGCTGAGCGACCCACAGAAACGGGCGCAGTATGACCAGTTTGGACATGCGGCGTTTGACCAATCCATGGGCGGCGCCGGCGGCGGATTTTACGGTCAGGGCTTTGACATGGGGGACTTGGGTGACATCTTTGGCAGTATGTTTGGCTTTGGCGGCTTTGGCGGCGGCGGAAGTGCCAGAAGAAACGGGCCCAGACGCGGCAATGATATCAATGTAAATATTCAAGTCACATTTGAAGAAGCGATTTTCGGCTGCAAAAAGGAAATTTCCGTGGCGGTCGTGGACCAGTGCGAAACCTGTCACGGTACAGGCGCGAAACCGGGTACCCATGCGGAAACCTGCTCCAAGTGCGGCGGTACCGGACAGGAAAGAGTGGTACAGCAGACGATGTTTGGCGCTGTGACCAGCGTACGCACCTGTTCCGCCTGCCATGGTACCGGAAAAATGATCAAAGAACCTTGCGGCACATGCCGTGGTACCGGAAAACAGCGTAAAACGAAAAAATACGAAGTCAATATCCCGAAGGGTATCGATAACGGTCAGACCATTCGTCTGGCAGGCAAGGGCGAAGTGGGCGAAAACGGCGGCAGCTACGGCGATTTGCTGGTAACGGTCTATGTACAGCCCAATCGCGTATTTGTCCGTAAGGGATACGATATTTACTGCGATGTGCCGATCACATTTGTGCAGGCGGCATTGGGCGGTGAAATCGTAATCAAGACGATTGACGGCGAAGAAAAATATACGATCAAGCCAGGCACACAGCCTGATACAGTCGTAACACTGCGCGGTGTGGGTGTGCCGAACCTGCGCAATCCCAAAGTGCGCGGTAATCAGATCGTCACGCTGAAAGTAAAGATCCCGACTTCTTTGACAGAGCGGCAAAAAGAACTGCTGCGCGAATTTTACGGGGAAAGCGGAGCGAAAGAAAGCAACGCATCTACAACGCAGTCTGCGCCGCAGGAAGAAGAAAAGAAAAAATTCTCTGATAAGGTAAAAGATTTCTTTAAAGAATAAAATAAATGCCGCAAACTGCGGCAGGATCAAATGGTATATGCAATGATGAAAAAGCAGGGCTTTAGGAATATTATTCCGATCAAGCCCTGTTTTTGTTTGTATTTTACAGATGAGTAAATGTATGTGGCTTTATAACAAATTAAAAATTGATGTTTAAAGAGGAAGATCCAGTTCCTCTCGCAGCGCTGCAATCGGGTGCAGACTTTCAACGGTCAGATAATGCACTTGTGTAGCCATATATTCCGGGCTGTATTTACAGTTGCTGCGTAGCCAATACTCTATCAAACCGATGTGTGCACTGATGATATACCAGACCAGAATATCCAATGCAATATGCTCCTCCAATTTCTTACGAAATGGCTCTAACAGTGCAGTGTACGCATTAACGCCAACCTGAATCAGCCTTCTGCGAAATTCCGGCAGACCGTTTTTGCCCAGAAGCGCTTGAAACAAACATTGGTTTTCCTTGATGTATTTGAAGTAATTGGTATAAAAAATGTGCTGTGAATATAATCCATTTCCAAGCGGCTTCCCACTGTTTGCAGCGTTTAGCAGTCCCTCCAGCGTTTGCGTCATAAGCTTATCAAAAAAATCCGGCATATCCTGATAATGCAGATAGAATGTGGCACGGTTTAACTCCGCAGCTTCTGTCAATTCGCGAACGGAAATATTGCTGGCATTTTTGGTTTCCATACAGTGAATCAATGCCTGAATCAGAAGCTTACGGCTTCTGGTTGTACGGGGATCGGTTTTTTGCACAATATTACCCTCCTTCAGCCTTTAGCAGGCTTAGTTTATCGACAGTTTCATGAAAAACGTTGTAAAATTACTAAAAAATATACAAAAACAAAGTCTTTTTTGTATATTATACCATAAAATTTACGGATTTCAATCTGTTGTTGTATTCTCGACGAAATTACTGTTATTGCGGATTGTACGAAAATCAATACAATCTTATAATGTAAACAAGGGATCCCAAGAGAAAAAAAGAAGCTGTAGTCGAGAGGAGGGCGTTTTATGATCGATATATATGGTTTATATAAAAAGGTGCCGGGTGGTATGATCTTGCTGCCGATGCTGCTATTTGCGGTGATCAATACGATTTTCCCGAATTTATGGACCAGTTTAGGGGATATGTCGCAGGCGTTGTTTAAAACAGGCACACTTGCCTTTGCAGGACTCATTTTATTTGGCACAGGTGCGTCTTTGAATTTAAAAACGTTGGGTGAAACCTTGCGGCGAGGCGGTTCTCTTGCAATTATGAAGCTTCTGATCGGTTTTGGCTTTGGCTTTGCATTTGTAAAGTTGTTTGGCACGAATGGTATTTTGGGTATCAGCACAGTGGCTTTTATCGCCTGCATTACCAGTGCCAATCCCGGTACATTTATGGGCATCATTCAGGATTATGGCGAGCCTGCCGATATGGGAAACTTTGCGTTATTGAATGTTATTACTACCCCTGCGATCCCGCTTTTGATTCTCAGTGCGGGAAGCGGCAATATGGGTAGCAGCTTGTTGGGCGTTGTTTCCGTTCTGCTGCCGTTTGTACTCGGCGTGGTTTTGGGGAATCTGGATCCGAAGATGTCTAAAATTTATGGTGCGGTTACTCCTATTGCGCTGCCGTTTATGGGTTGCTGTTTTGGGTCTTCCATTAACCTGATCAATGCCGTACAGGCCGGCGCTGCGGGTATTTTGCTTGCGGTCATCTATCTGGTGCTGCATCTGCCGATGCTGGCAACGGATAAATGCATCAACCGCCGCCCCGGTTATTGTGCTACTGCTATGTGCAGTGTAGCTGGAATCGCACTGATCGTACCGACAATGGTGTCTTCTTTGGGCGAGGCATATGCCGCGCAGGCAGAAGTTGCGCTTTCTCAGATCGCGCTTTGCTTGCTCTTGACGAATATCGCAAGTCCTTTTTTGACCAAGATGGCTGTCAAATTATGGGGTTCGCCCAAAACCGATCCGCAGTCACAGCCGCATAGTTGATGAAACAAAGGAGGTCGTTTGGAATGTCAAAAGAATTGAAAATCATTGATGTACATAGCCATTTTTTGCTTCCCTGCTATTTGGAAGGTTTGCATGCGATAGGAGTAAATCCCGCGAAAGAAGATGGTTTTCCTTCACCGACATGGAGTGCGGAGGCACATTTGGAATTTATGAAAGAAGCGGGGATTGATTTTAGTATTCTTTCTCTTTCTACACCGCATATTCATTATGGAGATGATGCATTTGCGGCAGCGTTAAGCAGACAAATTAACGAGGAAACGGCGCAGATTTGTAAAAAATATCCGAAGCAATTCGCATTTGCGGCATGCCTGCCGATGCCCAGCGTGGAAGATTCTTTGCAGGAAATCCGTTATGCCTATGATACACTGGGAGCAATCGGTGTGAAGATGGCAAGCAACAGCAATGGCGTTTATCTGGGAGATCCGAAGATGGATCCGATCATGGAGGAGCTGAACTTAAGAAAGGCTGTTGTCACGATCCATCCTTCTCGCCCGAAACAAGTGCCGGAAAATGTATTTACCAGCGGACCCGCGCCTTTGTATGAATATATTGGCGATACCACCCGTGCAGTATTGAATATGATTACCAACGGCACTTTGGAAAAATTTCCCGATGTTAAATGGATCGTTCCGCACTGTGGTTCTTTCCTGCCGTTTGTTATTCATAGATTGGTCGGGATTTCTGAAGTGCTTATCCCGAAGGGATTGATGGAGCCGGTTAATGTAATGGAAAATTTCCAAAAGCTGTATTTCGATATTGCAGGAGATGCGCTTCCCGTTGCGTTTGATACACTGCTGAAAGTAGCGGATCCTTCACATATTATGTATGGCGCGGACTATCCGTATACGCCTGTGCCGCCGATTATCCGTAAGCAGAAAATGCTTCTGGAACATGCCTCTATGCAGCCGATCAAAGAAGCAGTATTCTATAAAAACGCGGCGCAACTGTATGGTTTGAAACTTTAAAACCGTATGATACACTTCTTGGTGTCTAATGGTTCTGACGGCACGGGAAGTTTGATGTGCAATCAAAAAAAGCAGGTGTTTCAACAGCCTTTTCGCTGATGGAAACACCTGCTTTATTTTTTGATGTGTATATCGGAAAAGAAGGTCAAAAATGACGGTTTTCTTTTTTTTGCAGCAACAAAAAGTAGCCGATACATAAAAATAAGCTGAAAAAGCTGGAAACCGGTACTGCGATACTGATGGTAAACAGATCCGCACCCGGCAGGCGGCTTAGGAAATAAGACAGGGGAATGCGTACAAAAAATGCCGTAAACAGCCCCTGTGCCATGACAAAGGTGGTATGTTCCTTTCCGTTAAAATAACCCAAAAAGCAATAGATCAGCGGCATGGAGAGATATTCCAGGGAACAGCCGTGCAGATATCTTGCAGTGGCGGCAATGACATCGGGATCGTTTTCAAACAGACTTGCCAGAATATCTCCCGCAAAGAAGGTCAGTAAAAAAATCAGAAACCCTACAAAAAAAGAGATGCCTTGCCCGATGAAAAGAGAACGGACGGCGCGCTGCGGTTTGTCTGCACCGATATTTTGTGCGACAAAAGCCGATAATGCGGACATAAATGCCGCCGGAATGATTGACAGAAACAGGAAGGATTTTTCTGCAATACCGATACCTGCCGATGCGACAAGCCCCAGGGAATTTACGATGCCCGTGATCATCAAAAAGGATACATTCAGCCAGAAATCCTGTGCCGCGATAGGACCGCCGACCCGCAGGATAGCAAAAAAAGAACCGTCCGCAAAATCTTTTCGGCTGATTGGAAAAGGAAGCGGATGCGTTTTCATATAAAGCAGGGAGAAAATAACACTGCAAGCCTGCGCAATGACCGTTGCCAAGGCGGCGCCGTAAGCATCCAGACCAAAACCGGCGACAAAAACCAGATCCAGAACCACATTGACCGCACAGGCGATACAAACAAACAAAAATGGGGTGCGAGAATTACCCAAACCGCGGAAAACAGCGCTGATCCCATTATAGGCACAAATAAAAATAAACCCTATCGCGCAGATGCGAAGATAACCGATCGTTTCGGGGACTGCCTGCTCGGGCACTTGCATCCATTGGGTGATAGTAGGTGCTAAAAGACAGACGGAAACGGTCAACAGTACGGAAACAATGACAAAAAGCTTGATTTGTCCGGCAATCAGTTTTCCTGCTTCCTGTAGTTTCCCGCTTCCTGCAAGTCTGCCAAGCAAAACGGTGACACCCATGGCAAGACCGGTTATGATCATAGTCACGGTGTGAATGGTTTGGCTGCCGGTCGCAACGGCTGCCGCGCTTGCGGTCGGAGAAAAACGACCGACGACCGCCAGATCGACCGCGCCGTAAAATGCCTGCAATACCAAAGAAAGCATCAGCGGCAGCGCAAAGCGAACCAATGGAGATAGGATCGGCCCCTCCAAGAACGGATTGGTTTCGGTATGATTTGCAGATGCTGTCATAGATATATCACCTCCCGAATGATAAAAAACCGAAAAAAACCAACAAGCATAAACTTTTTGCTGCTTGTCGGTAAAAAATGCGTCAAAGAAAGCGCGAGATAGCGCAGTTTTTATTATACTGGGATATTCCCGCTTGTCAATGCAAAATAAGCATGGTAGGATAAGGGAAAATAAAACAGCGCAGAGGGCAAACAGAGAGGGGAAATGATGTTATGCGCATCAGAAAAGCGCTTTGGGAAGATTTGGAAGCGGTGGAAGCGGTGTATGACAGCGTACTGCAAAAGGAAGAAGAAAGCGGACCGTATTGTAATTGGAAAAGAGGACTTTATCCCACGGGACAGACGGCAAGGCAGGCGTTGGAAGAAGATGGACTGTATGTACTGGAAGAAAACGGTCTGGTATGTGCCACTGCGATACTTAACCAGGAAGAACCTGCTTGCTATGCGCAGATCAGCTGGACGATGCCTGCGCGAGAAAAGGAGATTTTCGTTATCCACACACTTTGCGTTCGGACAGATCAAGCGGGAAAGGGGTATGCCCGCGCGTTTGTAGCGTATGCGGAAGAAGAAGCACGCAAAAGAGGCTGCAAAGTGGTGCGGCTGGATACTTATGAAGGCAATCAACGTGCGGCTGCGCTGTATACCGCATTGGGTTATCGAAATGCCGGGCTTGCAGATCTGCATTTTATGGAAACATTTTGGGAAAAAATCATCTGTTTTGAAAAATCGGTTTCTTCTAAAGCGTAATGCAACTCTACCAAGCGTAGGTTGTTTTGCTCCGCTGAAAATGGTATGGTGTGGGGGAAGGGAGCGAAAAAAATGGATCATTATATTACAGGTACGACGATCAAAGCGTTGCGTGAGCGCCAGCATTTGACACAGTCCCAACTGGCGGAGATGCTTTGTATCAGCGATAAGGCAGTTTCCAAATGGGAAACTGGCAGAGGGCTGCCGGATCTTTCTTTGATCGAACCGCTTGCCGGTGCGCTGCGTGTTTCGGTTGCGGAACTGTTTCAGGGGGCGCTGATCACCAATCAAAACCGTTCTGCCAATTTGCTGCGCGCCAAAATCTATGTCTGCCCAATTTGCGGCAATGTACTGTATGCGGCGGGAGAAACGGTGATTTCCTGCTGCGGCGTCAGCCTGCCGCCTTTGGAAGCGGAACAGGAAGAGGAAGCGCATCGGCTGAACGTCGAGCTTTTGGAGCATGAGTATTATGTCACGCTGGAGCATTCGATGACCAAGACACATTTCATCTCTTTTGTGGCATATGTTACGGGAAGCCGCTTTGAATACGTCAAGCTGTATCCGGAAGGCAGTGCGGAAGCGAGATTTTTCCGACGGGGCCACGGTATTTTATACTGGTATTGCAATCGGCACGGATTGTTTTGCAAACGGGTCTGAAGCAGAATGAAAAAAACGCGAAAGACGAGTTGTTTCGTTTATCGCGTTTTTTTGTTGGTATCCAATAATCAAACTAAGCCTTGGTCGAATAACTCCTGCCAGTTTTGAATGGTATAGGTGGGGACTGCTTCCGTATGGTTTTCTTCGCCGCTTGGGCAGTACCAGCAGCTATCGATGCCGGCACGGTTAGCGCCCAGAATATCGGAAAGCAGAGAGTCGCCCAACAGCAGAGTGCTTTCCTTGGAAAAGGCAGGAATATGCGAAAATACATAGTCAAAAAAGCCTTTTTCCGGTTTTCGGTAGCCTGTTTCTTCCGAAACAAAAATCTGTTCAAACAGATCGTACAACCCGGCATCTTTCATGCGTTTTCTTTGCACATGGGAAACGCCGTTTGTGACAATAAACAGGCGGCAATGCCCTTTAAGCTTTTGCAGCATTTTTCTTGCGCCGGGAATGACGGCGGAGCCTTCGGCAAGCATCTGCAAGTAATGATCGCCGAATACATGCGCATCACAGTGATAGCCAAACGTGTCAAACACAACATCAAAACGATGGTATAACACTTCTTCTCTGCTGACGAGCCCTTTTTCAAAATCCCGCCACAGTTTTGCATTTAAGGTTAAGTAAAATTGACGGATCTCCTCCGTCAGAGGAAGCTGAAAGTGCTGAAATGTTTTCGGCAGGGCATCTCTTTCCGCTGCCTGAAAATCCAATAGTGTATGGTCTGCATCAAACAGCAGTGTACGATATGGTTTCATCAAAGCATACCTCCATCTAATGTGATAACCTGTCCTGTCAGATAAGAACTCTGCTCGGAAGAAAGATAAAGCACGCAGTCTGCCACCTCTTTTGTTTGTCCGAAACGGCAAAGCGGGATTTCGTCTGTCAGGCTTTCTGCCTCCTCGGCGGAAAGCCATTGGTTCATAGCGGTGTCGATTACGCCGCAGGCAATGGCATTGCAGCGAATACCGGAAGGCCCCAGCTCTTTTGCGATAGATTTGGTAAAAGCGTGGATCGCGCCTTTGGTGGCAGCGTACACTGCTTCACAGGAAGCACCGCTCACACCCCACATGGAAGAAATGTTGATGATGCAGCCGCTTTTATGATGTAACATCGTGGGGATTGCGCAATGTGTGCAGCCAAAGACAGATTCCAGATTGACTTGCAATAACTTTTGCCACTGCGCAGGCGTCATATCGCTGAACAGTCCGATGTGGGAGATCCCCGCGTTGTTGACCAAAATATGCACATCGCCAAAATGCGTATGCGCGGCTTGAAATAAATTCTGACAGCCTTCGTAAGTGGATACATCTGCCATTACGCCGATGACACTGCCGCCTGCGGCACGCAGCTGTTTGACAGTCTGTTCCAGTTCCGCTTGGCTTTTGGAAGCGTTGAGCACCACATTTGCCCCTTTTGCCGCGAAAGCTGCCGCGATCGCGCGCCCGATGCCGCGTGAGGAGCCGGTGACTACGACGGTTTTATTTTGAAAGTTCATAAAGATCCCTCTTTTCCGTTGGAATTGACAGTAGCTGTCTTTGTCTGTGCCGTAAAAATAAAGATATTCCAATGCAGACAGAAGAAAGTTACATTTGCAGTCATTGTATCGCAAAAAGGGGAGATTAGACAAGGAAAAAGATTGGATTTTTCCGATAAGTTGTGTATAATAACAGAGTGGGACACTTTTTGGCTGCAAGAAAAAAGCGTCTTGCCAAACCAGTCCGCATACTGGTAAACATAGGGTATCAAACGTATGCGGAAGAAGGGAATGCGTTTATGAGAGAACTTTTTTTTCGCAGAAGAATGCGTTTTATGGAATTATTGGGACTTTCCGTACACGGCGTTTCCCAAAATATCCGAGCGATCGGCTTGGTGATACTGATTATTTTTTTACCGATCGCTTTGCTGAAAAATTTAGTGTTTAATCAGTATTATATCGGTTTGTTTGAATTGAAAGAAGTTCTGGACGTAATAGATGCCGGGCAAGCCAGCAGTGAAGTGAGAATGCAGTTTTTTGAGAGCATAAAGAATTTTGCTTTGTATCAGTTTCTGACTGTACTGATCGGAATTGCGTTAGAAGCGGTTGGTATTGCGGCATTTGTTTTGATCATACACCGTTGGGTGATGGGAGAGGAGATCCGGGTAAAAGAAATCATTACAGAGAGTTTTCAGCTGGAAGGGAAACTGGTTGTAACGGGACTATTGTTTTATGTGTTGGTTTGGGTCGGATCGCTGCTTGTGATCCCCGGGTTATATATCGGGATCAACGGCACGTTTTATCTGACATTGCTGACGCTTAGCGGTGTATGGGGACCGAAAGCGTTGAATGAAAGCAGACGGCTGGTCAAAGGATACTGGTGGAGCACGTTGGGTTATGTGCTTGGACTGGGGCTGTTGCATTACGGACTTTGCTCGGTGATCGATATGCTGTTTCTGTGGGGAGAGATCGGTTTGGTGCAGCAGGTGCTGTATACGACCTGCACTTATCTGCCGCAAAGTTTGGTGACGGCATGTACGGCTTTGCTTTGTTTCAATCGGGACGCTTTGTCAGGCGGTACGCTGTTGCGTCAGGAGATCACTGCGGAGGCAGTGGAGTTATAATTTTTGAAAATAAAACTGCGATATAGGGAAGGTGAAAGGGCGCAGAATGGGGATAGGCTTATATTTTGCCGAACATAAGCCAAGAACAGTTCAGTCGAAAAAACAAAAACGGGAGATGACGGAATATGTATCACGGTGCAAATGAATTTTCTGCGGAGGAAATGAAGTACTTACAGCTGCTGGCAAGCCAGTATAAGAACATCAACAGTGCGGCAACAGAGATCATCAATTTGAAAGCGATTTTGAACCTGCCTAAGGGCACGGAGCATTTCGTTTCGGATATCCACGGGGAATCCGAATCTTTCAGCCATGTGCTGCGTAATGCTTCCGGCGTTATCAAAAATCAGATCAGTGCGATTTTTGGCGCAAGCCTGCGGGAAAGCGAGAAAAAATCTCTGGCGACATTGATTTATTACCCCGAACGTAAGTTAGAAAAGATCTTGGAAGAAGAAAAAGATGTGGGAGAGTGGTATAAGATCACACTGCATCGATTGGTCACTATCTGCAAGGTGGTTTCTTCCAAATATACCCGTTCCAAAGTCAGAAAAGCATTGCCGAAGGAATTTGCTTATATCATCGAGGAGTTGCTGCATGAGGATAATGTGGGCAATGACAAGCAGATGTATTATAATGAAATCATTGATACGATCATCGACCTGGATCAGGCGGATCGTTTTATCGTTGCGCTTTCACATCTGATCCAGCGCCTTGCCATTGATAGGCTGCATGTCATCGGCGATATTTACGACAGAGGTCCGCACGCGGCAGCGATCATGGATATTTTGGCGAAATACCATTCCGTGGATATCCAATGGGGCAACCACGACATTGCGTGGATGGGCGCTGCGGCAGGCTGTCAGGCGCTGATCTGCAATGTGCTGCGCATTCAGACCAGATATGCCAATCTGGATACCATCGAGGAAGATTACGGCATCAACCTGATCCCTCTGGCTACGTTTGCCATGGAAAAATATGCCGATGACCCCTGCGAACAGTTCGCGCCTAAAGGTGATGAAGTCTTGAGCGATAAAGACTATAAGATGATCGCGAAAATGCATAAGGCGATTTCTGTCATGCAGTGGAAGATGGAAGCGCAGATCATTCAAAGAAGACCGGAATTTCATATGGAAAACCGCCTTTTGCTGGATAAGATAGATTTTGAAAAAGGAACCATTGAGATCGAAGGCAAGACCTATGAAATGAACGACACCAACTTCCCGACGGTCGATCCCAAAGACCCTTACCGTCTGACGGAAGAAGAACAGGTGGTCATGGATAAGATCAAATCTTCTTTTGTGAACAGTGAAAAATTGCAGGAACACGTTCGCGTGCTTTACAGCAAAGGAAGTATGTATACTATCTTTAATTCCAATCTGCTCTTTCACGGCGGCATTCCCATGAATGAGGACGGCACGTTAAAGACGGTCATCTTCCGCGGCAAGCCTTACAGCGGAAAAGAATATCTGGACGCTGTGGAGCGTACGGTGCGCGAAGGGTATTTCAACAAACCGCATACAGACGCGAAACGCGAGTGCATGGATATCATTTGGTATCTGTGGTGCGGTGAGGATTCCCCTCTGTTCGGCAAGAAAAAAATGACGACATTCGAGCGTTATTTCATTGACGATAAAACAACGCATAAGGAAGTCAGCAATCCGTACTATTCTTTGCGTAATGAAGAAGCCATCTGTAAGCGCGTATTGGAAGCGTTTGGCTTAAATCCGGAAACATCGCATATTGTCAACGGGCATGTGCCGGTCAAGGTGTCCAAAGGGGAAAGCCCGATCAAGGCAAACGGCAGATTATTTGTGATCGACGGCGGCTTTGCGAAGGCTTATCAGAAAGTAACGGGCATTGCGGGTTATACGCTGATCTATAACTCTCACGGTATGGTGCTGGTTTCCCATGAGCCGTTCGTATCTACAGATGTTGCGATCAGTGAGGAGAAAGATATTCTTTCTTCAACGGTGGCATTGCAGTATACACAGGACCGTATCCGTGTTAAAGATACGGATATCGGTGTAGAGTTAGAAAAGAGCATTGCCGATTTGGAAAAATTGGTATTTGCGTATAAAAACGGTTTGATCAAAGAACAACATTAACAGAAGAAAAGACCCTTTGTCTGCATAAGATAAAGGCGAAGCATGCGGGGTGGTGCAAAAGGGGGAGTATTTGCACCACTTCTTTATTCTGCGAAGGCACAGAAGGCGGCAGATGCTGTCTGATGCAGAAATGTCGTATGCGAAGAAAAATAGAATATTTCTAAGATTTGAAAAGTAAATGAGGGCAAAACATGAAAGAAAGAACATTGCGTGTATTGGAATTTCATAAAATCACGGACCGTCTGGCGGGATATGCCGTTTCGCCAATGGCAAAGGAATTGGCACAGACGCTGATGCCTTCCGAGGTGCTCAGCGATATTACCCAATGGCAGGAAGAAACCACGGAAGCGGTTTCTATGGTGCTGCGTAAGGGCAGTATCTCCTTGGGCGGTCTGCGGGACATTCGCCCCCAACTAAAGCGTGCCATGATGGGCGGAATGCTTTCCATCGGAGAGTTGATGGGGGTAGGCGAGTTTTTGTATGCTTGCAGAAAAGCGAAAAATTATGCTAAACGGGAAAATAAAGCAGAGAGCTATCCCAGACTGGACGGATATTTTGAACTGTTGCAGCCGTTACCTGCGTTGGAGCAGGAATTGCAGCGCTGCATCGTTTCCGAAACGGAGATCGCCGATGACGCCAGCAGTGCGTTAAAAAGTGTCAGAAAAGAGATGAAGGTGGCGGGAGATCGGATCAAGGATCATTTAAACAGCATCATTTCTTCTTCCGCTTATCGCAATATGCTGCAGGATTTTGTCATCACGATACGAAATGACCGTTATTGCGTGCCGGTCAAAAGTGAGTACCGCAACGCTTTTGCGGGTATGGTGCATGACCAGTCCAATACGGGTTCCACGCTGTTTATCGAGCCGATGAGCGTGGTGCAGTTAAATAATAAGATCAAGGAATTGCAGGCGAAGGAGAAAGAGGAGATCAATAAGATCTTGGCGGAGCTTTCCGGAAGGGTCATTGCAGAGGCATTTACGTTAGAAGCAAATCTGGAGTTGATGACGCGGCTGGATTTTATTTTCGCAAAAGCGCTGTTGTCGATCGATATGGGCGCAACGGAGCCGATTTTCAATCAGTTGGGGCAGGTGCAGATCACCAAAGCCAGACACCCCTTGCTGGATGCCAAAACAGTGGTGCCAATCGATATTTCTCTGGGATTGGATTTTACCACGCTTTTGATCACAGGACCCAATACCGGCGGTAAAACGGTAGCGCTAAAGACACTGGGGCTTTTTACGCTGATGGGGCAGGCGGGGCTTCATATCCCTGCGGCGGAGCATTCCAGACTGGCGGTATTTGATCAGGTGTTTGCGGATATCGGTGATGAGCAGAGCATTGAGCAAAGCCTCAGCACCTTCTCCGCGCATATGCATCATATCGTGGAGATACTTTCCGAAGTGACGGAACGCTCTTTGGTGCTGTTAGATGAATTGGGGGCGGGAACTGACCCGACAGAGGGTGCGGCACTTGCAACGGCGATCATACAGACACTGCATGAGCGGCAGATTCGTACTGCTGTGACCACACACTACAGCGAGTTGAAAGTCTATGCGCTCAAAACAGAAGGTGTGGAAAACGGCAGCTGTGAGTTTGATGTGGACTCCTTGCGCCCGACGTATCGCCTGTTGATCGGGATTCCCGGCAAGAGTAATGCCTTTGCGATTTCAAAGCGGATTGGGTTGCAGGACGATATCATATCCCTTGCCAAAACATTCCTGACACAGGACGAGGCACGGTTTGAAGATGTTATTACCGATCTGGAGATCAGCAAACGCACTGTGGTATACGAAAAAGAACGTGCGGAGGAATACCGCAGGGAAGCAGAGTCGCTGAAAAAAGAAGTGGAACGGCAGAAAGAAAAGACCAGACAGCAAAAAGAGCGTATTTTGGAGAAGGCAAGAGAAGAAGCAAAGCAGATCTATGCTACCGCGAAAGAAGAAGCGGACGCCATCATCAAAGAGATGAACCGCGAAGCCAAAAACAAAGGCGAAAAGCAAAAGCTGTTGGATAACCGGAATAAGCTGAAAGAAAAACTTTCCGGTATGCAGGAGGATTTCCTGCAGAAAAACAAGGCAAAGACCAATTATAAACCACCGGAAAAACTGGAGGCGGGCGACCGTGTATATGTCATCAGTTTTGACCAGAAAGGTGTTGTGGTCACGCCGCCGGATAAAAACAAAGAGGTTATGGTGCAGATGGGCGCGATGAAGATGAAGGTGCCGATGGCGGAGTTGATGTTAGACGATTCCCCGTTGCCGAAGGAGCCAAAGCCGAAACATTCCGCAACGCATGTGCGGGCAGGCAAAAGCCAATTTATCGGTGCGCAGATCGACTGCCGTGGGCAGTTGGTGGACGAGGCACTGCAAAATATCGATAAATATATCGATGATGCATATTTATCCGGTTTGAAACAAATTATGATTATTCACGGAAAGGGAACGGGCGCATTGCGCAGTGCGGTACAGCAGTATCTCAAACGCAATCCCCATGTCAAAAGCCAACGCCCCGGTACATTTGGCGAAGGTGAAGCCGGGGTTACGGTGGTAGAATTGAAATGAACAAAAGCGGAGAAGTAAGGAGGTGCATAGTATGGGCGGAATGCAAAGAATATTAGTGGTAGACGACGATCAGCATATTGCGGAGCTGATCAGCCTGTATTTGACTAAAGAAGGGTATGAAACCAAGGAAGTATATGACGGAAGAAATGTAGTCGATGAGATGGAAAAATTTTCCCCAGCGCTGATCTTATTGGATTTGATGTTGCCGGGATTAGATGGGTATCAAGTCTGTACGGAGATTCGAAAAAGAAGTAGTGTGCCTGTTATTATGCTGACGGCAAAGGGCGAAACGTTTGATAAAGTACTGGGATTGGAGCTTGGCGCAGATGATTATATGGTAAAACCGTTTGACCCCAAAGAACTGGTGGCAAGAGTAAAGGCGGTACTGCGCAGATACGAACCGAAAAAGCAAGAGGACAAAAATGTACTGCGTTTTCCGAATCTGGAGATCAATCTGTCTAACTATACAGTGACATATCATGGGAAAAACCTGGAATTTCCGCCAAAGGAGTTTGAGTTGCTGCATTTTTTGGCGGAACACCCCAATCAGGTCTTTACCAGAGAACAGCTGTTGGACCGTATCTGGGGCTATGAATATGTCGGAGATACCCGTACGGTGGACGTACACGTCAAACGTATCCGCGAAAAGCTAAACGGCGAAGAACCGTGGGGTATCCGTACGGTTTGGAGTGTGGGATATAAGTTCGAAGTGAAATAAAAAACCCCTTCTTACAGGGAGGTCGTAAGAGATGAAAGTAAAATCTTTATTTGAAAAGCAGCTGTTGTTATATATCCTCACG
The DNA here is from genome assembly GCA_944383855.1 of uncultured Lachnospiraceae bacterium. Taxonomy (GTDB): domain Bacteria; phylum Bacillota; class Clostridia; order Lachnospirales; family Anaerotignaceae; genus CALWRB01. The sequence goes on from CALWRB010000041.1 coordinate 24,715, forward strand.
ATATTTTTCAGCGTGATTTTATTGGGCGGCGTGCTCTCTGCGGTCTATACGCATTATTATATGGAGGAAGCGCAGGACGAGCTGATCGAGCAGGGGCGAAAAATTTCGGAGGAATATACCATTGCGTCTAAGACGGGAGATCTGACCAACCTCAGTTATGAGCTACAGGTGTTGGAAGATTACATGGGCGCAAGTATTTTGCTGATGAATACAGACGGTATTTTAGTTATGACTTCTCCAGGCATCAGCAAAATACTTGCGCCCATGTAATCTTCCAACACCTGTAGCTCATAACTGAGGTTGGTCAG
>CALWRB010000042.1 GCA_944383855.1 uncultured Lachnospiraceae bacterium
TCAACTATGCTGATACATGGATCTCCATGGTAATCGGCAGCCAGATCATGAAAGTAAACGGCATTGAAATGGCTATGACAACTGCTCCTGAAATCGTAAACGACAGAACATTCCTGCCTATGGCTGATTTGGGACGTGCTCTGGGCGTAACAGCTACTTGGGACGCAGCTACAAGAACAGCTTCTTTCAACGCTTAATCTGACCGTTGATAAGATTTGATTTTTTGGAGAGACCTCTTTTGGGGTCTCTCTTTTTTTTCTTTTTGTGTGCGGCTTTCGCCGATGCGTAAAACCGCCGAAAACAGCGTATATTTGCCGTATTTTTCCTGAAATGGTATTGAAATGCAGAGCCTTTTTTGCTATTGTAATAAATACGACAAAATCTTTTTTTGACCTGAAAACAAGGCGGTGCGATCCATATGCGGCAAAGCGGCAAAACAAAAGGTGTGATCCTTGCCATTACGGGCGCGTTTATGTGGGGTATCATGGGGATTTTTGTGCGGGAACTTTCCGCAAAAGGCTTCTCCGGATTCGATATCTCTTTTCTGCGCTGCCTTTTGGCGGGCGCCGCGTTTTTTGTGTTTAAGGCGGTTACGGATAGAGAAGTGCTGCGGGTGGACCCTTGGGGTCTTGTGATTTGTTTTCTTTACGGCATTTCTTCCTATGCCGTCGGCTTTGTCTGTTATAATGTTTCGGTGGAACGCATTCCCGTGGCTGTCGCTACGGTGCTGATGTTTATGAGCCCTGTCTGGGTCGCGATACTAAGCGTTTTGATCTTTCGGGAACGGCTGCGTATGCAGACTGTCATCATCATTCTGATTTGTGTGCTGGGCGCGGCAATGGTTTCGGACGTGTTTCATTCCTCGGGGCAGAAAATGGATTTGATCGGCATTGTCTGCGGTATTGTCAACGGTCTTGGCGTTGCACTGCAGCTGCTGATACCACGCTTTTTTGCCAAACGGCTCAAACGGGATACCATGCTGGTCTACGGCTTTTTGGGGGCGGCGCTCGGACTTGCGTTTTTGACCGATTTTTCCGTGATTCGGGAAAATCTCTTTTCTGCGGACGGCGCTGCGGTGCTCAGGGACCTGCTGTGCTTGGGCATTCTTTGCACGATGGTGGCAAATGTTTCGTTTGTCAAGTCCGCGCTGTATATCCATGCGACGACAGCCAGCATTTTATCCGCGCTGGAGGTTGTGGTGGGGGCTGCGGTAGGGCTTTTGGTGTTCCACGAAAGTATGAATCTGCTGCAGGTCGTCGGCGCGTTTGTGGTCGTGGGCGGCTCTTTGGGACCGACGCTTCTGGTGAAAAAAGCGGAGCATGAAAAACAGGAAATCGACGTAACATAAGTACAAAATCACCTGAAAACAGGATAGAATCAAATAAAGTAAGAAAGGAACGATAATCAATGGAAGTCAGAACCAGATTTGCACCCAGTCCGACCGGGTATATGCATATCGGCAATTTAAGAACAGCGCTGTATGAGTATTTGATCGCCAAAAGTCAGGGCGGTAAATTTATCCTGCGTATTGAGGATACCGACCAGGAAAGACAGGTTGAGGGCGCGACGGAGATTATCTATAATACCCTGCGCACCACAGGACTGAAACATGACGAAGGCCCCGATGTGGGCGGCGAGTACGGTCCGTATATCCAGAGCGAACGTATGGGGCTGTATATGGACTATGCGCTGGAACTGGTGGAAAAAGGACAGGCATACTACTGCTTCTGCACGAAGGAAAGACTGGAAAGCCTGAAAGAAAAAAATGCGGAAGGCGCGGCATTTGCGAAGTATGACCGCCATTGCCTCACCCTGTCCAAAGAAGAAGTTGCGGCAAAGCTTGCGGCGGGAGAGCCTTTTGTCATTCGCCAGAAAATGCCCGACAGCGGCACGACGACATTCCATGATGTGGTTTACGGCGATATTACGGTGGAAAACGCGGAACTGGACGACCAGATTTTGATGAAAGCGGACGGTTACCCGACTTATAACTTTGCGAACGTGGTGGACGACCACCTGATGAAGATCACGCATGTGGTGCGCGGCAGTGAATATCTTTCTTCTACGCCGAAGTATACCCTGCTGTATCAGGCATTTGGCTGGGAGGAGCCGATTTATGTGCATCTGCCTGCCGTAATGCGTGACGCGCATCATAAGCTGTCCAAACGCCATGGGGACAAGTCTTTTGAAGATCTGGTCAGAGAAGGCTATCTGGTAGAGGCAATCGTCAACTATATCGCACTGCTTGGCTGGAGCCCTTCCGACAATCGTGAGATCTTCACGCTCAAAGAACTGGAAGAAGCTTTTGATATGAAGGGATTGAGCAAATCCCCCGCGATTTTTGACATCAAGAAACTGACTTGGATGAACGGCGAATATATGAAAGCAATGGATGCGGATGCGTTTTACAAATTGGCGGAGCCGAAGTTAAAAGAGGCACTGCACAGCGAACAGCTGGATTGGAAACGGATCGCTTCTTTGCTGCAAAAACGTCTGGAAACGCTGAACGATATTCCTGCGATGGTGGCATTTTTCGATGCACTGCCCGCATATGAAACCGAGCTGTATGTGCATAAGAAAATGAAAACCACAGAGGAGATCGCGCTTTCTTCTCTGGAAGCGGCACTGCCCGTATTGGAAGGTTTGCAGGACTGGACGGAAAGTGCGATTCACGACGCGCTGATGGCACTTGTGGCAGAGCTTGGCATCAAAAACGGACAGCTTTTGTGGCCGGTGCGTACCGCTTTAAGCGGCGAGCCGACTTCCCCCGGCGGCGCGATGGAACTGGCTGCCATTTTAGGCAAAGAAGAAAGCCTGCAAAGAGTGCGTATCGGTATCGAAAAGTTAAAACAGGCTTTGGGTAAATAAAAAAAGACAGAACAGACAGCGGCTTTTGCTCTTGGCAAAGAGAAGGCGGCTGTCTTTTTTTTCGCATAAGCGCCGCGGCTGTTCGATATATATGGGATAAGAGTGCATGAAGCGAGGGAAAGGGGAGCGAACAAAAAAGATGAAAATGCGCACATTTCGCGGCAGAAAAACGGCTCTGGCACTTGGTATCGCCATCATTTGCACGGCAGCATGGGAAGCGGTGCAATCTACGCCCGTGATGCTGCCTTTGGAGCAAAAAACAGTCATTTTGGACGCGGGGCACGGTGGCTGGGACCCCGGCAAAACAGCGGAAAACAGCGCCGATGAAAAGGAGCTGAATCTGGCGATCGTGCAGGAGCTGAAAAGCTATCTGGAGCAGGGCGGTGCCGAAGTGGTGCTGACCAGAGAAGAAGATACGGCACTGGGGGAAAGCAAGAATTCGGATATGGCAAAACGCAAGGAGATCATGGACGGCATAGAGGCGGATATTTTGGTCAGCATTCATCAAAATGCCTATACTTCGGCGGCCGCAAAGGGGGCGCAGGTGTTTTACTATCAGGATAGTGCACAGGGCAAGGCACTTGCAAATTGTATCCAAGAAGCGCTAAGAAGCAGTCTGGATTCGGAAAACACCAGACAGATCAAGGCAAACGACAGTTATTATGTCCTGCGCAAAAGCAGTGTTCCCGCTGCTTTGGTAGAATGCGGCTTTCTTTCCAATCCGACGGAAGCGGAATTGCTGAATACGGAGGAATATCAGAAAAAATGCGCTTGGGCGATTTATTGCGGCATCGCGGCGTATTTGGAGGAGGATATGGTCTGAAAATTGCCGGTTGGGTGAAAAGAGGCATCTGCTTGCAAATTGGTCTGCGGCTATGGTACAATTTATGTGAACGTGCAAATGCAAAAAACGAGAAATACAGCAGGGGCGGGAGCGATACCGTCAGGAAAAAAACCTGCTTTTTGACATTGGGAAGGAACGATAGTATGAAACAGACATGGGAAGCCCTTGGCATAGAGCAGGCGTTGATCACCGCGCTCAAAGCACAGGGCATCGACACACCGACCAAAATACAGGCGGAGATGATACCGCCGTTTTTGCAGGGCAAAGATTTGATCGGCTGTGCGCAAACGGGTTCTGGGAAAACACTTGCTTATCTGCTGCCGTTATTTCAGCAGGTGGACCCGTCTTTGCGCAGCACACAGGCGATCGTGCTGACACCGACGCATGAATTGGCGGTGCAGGTGCAGCGTCAGGCGGAACTTTTGACAAAAAACAGCGGTTTGCCCGTATCTTCCGTACTGATCATCGGTTCGGCGGGGATTGGCAGGCAGATCGAACGATTGAAGGAAAAACCGCAGATCGTGATCGGTTCGGCGGGGCGCGTGCTGGATTTGATCCGCCGTAAAAAGATACAGGCGCATACCGTCAAGACCATCGTGTTAGACGAAGGCGACAGACTGCTTGATGAGATCAATCGGGAAGTGGTGGAAAGCGTGATCCGCACCACTTTGCGCCAAAGACAGCTGGTGCTGGTTTCCGCATCGGTGGGGGAAGAAACCGTCAAAAGAGCCCGGGAGATCATGAAGCGCGATGCGCTGCTTTTGCAGGCGAAACAAACAGCGGTGCCCGAGCAGATTTTGCATTGTTATATTCTGGCGGAAGAACGGGATAAATTTGTAGAGCTGCGTAAAATTCTGGCGGGGGAAAAGCCGAAAAAAGCGATCGTTTTTCTGAATAACCCGACCAACATCGAGGTGACGGCGGACAAGCTGAACCATCACGGCATCGGTGCGGCGGGTATTTACGGCATGGCGTCCAAACTGGGCAGAATGCAGGCGCTCAATGATTTCAGAGAAGGCAAGATCCATGTGCTGGTCGCTTCGGATATCGGCGCGAGAGGGCTGGACGTGCCGGAGGTGACGCATGTCATCAATTTAGATGTGCCGGAAGACCCGACGTTTTATCTGCACCGTGCGGGCAGATGCGGCAGGCTGAATGCCGGCGGCACTGTGATCTCCATCGTGACGCCGCAGCAGAGGCGTTGGATTCATAAGTATGAAAAGGCGCTTGGCATCACCTGCGTGCAAAAGGAAATGTCCTACGGCGAATTAAGGGACAGCAGCCGTACCAAAAACGACCTGCGCGGCAGGAAAAAATCCGCCAAAAGCAGTGCCGGCACGGAAAAAGCACAGGCAGAGCCGAAACAAAAGGCGAACGGGAAAAAAGAACCCAAACAAAAGACAGCCAAGATCCTGCCGCAAAAGGCGAAAAAACAACCTTTGCCGCCCGCGCAGGAAAAAGACGAAAAACCGAGCGGATTCTTTGCGCAAAAGATCGCGAAACGAAAGGCGAAAGAGGAAAATCGGCAAAAAAATAAAAAAAGTAGCCAAAAATGATTGTATGCGGCAGTGATTTCGTATATGATGGTAGCAGATGATGGAATGCCATCATTATATTGGGGAACAACTACGAGGAGGTATGTGAAATGAGTGAACATTGCGGATGCGGATGCGGACATGACCATGACCACGAAGAGATGGAAATGGAAACCATGTTTTTGACATTGGACGACGATACAGAGGTAGAATGCGGCGTTTTGGGTGTATTTGATGTAGAAGGCATCGAAGGAAAGGAATATATTGCGCTGCTGCCGTTGGAAGATGAAACCGTTTTGCTGTATGAGTATAAAGAAGAAGACGGTGAGATCGTTCTGGATATGATCGAAGATGATGCGGAGTTTGAGAAAGTTTCCGACACATTCTACGATCTGTTCGAAGAAGACGACGACATTGAGGAATAAGAGAAAAACGCGCATAGAAAATTGATTTTTTTTGCTGGGGGTGCCGCTGTCATTTTTAGGGCAGGCGGCTGAGAGGGATACCCTTATGGACCTGAACCGGATCATGCCGGCGTAGGAAAGCAGACAGAGGGGTACCGTGTCGGTATCCCTTTTTATTTTGGAACGGGAGGAATGAAACATGAAACATGTATTGACGATTGCAGGCTCCGATACCTGCGGCGGGGCGGGGATCCAAGCGGATCTGAAAACTTTTTCTGCTTTGGGTACTTATGGCATGAGTGTCATTACCGCAGTGACGGTGCAGAATACACAGGGCGTATTCGGCTGTCAGGATATGACGCCTGAGATTGTAAAGGGACAGATCGACGCGATTTTTCAGGATATCGAAGTGGCTGCGGTCAAGATCGGTATGGTTTCGCAGATTGCGACGATTGAGGCGATTGCGGAAAAACTGGAACAGTACCGCCCCGAAAAAGTGGTGCTTGACCCTGTGATGATCTCTAAAAGCGGCTTTGACCTGATGCAGCCTGAGGCGAAGGATACATTGATCCGTCGGCTGATCCCGCTGGCATATGTGGTCACACCGAATCTGCCGGAAGCGGAAGTCATTACGGGTATCGAGATCAAAGACCTTGCGGCAATGGAGGAAGCGGCAAGAAAAATTTACGCGATGGGCGCCAAAAACGTACTGATTAAGGGCGGACATCTGGAAAATGACGCGACCGATCTGCTTTTTGACGGAGAAAAGGTTTTGACACTGCATTCTGACCGTATTGAAACGAAAAACACCCACGGCACCGGCTGAACGCTTTCTTCTGCCATTGCTGCCAATCTGGCAAAGGGTATGAGTGTGGAAGCAGCCGTCAGAGAAGCCAAGCGCTACATCACCGTTGCCATTACGCATGGTCTTGCGATCGGACACGGCGTAGGACCGACGCATCATTTTTATGAATTGTATGAAAAAGCAGGCTGGACAGAGAGCCTGTCTTAAAACGTATCGAAAAAATGAAACGGCACGGCAGCGGTATCAGCGGCTGTGCTTTTTTTCGCGAAAAAAGATGCCCGCACGGCGGGAAAAAAGCGGGAAAAAGAATTTTATCATTTTTTTAACAGAACAAAAAAAGGACGGTCCTTTGGACATTTTCCGTGGAAAAACATGAAAAATCTCTCGATTCTCACGTTGCGTTTCCGAATAAAGTATGATAAAATTATAAACTGATATCTTTATGGTATTTGTGGCATTTGAAAACAAAAAATCATACGATGCTGCCGCAGCGCATATTGCAGCAAGCGCATGGCGGCAAAGTGAAATTTGAAATGACGATCCGCTTCGGATTGAAGGAGGGAAGTATATTTGAATAAGTTTTGGAAGTCCTTCGGGCTGTATGGTCTGATTTTTGTTGCGATCCTTGCGGTATTGCTGTTTACCAATGATGGGCTTACCACGCAGACTGTGGAGGCAGACAGCTATTCCTACGGTGATCTTTTGGTGGATATGGAAGCGGGCAATGTGGAAACGCTGACCATCTCCAGAACAACGGAAGTCAGCGACTACGGCGTGGCGGAGGCAGTATTGGACGACGGCACCGTGGTTCATGTGAATGTGCCGAATTTCTCCAATTTCTCCGCGAAGGCAGAAGATTGCAAATTGGATGGAAAAATCAATGATCTGGTGGTCAATCCCGTGCAGAAGCAGAGCTTGTTTGCTTCAATCCTGCCGTCTTTGGTCCTGATGATCATTATGATTTTCGTATTCTCTATTCTGTTCAACCGCATGCAGGGCGGCGGTGGAAAAATGTCCAGCTTCGGCAAGAGTAAGGCGAAGATGAACGTAGATGAGAAAAATAAAGTAACGTTCCAGGACGTGGCCGGTTGTGATGAGGAAAAAGCCGAGCTGGAAGAACTGGTACAGTTTTTGAAAAACCCCAAGAAATTTACGGGGCTGGGTGCGAGAATCCCGAAAGGCGTTTTGCTGGTGGGACCTCCCGGTACCGGTAAAACATTGTTGGCAAAAGCGGTGGCAGGCGAAGCGAATGTGCCGTTTTTCAGCATTTCCGGTTCCGATTTTGTGGAAATGTTTGTTGGTGTGGGCGCGTCCCGTGTGCGTGATCTGTTCGATCAGGCAAAGAAAAACGCACCCAGCATCATTTTTATCGACGAGATCGATGCGGTCGGCAGACGCCGCGGCGCAGGTCTTGGCGGCGGGCATGATGAAAGAGAGCAGACGCTGAACCAGTTGTTAGTGGAAATGGACGGCTTCGGCATCAACGAAAGCGTCATCATCATTGCGGCAACCAACCGTGCGGATATTCTGGACCCCGCGCTGTTAAGACCCGGGCGTTTTGACAGACAGGTGTATGTCGGCAGACCCGACGTAAAGGGCAGGGAAGCCATTTTGCGGGTGCATTCCAAAGGCAAACCCATGGCGCCCGAAGTAGATTTGAAAGTAGTGGCGCAGACCACAGCAGGCTTTACCGGCGCAGACCTTGCCAATTTGCTTAATGAAGCGGCGCTGCTTGCCGCAAGGGATAATAAGACCGCCATTGATATGGAAACCCTGCAAAAAGCGCTGATTAAAATTGGAGTAGGCACGGAGAAAAAGACAAGAGTCATCTCCGAGAAAGAAAAATATATCACCGCATATCACGAAAGCGGTCATGCGATCCTGTTCGAACTGCTCAGTGAGCAGGATCCCGTACACAGCATTTCGATTATCCCCACCGGTATGGCGGGCGGTTATACCATGCCGCTGCCCAGTGAGGACAGAATGTATATGACAAAGCTGTATATGGAACAAGAGTTGATTAGCCTCTTGGGCGGACGTGCCGCAGAGGAAATCGTTATCAAAGACATTACAACAGGCGCTTCCAACGATATCGAGCGCGCTTCTCAGCTTGCCAGAGCAATGGTAACGCGTTACGGCATGAGTGAGCTTTTGGGTCCCATCCAGTTCGGCGGTGAAAACGATGAAGTTTTCATCGGCAGGGATTGGGGACATACCAGAAACTACAGCGAAGCGGTGGCAACGACCATTGATAAAGAAGTCAACCGTATCATCAGCGCGGCATACGCGGAAGCGCTGCGCCTGCTGCGTGAAAATATGGAAGTACTGCACGCTTCCGCAAGACTTTTGGTACAGAAAGAAAAAATCACAGGGGACGAATTCCGCACCCTGTTTGATGAAAAGGTGCGCAATGAGATTTTAGGCATTGCGTCCGCTCAGCAAGAGGCTGAAGTCGAGGCACAGGAAGAACAGACAGAACCTGCACACCGGACAGAGCCGACACAACCCGTTCAAACACAAGCAAAAGAAGGAGAGATCACCGATGGAAATGAATAATATCGTACCTGGCATCAATTTTGAAACAGAGCATATCGTAGAGGAAAGCCATACTGCCGTACATTTCGGCAACGAAAAAGTACCTGTATTCGCATCTCCTCAGCTGATCAGCTGGATCGAAGGCACAGCGATCGGTGCGGTATCTCCTTTCCTGCCGGAAGGCTATGCAACCGTTGGCACCACATTCGATCTGAAGCATCTGGCTGCTACACCGGTCGGCATGAAAGTACGTATCGTTGTGGAACTGTCCGAAGTACAGGGCAAGCTGCTGACATTCAGCGTAAAGGCATACGATGAAGTAGATAAGATCTGCGAAGGAACACATGGTCGTGCCATCATCGGACTGGACAAATTCTTAAGCCGTACAAACGACAAGGCAAAACAGGCAAAATAAAAGCGTGATCGAAAGAAAAAGGACAGTGCCGCCCCCAAAAAAGGGAATTTGTGTACTGTCCTTTTTGTTACACAGAAAAAAAGGCAGGTGCGTGTATGTATCGGAAGATATTGGAACTGCTGCGGCAGGAGGAAGGCTTTCTTTCCGGCGAGGAGATCGGCAGAAGGCTTCAGGTGTCCCGCAGTGCGGTATGGAAAGGGATTCGCAAGCTGCGTGAGGAAGGCTATCAGGTGGAGGCGGTGACCAATAAGGGCTATCGCCTGCAAAATACCGTACAGCTGTATAACGAAGCGGAACTGCAAGAGGCGTTAGATACGGAAAAAATGGGCAGACCGCTGTATTTTTATAAAGATACGGATTCTACCAATGCCTGCATTCGTCGTCTGGCGGCAGAAGGTGCCAAGGAAGGTACGCTTGCGGTGGCGGAACACCAAAGTGCCGGCAGAGGACGCAGGGGCAGGGTATGGGAATCACCGGAAGGCAGCGGCATCTGGATGAGTCTGATGCTTTGTCCGAAGATCCACCCTGCCAAGGCTTCTTTGCTCACGCTTTTAAGCGGGCTTTCCGTCTGTCGTGCGATCGAGGAGGAATTATCGCTTTCGCCCAAGATCAAATGGCCTAATGATATTCTGATAAACGGGAAAAAAGTCGTTGGGATACTGACGGAAATGGAGTGCGAAATGACACAGATCTACTTTATTTCGGTGGGTATCGGTATCAATGTCAATACGGAAGCGTTCCCGCCGGAGCTGGAAAAGAAAGCTACTTCCCTGCGTATCGAATGTGGCAGGGAGATTTCTCGCACCAAGCTGCTTGCAGCGTGTATGCGTCATATCGAACGGGATTATGCGCTGTTTTGTGAGGCAGGCGGTTTTCTGCCGTTGTTGGAGGATTACCGCAAACGTTGCGTGACGCTGGATCAGGAAGTGCGTGTGCTGGGCAAAGACAGTTTCCTTGCGCGGGCGTTGGATGTGACAGAGGACGGCGAGCTTTTGGTACAGCGCTTGGATAACGGGAAGGAAGAAGTGGTTTTTTCCGGAGAAGTATCCATCAGAGGAGTGGAAGCATAAATGGAGAAAAAAGTACTGGCAGCGGCGGATTGTGCCGCGCAGAAATATTTTCTGGAACCTGCATTTGCGGCACTGCCGGAACAGATTTTGGAAGAAGTGAAAACAATCTGCATTGTATTGGCGCAGAAACTGAACTGCACATTTTTGATTGGTTTTTACGAAAACGGCGAGGTGTATTTCGAAACCGTGCAGCGTGAGGACGACTTCGATTTTGACCAGATCGGCGCGGAATTGGAGATCAAACGCTTGCAGCGGCAAGAGGCGGAACTGTTTCGTGCTTTGCAGATGTGGTACACCGTCTTTTTTACAAAAGACGGCAAACAGATGCGTGAGGAACTGCTCAAAAACGTGGAAAAGACAGATGCTGGCGAAACTTTGTAGTAAAATTAACGAAAAACGCAAAAAGTTATTGTAATAATCCTGTGACCTGTTATAATGGTGTTTGTCTGAGGGAAAAAGGCGGCAGAAAGCCGTCGGCAGAGGAAACAAACCGACAGGAGCGAAAAAAACGATGATTTTAGTAATAGATATAGGTAATATCGACAGCGTGCTGGGTGTTTTCGACGGAGAACGCTTGGTGGCAAGCTGGCGTTTGACCACACAGAGCAACCGTACGGCAGATGAAACGGGTATGACGCTTAAAGCACTGTTCGAGCATTCAGAGGTGCAGATCTCCCAGATTGAGGCAGTGGTAGTTTCTTCCGTGGTGCCTAATGTGATGTATTCTTTTTTAAACGGCATACGGAAGTATTTGAAGATCGACCCGATCCAGGTGCGCAGCGGTATGAAAACCGGTATTAACCTGCGCATGGAAAATCCGAAAGAAATGGGGACCGACCGTATCGTAAAGCTGGTAGCGGCATATGAGATGTACGGCGGCCCGACAATCGTGATTGATTACAGCACTGCCACAACATTTGACGTGGTGGGTGCAAACGGCGAGTTTTTGACGGGTATCACCGCGCCGGGATTGCAGATTTGTGCGGACGCGCTGTTTCAAAGAACGGCACGACTGCCAAAATTCGAGATCAAAATGCCGCCAAGCATTATCACGCGTAATACTGTGGAGAGCTTACAGGCGGGTCTGGTGCTTTCCCACATCGGGGAAACGGTGTATATGATCGAACAGATCAAGGAGCAGCTTTCTTTAGACCGGGTTAAAGTCGTCGCGACCGGTGGCTTGGCGAAAACGGTAGATGAAAACGGCGAGATCTTTGATGTTTACGAACCGGCGCTTTCTTTGCATGGTCTGCGCATCATTTATGAGAAAAACCGCTTTCGGAATGATGGGAAAAAGTGCTTTCGGTAAAAGACGCGGCGAGAGGAGTTTGTAAGGTGCTGTTGGTAATTGATGTTGGAAACACCAACTATACGTTGGGGGTATATAAAGGCGATAAACTGATCAAGTGCTGGCGTATGGCGACGGCGCATAACCGTACGGCGGACGAAACGGGGTTATTCATTCATTCTTTGTTTGACGCGTCCGATGTGAAGGCAAGCTGTATCGATGGAGTTATCATTTCTTCCGTGGTACCGGATATCATGTATTCCCTGACGCAGGGGATACGCAGGTATTTCGGCATCGAGCCGATGATCGTTTCGGCGGGAATGAAAACAGGTATTGTGGTCAAACGGGATAACCCGCAGGCAGTCGGTGCGGACCGTATCGTCGATCTGGTGGCGGCAAATGAGATTTACGGCGGTCCTGCTATTGTGATCGATTACGGGACTGCCAATACATTTGATGTGATCAATGAAAAATCGGAATTTTTGACGGGACTGATCACACCGGGTATTTCGATTTGTGCCGAAGCGCTGTATGAAAGAACGGCGAGTCTGCCCAAAATCGAGATCAAAAAAACGCAGTGCGTGATTGTAAAAAACACAGTCGGCAGTATCCGTGCCGGTCTTGTGGTGGGGCATACCGGGCAGACGGTGTATATCATCAAACGCTTGAAAGAGGAATTGGGTATGCCGGATATGAAAGTGATCGCGACAGGCGGTTTGGCGCGGGTGATCGACCCGGAGAAAAAGATATTTGACGTATTAGACCCTTTTTTGACGCTGAAGGGACTGAAAATACTGTATTACAAGAACCGTTGAATGAAAAAAGGAATCTGAAAGGATTCCTTTTTTTTGCGCAAAGAAAGGCGGCAAGTCTTGCGGCAGAGTGTTTTTTCTGGTATGATAGCAGTCGAACGCAAAAAAAAGATAGAGGAGGATAACGATGCAGATCGGCTCTGTAACAATAGAAAATAATGTATTTCTGGCGCCGATGGCAGGGGTCACAGATCTGCCGTTTCGGCTGCTTTGCAAGGAAATGGGCTGCGGCATGGTGTACTCGGAGATGGTCAGTGCCAAGGGCTTGCAGTATGAAAACCGCAATACGGAAGTTTTGCTGAAATTAGCAGAAGCGGAACGCCCCGCGGCAGTGCAGCTGTTTGGCTCCGACCCTGTGCTGATGGGCGAGATCGGACAGAAACTGGAGCGCTATCCGTTTGATATTTTAGATGTGAATATGGGCTGCCCCGCGCCGAAAATCGTCAAAAACGGCGAAGGCAGCGCGTTGACCAAAAATCCGCCTTTGGTGGGGAAAATCGTGAAGGCATTGGTCGAAAGCCAGAAAAAACCCGTGACGATCAAATTCCGCAAAGGCTTTGACGATGCGCATATCAATGCCGTGGAAATTGCGCAGATCGCAGAGGCAAACGGCGCTGCCGCAGTGGCGGTGCATGGCAGGACAAGGGAACAGTACTACAGCGGAAAGGCGGATTGGGAGATCATTCGGCAGGTGAAAAAAGCCGTTTCCATTCCTGTAATCGGTAACGGCGATATTGTTACCCCGCAGGACGCGGCGCGTATGATAGAGCAGACGGGCTGCGACGCGGTGATGATCGGACGCGGTGCGCAGGGCAATCCGTGGATTTTCAAACGGACGTTACATTATCTGAAAACGGGCGAGCTTTTGGCGGAGCCGTCTTTGGACGAACGCATACAGACCGCGATGCGCCATGCCAAAATGCTGATCGCCTTTAAAGGAGATTACATTGGTATCCGGGAAATGCGCAAGCATCTTGCGTGGTATACGAAAGGATTGAAAGGCGCTTCCGAACTGCGGCAGAAAATCAATCATACAGAGAGTCTGGAGGAAATGGAGCAGCTTTTGCTTACTTATCAGGCGCAGTATTTGAAAACAGAGGGGCGTTAAACATCTTGTAAAAAAAGGTGTCGCATGGGAAGCGAACGCCTTTTTTGTTTGCCTGAAAATAAAAAAATGCCCTTTCTCTGTCGGAGGAAAAGGCGTTTTTGGGGTAAGAATGAAAAATGAAAATAATATGTAACACCCTTTTGATTTTGGTGTGGAGCGGGAGAAGTTGCTCCACACCGATGCAAATGGGAGAGAGTGGTTTTGATTTAACCGATGCGCAGCTTCCGTAAAAACGCGGAAAGCAGGGAAGTGGAGCGGTGCTGCGTTTTTTCCTGTGCATTCGCTGCTTCTTCCGCGCGGCGCATCAGGACTTGCTGGCTATCGACAGGAGAAGCGGTCGTTGCTTTTTTGGAGTAGGTGCCGTCTGCGCATAATAGTCTTGCCTTGACAGTATCCGCAGCACAAATATCCAGTATTTCATGGATTTGCGCGCGTATGGCAGGACTGTAGATCGGGCAGGCGACTTCCACCCTGCGCTCAGTATTTCTGGTCATAAAATCAGCGGAGGAGATATACATTTTTTCATTGCTTCCGCTGCCGAAACAATATACACGGGAATGTTCCAAAAATCTGCCGACGATTTGGAAAACGGTGATGTTTTCCGTTTTTCCTGCGACCTGCGGCAGCAGACAGCAGATACCGCGTATCATCATCACAATACGGACACCGGCGCAGGAGGCTTCCTTCAGCCGTTCCATGATGTCAATATCTGTCAGGGAGTTTAGCTTCAAGAAAATTCTGCCGGCTTCGCCTTTGGCGATTTCTTCATCGATCAGTTTCAAAATCGTGCTTTTCAGGGAAACGGGAGCAACCAGAAGGGTATGATAATTCCCCATCAGATTGCCGATACCCATGTTTTGGAAAAACACATTTGCTTCCTGCCCGATTGTTTGATCGGCAGTCATCAAGGAAAGATCGGTATACATCGCGGCTGTCTTTTCGTTGTAATTTCCCGTGCCGATCTGTGTGATATAGCGGATTTCGCCGCGTTCTTTTTTCGTGATCAGACAGATTTTGGAATGTACTTTATAGTCTTCCAGCCCGTAAATCAGACTACAGCCGGCTTCTTCCAGCCGTTCTGACCAGTCGATGTTGTTCTGTTCGTCAAATCTTGCCCTTAGCTCGATCAAAACGGTGACATCTTTGCCGTTTTCTGCTGCATTGCAAAGATATTCCACTAATTTTGTCTTGCGCGCAAGACGATAGATCGTAATTTTAATTGAGATGACGGAAGGGTCATTGGAGGCTTCCTTCACCATCTGCAAAAAAGGTTCCATGCTCTCATAGGGATAAGACAGCAGAATATCTTCTTTTTGCACTTGCCGCAGGATACTCTCGTTTTTACGGATATGCGGGGAGGGCTGCGGTTGGAAAGAAGGATAGGTCAACGCTCTCTGTTTGATTTCGGAAAGACGCTCCGCCAGTGTAAATACATACCCTGTCGTCATCGGTGCGTCGCTGACATAAATCATCTGCGGCTCCAAAAGCAAGTGTTCACACAGGTAGTTTTGCAGGATATCGCTGAAAACAGTCGATGCCTCCATACGTACCGGTGCCAGACGTCGTCTTTGTCCAAGTACTTTCTTCATTTTAATACGAAAGTCGCTGCCTATATCAAAAGCTTCATCGTCGGGGTTAATGTCTGCGTTTCTGGTGATGCAGATGCAGCCTTTTTCCACAACGGTGTAGCTTTCAAACACAAGATGAATCAGGGAAAGGATCACATCTTCCATACGCACAAAGCGCAGTTCATGCCCGGGCAGAAATAACAGCTCCGGCAAAGCTGCGGGCAGTGGAATGAGTGCAAAAACCTCTTTATTTTTCAGCCGCAGCCTTGCGCAGATGTGAATGACTTTATTTTGCAGATGCGGAAACGGGTGGTGCGTATCTACGATCTGCGGGGAAAGGATCGGCAAGATAGAAGTTTTCATATACTGCTTCACAAATTTCTGCTCTACCGCTTCCAGTTCCTCATAGCGCAGATGGAAGATACCGTGTACCTGCAGTTGCGCGGAAAGATCTTGGAAAATGCGATCTCGTTTTTCACACAGTGTATGCACTTCCTGATAGATCGCGTCCAACTGCTGACGGGGTGTCATGCCGGATTTATTATCTATGGCGTTGGCTTTGACGTGCATCATATCGAATAAACTGCCGACACGGATCATGAAAAATTCGTCCAGATTGGTGGTAAAGATAGATAAAAATTTCAGCCGTTCCAAAAGCGGCAGTGTTTCGTCCATGGCTTCGCTCAATACGCGGTCGTTGAACTTCAGCCAGGACAGTTCTCTGTTTTGGGTAAAGCTGTAAGGATTTTCAGCCATGGATCTCACCTCTTTGCTCCAGTAAATGATACAGATAGCCCTCTCTGACGCCGTAATGCACGGTTGCGATGCTTTCTATGCCGTAAAAATCCGCGATGCTGTAAAGCACGGCTATGCCGGGCAGAAAAGTATGTACCCGATCGGGTGCGTGGTGCAGCAGCTCTTTGATGAATGCCTTTGGATTTTCCTCTGCACAGTTTAAGAGATGCTGCAGATAATCCGGCGGGTAGGTATTGGGCGCAAACGGCTCCATATCACAACAGCTTTGTACCATCTGCAGCGCGGCGCGTGCCGTGCCGCCAATGGCACACAGATGCCTGACAGGTCGTTTGGGGTCGGGTAATGTCTTGAGCTGACGGCGTACTTCCTTGCGGATTTTATGCAGCTCGTCTTTTTCGGGTATCAGGTGTTTGACAAACCTGCGGTATAGATTGAGGGACCCGATCGGCAGGGAAGATGCGGTCAGTATCGCTTGGTTTTCATATAGAACAAGCTCTGTGCTGCCGCCGCCGATATCTGTCAATAGTCCGTGCGACATATCTGTTGTTTGCAATGCGCCGTAGTAGTCAAATATTGCTTCTTCTTCTCCCGAGAGAATACGGACTGAAAAACCTGTTGCCAAACGGATAGCGTCCAGCACTTCCGGCGCGTTATTGATATTACGCAGGGAAGCGGTGGCAAAGGGAAATACCTCTTTGACGGGGATATACTGCAAGATCTCCCGAAATTCTGTTAGAACGGCAACAGCCTTTTGAATACCGCTTTTTTTCAGGATATTTTCTTTGCTGACATAGCCTGCCAGACCGGCAGGGCTTTTTTTATTGAGTAAAGCTCTGATCCTTCCGTCTTCTATTTTATAAATGACCAGACGAATGGTATTTGAGCCGATGTCGATAACTGCGTACAAATGAAAGATCTCCTTTTTTTCATTGTTTTGTTTGATGGTATTGTAAGATGCGGGGGAAAAATCTTCCTGCATAAAATTGTTAAAAGTATGTAAAATATGACGGATTTTGGTTGGAAAAAAGAAAAAGAAGGGATTTTTTGTCAGGAAAAATATTGTAGCCGATCTTGTATTGACAGAGAAGGGAAAAAAGGATACAATTCTACTTGGAAATGAGTTTCTTGAAACTAACTATATGAAGGTGACAAGGTATGAAACAAAAATTTGATGTAACAGGCATGACCTGCTCTGCCTGCTCCGCACATGTCGAAAAAAGCGTGGGGCAGCTTGCGGGGGTGCAGTGTGTCAATGTGAACCTGCTGCAAAACAGTATGGTGGTAGAATACGATGAAAACAGCATAGATACCGCGCAGATCATCACTGCGGTGCAAAAAGGCGGATACGGCGCTTCGGTTGCGGGGGAGAAAAAAGAAGAAGCTCCCAAAAACGTGGCAGCGGAAGAAATGGCGGGAATGAAACGACGGCTCATCGCCTCTTTTTGTTTTTTGCTGCCGTTATTCTATCTCTCGATGGGGCATATGATGGGCGCACCTTTGCCGGGGATCTTTCTGGGTGAGGAAAATACGATGATATTCGCGCTCACACAGCTTTTGCTGACGATACCGGTGTTGATCATCAATCAGAAATATTTTACGGTAGGGCTGCGGGCGCTTTGGCACCGTGCGCCGAATATGGACTCGCTGATCGCCATTGGCGCGGGTGCCTCTGTGATCTACAGCGTATGGGAAATATTCGCGATGGCATACGCAATGGGCAGAGGCGATCTTTCCGGTGCGCATGGGCACGCGATGCAGATGTATTTTGAATCCGCCGCCATGATTTTGACGCTGATCACGGTGGGAAAATATATGGAAACAAGATCAAAAGGCAAGACTTCCGAAGCGATTTCGCATTTGATGGATCTGGCGCCAAAGACCGCTACGCTCTGGCAGGACGGTACAGAGCGTGAGATTGCGGTGGAAGATGTCAAAATCGGTGATATTTTGGTGGTGCGTCCGGGGCAGAGTATCCCTGTGGACGGCACGATCGTGGAAGGATTTTCCGCGGTGGACGAAAGCGCGATCACAGGGGAAAGTATCCCCGTAGAAAAGCAGGTCGGAGATACGGTGATCGGTGCGACCGTGAACAAAAGCGGTTATTTCCGTATGGAAGCGACACATGTGGGCAGTGATACCGCGCTTTCCCGTATCATTGCACTGGTAGAGGAAGCCTCTGCTTCCAAAGCGCCGATCGCGAAGCTGGCGGACCGTGTGGCAGGGGTGTTTGTGCCTGTTGTCATGACGATCGCCCTGGTGTCTGCTGTGGTATGGCTGCTCACCGGGGCAACATTCAGCTTTGCGCTTTCCATCGGGATCGCGGTACTGGTGATTTCCTGCCCCTGTGCGCTGGGGCTTGCGACACCGACCGCCATTATGGTAGGAACGGGAAAAGGCGCGGAAAACGGTATTTTGATCAAATCCGCCGAAAGTTTGGAAACAGCGCATCATATTGATGTGGTGGTATTGGATAAAACCGGAACATTGACGGAAGGAAAACCCCGCGTGACAGATCTTGCGGCAGAGGGCATCAGCGAGGAAGCACTGCTTCAAATCGCGGCATCGTTGGAACAGCTTTCGGAGCATCCGTTAGCAAGTGCCGTGGTGGAGGAGGCAAAAAGCAGAGGGATTTCTCTGTTTTCGGCAAAAGATCTGCTTGCGACACCGGGCGAAGGTATCGAAGCGAATGTGGACGGCAGGCAGGTGCTTGGCGGTAATTTGAAAATGATGCAGGCAAGAGGAATTGATGTAAAGCAGGCGCAAGAAAGCGCAGAGCAGTTTGCCAAAGAAGGAAAAACACCGCTCTTTTTTGCCTCGGACGGCAAACTGATCGGTATTCTGGCATTGGCGGACGTATTAAAAGAAGGCAGCCCCGCGGCGGTGAAAGCGTTTCATGATATGGGCATTACCGTGATGATGCTGACGGGGGATAACCGCCGTACCGCAGAGGCGATCGCAAAGCCTTTGGGCATAGAAGTCATTGCGGAAGTGCTGCCGGAAGAAAAAGAGAAGCAAGTGCGCATCTTGCAGGAAAGCGGCAAAAAAGTCGCGATGGTCGGTGACGGTATCAACGACGCACCTGCTTTGGTGCGCGCGGACGTGGGCATTGCGATTGGTGCGGGTACCGATGTCGCGATGGAATCGGCGGATATCGTACTGATGAAAAGCGATTTGCGTGATGCGGTGACGGCAGTGGAGCTGAGCCGCGCGACGATACGCAATATCAAGCAGAATCTGTTCTGGGCATTTTTCTATAATGCCTGCGGTATTCCGCTTGCGGCGGGTGTGTTCTACCATGTACTCCAGTGGAAACTGAACCCGATGTTTGCTGCAGCTGCGATGAGCTGCA
This sequence comes from uncultured Lachnospiraceae bacterium, assembly GCA_944383855.1. GTDB lineage: Bacteria > Bacillota > Clostridia > Lachnospirales > Anaerotignaceae > CALWRB01. The sequence continues at coordinate 19,358 of CALWRB010000042.1, forward strand.
GTTCGGTATTTGTGGTCGGCAATGCATTAAGATTAAAGCTGTTTCGTCCTTCCCTGCAAAAGGAGAACGAACAGAGTAAGATACAGCCGCTTTTGCAAGCGGAGGAACAAGCGAAACAAAAGGAGGAGATATCCATGAAAAAAGTATTGCATATTGAAGGTATGATGTGTACGCACTGCACAGGCAGAGTACAGCAGGCACTCAACGCGATGGACGGTGTGCAGGCGGAGGTCAGTCTGGAAGGCAAGTGCGCGACCGTTACACTGGAAAAAGAGGTCAGCGAGGAAGCGTTGAAAAAAACCGTTACAGATGCCGGTTATGAAGTGACAAGCATCGAATAAGCAAACAAAGAACAGCCGTTATTTCTTTTCGAAGAAAAAAACGGCTGTTTTTTTATTTGAATAAGGAAGAAAGCATTGTCTTATCTTCTTGTGAAATACGGTAGGAATCCCTGCATTTTTGTACGGTTTTTTGCAGTACACTGCGTTCCGGACGGGTGTCACCGAGAAGGAATGCAAGTGTTTTTTCCCGAAACTTTACAAATGCCACGCTCAACAGCCACGCTTGCGCCATTTCCACATAATACGCGCCGTTTGGACGTACGGTGCCGATTAGGCGTAAAACATCGTCAATATAGGCTTCCTGCAGATAAACTTCCAACAAAAGCACAAGTGCGGTGCGTACTTCCCAAGGGTTTTCGCTGTAGAGCCAATGTGCTTGCAGGTAAGAGAAGAAATCATCTTTTTGCAGGGTCGGCATTTTTTTCACTTCACCGCAAAACAGGTCGCAAAGTGCCCAGTTTTCCACCAGATGCGTGATGTAATGCGTGCAATAGGGCAAAAATTCGGCGTAGGGCAGTTTGAGTGCGCACAATACCATACCGTAAAGCACCCGTTCTTCATAATACCTGCAGGGAGAGTGCTCTAAAAACGCAATGCCGTTTTCTTTCGCGATCTGTTTCGCGATTTTTCGCAGCAAAGGGGTGCGTATCCCGATCAGCGGCAGTTCGCTTTTGAGCAGACGGCTGTGAAAGTCGCGGTAAGCTTCGTCCTGCAGAGCTTGCAGCTGCGCAAGGAAAGCAGGTGAGCTTGCATCGGCGGGGAATGTAAATGCAAGGGTAGGATGAGCGGGCATCAAAACAGCTCCTTTCTTTCCGAAAATGGTCTGCTTTCATCATGCAGCCAAAGAAAAGCCTTGTCAAGCGCTTCGGGAAAAAAGATTGCCAAGCAGATGTTTTTTTGATACCATAACAATAGGAAAAAACGGAGGTGAAACGGCAGTATGCGTACAGGGGAATCCATGGAGGATTATTTGGAAACGATACTGATTCTGGAAAGAAGAACGGGCTATGTCCGTTCGATCGATATTGCTACAGAGATGGGATTCAGCAAACCAAGTGTCAGCAATGCCATGAAAAAACTGCGGGAAAACGATTATATTCATATGGAACCAAAAGGCAGAATCACCTTGAGCGAAAAAGGACGCCAGAAGGCGGAACAGGTGTTGGAGCGGCATACGGTGATCTCACAGATGCTGATGCAGCTGGGGGTTTCCAAAGAAACGGCTCTGGAGGATGCCTGCCGTATGGAGCATGTCATCAGTGAGGAAAGTTTCGATTGTATGAAGGCGCATTATCGGAAACTGGGCGAATAAATTTGAGAATATGTAATTATAAGCGGCGTGGAGAGAAAAACAGCCGCTTTTTTTGTACAAAAATAAAAACATAAAAAATTTAAAAAAATAGGGAACTCTTTTTTAAAACGCTCCGTCATATGCAGTGTAAAACAAAAAAACAAAAACACATTCCCCAAGAAAAACAAAAAAACGAGGAATTTTTAGGAGGTAAACAAAATGAAAAAGAATGTAAAAGTTAGCGCAGCAGTATTGGCAATGATTCTGGCACTGGGAACCACACAGGCTTTCGCGGAAGATACACAGGACGCAAATGTAAGTGCAACTCCCATTTCCGTTGATGCGGCAGAAGATGTGCAGGCAGAGGAAAATGCGGCATTCATCAGCCAGAGTGGCACTGTAGAGTCTGTAGAAACAACAGATGACGGTGTGATCGTATGGATGGATAACGAAAACGGCGGTCTGCGTTTCTTCGTAGGCGGTACAGTGATCGTTAACAGAGAAGATGGCAGCTACCTGCAGGCAGATGACCTGACAGAGGGTATGGAGATCACCGTTATTTACGACGCGATGGCACCGATGGGTATGAGCATGCCCCCTTACCTGGGTGAAGTTGCGGCAGTGATTGCAAACACAGAGGCAGGCAATATCGCAATCGGTCAGTTTGACGAAAATCTGTTTAGTGAGAAACTGCAGCTGCAGCTGAACATTTCCGAAGATACCGTGATCCAGCATGTCAACGGCGCAAGAATGATCTTTAGTGCAGAGGACGTAAAGGGTGCAGAAGCAGTGGTATTCTATGACATCACCACAAGAAGCATTCCCGCACAGACCACACCTTCTTTCATTCTGCTGCTGAACACCGCAGAGGAAGCAGAAGCTGCGGAAACACAGGTAGATGTAAAAACAACAGAAGCGGTAGATGTGCAGCTGCGCAGTGCAGCGGAAGAACTGGGTTATGCGGTAGAATGGAATGCGCAGGCAAGAACCATTACCCTGACACAGGACGACGTGACCGCAGTATTTACTTTGGACAGTGCTGACTACACTGTAAACGGCAAGAGCATGAAAGCGGAAAAAGAAGTTATTTCCATCGATGGTCGCACAGTGGTAAGCTCTGATGTAATCGATGCACTGAACGCATAAGAAAACCAAAAAGAAAATTTTTCCCCATAATTTTCACATAGAATGAATTTTTTCCGACTTTGACAGGCGGAGAAAAAAAGCAGGAGTTTTTTCGGGACGATATTACCCGAGAAACTCCTGCTTTTGTTTGCAGAAAAACCGGACCCGAAAAAAAGAAAAACCCCGACATAAGCATACAACGCTTTGTCGGGGCAGATAGATCAGCTAAAGTTTTTTGCCAGAGTTTTGACGGCTTTGTTTTCGATCAGCGTTTCGCCGTGCTCTACCAGGTAATACTTGGAGAGGATATTGGAAACGTGTTTTTGACCGTATTCGTTCAGTACGGATTCCAGATCTTCCGTTTCGTCGCCTGCAACGGCGGCATCGGATTGCAGAATCAGGAAATACCGCCCGTTATTTTTGTATAACGCACTGGCACCGTGGTATTCTTCGTCCAGACGCAGGCAGACATCGATCACATCGTCCAGCCCTGCGAAAGAATAAATCAGCATCGCATTGCCTGCTGCCTGTTCACGGTCGATCTGCTCCATCGGTTTCTTTTTGAACCGACGCTGTTCTCTGGACTGCGGACCCAGTTTAGAAGCCTCTGTGGCGTGGTCTTTCTGATCGATCTTGGTTACGATGATCGTAATGCCGTCAACGCCTGCGGGTACAGCCTCTACCATCAGAGGGGTGTTTTCCGAAATAAAATCATATTGCTCCAAAGCCTGCTCCATGATATCCCGAAAAAGCGCCTGTGTGCGGTCGGAAGGCTTGATCAGGTCTTCCAACTGCAGACCTCTGTCCAGAAGATCTTGATGGTCTAATGTCATACGCAGCTGATTTTCACTGACTTTTTCTATTTTCATGGGATCACTTCCTTTTTTTCGATAGTTATGACTGTTAGGTATATTTGATGCAAAAAAGAGGAAAATTCTTTTTTGCAGTCTGTCTTATGTAAATATAATATAGTATAATGAATCGTCTGGCAGATGTAAAGAGGATAATTTTAAGAATTCGGGAAAAAATCATAAAAAAATGCAGTTTTTTGCAGTTTGCGCAATGGTTTTATACCGCGAAAAGCCGGAAAAACTTACAAAAAATTGAAAAAAAGTACACTTGGTTGACACTTTCAAAAATAGAATGTAAAATAAAAAAATATGATAGGCATTTTATGCAAATTTATGCAGAAAAACTGTTTTTACAGGAAAAAAGCAGACCAGATAAATAGGAATATCATTTTATTTCGGAGGGAATCTCATGGAAAACGAAAAGAACAAATCCGGCTCCGCCACAGAGCAAAACGGGCAATCGAAAGCGTCTTATTATGAAGGATTGTATCAGGACCTGCCCAAAGAGGTAGTGGATATTTTGATGCAGACGCACCCTTTGATGGGCAGAGAGGAAAAAGCGGAATACCACCGTTCCCGCACACCCGTCAGAGAAGACGTGGAGGAAGTAAGGGAAGCCAGAATGCAGCAGGTCGGACAGGAATTGGAGCGCTTCCCGCAAGAACCCAAACAGGAGGGAGAACCCACCCGCTACGTTTCCCGTCGGGCAAGAGCGAAACAGGAGGAAACATTGAAAAGTCATACCATCGATCAAGATGCATATGATGATGGTATACAGTATGTCAGCAGAATGCCCGCAAAGCGTAAATCCAAGATCGTAGAGGAAGTTACGATCCAGACGATGGCACCCGCAAAGAAGAAAAAAGCAAAACCCGCAGAGCGTGAGGAACTGCCTTTCCGCGAGGAAAGACGTTATGAGGACATCGACTTTGAAGCGAAGGCAAAACAGGAAAATCTGGACTATCTTTATGAGGACGATTATGACGATTACGAAGAGCGCGGCGGCAGAAGCAAGCTGATGATCATTTTATGCGTGATCGCGCTGGTATTGGTGATTTTTTTGGCGTTCCGCTGCATTTCCTTAAGCAGCAAGGTGGAAAGTCTGAATGGACAGCTGCAGGACACGACAGAGTTGAGCCAGAAATATGAGGAAGAACAGCTGAAAAATATGCAGCTGCAGGAACAGCTTGACGCTTTGACCAATCCCGATTCCGCAAAGCAGACAGATGGCGAGGAAGGTACACAAAGCGGTGAGGGCACAGAAAGCACACCTGCAGGCAGCACTTCTTCCGCTACGGAAACCTATACGACCAAAGACGGTGACACTTACTGGAGCATCGCACAGGATTTTTACGGCAACGGCATTTACTATACCAGAATTCTGGAGGCAAACGGTCTGTCCGAAACCGATACACTGCACAGCGGTATGGAACTGAAGATCCCCAAGGAATAAGCCGGCATATGTGTAAAATCAAAGAAACGGAGCGCGTATTTGCATGAAGTCTGAATTGGAACAAATGACGCTGCAGGAACTGCGGCAAGCGGCAAAGCAGGCAGGAATCAAATCGATCACGACGATGAAAAAACAGGAACTGTTGGAAGCGCTTTATGCACTGCAAGAGGCGGACGAGCCGAAGCGGCAGGAAGAAGCGCAGGAAGAAGCGCAAAAGCCGCAGGTGCACCCGGAAGGCGGCGGCATTTTGGAAGTGATGGCGGACGGTTACGGTTTTTTACGTCAGGAGAATTTTCTGCCGGGGGTGGGGGATATTTATGTGTCACCTTCCCAGATCAGACGCTTTCAGTTAAAAAACGGGGACGCGGTCTGCGGGAATATCCGTCTGGCGAAAGAAAATGAGAAATACGGCGCTTTGCTGTTTGTCAAAAGCGTCAACGGCGATCTGCCCGAGCAGGCGGCAAGACGCCCGCATTTTGAGAGCTTGACACCGATTTATCCGACGGAAAAACTGCATCTGGAAACAGAGCCAAAACAGCTTGCGGGGCGTATGATCGATCTGGTGGCGCCCATCGGCAAGGGGCAGCGCGGCATGATCGTTGCGCCGCCGAAAGTGGGCAAAACTACTTTATTAAAAGAAATCGCAAACGCGTTGGTGAAAAATCACCCGAAGGTCCACTTGATCCTTTTGCTGATCGATGAAAGACCGGAGGAAGTGACCGATCTGCAGCGCAGTATCTGCGGAGAGAATGTGGAGATTTTTTATTCCACATTCGATGAGGAGCCGGAGCATCACAAACGGGTGGCGGAAATGGTGCTGGAACGCGCGAAGCGCATGGTAGAGCAGGGGAAAGATCTGGTCATTCTTTTAGACAGTATCACAAGACTTTCCCGTGCGTATAACCTCATCATTCCGTCCAGCGGCAGAACTTTGTCGGGCGGTCTGGACCCTGCGGCACTTTACAGCCCGAAGAAATTTTTCGGCGCAGCCAGAAATATCGAGCATGGCGGCAGCCTCACGATACTGGCGACGGCGCTGGTGGAAACCGGCAGTAAAATGGACGAGGTCATTTTTGAGGAATTCAAAGGGACCGGCAATATGGAGCTGGTGTTGGATAAACGCTTGGCGGAACGCAGGATTTTTCCCGCTATAGATGTGGTCCGTTCCGGAACCAGACGGGAAGAAATTTTGCTTGAGCCAAAGGAATTGGAAAGCTGCTATTTGCTGCGGCGACTTTCGGAGCGTATGGGCGTGACGGAACTGACCGAAGGTATGCTGGATCTGCTCAAAAAGACACAGAGTAATGCGGAATTTACCGAGCGGCTTCCGATCTGGATCAAAACATGGCAGAAAAATGAGAAATAATCGCTTTTTTGCCCGAAAAAAGCATCGCGTACGCTTGCAATGGGTAAAATTGTGTGTTATAATACCCACGTTGTCTTTAAATAATCGTGGATTATTGATGAACGAAAAAATAGAAGAGGTGAAAAAAATGAAAGAAGGAAGCCATCCCGATTACAAGCAGGTAACAGTAAAATGTAACTGCGGCAATGAATTTGTAACAGGTTCCACAAAGGACGAGATCAGAGTCGAGGTTTGCTCGAAATGCCATCCTTTCTACACCGGTAGCCAGAAACTTCTGGTAGAAGCCGGCGGCAGAGTTGAAAAATTCAACAAAAAGTACGGCAGAAAGTAAGACTGACATCGAAAGGGTGGGGGAGTATGCCCCTGCCCTTTTTTGTACCGAAAAAACGAAAAAAATCAAGGGATGGTTTTGTATTTTATAGATAAAGTGGCATTTTTGCGCAAAAAAAAGAGAGGTGGAAAAATGAAACGAACTAAAATCGGAGGACAGGCCGTGATCGAAGGCGTGATGATGCGCGGAAAGCATATGTATGCCATGGCAGTGCGCAACCCGGAAGGCGGCTTGACGATAGAGAAGAATGAATGGAAGGGTCTGGGTGTGAAAGGACCGTTTCGCCTGCCGATTTTGCGAGGCATCGCGGCATTTTTGGATTCCTTGGTGACAGGGACCAAAATTTTGATGCGCTCTGCGCAGATCGCGGGAGAAGACTGGGCGGACGCCGCGGAGCCGACGAAGTTTGAGAAGTTTTTACAGGAAAAATTGGGGGATAAAATCAATGATGTGCTGATTTATACCAGTGTGTGCATTTCTCTGGTGTTGGGCATCGGTCTGTTTTTCCTGCTGCCGGTGTGGCTGGGGAGTTTCTTTCGGACATTTGTGCCTGTTTGGGCATTGGGCATTGTGGAGGCGGTCATTCGTATCGCGATTTTTCTGGGATACCTCTTTGCCATCTCCCGCATGAAAGAGATCCAGCGGGTGTTCCAGTACCACGGCGCAGAGCATAAGACGATCAACTGCTTTGAGAGCGAAAAGGAGCTGACGGTGGAAAATGTCCGCCCCTGCTCCAGACTGCATAAGCGCTGCGGTACGAGCTTTTTGTTTTTTGTCATTATCATCAGCTGCATCGTGTTTTTGTTTGTGCAGACGGATTCCGTACTCAGCCGTATGCTCATCAAGCTGTGTCTGGTACCGTTTATTGCGGGGATCTCTTATGAAGTGATCCGCTGGGCGGGCGATTCGGAAAACCCTTTGGTGGCTGCGGTCAGCAAACCCGGTTTTTGCCTGCAGATGCTGACAACGGCGGAGCCTGCGGACGATCAGATCGAAGCTGCGATCGCCGCGATGAAAGGGGTATTGGAAGATGAGCCGGAGTAAAACGGCAGAGGAAGCGCTTTGCATCGGCAAAGCACGTCTGTTTGCCTGCGGAAAGGAAAACGCCGCGATGGAAGCGACATGGCTGTTGATGGAAGCAAGCGGCATGAGCCGTCTGATGCTTTTGACCGAAGGCGAGAAAATATTGACGGACGATGCGTGGGAAAAATACGACGCTTTTTTAGGCGAGCGGGAGAAAAACCGTCCGTTGCAGTATATTTTAGGCAGCTGCGAATTTATGGGGCTGCCGTTTGCGGTGGGAGAAGGCGTGCTGATCCCCAGAGCGGATACGGAAGTGCTGGTGGAAGCGGCGCTGGAGGCGGCAAAGAAGGAAGACTTTCATTTTGCGGCGGATATTTGTACGGGCAGCGGCTGCATTCCGATCGCCCTTGCAAAAAACGGCATTGCAGTGACGTACGGTACGGATATCAGCGAAGATGCCCTTGCGTTCGCAAGAAAAAACGGCAAAGAGAATGGTGTAGATACTATTTTTTTGCAGGGGGATCTGTTTGGACCATTACCGGAAAATATGCGCGGAAAGTTTGATCTTTTGACCGCGAATCCGCCTTATATCACAGAGGAAGAAATGAAAACATTGATGGCGGAAGTGCGGGACTATGAGCCTTCCTTGGCATTGTTCGGCGGCAGGGACGGTTTGGATTTTTACCGCAGGATCGCGAAGGAAAGCCGTATCTGGCTAAAAGCAGGCGGTATGCTGTTTTTGGAGATCGGGCAGGCGCAGGGAAAAGAGGTCTGCGATCTGCTTCGGGCGCATGGTTTTGCCGAGATCAGAACGCTGCGGGATCTGGCGGGGCTGGATCGCGTGGTGTGCGGCAGAAAACTTGCGCAACATGAAGGAGAGAATGACGTATGCTGACACGTTTGGCGGAGTTAAAAGGAAAATACATCGCATTGGCAGATCAGGTCAATGACCCGGAGATCATTGCGGATCAGAAAAAATGGCGTGCGCTGATGAAAGAGTACAGCGATATGACGCCATTGATGGAAAAATACGAACAATATCGCAAAGCGGAGGAAGTGCTGCAAGAAACGACGGAGCTTTTGGGCGAAAAACAGGACGAGGAGTTCCGTGCGCTGCTCAAAGAGGAATTGGCGCAAAGCAAGGAAGACATCGAGCGCTTAAAACAGGAGATCACGCTGCTGCTGCTGCCCAAAGACCCCAATGACAGCAAAAATGTCATTATGGAGATCAGAGGCGGCGCCGGCGGCGAGGAAGCCGCGTTATTTGCGGCGGACCTGTTCCGTATGTATACACGTTACGCGGAGCGGCAAAAATGGAAAGTGGAGCTGATGAATGTCAACGAGAGCGATCTGGGCGGCATGAAGGAAATTTCGTTTCTGATCCAAGGGGAAGGCGCATATTCCCGCCTGAAGTTTGAAAGCGGTGTGCATCGGGTGCAGCGCATTCCTTCTACCGAAAGCGGCGGCAGAATCCATACCTCCACTGTAACGGTGGCGGTGCTGCCGGAAGCGGAGGAAGTAGATGTGCAGATCGATATGAACGATGTGCGGGTCGATGTGTTCCGTGCATCGGGAAACGGCGGGCAGTGTGTCAATACAACGGACTCCGCGGTGCGTATGACGCATATCCCGACCGGTATTGTGGTATCCTGTCAGAATGAGAAATCTCAGCTCAAAAATAAGGAGCAGGCGCTGAAGGTGCTGTATGCACGGGTGTATGAAAGAGAACGGCAGGCGCATGATGCCGCCATTTCCGCGGATAGAAAAGCGCAGGTCGGTACAGGCGACAGAAGTGAGCGAATTCGCACCTATAATTTCCCGCAAGGCAGGGTGACGGATCACAGGATCGGTCTGACGCTGCATAAAATAGACAGTATTCTGGACGGAGATCTGGACGAGATCATGGACAGCTTGATTACAACTGCTCGTATGGAGCAGCTCAAAGAACATAACATGGCATAAACGGGGCAAATCAGGGAGAAAAACAGGTAGGAGGTTCGGGAAAAAATGCGACAGCTGTGGAAATTGTTTTATACGTTTGCCAAAATCGGTGTCTGCACGTTCGGGGGCGGCTATGCGATGCTGCCGATGCTGCAAAGAGAAGTCGTGAACCACCAAAAATGGGCGACGGAAGATGAATTGATGGATTATTTTGCGATTGGTCAGTGTACGCCGGGGGTGATTGCCGTCAATACCGCGACATTTATCGGGTATAAAAAACGCGGTGTTTTGGGCGCAGCGTGTGCAACGGCAGGTGTCATCTTTCCTTCTTTGGTCATTGTGATGGTGATTGCGGCATTTTTACAGGTGTTTGCGCAGCTGGCAGTGGTACAGCAGGCGTTTGGCGGTATCCGTGTGGTAGTCGGTGTGCTGATTTTAAACGCGGTAAAAAGCTTATGGAAAAAATCCGTGGTCAACGGTTTTTGTGCTGCGATCGCGGCGGCGTCATTTGTGATATCCGGGTTTTTCTCGGTATCGCCGATCATTTTGGTAGTGGCAGGTATCCTGCTGGGGCTGATTTTGATGGTGGTACATGCGAAAAAAGACGGGAAGGGGGCGCAGCCGAAATGAGTCAGCTGTTGATTTTGTTTTATGAATTTTTCAAGATCGGTCTGTTTTCCATCGGCGGCGGTCTGGCAACACTGCCGTTTTTATACCGTCTGGCGGACCGTTACGAGTGGCTGAGCAGTGCGGATATTGCGGATATGATCGCGGTGTCCGAATCCACACCGGGCCCTTTGGGTGTGAATATGGCAACGTATGCGGGGTTTCAGTGCATGGGCGTTTTGGGCAGTGTGGTGGCGACGTTTGCTTTGGTGCTGCCGTCGGTGATCGTGATTATTTTGGTCTACCGTGTGCTGGAGAAAGTCAAGAACAGCCCGGTCGTGGAAGATATTTTTTATACCCTGCGTCCGACAGTAACGGGGTTGATCGGTGCGGCAGGTCTGGGCGTGATCGTCAGCGCGCTGTTTCATACGGAAGATGCAAGAAAGATTTTTACGGAAGGGCTGTGGCATCAGGTCGGGATCAAAGAATTGCTTTTATTTATCGGAATGATCATTTTGACCAACTGTTTCCCGAAAATACACCCTATTTTATTTATCGCCTTAGGCGCTGTGGTGGGGGTAGTGTTTGCCTTTTAAAACGAAATAAACCGAAAATAAATAATAAAAAAACTGCGGAACCATCGACGGGGCTTTTTTGTCGAAGGCGCCGCAGTTTTTTTCATGCCTGCTGTCCCTCTCTCATAAAATGGGAAAAAAGGGGGGAGAGTATGAAGGCAGAGCTTTGGGTGATATGGGCGCTTTGGTGTGTGCTCGCGCTTTGGAGTTGGTACAGACAAAAAAACAGCGCATTGCTTCGGCTTTTTGAGGGCGGCTGCATGGCAGCGGTCTGTTTTTGCCTGATGCCCGCACTTTGCAGCGAAAATCGCCTGTGGTTTGGCGCGGTGGGGATACTGACAGGCAGTATTTTGCTTTCTTTGGCGGAGCGCAATGGTTTTGGCAGATGGGGGAATCTGATTTGTGTGTTTGCGGCATTGGGCGTGCCCGTCTTTTGGCAGCAAGTCGCTCAGGAGCAGCCGCTTATGCTGGTCGCACTGCAAAGCGCACTTTGCGGCGCGATGTTATACCTGTGCTGCTGCGGTATTTTGCCGGAAGAAGGCAGCAGCAAGGAAAAAGCGTTCGCTGCGGCATTTGGCGGCGTGGGTTTTTTAGGCGGTATGGTCTGGCTGCTGCAGCTGTAAAGGAATGGTATTTGCAAAGGAAGGTAAGTCTGCTATAATAAAATTAGCTCATTTTTTTTCCTGAGTGTTTGTACGGATCTAAACGAGATACGGAGGAGGGCATGCTATGAGCCAAGCTATGATCGAAAAAGAAGAACTAAAGAAAATGATTTGCGAAAACATCAAAAAACTTTATCGTAAGACCATAGAACACGCGACCGATGAAGAACTGTACGAAGCAGCGGTGTATTCGATCCGCGATGTGATTAACGATAAGTGGATGAAGACCCACGAACAGTATTATGAACAGGACGTGAAGGTCGTTTACTACCTTTCCATGGAATTTCTGATGGGCAGATTTTTCGGCAATGCGCTGATCAATCTGGAAATGTATGAGGAAGTGAAAGAAGTTTTCGAGGAGCTGGGCATCGATTACCGCAGGGTGGAAGATGCTGAGCCCGATCCCGCTTTGGGCAATGGCGGTCTGGGGCGTCTGGCGGCTTGTTTTTTGGATTCTCTTTCGACGATGCAGCTGCCTGCGTATGGCTGTGGCATTCGTTATCGTTACGGCATTTTCCGTCAGTGTTTGGAAAACGGCTATCAGGTAGAGGTGCCGGATAACTGGCTGGAAAACGGTGACCCGTGGTGCATCAAAAGAAGCGAGTACGCCGTTGAGGTAAAATTCGGCGGCAGAGTGCGCGCGGTGCCTAAAGGAAATGGGGAGTACCGTTTTGAGCAGGAAGATTATCATTCCGTGATCGCTGTGCCGTATGATTACCCCGTCATCGGTTACGGCAACGATACGGTCAATACATTGAGATTATGGGAAGCGCGGGCAAAGAACCGTCTGGATCTGCATTACTTCAATCAGGGGGACTATCAGAAAGCGGCGGAGGAAGAAACATTGGCAGGCACACTCACAGATGTGCTTTACCCTGCCGATGAGCATTATCAGGGCAAAGAGCTGCGTTTGAAACAGCAGTATTTCTTTATTTCCGCGACGGTGCAGCGTGTGATCGCGCGCTTTAAGGAAAGACATTCTGATTTCCATGAACTGCCGGATAAAGTGGCATTCCAGCTTAATGATACCCACCCGACCGTAGCGGTGGCGGAACTGATGCGTGTGCTGATGGACGAAAACGACGTGCCGTGGGACGATGCTTGGGAGATCACGCAGAAAGTCTGCGCGTACACGAACCATACCATTATGGCGGAAGCACTGGAAAAATGGCCGATGGAACTCTTTAGCCGTGTGCTGCCGCGTATTTATCAGATCGTGGAGGAGATCAACCGTCGTTTCTGTCTGGAACTGAACGCAAAGTACGGCTATGCGCCGGAAAAAATCCGCAGTATGGCAGTTATCGCGGACGGGCAGGTGCGTATGGCACATCTTGCCATTGTGGGCAGTCATTCCGTCAACGGTGTGGCAGCGCTGCATACGGAAATCTTGAAAAAACAGGAATTAAAGGAATTCTATCATCTGTATCCCGAAAAATTCAATAATAAAACAAACGGTATCACACAAAGAAGATGGCTGCTGCACGCAAACCCCGCTTTGGCAGAGCTGATCACACAAACCATCGGCGATGGCTGGATCACAGACCTGCCGCAGCTGGAAAAATTGCTGCCGTATGCCAAAAATCCGGAGTTCTGCGAGAAATTTATGCAGATACGCAGACAGAATAAGCAAGCGTTGGCAGACGAAATTTACCGCAGAAAAGGCATTGTCATTGACCCCGACTCTATCTTTGATATTCAGATCAAACGACTGCATGAGTATAAACGGCAGCTGTTGAATGTTTTGCATATCATTGGGCTGTATAATCAGCTGAAGATGAACCCCGGCATGGAAATGGTGCCCAGAACCTTTATTTTCGGCGCGAAGGCGGCGGCAAGCTATCACAGAGCAAAACTGATCATCAAGCTGATCAACAGCGTGGCAGATGTCATCAATCGGGACGAAAGCATTCAGGGTAAGATCAAAGTGGTATTTTTGGAGAATTACTGCGTTTCCATGGCGGAAAAACTGATTCCCGCCGCAGATGTCAGCGAGCAGATCTCCACTGCCGGCAAAGAGGCTTCCGGTACGGGCAATATGAAATTTATGCTCAACGGTGCCGTAACGATCGGTACCATGGACGGCGCGAATGTGGAGATTTTCGAAGAAGTCGGAAAGAAGAACATCTTTATTTTCGGTATGCGTGCCGAAGAAGTAGAAGAAAAATCGGTGGGCAAGTATGACCCTTGGATGATCTACAATATGGACCAAGAGATCAGAATGGCGCTGAATGCGCTGATCAACGGGACGTTTGACAGTAATACGGAGCTGTTCCGTGAACTGTACGATGCACTGTTAAACGGCGCGAACGGACAGCGCGCGGACGAGTATTTTATTCTGGAGGACTACAGAAGCTATGCGAATGCGCACCTTGCGATCGATGCCGCATATCGGGATCCGGCAAGATGGGTCGAAATGGCAGTGACCAATGTCGCAAAAAGCGGGAAGTTTTCCAGTGACCGTACGATCAGACAGTATGCAGACGAGATCTGGCATTTGCAGACTGTGCCGATCGAACCGTAAAAAAAAAGAAATTTTTTTCGCAGGCAGAAACCCCTCTGCCTGCTTTTTTTCAGCGGGAATTTTGCGGCAAAAGATGTATTTTTCAGGCGGAAAAAGAAGATAGGGAAAGATTTGACAGCGCCTTTGGTTTCGTGTTACAATATTTCCTGCGTAAAAGATGCACTCTTAGCTCAGGGGATAGAGCGTTCGCCTCCGGAGCGAAAGGCCGCAGGTTCGATTCCTGTAGAGTGCAGAAAAAAAACGGAGCAAACGTTTTTTCGTTTGCTCCGTTTTCTTTTGATCGGCGGGAAGAAAAAAGCGGTCTTTTTCATCGGAAATACGAAAAAAACCGCTTGTTTTTGTCTTAATGCGTAATGATCTCGTAGCCGTCTTCGGTGATGGCGATGGTATACTCCCACTGTGCGGAAAGAGAGCCGTCCTCTGTATAGATCGTCCAGCCGTTTTCCTCGTCTTGATAGAAGTCTTCTTCCCCGGCATTGATCATTGGTTCAATGGTAAATACCATACCCGGCACCAGTACCATATCCGTACCGCGGACACCGACATGGCAGACATAAGGATCTTCGTGGAAGTCATTGCCGACACCGTGACCGCCGATGTCATGCAGTACGGTGTAGCCTTTGCTGTAGGCGTATTCGCTGATGACTGCGCCGATGTCGCCCAAATGCCCCCAAGGTTTTACCTCTTTGAGCGCGAGGTCGACTGCTTCTTTCGTTGCTTCCACCAATGCCTTTGCCTCTGCGGAAACTTCACCGATGCAGAACATACGGGACGCATCGGCATAGTATCCGTCCAAAATGGTGGTGACGTCTACATTGATGATATCCCCCTCTTTCAGGATCTCATCTTCACTGGGGATACCATGGCAGATGACATCATTGATGGAGGTGCATACACTTTTGGGAAAACCGCAGTAGTTCAGCGGTGCGGGGATACCGCCGTGGGAAACGGTATAGTCATGCACCAGACGGTTGATATCTTCCGTAGACATACCGGCATGGATATTTTCGGCGACCATATCCAAAATTTCTGTATTCAATTTGCCTGCTTTGCGGATCCCTTCCAGCTGCGCCTGTGTTTTCAGCAGTTTGCGGGGCGGAACGACTTCGCCCTGTTTTTTGAGCTGTTCCAGTTTTTCTTCCAAAGGCTGATGGCAGTATTTGTATTTTTTTCCGCTGCCACACCAACAAGGGTCATTTCTTCCGATTTTCAACATACTTTAATGCCTTCCTTTCTGTGAGGCGTGATGCGCTTCGTTCTGTTTTGCTGCACTTATGGTATCACAAAAGCGGGGAAGAAACAAGACGAAATCAGTTCTTCCAAAAAGGTGGTTTTTCCGAAGCGGGTGTGATATAATCTTTGCAATCCGCGACTGATTTACTGTTTTTTTGTTGCGGAAAATGACTAAGGAAAGAAGGAGATCGTTTTATGGCAGGATATTTTGACAGCGTGGAAGCGCTGATTGGTAATACACCGTTGGTAGAGTTGAAAAGATGGACCCAAAACAGCGCCTTGCAGGCAAGGCTGTTTGCGAAGCTGGAGATGACAAACCCCGGCGGCAGCGCGAAGGACAGAGTGGCAAGACAGATGATACTCGATGCCGAAGAAGCGGGGATACTGCGCTCCGGGGGCACGCTGATCGAGCCGACCAGCGGAAATACCGGTATCGGTCTGGCACTGATGGCGGCACTGAAAGGGTATCACGCGATCATTGTGATGCCGGAAAGCATGAGTGTGGAGCGGCAGATGCTGATGAAAGCCTTTGGAGCGGAGTTGGTGCTGACCCCTGCCAAGTCAGGCATGGCAGGCGCCGTAGCAAAGGCGAAAGAGCTTGCGGCGGCAACAGAAGGGGCATGGCTGCCCGACCAGTTTGCCAATCCTTCCAATCCGAAAGCGCATTATATGACGACAGGCCCCGAGATTTGGGAGGCTTTAGAGGGAAAAGTAGATATTTTTGTGGCGGGCATCGGCACAGGCGGTACGATCTCCGGTGTCGGGAAATTTCTGAAGGAGAAAAATCCCACGGTGCGTATCATCGGCATCGAGCCTGCGTCCTCTCCGCTTTTGACAAAGGGGCAGGCAGGTGCGCATGGCTTGCAGGGGATCGGTGCGAACTTTGTGCCGGATACGCTGGATCGTGAGATCTGCGATGAGATCTTGACGATAACGGAGGAAGAAGCGTTTGCGGCAGCCAGACGTTTGACAGCGGAAGAAGGGATTTTGGCAGGTATCTCCGCAGGTGCCGCACTGCATGGCGCAAGCGTTGTGGCACAAAGAACGGAAAGCTGTAAGAAGCATATCGTCGTGCTTTTGCCGGATACGGGCGAGCGGTATCTGTCCGCCGGGTTATTTGCATAAAAGAAGGATAAAAAAACAGTCGGTCGACAGCACAAGGTGCGCTGCAAACCGACTGTATTTTTTTTGAGCGTCAAGATAGGATACACTCATGCTTTTGGTGCCGCATCAGAAGGCGACGACGAGTGGTGCGTGGAAAACCTTGCTTTTAATATGACCGCAAGCATCGGACCGATGATCAGCCCCCAAAATCCCATGGTCTTAAAGCCAAAATACATGGAAAACAGAGTCAGTAAAGGGTGCAGACCGATTTCTGTCCCTAAAATTTTTGGCTGCATGATCTGACGCAGGACCTGTATTGCGGCGTAAATCAGCAGATACCCCAATGCCATGCCGTATTGCCCGGACGCAAGAGAAAACAGCGCGAGCGGCCAAAGAAACAGACCGCTGCCAAAAAACGGAAAGGCGTCCACCACTGCGATGATCAAGCTCAGCAGTATGGTATAGGGCGAACGGATCAAAAACAGACCGATCAGACAGATCACAAAGACATAACACATCAAAATGACCTGTGTTTTACAATAAGCAATGACGGAACGACGCAGTTCCGTTTTGCCGTTATCTAACGGTCCGCCGATCAGCGGGCGGATATGCGCCTGATAAAATCGGCTGATATTCGGCTGATCTTTCGTGAAAAAATACGCGGAGATCAGCATGATCAATAATAACAGCAGCACATTCGGCACCGCACGCAGCGCGCCGGTAGGAGTTGCACTTTTCAAAAGCGAAAGCAGGAAGGAAGAAAACTCTGTACGCAGCTCATGCAGCAGCTTTTCCAACGGGTCCGGCAGTACCTGCTCCAGTGTGGCAAGCTTATCCGCAAGATCACCGACTAAATCCTGTATTTGCCGGATATACTCCGGCATATGCTCCGCAAGAGAATGTACCTGCCGCACGATCGGTGTTTTCAACAGATAGCCGATCAGAAAACAAAGTCCGAAAAAAACCAACATCACCAATATCGTGCCGAGGGGGCGGTGGATATGATGCCGTTCCAAAAACCGCACCACAGGGCAGAACAGTAAACTCAACAGCCAACCCAGTAAAAACGGCAGCACGATGGGGAACAGAAGCCGAAAGAATAAAATGCAGCAAAGAACAGTCACGCAGGCAACCGCAACGGTGTGCAGCGTTTGTTTGTGTGTTTGATAATATTGTTTCAGATCCATAAGTACCCCTCTCTTTCGTAAGGCTGCATTTACTTCGATTATATCCTATTTGCGGTGGAAAAAAAGGGGTTTTTTCTTAGTTTTTTTGCTTTTAGGAAAATATTAAGAAAGTTTCTGATGAGTTTTTTGATGACGTGTAAAGCTTGCTGTGACAACAGAAGAAGGCGCTTGGCGGCTGTTTGGACAGGGAAAGGCGAGGGTTTTTGTGTAATATTTCTGTTGTACTGCCTGATAAAATACGATACAATGAAAAAAAGATTGTATACAGTATATCCGAAAACGGAGCAACACGTTACGATAAGGTGATACGGATGAAAGAGATCAGACTGCGTGCGAGAGCGAAAATCAATTTAACACTGGATGTGACAGGCAAACGGGAAGATGGGTACCATACACTGGAAATGCTGATGCAAAGTGTGACACTGTACGACGGTGTGTTGCTGCGCAGGAAAAAAGAAGGCGGCATTATCGTATCCTCTAACCGCAAATGGCTGCCGACGGATAGGAGAAATCTGGCGTGGCGCGCTGCCGAGCTGATGCTTGCGGAAGGGAATATCCAAGAGGGTGTCGAGATCGTATTGGATAAACGGATTCCCGTTGCGGCAGGCTTAGCAGGTGGTAGTGCGGACGCAGCGGCGGTTTTGGTCGGTATGGATCGGCTTTTTGGACTGCATTTTGGCAGGGAAAAGCTGGAGGAGATCGGATTGCGGCTGGGGACGGATATTCCGTACTGCATTCGCAGAGGAACGGTGCTTGCAACGGGTGTGGGAGAAGTGTTGGAAGATATTTCTCCGCAGTGCCCGCGCTGCTTTGTGGTATTGGCAAAGCCGAATGTGAGCGTTTCCACCAAAACGGTGTACCAGAATCTGGATTTGCAGAAGTTGCCGTATCATCCCGATACGGAAGCGATGCTTTCTGCCATTGCGACACAAGATGTGGAACAAATCGGAAAGCTGTTATGTAATGTACTGGAAACGGTCACGATACCGATGCACCCGGTGATCGCGCAGGTGAAGGAGCGGTTTTTGGAGATGGGAGCCGCGGGGACGCTGATGAGCGGCAGCGGACCGACGGTATTTGCATTATTTACGAAAGAAGAAGCGGCAAAGAGCGCCGCAAAGAAGATACAAAAGGAATTTGGATTCAGAGATGTTGTACTTACGGGAATATTTCATGTCGCACAAGAAAAGGAGCGATCAGTATGGAAGAAAAATTCAAGATCACTACCAATGAGTACCTTCCTTTAAGAGATGTGGTGTTTCAGACCTTGCGTAACGCGATCCTGACGGGAAAGCTGGTGCCGGGGGAGAGGTTGATGGAAAACCAGTTGGCGGAAAAACTGGGCGTCAGCCGTACGCCGGTTCGGGAAGCGCTGCGAATGCTGGAACTGGAAAATCTGGTGGAGCTGGTGCCGAGAAAAGGCGCGCAGGTTTTGGATATGAGCGAGAAAGATATTGTGGATATCCTGGAGATCAGAAGTGTGTTGGAAGGGTTGGCGACGGCGCTTGCGTGTAAGAAAATGACGAGCAAAGAATTAGCCGAGCTGAAAGAAACAGAGGGTATCTTTGAGGAAAAACTCAAGAGCGGGGAGCTGGAAGCGGCAGTGGACGCGGACGAAAAGTTCCATGACATCATTTTTTTGTCAACGGAAAATGAACGGCTCAGACAGATCTTCAATAATCTGCGGATACAGCTGTACCGCTACCGTTTGGCGCACGCCAAAATAGAGCCGTCTATGGGTATTTTGACCAGCCATCACAAAGGCATTATCCGTGCGATCGAAAACAGAGATCAGGAGGAAGGCGAAAGAGTGGCACAGGCGCACATCAAGTACCATACGGAATTTATTTTGCATTCGCTCAAGCAAAAGCAGAACTGAGAAGAAAAAGACTGCGGTTGAAAAGAATCTATCGATAAAGAGAAAAAAACAGAGGTTTTACTGCTGTAACATGGCGGTTTGCCTCTGTTTTTTTGCGGGAAATCCGGTGTTGCTGCCGTAAAAGATTCTGTTTGCAGGCGGTGTTTTATAAGCGCTGTCCGGTGTGTGAAAAACCGCCGTTTTTTTGAAAAAAAGAGGGAAAAGAAAAGCAAGCGCGTTTGACACTTTACGGACAAGAACAAAAAAAGAGGTACGTAAAAAACGTACCCCTTTATGGTGAAAACTATTTTTTTTATTTTGCTTCCTCGGGAGAGTGGTAAGACTGATTCTTGATGAAGCAGTCCACCACGCGCAGCTGTTCCGGAGAGGATTTGTGCGGGAATGCCATACCGATGAACAGACCCACAAAGCCCAGAATGATGCCGGGGAAGATGGAGTGATAGATGGAAAGAGATTCGGGCAGAGCACCGATTGCTTTCAAAACTTCCCATACGATCGCGCCGCCGCCGCCCAGAACCAAGCTGAGGATACCGGAAGCGGGTGTTGTTTTCTTGGAGAGCAGACCGCCGTACAGAGGCACTGCCAAGCAACCCAAGATGGTGTATGTAATCAGGATCCAAGCCAGAACACCGTCTGCATACTGTACTACCAGGAATGCCAACAAGTCGATGACCAAAATGAAGATACGGGAAACACGAAGTTCCTGTTTGTCTTCCATCTTTTTGAAAGAGCCAAGGAAGTCACGGACAAATGTCATGCTGACAGAAAGCAGCAGAGAGTTGGCTGTGGTCAATACAGCTGCCAAAATCGCAGCTGCGTAGAATGCGCCCAAGATAGAAGGCATTGTGCTCAAAACGCTGGTGATAACATCGTTGCCTGTTACTTCGGGAGGTGTGGTGAAGTAAGCAGACAGACCGATGATACCGATACCGCCGATCATAAAGATACCGCAGAGAATACCGTTTGCGGTAGCTGCTTTTTTCGCATCATGCGGGTTACGGCATGCGTTGATACGCTGTACGAACAGGGACTGCATAACCATACCCATCAATGCGCCGGAAAGGATGTTACCCAGCATGGTTTTCCAAGAAAGGTTTTCCGCAAACGGATTGAGCAGATTTGCGGGCAGCTGGCTGAAGCCGCCGGCATCTTGGATCCTGCCGAAGGAAATGATGGCAACGACCGTAACGGTAATGAAAATAACAATACCTTGAATGGTATCGGTAAAGGCAACGCCTCTTAAGCCGCCCATGGTAGCGGTGACGTAGAAGATGACAACCGCGATCACCATTGCCAGTTTATAGTCGATACCAAGGTAACCGGTAGCCATCGTACCGAAGGAAGCCATCATGCTGGCAACAACGGCCATTTCACCCAGACAGTTCAACAGTGCCGCAATGATACGTGCGGTTTTACCGTAACGCAGGTAGAACAGATCGGCTGTGGTGTATTGGTTCAGGTTTTTCAGACGGCTGGCGATCAATAAACCGATTAAAATAGAGCCAATGCAGAATGCAGCAAGCGGTACCAATCCCCACTGCAAACCGAGCTGCTTATAGCTGCCGACATAGCCGATCATAGTCGCGCCGCCGACTGTGGATGCAAACATGGTGCCGGTTACAATATACCACGGGATCTGACCACCGCCCAGTGCGAAGTCATAGTAGGTACGCACTTTTTTACCCGTTTGTACGATGACCGCGGTAATTACGATCAAATAAACGATAACAATACCCAAAATGGTGTAATTCATAATACCCTCCTTATTACTTCATTCGCCAAAGGCGATATTTATTTTACAATTTCCCCATGCTTTACTTTCTCCTGACCCAAAACGAATACATGCTCGATCCCCTTCGGTTTTGCGTTTTGGTTGGTGAAAGAAGCGTCTGTACCGATGCGTTCTCTGTCAAAGATGACCATATCCGCATCGCAGCCTTCCGCAATGCGTCCCTTTTCCTTCAGTCCGATAAAGTCGGCAGGCAGGCTGGTGCATTTGCGGATCGCTTCTTCCCAGCTGACCAGTTTGCGCTCTCTGACATAATCTTCAAACATATGCACATAGTTGCCGACGGCTCTGGGGTGTGTCAGTGTGCCTGCGCCTGCGCCGATACCGTCGGAACCCATACAGGTATACGGGAAAGAGAAGATCGCGTCTACGACATCTTGCTGACACATGCAGACTGCCATCAGCACATTGCCCGCGTTGTCTAACTGCAGCTGACAAACTGTCTCGGCAGGGGAAAGACCGTAATCTTTCGCGATCTCTGTCAGGGTCTTGCCGTTGTGTTCTGTGGTGTTCTGACAGCTGATGATCAGGATATTGTCAGAACCCAGATCCAACAGGAAGTTTTCGTAGGTGGCATCTTCTTCCATACCTTTTACGATTTTTGCTCTTTGCGCAGGGTCGGAAAGCTGACGCAACAGCCCCTCTGTTCCTTCGGACTGGCAAAACGGCGGCAAAAGCGCTGCCAGTGTTGTGCTGCCTTTATTGGACTGATACTGGTCGCAGATGACATTCAGACCTTCTTGTCTTGCTTCCTCGATCAGTTTTAAGGTCTGTTTATATAAATCATGGTTTTTGGAACCGGATACTTTGTGATGGCTGATCAGCAGTTTACAGCCTGCCTGCTTTGCTACGAAAATGGATTCCTTCACGCTTTCCACTACATTGAAACTTTCGTTTCTCATATGTGTGGCATAGATGCCGTTGTAAGCAGCGACTACTTTGCATAATTCTACCATTTCGTCTGTCTGGCTGAATACGCCGGGAGCATAGATCAGACCGCTGGAAAGTCCCAGTGCGCCTGATTCCATTGCCTCTTTTAACAATGCTTTCATTTTTTCCAGTTCTTCAGCGGAAGGCGCTCTGTTTTCCATACCCATCACGGCGATACGCAGTGTACCGTGACCGACAAATGCGCCGGTATGGATCGCGGGGTTACGTTTTTTGACGGAAGCAAGATAGTCACCGAAAGTGTGCCAAGTCTTCCATTCCTCGTCATAGCCTTTAAAAGGAATTACAGGCTCGCTGTAGCGTTTCATTATCGTAAAGGTTTCATCGGAAACCGGTGCCGCACTGATGCCGCAGTTGCCGCATACGTCAAATGTGACACCCTGCAGAAGCTGTGTGGAGATGTAAGGGTCGGCAATCCGCTGCAGATCACCATGTGTATGGGTGTCGAAAAAACCGGGACATAGAATCTGTCCGTCCTTGCCGGTCACAGTATAAGCCGCGTCGTCGGAAATGTCGCCGGCGCTGACTTTGACGATTTTTCCGTCTTTGACTGCTACACTGCCGCGAAATAGGGCTTTTCCGCTGCCGTCTGCGATATCGATGTTGCGAATCAATAAATCATACAAAACGATTGCCTCCTTTCAGCAATAAAAAGAAATAGTAAATAAATTTAAAAAATTAAAAAATGTTAAAATAATATAAGGATATTATCTTCCGAAAGAAACAGAAACGCAAGAAAAAACTGTAAATGAAAAAAGTTTCATCGTTTTGAATAAAACGAGAGGAAACCAGAGTGTATTTTATATTTTTATATGATAAATCGATAAAGCGTTTTTTGTTTGAAAAATATAATATTGACGCTTAAAACAAAGGTTATTTGTCTAATCGGGATAGAAATTGGCATCATGCACGAAATCGACATAGTAATGTCAGACAAAGTCGAAAGTAAGAAGAAAAAACGCGTTTTATGCAGAAATAAACAGGATATTGGAGCTTTGACTTGCAATCTTTGGCACAATCCAATAAAATATGATTATAAAAGGGTTTAAAACAGAAATTTTCGCACAGGACAGGGTGCGCGGTACATAAGCGAAGGAAAGGGGATTTTGCATTGACCAAACACAAAGATACTTTCCCGCAAAGACAGGAGCGGATACCTTACGGCGGGCAGACGCCTCGCAGCAGAAAAAGAAGTGAGGCGCAGAAGAAAGGACGGGAAGCCAGAGAGGAAAAACGGGAACAAAAGCGGATCAAAACGATGAAATGGATGCGCGGCAGAAAAATATGCTTCATCGCATTGGCGATTTTAGTGGTATTGATCCTGTTTTTCTTATTACATAAAAACGGCACGGCGGTTTACGTCGGCGGGGAGCAGATGGGTATTTTAAAGACACGTTCCGTTACGGCGGAGGAGATCACGGAAACCATCGAATCACAGTTAAAAGGCATACTGGGTACGGAAGTGCAGTTAAAAGAGGAGATCACGACAGAAGCGGTGCGTATCAACGGCAGCAATGAAAAAGATGTCTGCACGGAGGAATATCTGTACCCGAAGATTCGAAACAGTGTAAGCTATCTGGTGGATGCAGCAGTGATCATGGTAGATGCGGAAGCTGCGGTTGTACTGCCGACGCAGGAACAGGCGCAGAGCGTGTTGGATCAGATGCAGGCGATGTATCTGCCGGATAATGCAGAAGAACTGAATATTGAAGCATCGTTTGTGGAACAGGTGGCGATCGAAAAGCAATTTGTGGACTCCTCGCAGATTCAGACAGAGGAGGAAGCGATCGAAGCGTTAAACGCAAGCACAGATGTGACCAAAACCTATACTGTGCAAAGCGGGGACAGTTTGTACCTGATTGCACAGAATGCGAAGATGTCATTGGAAGATTTGTTGGAGCTTAATGGCTTGCAGGCTACTTCCACGATTCGTGTCGGAGATGTGCTGAAGATTACGGCACAAAAGCCGATGCTTTCGGTCAAAACGGTGGAAACCGTGGTACTTACGACCATTCAGGAAAAAACATACGAGTATCAGTATGACGATACCAAACCCAGCACTTATCAAAAAGTACTGCAACAGGGCAGAGATGGTCAGAAGGAAAGCACCATGCAGATCATTCGCATCAACGGAAGCGAGGAGGAGAAAAAAGAGATCTCCTATGTGACAACGGTGGAGCCTGTGACAGAGATCATTTTGAAAGGAACGGCGTAAAAGAGCGGATCGTGACGAAAGGATCACGGCTCTTGCCATGGAAAAGTGTCCTGAAAAGGTGTAAACTGGAAAGAAGGAAGCTAACGGCAGCGCCGTTTTGCGGATATAGTTACAAAAGCATACAGAACACCGAAAGGGAGGCGTTTGAGATGGGCATTTCATTTCAGATACAGCAGGGTTTTTTAACACAGGACGAAATCAACGCGCTGGCGCCGCGTGTGGCAGCCTGCCATAAAGCGCTGCATGAAAAAACGGGAAAAGGCAATGACTTTTTGGGTTGGGTCGACCTGCCCGAAAATTATGACAAAGAAGAATTTGCCAGAATCCAATCTGCGGCGAAACGAATCTGCGCGGACAGTGAGGTGCTGATCGTCATTGGCATCGGCGGTTCCTATCTGGGGACCAAGACGGCATTGGATTTTATTCATACGCCTTTCTATAATGAAAAGAAAAAAGATGCACCGGATATTTATTTTGTCGGCAACAACATCAGTTCCGCATATTTGCAGGATATTTTGGATATTTTAGGCGACCGTGATTTTTCCGTGAATGTAATTTCCAAATCCGGCACGACTACGGAGCCTGCTATTGCGTTTCGTATCTTCCGCCAACTGTTGGAGGAAAAATACGGCGAAGCAGGTGCCGCAAAGCGCATCTATGCCACAACAGACCGCGAAAAAGGCGCGTTAAAGCAGTTATGTGACGCCAAAGGGTACGAAACCTTTGTAATTCCCGATGATATCGGCGGAAGGTTTACCGTTTTGACAGCGGTTGGTCTGCTGGCACTGGCAGTCAGCGGTGCGGATTTGGATGCGCTGATGGCAGGTGCGAAATGGGCGCATGCAGCGTTTGGCAAAGAAGAACTGAGCCAAAATATCTGCTACCAATACGCTGCGGCGAGATATTTGTTTTATCAACAGGGCAAAAGCATCGAAATATTGGCAAATTACGAACCGCATATGACCTCTTTCGGCGAGTGGTATAAGCAGCTGTTTGCGGAAAGCGAAGGAAAAGACGGAAAGGGTGTTTTCCCCGTGACGGCAAACTTTTCCACTGATCTGCATTCGATTGGGCAGTTCATTCAAGAGGGCAGCCGTTACTTCTTTGAAACGGTCATCTGGTGCAATACGCCAAAGCACAATATTGCAGTGCCGTTTCACGCGGAAGATATTGACGGCTTGAATTTCCTTTCCGGCAAAGAGATGCAGTTTGTCAACAGCAAGGCATTTGCCGGCACCATGTTGGCGCATATGGACGGCGGTGTGCCGAATATGGTCATCACGATCGACCGAATGGACGCGTGGCATTTTGGCGCGTTGGTGTATTTCTTTGAAAAGGCAGTCGGTATCAGCGGGTATTTATTGGATGTCAACCCGTTTGACCAGCCGGGCGTCGAGGCGTATAAAAAGAATATGTTCGCTTTGCTGGGAAAACCCGGCTATGAGGCGCGTAAGGCGGAGTTGGAACAAAGATTGTGATTTCTCCCCAAAAAAACAGACTGAGATCACGAAAGCGGCGGCAGAACGAAACGTATGCCGTCGTTTTTTTGCCCGAAAAAAAGGAGTTGTCTATGGCAGAACAGAACGGGACGCCCGCCGCACCCCTGCGCGTATCATCACAATACAGAGGAGCGGCAGGCCATCGTTTGGGAATTATTCATTGCTCAAAACGGCACGGAAGCATTCCGCGGCAAGCTGATGGTATTTGCCGACAGCTTGCAGGACGGTTAAGCGCCGGGAAAGCGGAAAGTATGCGATAGGAGCCGCCCGGACAGGGAACGGTTCGGCGATGGACTGAAATGAGGTAGATTTATTCATGTCCGCATGGTACAATTCTCTTAATACAACAGCACGATACAGCAGCAAGGCGAATCGAAACTTGACGGAGGTATTTGATGAACAGTACAACTTCAAAATTACGAATCAAAACATTCGATGGCTCATTATTTGATGTTACAGTAACCCCCAAATGTATGGACAGTTCCGTTGAATTTAACATGGAATACTATGATGAGGAGGGAGATAAATCTCTGCGGAAAGTAAAGATTCGGTTTCAAAATGTTGTTGCCATTGATTTTGAGGTGAACTTTTTTGATAATTTTATCGGCGCTGAACTTTTTGGATTTTATGAAATTTTCCAAGAAGAAATGAAGAAAAAAATAGTAGAAAAGGTCTTTCAAAATCGCTTAGATGGTTATTTATACCATGGAGATTATGATTACGACCCGAACGAAGAAAATGATATGTTGAATTGGCGTGAGCCGATCGATGAATTATTTCAAAATATGGAAAAATATCATCTTTATCAGCAGCAAACGCAAGGCGGTATCTATTACATTTTGGCAAGCGGTTATGAAATGATCGGGCAGTAGCGATCGCCGCCTGATACAGCCGAATACATGAAACGTGAGCAGCTATTTTCGCACAGAAAACGGCTGTTTTTTTCTACGCCGAACAGATGCGACAAAAACGCAAAAGAACGGCATAACCGTTTGGCTACACCGTTCCCTGTGAAAATATTTCTTCTTTTATCGTCCCGTTTCCGGGTGTTTTTGAAAACGCATTATTCCGTTTTGGTAATATTGGACAGATCGTCTTCAAATCGAAGCAACATATACGGTTTGATCTCTAACGCTTCCGCCATGGAAAATAAAGTTTCCAAAGAAACGCCTCGAATGATGTTGGGACTTTCGATCTGCGCGATAAAAGACCAACTTTTGCCGATCCGTTCGGCGAACTGCTCTTGGGTGTATCCTCTTAATTTGCGATAATATGCGATTTTTAACCCAAGCAGTTTATAGTATGCTTCATAGTTTGTGTTCATATGGATCACCTGCGATCAGTATGTTGTTTTTTTATCTTGCGAATCGCCCACGATACTATGCTATCAGTTTTTTCCCGAAAAAGTTATAAATTATGGTTGTATATTTATTTACTTTAAGTATATAATCATATCATAGAAGTAAAAAAAAGGGGTGAAAAGAATGGCTTTTTCGGAAAACCTGAAGCGTTTACGCAAACAAAATGGGATCAAGCAAAAAGAACTCGGGGAGTATATCGGCTACGGCTGCACAGCGATCGCCAATTACGAAAGCGGGAGAAATAAGCCTGATCTGGATATTGCACTTAAGATCGCGCAATATTTTCATGTGACATTGGACGAGCTGGTGCGGGAAGGGGAATCTCAGCCGGCGCCTCTGCTGCTGTTGGAGGAGGAAGAAGTCAAGCGTACATATGAAACATTGCGGGAAATGTTTCCGCAGGCGCAGACACAAATGCTTGCGGCGGCAAGTTTGATTTTGAGTAAAAAAGAGTGCCATTGAAATTTTTTTCATAAAAAAAATAAATGCCCCTTTTAAAAAGGTAGACATCGTCTGAAACTCTGCGATATAATAAGGATGGGTATCAAGATTATATTTTGGGAGGATTGGAGCGGGTGAAAGATGAGTGAAAAAAATACATTGGCAAATCAGATCTACCGTCAGATGAAAGAGGATATTTCCAATAAGGTGTATCAGCCCGGGGAAAAGCTGAACATCAAGGAACTTTCACGCAAGTACGATGTCAGCGATACACCGGTCAAGCAGGCTTTGCTGCGCTTGGAGGAAGATAAGCTGGTCGTAAATGTACCGAATAAAGGCATGAGTGTGCGTGCGGTGTCTTTGGAAGAAATGGACGATATTTTTGCGCTGCGTATGATGATGGACAGTTATTTCATCAAAGATATTATTTCGACGCTGAGTTTTAATGAAACCATTCGCCAACAGCTTTTGGAGAATTTGCAGGCGCAGAAAGATTATATCGCAGACGAGGCTGCCCGAGCGGATCGGGAGTTGTTTTATCAGCTGGATCTGCAGTTTCATACACTGTATCTGTCCTGTGTGGGCAACAGTAAGCTCTTGGAGCTGTCCCGCGCGATGAATCCGTTTATGTATACGGCTTATCAATATATGCAGCAGTCGCACGTCAGAGATGAGGAATGTGTGGCGGAGCATGAGGAGATCTTGACCGCTGCGCTGCAAAAAGACGAGGAACGGCTCAAAAACGCTTTGCAGGCGCATATTTTGCGTTCCAAACGTGCGGTGCATTTGATTTTTAAGGTCAATCAACTGCTGTAACATACGAAATAGGAGAGAAAAAAACAGTTCGTGTTCGGTTGGAAGAACATGAACTGTTTTTTTGTGTCGAAACAGAAATTTTGCAGTACTTAGCGCTGCAAAAAATCCCTGATCTGTAAAAGCACTTTCTGCGCGGCGTCAAAACGGTACCAGTATAGTAAAAAACCGTGCATCAAGCCTTCGGCACGAAGCAGTGTCACATCGTTTCCTGCCGAACGAAGCATTGCGGCATACGCTTCCCCGTCGTCCCGCAGGGGATCGCACGCCGCGGTAATGACGAATGTCTGCGGCAAAGCGGAAAGATCCGTAGCTTTTGCGGGGAACAGGTAAGGGTCGTTCTGCAGCGATTTTTCTTGCGGCAGGTAGAAGGACATGCAGTGGTCCATCATTTTTTTCGGCAGCACATAACCGCCGCAGCCGAATGCCGCAACAGAGGCGGAATCTTCGTCCGCAACTGCGCCGAAAGAACCGTAACAAAGCAGTGCGCGGTGAATCTTCGGACCCTTGCGATCTCTTGCCATCAGGCACAGCACGGCACTGATGGAAGCGCCCGCACTGTCCCCGCCGACTGAGATCTGATGCGGGTCGGCGCCAAAGCGCGCGGCATTTTCCGCTGCCCAAAGCAGTGCGGCATAACCGTCTTGCATACAGGCGGGCCAAGGGGCTTCCGGTGCCAAGCGATATCCGACGGAAACCACCACACAGTCGCAAAGCTGCGCAAGCCTGCGGCAGAGGTCGTCGTGACTTTGAATATTGTGCATGATAAAGCCCCCGCCGTGAAAATATAACAGCAAAGGACGGCATTTTGTGTCCTCGCAAGGCAGATAGATACGCAGCGGGATACTGCCGCCTTCTGTGGCGATCTCCTCATCGATGCTTTGTTGAATCGGTACGCGGTGGATCTTGTCGTGAAAGGTTTCGTCTGCACTTTGCCGCATCTGTTCCACGGAAGGATACTCCGTGGGAACGGTATTTAGCCTGTCCCCGTAAAACGCGGCAACTTGTGGGTCTAACATGGAAGACAATCGCTCCATCTCCTTTCCAAAATACAATAAGGCTTTTGAAAAAAGGGAATTTCGTTTGGAACGGAATCCCCTTTTTTTACGTTCATCAGAAACATTGCTCCATTGTTTCCTGATCCGGTGTGGTATTGGTGATAAAGCCTGTGATAAAGTATGCAGCACCGCCCAGCAGCAACGCAATTACGATCTCATGGATATGGAAGGGTGCGATTTTGACCTGATTGAAGAATACAAATGTCGCAACACCTACCAGAATAGAGGCGATACAGCATTTTGCATTGCCTTTTTTCCAATATAAACCGCCGATCAACGGCCAGAAGAAAGTGGATTCCAGACCGCCGAATGCAAACAGATTGATCCATACGATGATATCCGGCGGGTTCAGAGAAAGCAGGAATACTACAACACCGATCAGAAGCGTAATGGCAAAACTATTGCGGGATATTTTCTGCTCCAGCTCTTTTTTGCTGCGGTCTTTGACCAGATAGCTCAGCCAAAGATCTTTGATGATGGTAGCGGAAGCTAAAATCAGCAAAGAGGATACGGTAGACATGACTGCCGCAAGCGGTGCGGCAAGGAAAAGCCCCGCTGCCCAGCTTGGCATATATTCCAAAACAACATAAGGAATGACCTGATCTGTGCTTGCCAGACCGCCTTCGGGCAAAAGCGGCAATGTCAAAGCACCCGCAAAATGCATACCGATCATCAAAATACCGACTACGATCGTGCCGTAAAGCATCGCACGGTGCATGGAAGCGGTATCTTTAAAGCCCATGGCGCGTACGGCGGTCTGCGGCAGACCCAGCACACCGATGCCGACCAATACCCAGAAAGAGATCAGGTATCCCGGTGCCAGTGCGGTATTGCCGCCGCTGTATTCGCCCATGCCCATCAGACTCCATCCGGGGTTTGTATTGTTGAGTGTCTCAGCGATCTCACCCATGCCGCCGCCGGCACGCAGTACGAAAAACAGCAGTAAAAAGGTACCGATTGTCATAATAATACCCTGGAAGGTATCCGTGATCACAACGGCTTTAAAACCGCCGATGGAAGTGTATAAAATAACGATTGCGCCGAAAATGATCAGACCCACCCAGTACGGCAGTCCCGTCACAGTCTGGATCAGTGTTGCGCCGCCGATAAACTGCGCGATCATCTGCGTGATGAAGAAGATAACCAGAAAAATACCGCATAACGCCACTACAAGCGGGGAGCCGTATCTGGCTTTGAAGTAATCGGTGACGGTAACGGCATCGATCCTTCTGGAGATCAGCGCAAATTTCTTACCGACGACACCGAGTGTCAAAAATGCGGTGCCGATCTGGATCGCCGCTACCCAAGACTGTGTCAATCCCCAGCTTGCGGCAAGTCCGGGTCCGCCCAAAAAGGAGCTTGCACTGGTGTAAGTGGCTACCAGTGTCATGGCAAGCACCAAACCGCCCATCGTTCTGCCGCCGATGAAATAGCTTTGCAAAAAGCCGTGCTTTTTTGTTTCCTTGGCGGCACTGCGGCTCATGAAAATACCCAAAGCCATATTGATAATCAAATATGCCGCAAGCAGCGCGAGAATGGTCATTTGCTTTTCATTCATTTTGCCACCTCCTCATCTTCCTCCAGTGAGAAATTCACGAATACTTTTTTTAACAGATAAATCACACCGACTACACCGATCACAAATACACCCGGTGTAGACAGCCACCACCATAGCGGCAGATGCCAGAAGTAGATCTCTGCCCCGGAAAGCCCGTAGCCGCATCCGATATGCCAAAGCATACAGATGACAAACAGAATCACGGTGGCTTTTGCCTCTTTTTTGATCTGCGCATTTTTTTCCTGTCTTGTCATTGGTTTCATGTTTGCACCTCCGTCATTCGCTTTCTAAAGCGAATTATCCCATAAAAAAAGCCGCTCGGCACGGCAAAAGCCTCTGCCGATACGGAACGGTACTGGATTCGCAGCAAAAAAACTCAGCCTGTCGGAACAATGCCGACAAAAAAATTTCCGCCTTCTTTTTTTTGTCCCGTTGCAATAATATGCTTGCATACAGGCAAATCAGCAGTCGGATCACGGCTGAAAGGGATAGATGTTCTTTTTTGTCTGCGGTACAGTTTCTCTTGCGCTGATTGGAGAATACCGTCCGTCATTGACACTATATCATGCGAAAGGAAGTGTGTAAAGAGAAAAAGTGAAAAATTTGTCAATATCCTTTTTTAGTCGTAATAATGCTTGACAAACGATATCCGATTTCCTATAATGAAACCGTAACAACTGTATAGTGTCACATTCTTCAGGGCAGGGTGTAATTCCCGATCGGCAGTAAAGTCTGCGAGCGTCTTTTGACGCAGGAAACGGTGCGATTCCGTTACCGACAGTGATAGTCTGGATGGGAGAAGAATAGAAGAAAAACGGTACGCCGCAGAAAGAGAAATCTTTCGTGGTTTTTTCGTGCCGTAACTTCCTTTCGTAAATCAAAGCCTGAAGATATTCAGGCTTTCTTTTTTTCTCCGGACAAGAAAGATGCGCGGAGCAAAGTTTGCCTGAAAAATCTGAGCAAAGAAAACGGAGGTCTTACCAAATGGAAAACACAATGAAAGCAAACAACCAGACAAAAGATATGAGCAGAAACCGAAACTATACAACAAGGAAACTGGTTTCCATGGCGATGTTGGTCGCGATCAGTGTAGTATTGGTCTATGCAGTGCATATTCCGTTCCCGCCGGCGCCTTTTTTGGAGTATGATCCCGCGGATATCCCGATTTTGATTGGTGCATTTGCGTTTGGTCCGGTGGCAGGCGTGGTGCTGACCGTGATCGCATCGGTCATTCAGGGGATTACCGTCAGTGCGGCAGGTACTTGGATCGGTATTGTGATGCATATTTTCGCGACAGGCTGCTGTGTGATCGTGGCAGGCAATATTTACCGCAGAAATAAAACCAAAAAAACAGCGCTGATCGCTTTGGTCGCAGGCGCGCTGACACAGACGGTGGCGATGGTATTTATGAATCTGCTGCTGACACCTCTGTTTATGGGAGAGCCTTTGGAAACGGTCATCGGTATGCTGTTACCTGTCATCATTCCGTTTAACCTGTTGAAGGCGGGGATCAACTGCATCGTGACATTTTTCCTGTATAAGTCCATTTCTCATGTCATCAAGGGCTGAGAGATCTCACATGGATCCTATTTTGTAAATCAATATATTCCTATGAAAAAAGCGGTGGTGGGAAAATTTTTCCATCAGCCGCTTTTTTTTGTGCAAAAGACACGCAAAAGCATACAGAATTAAGAATTCTGTTGTTTTTTCCCGTCGTTTCTTGTGGTAAGATAAAAGAAAAAAGGCAATGGATACGGGGGGAGGTTTTTTTATGGAAAGCAGCAGTTTGATCGCGTTACTGGTCGCGTTGATGACGGGACTACAAGGAGGCGTCGTGCCGATGATGCCGCAGACACCGCAGGAGGCGGAGCCGATACAGCAAGAGGTAACGCTCGTTCCGGAGCCGATCTACGACCCTGTGCCAACGCCTGCGCAGCCGACGCAAAACAGTGCCGCAGTGGGCTATTATGATAAAAAATCCTGGTGGTTCAGAAGAAACAGCGACCACTTGCCGCCTTCGGCGCAAGGAGAAATTGCCATCGGAAATTATGACGCGTATTATTTGGGGGATACACAAAGAAAAATCATTTACCTGACGTTTGATGAAGGGTATGAAAACGGCTATACCACGCAGATTTTGGATATTTTAAAGGCAAATGATGTGAAAGCTGCGTTTTTTGTGACGGAAAGCTATATCAAAAATGAGCCGGAACTGGTCAAACGTATGGTGGAGGAGGGGCATATCGTGGGCAACCACAGTGTCAGCCACCCTTCTATGCCGGATCTGAGCGATGCTGAGATTTTAGCGGAGCTGCAAGGTTGTGCCGATGCGTTTTACGAACTGACGGGGCAGGAGATGCCGAAGTTTTTCCGTCCGCCTTCCGGTGAGTATAGCATTCATTCTTTGGAGCAGACGCAAAAGGCAGGGTATAAAACGATTTTCTGGAGCTTTGCCTATGCCGATTGGGACCCTGCCAACCAGCCGGGCAGACAGCAGGCTTACGATATGGTGATGCAGAATTATCATAACGGTTGTATCATGCTGCTGCACGCGGTTTCGCAGTCCAATACGGAAGCGCTGGACGATATCTTAAAAGACCTGAAAGCACAAGGTTATACCTTTATGGGATTGGACAGCCTGCCGGAATATACCGCATAAAGCATAAAAACAAAATCCGCAGCAAACAGAATTTAATAAA
The DNA here is from genome assembly GCA_944383855.1 of uncultured Lachnospiraceae bacterium. Lineage (GTDB taxonomy): Bacteria > Bacillota > Clostridia > Lachnospirales > Anaerotignaceae > CALWRB01. The sequence goes on from CALWRB010000042.1 coordinate 53,228, forward strand.
CAGCTTTTTTCTCCGTGGACAAAAAGGGAAAAAAGCTGTTTTTTTTGTTCTTTTTTAATACGCGGGGTTGCTCAAAAAAAGCGATTTTCTTATGCGAAAATCATTGTCAAGCAAAGTGTTTTCATGTACTATATATAAGGATAAAAATGCGAGGATCGTGTAGAGAAGCACCATGGAACAAGAAGGAGCGAAAAGCAATGAAAAGAAATGATATCCACAAAGTCATGATTATCGGTTCCGGTCCTATTATCATCGGACAGGCTTGTGAGTTTGACTATTCCGGCACACAGGCATGCAAGGCACTGCGTGCGCTGGGGTATGAGATCGTACTGGTCAATTCCAACCCTGCGACGATCATGACAGACCCTGAAACAGCTGATGTGACATATATTGAGCCGTTGAATGTAAAACGACTGGAGCAGATCATTGAAAAAGAACGTCCCGATGCGCTGCTGCCAAACCTGGGCGGACAGAGCGGTTTGAACCTTTGCTCCGAGCTGCAGCAGGCAGGTATTTTGGATAAATACGGTGTAAAAGTCATCGGTGTGCAGGTAGATGCCATCGAAAGAGGCGAGGACCGTATCGAATTTAAGAACACGATGAACGAGTTGGGTATCGAAATGGCACGCAGTGAAGTGGCATATTCCGTGGAGGAAGCTGTCGGCATTGCGGAAAAACTGGGATACCCTGTTGTACTGCGTCCCGCTTATACGATGGGCGGCGCAGGCGGCGGTCTGGTATATAACGTGGAAGAATTAAAAACAGTCTGCGCAAGAGGTTTGCAGGCATCTTTGGTTGGACAGGTTCTGGTAGAAGAATCCATCTTAGGCTGGGAAGAACTGGAACTGGAAGTGGTGCGTGATGCAAAAAATCAGATGATCACGGTCTGCTTTATCGAAAATATCGATCCTTTGGGCGTACATACCGGCGATTCCTTCTGCTCCGCGCCGATGCTGACCATTTCCGAAGATGTGCAGAAAGAGCTGCAAAGACAGGCTTATAAAATCGTGGAAGCCATTGAAGTCATCGGCGGCACTAACGTACAGTTTGCGCATGATCCCGTCAGCGGCAGAATCATTGTCATCGAGATCAATCCCCGTACTTCCCGTTCTTCCGCTTTGGCTTCCAAAGCAACCGGATTCCCCATTGCTTTGGTCAGCGCTATGTTAGCAAGCGGTCTGACACTGGACGAGATTCCCTGCGGCAAATATGGTACTTTGGACAAATATGTACCTTCCGGTGATTATGTAGTCATCAAATTCGCACGTTGGGCATTTGAGAAATTCAAAGGCGCAGAGGATAAACTGGGTACACAGATGCGTGCGGTGGGCGAAGTTATGTCCATCGGCAAGACTTATAAAGAAGCGTTCCAGAAAGCGATCCGTTCTTTGGAGATCGGTCGTTACGGATTGGGTGGCGCGAAGGATTTCGGTGAGAAAACACTGGAAGAACTTCTGGAGCTTTTGCGTTACCCCACCAGCGAAAGACAGTTTGTGCTTTATGAAGCGCTGCGTAAGGGTGCGGATATCGAAACACTGTTCCAGATGACAAAAATCAAACATTATTTCTTAGAACAGATGAAAGAACTGGTAGAGGAAGAAGAAGCGCTGAAGACATATGCAGGCAGTGTTCCTCCCGTTGCTGTATTAAAACAGGCAAAACTGGACGGCTTTGCGGACAGATATCTGGCAAAACTGCTTTCCGTACAGGAAGATGAGATCAGAGCTGCCAGAGAAGCGGCAGGCATTGTGGAAGCATGGGAAGGTGTGCATGTCAGCGGGACAAAAGACGCGGCATATTACTATTCCACCTACCATATCAAGGACGAAAGCCCTGTGAATACAGACAAGCCGAAGGTCATGATTCTGGGCGGCGGTCCGAACCGTATCGGACAGGGTATTGAATTTGACTACTGCTGTGTGCATGCGGCATTGGCATTGAAAGATCTGGGATTTGAAACGATCATTGTCAACTGCAACCCCGAAACGGTTTCTACCGACTACGATACTTCCGATAAACTGTATTTCGAGCCTCTGACACTGGAAGATGTGTTAGCGATCCATGCGAAAGAAAAACCGATTGGCGTGATCGCACAGTTTGGCGGACAGACACCGTTGAATCTGGCTGCGGATCTGAAGAAAAACGGTGTGAATATCCTTGGCACCACACCGGAAACCATTGATTTGGCGGAGGACAGAGATCTGTTCCGTGAAATGATGGAAAAACTGGAAATCCCGATGCCCGAAAGCGGCATGGCGGTCAATACGGAAGAAGCGCTTGCGATCGCGGAAAAAATCGGTTATCCCGTGATGGTACGTCCTTCCTATGTACTGGGCGGCAGAGGCATGGAAGTGGTTTACGACAGCACTTCTTTGGCGTTTTATATGAAACAGGCAGTCGGCGTGACTCCCGACAGACCGATTTTGATCGACCGCTTCCTGCATAATGCGACCGAGTGCGAAGCAGACGCCATCAGCGACGGAGAGCACGTATTTGTACCTTCCGTGATGGAGCATATCGAACTGGCAGGCGTTCACTCCGGTGACTCCGCTTGTGTGCTGCCGCCAAAGAGCCTGACAAAAGAGCAGATCGCGACCATTAAGGAATATACCAAAAAAATCGCAAGAGAAATGCATGTGGTCGGTTTGATGAATATGCAGTATGCGATTGAGGACGGCAAAGTTTACGTTCTGGAGGCAAACCCCAGAGCAAGCCGTACTGTACCTTTGGTATCCAAGGTTTGCAATATCAAGATGGTACGTCTGGCGGTGGAGATTATGACTGCGCCCTATACCGGCAAGCCTTCTCCCGTACCCGGACTGAAAGAAAAGAAATTTGCGCACTACGGTGTAAAAGAAGCCGTATTCCCCTTCAATATGTTCCAGGAAGTAGACCCTATTCTTGGACCGGAAATGCGCTCTACGGGTGAAGTATTGGGACTTTCCGCGCACTTTGGCGAAGCCTATTTGAAAGCGCAGGAAGCGACCAAGACAGAATTGCCTGAAAAAGGTACGGTTTTGATCAGCGTCAGCGATAGAGATAAAGAACAGCTGGTGGAACTGGCGCAGAAATTCCATGACTGCGGTTTCTCCATTCTGGCAACGGCAGGCAGCTGTGATATGATTACCAAAGCAGGTATCCCTGCCGAAAAGGTGCTGAAACTGAAGGAAGGCAGACCGAATATCATTGACCACATCACAAACGGTCAGATCCAGCTGATCATCAATACACCGGTCGGCAATAAAGAAGGCGCGACCGATGACAGCTATATCCGTAAATCCGCGATCAAGTACAGAGTGCCGTATATCACCACTATGGCGGCAGCTTTGGCAACCGCGGAAGGCATTGCGGAAGCGCAGAAAGATCAGCCGGAAACTGTGAAATCTTTGCAGCAGTATCATGCGGAGATCATGGACGCGGAATAAAAAAATATGGAGTCAAGAAGAAGTCCCTGATCGGGACTTCTTTTTTTGCGGAAATAAGGAGCGAGCGTTCGGAAGGGGAGTCTTTCTGTATCTGTTTTCCGACCGTCAGCCTTTTTCTCCGCGTTTTGTCCGTATCCTATTGCGATCAGAAAGCTCTCCTGCGATTTAAAAATCGTTCGGCAAGGAAAAAAGGCATATTTTGGCTGAAAATCAGAGAAAGCGGACAAATTTAGGCAAAAAAACAAGGGCATCGTTTCAAACGATGCCCTGTTGCCGTAAGGGTACGGCTTTATTCAGAAAGAGGAATCAAAAAAAGAAAAAGTTGATAGAAATTGACATTCACCGATTTATTTTACCAACTGATTCAGCTTGTTTTTCAAAATTGCGGGAGGAACCGCGCCGATCACGGCATCTACAGGTTTACCGCCCTGGAAGAAGATCATATTCGGTACGCTCATCACATTATAACGCTGTGCCAGTTCCATGGACTGGTCAATATCCAACTTTGCGATCTTGGCTTTGCCGGCATATTCTGCTTCCAACTGTTCCAAAACGGGACCCATCATCTGGCAAGGACCGCACCAGGTTGCGAAAAAGTCTACCAATACAGGAACATCACTGTGCATGACTTCTTGTTCGAAGTTATTGTTATTCAAATAAAGCATTGTCATTTCCTCCTTTTTATCCGGTCCGACGTTTTTCCCCCGAAGCGGACAGCCGCTGTTTGGGGGATAGAAATAATATAGTATCGTTACGATAAAAGTATACCACTGTTTGTTTAGATACAGCATAGCACAGCTGTGAAAAATTGTCAATAATTTTTATCAAATAAGAATAATTATTTTTTATAAAAAGAAGTATACTTTTTTCTGTTTCGGCAATACTGATAAACGAGGATGTTATTCTCCCCCATACGATAACATTCTTTCTACTTCTTCCCCTTAAAAAAGGACACCATCGGTTTCAGAGTTTTTCGCGGAAGCGGCAAATGGCTGCGGCTGCGGAAAAAAAGAAACGGCGGTGTCCTTTCGCTTTTTATATTTTTTATGGGAATCAGTAGGATTCAATGTCAATAATACGCGGGGTGTAGCTTTGTTTGAGCGCGCGTTCGCAAAGCGCACTGAAATTGGCGGCATCATCACTGCAGTAAAAGCTGCGTTTTCCTTCCTGTGTAGGTGCGTGCAGCGCATCTTTCTGCTGCAGAAAATCTTTCAGCTGCATGGCAGTAGCGCGTGCGGGGTCTACCAGACGGACGCTTTCGCCGACGGTTTCGCCGATGCAGCGTTTTAGGAGCGGATAATGCGTGCAGCCAAGCACTAAGGCATCAATGCCTTTTTCCGTCAGTTCCCCTAAATACTCCTTTGCGGTCAGCTGCGCGATGGTGTTTTGCACAAAGCCTTCTTCCGCCAACGGCACAAATAAGGGGCAAGCCTTGGAAAACACCTGCATATCCGGGCGCTGTTCCTGAATCAGGCGGGCATAGGCGCCGCTGCGAATGGTGGCGGCGGTACCGATGATGCCGATTTTACCGTTTTTGGTGGCAGCAATGGCTTCTTGCACACCCGGAAGCACCACGCCAAAAAGCGGCACATCAAACATCTGCCGCAAAGACTCCAAGCTGTTGGAGGAGGCGGTGTTACAGGCAATGACGATGGCTTTGACGTTTTTGGACAAAAGAAACCGTACGTCCTGCGCGGAAAAGCGTGTGACAGTTTCTTTGGATTTGGAGCCGTAAGGCAGCCGTGCTGTATCACCGAAGTAAACAATATCTTCCTGCGGCAGCACTTTGACGATCTCTTTGACCACCGTCAAACCGCCTACGCCGGAATCGAAAATACCGATAGGTCTGTTGTCCATTATGATTATCCTTCTTCCTTATCCTCTGATGCCGTTGTCACGTTCCAGTGCCAGACGGATCATTTCTTCTGTCAGAACAGACAGAGGCATGCCGGCGGCTTCCCACAGTTTGGGATACATACTGATGTCGGTAAAGCCCGGCATGGTGTTCATTTCATTGAATAATACCTTTCCGTCCTTCTCCCGCAGGAAAAAATCCACACGCGCCAAACCGCAGCAATCCACAGCGCGGTAAATGCGTTTTGCAATTTTTTGCATCTGCATAACGGTTTCTTCCGGCAGATCGGCGGGGATCACCGTAGCGGAAAGAGGGTTGTTGTATTTTGCGTCGTAGTCGTAAAAATCGCCCGCGGAGAGGATCTCGCCCACGCCGCTGACATGGATCAGGTCGTTACCCAGAACAGAGCATTCCATTTCCCTGCCAATAACGGCTTCTTCCACAATGATTTTCCGGTCATAACCCGCTGCGAAAAACAGTGCGGTTTCCAATTCATTGCGGTTTGTGGCTTTGGAAATGCCGACGGAGGAGCCTGCGCAGGAAGGCTTGACGAAGCAGGGATAGCCGATTTTTTTCTCCACACGCTTCAGTACAGCCTCTTTATGTTCCAGTTCTTTGGCAAAAAGCCACAGATACTTTGTCTGCGGAATACGAAATGACTTCGCAATGGCTTTGGTATAGACTTTATCCATACAAAGTGCGGAAGAAAGTACACCTGCACCGACATAGGGTACTTGTGCCAGTTCGCACAACCCCTGAATGGTGCCGTCTTCTCCCCATGCGCCATGCAGTACGGGAAAGACTGCGTCGATCGGGATTTGTTTGACGCTGCCGCCCACGATTTTCAGAATCGCTTTTTGGGTCGCATCTGGACTGAATATCGCGGGAGTGCCGTATTTTTCCCATTCGCCTGTTTTGATATGTTCCACAGGACCGCTGTAGATCAGCCATTGTCCTTTTTTGGTGATGCCGATGGGAAGGACAAAAAATTTATCGGTATCCATGGCGGAGATGATGTGAAACGCAGAGTTTCTGGATACTTCATGCTCCGAAGACTGACCGCCGAAAATGACGGCAATGGTTTTTTTGTGCATGGGATCCCCTTCCTTTCGAGAAGTTGCGTTTTCTCGCAAATTGCGGTAAGAAAACCTTACTTTGTATTATATGCAAATCTTTTGGAGATGACAATAAAAAATTCATGTGACTTTTTTAGCTGCGGATACGGTCTTTTTCCGTTTTGCGCGGCATATACTGTTTCCTGAAAGCAGACGAAAGAAGCAGGCAAAGGAGGCGCCGCTATGGCAAAAAAGAAAAACGGCAAGGTATGGCGGCAGGAAACGGCGGCGTTTGTGGTGACGATGTTGGTCTTTGTACTGTTTTTTCATTCGGGCAGCAGTCTGATCTTAGGGGAAGTGCTGCCGGGACAAGCAGGTGCCAAAACGGCGCTGCAGCAAGCAGAGGAAGAAGAAAGCGTGCAGACGTTTTATCTGGGGCAGGAGGATATTACCTATTCCGAGCGGACACAGGCAAAGCGGGTAGCGGAAGTGCCGGAAAATATGCAGGATTTTGCGTCATTGGTGAAAAATTATTATACCGTGGACAGCCGTACCCAGCTGTTGGAAAGTGATGTGGACCCTGAGGAGGCTTTAAGTATGGATCTGACGATCGATACCGAGTCGGAAGGACCGAAGGTGCTGATCTTTCATACCCATTCCACCGAAGGTTATGCGGACAGTGATATGTCCAAAGGCATGGAGGAAGGCATTTGGGGTGTCGGAGAGCGGCTGAAAGAAATTTTGGAAGAAGAATACGGCATTGCAGTGCTGCATGATACCGGGCGGTATGATATCGTTGACGGAGTGGGGCAGATCACGGGGGCTTATGAGCGTATGGAACCGCCGATCCGAGAAATTTTGGCAAAATATCCTTCCATACAGGTCTGTATCGATATGCACCGTGACGGGGTCGCGGAAGGAACCAGACTGGTGACAGAGATCGACGGAAAAACGTGTGCAAAAGTAATGTTTTTTAACGGTCTTTGCCGTCTGAATACGGAAAACGGTCTGCAAGATATCAGCGGCTTGGAAAATCCATATTTAAAAGAAAACCTTGCCTTTAGTTTGCAGATGCAGACGGCAGCGGCGGCTTTTGACGGTTTTACGCGGAAAATTTATTTGAATGCGTATCGCTTTAGTTTACATATGCTGCCAAGGTCTACACTGATCGAAGTCGGTGCGCAGACCAATACGAAACAGGAGGCTTTGAACGCGATGGAACCGCTTGCCGAAGTGTTGGCAGCCGTATTATTGGATTGAAAAAAATAACCAGTCATAAAAAAATACGGCAGGGAAACAATAATGCCATGAATATGGTATTACGATTTTTGATCTATGGTATGATCGGTTGGAGCATTGAGATATTGTATACGGGAGTGGAGGCGTTTTTCAAAAAAGATATTTGCCTGACAGGGAAAACATATCTTTGGATGTTTCCGCTCTATGGCAGTGTGGTATTTTTGGAGCCGCTGTTTTGGCTGCTGCGGGGGCAGAACCCTTTGATACGGGGAGGGGTGTATATGTGCTGCATATTTGCGGCGGAGTATCTTTCGGGGACTGTGATTCGCAGGATAACAGGAGTCTGTCCGTGGGATTACGGAGGAGGCAGACTTTCGGTAGAAGGTTTGATTCGCTGGGATTTTGCGCCGTGCTGGTTTGCGGTAGGATTGTTGTATGAAGCGGTTTTTTTTCAATTCACATTGTGAATGGAGGCAGGGAACAAGGATTTCCTGCTTTTTATATATTTTAGCCGTGATAGGAAATAGAAAAATAAGCTATGCAATTTTGGCGCATTGGTGTAGAATAGAACACAGCAAAGAATCATCAAACAGCGGAGGGAAGCAGAAAAAATGGCACAGTTTCAACAGGATATTATACTTTTTGACTTGGACGGAACATTGACAGACTCGGCGGAAGGCGTCATTCGCACGGCGCAGTATACGATGGAACAATGCGGCATTCAGCCTTGGAGCGAAGCGGATCTGAGATTTATGGTAGGACCGCCGCTGTTACAGACATTCCGTAAGGAGTTCGGCATGAATGAAGAAGAAGCTAACCATGCGTTAGCAATCTTTCGGGAAAGATATTTCAATATCGGCGCGTTTGAAAACAAGTTGTATGACGGTATCGTACCGATGTTAGAACAGCTCAAAAAACTGGGGAAGCGCATGGCGGTGGCAACTTCCAAAAACGAGGTTTCCGCAGTGCGTATTCTGGAGCATTTTCAGATCGCGTCTTATTTTGAGGTGATCGGCGGTGACTGCCGCGAGAAAGAACGTAATACGAAAGCAAAGGTCGTTGCCTATGTTTTGGAACAGCTGCAGGCGAAGGCGGAAGACGCTGTGATGGTCGGTGACAGAAACTATGATGTGGAAGGCGCGCACAGTCTGGGTATGCCCTGCATCGGAGTCCTTTACGGTTATGGCAGCAGGGAGGAGTTTGATGCTTGTGGAGCGGATCAGGTGGCGCAGACCCCTGCTGATGTGGTAAAATTATTTGCTTGAAAAAGCGAAGGAGGAAGTATCATGAAATGGGACAGTCATGCCATTGTGATGTCACAGCGCATTTTTTTTAGCGAAAGGAAAACGTTGGAGATCGATTTTCGTCTTTCTGCGCTGCGTTCTTTGCAGCGGGCGCTGACGGAACATGAGCAAGAGCTGGTACAGGCTTTATACGAAGATTTGGGAAAACCTGTGACAGAAAGCTATATGACAGAGATCGGCATGGTCAAAAGCGAGATCACTTATGCACTGAGCCACCTGCGCCGTTGGAGCAGGAAAAAACGTGTGCCTACCCCGATGACACAATTTCCCGCCCGCAGTTATACCGTGGCGGAGCCATATGGTGTGGTGCTGATCATATCTCCGTGGAACTATCCGCTTTCCTTGACATTGGGACCTCTGGTGGGTGCGATCGCGGCGGGAAATTGCGCGGTGATCAAGCCTTCGGAATTTGCGCCGCATGTTTGTGCGGTATTGCAAGAAATGCTGCAATGCTTTCCGTCAGGCTATATTACGGTTGTGGAAGGCGAAAAAGATGAGACGCAGGCTTTGTTACAGGAAAGGTTTGACTATATTTTCTTTACCGGAAGCGTTTCGGTCGGGAAATATATCATGGAGCAGGCGGCAAAGCATCTGACACCGGTGACGCTGGAGTTGGGCGGGAAAAGTCCCTGTATTGTGGAGCGCAGCGCCGATCTTTCCTTAAGCGCAAAGCGTATTGTTTTCGGAAAATTTTTAAATGCCGGACAAACCTGTATCGCGCCGGACTATGTACTGGTGCAGGAGGAGGTCAGGGAGGAATTTTTGCATTGGTTAAAGCATTGGACAGAACAAATGCTGACCAAAGATGCGCTTTCTTTGCCGGATTATCCGAAAATCGTCAATCAGCGGCATTTTGACCGCCTGATGGGGCTATTGGAAGGGGAAGAAGTTTATTTGGGCGGTCGCGGCAACAGGGAAACCATGCAGATTGCGCCGACCATACTGACGAATGTTTCCCCCGATGCGCCTGTGATGCAGGAAGAAATATTCGGTCCTATCCTGCCGGTGCTTTCGTTTGCTGCGATAGAAGAAGCGGAGCGGTTTGTGAAAAAAAGGGAGAAACCGCTGGCACTGTATCTGTTTACCCGCAGTCGTAAGATCCAAAAGCGGATAGAGCGCAATGTGCCGTTTGGCGGCGGCTGTATCAATGATACGATCGTCCATTTTGCGACACATTACATGCCGTTTGGCGGTGTGGGGCAAAGCGGTATGGGCGCTTATCACGGCAAAGCGTCTTTTGATACCTTCAGCCATAGGAAAAGCATTCTGCAAAAGGCATTGTGGGCGGATCTTGCTGTGCGCTATCGCCCATATACCGAAAAAAAGGAAGCTATGATGCGAAGGATTATGAAATAAAAAAACTGTCTTTTGATAAATCAAAACGACAGAAAATCAAAAAAGGATATTTCACCTCAAAAAGGCGAATATCCTTTTTTGATTTTAGCGATTGACCATCAGTTTTTTCAGTGCACGGTCCAAATCTTCGATCGTCAGTTTATACATATCAAAATCTTGCGCGATGATATCATAAGTCTTACTCCACCATTTGCTCCATGTCGGGCGTTCGGAGGGGTTCAGCCAGATGATATGCGGATATTTTTCCTTGAAGCGCTGAAGCCACTCAATGCCGGGGGTTTCATCTCTGGCGCCGTAGGAGTAGTAGCTTCCGTTGAGCAGTTCGGAAGGCTCCATCTGCGCATCACCGACGATAATGACTTTATACTCACTGCTGATATTATGCAAAATCCAGTCTGTATTGATCAAAGAGTTGGGGTACATTCTGGGGTCCTTATATACTTTTGCATAAATGCAGTTGTGGAAATAAAATACCTGCAAGTCTTTGAAATGATTGGACTTGCTGACTGCCTGAAACAGTGCGCTGCACATACGGCTGTAATAATCCATAGAACCGCCGGAGTCCATCAACAGCATGACTTTGACGGTATTTTTCCTCGGTTTGTCGTAAACAACTTTCAGATTGCCTGCGTTATCGCAAGTTTCCCGAATGGTGCCGTCGATGTCAAATTCCGTTTTTGCTTCGTCGGTACGGGTGGAAAACTGTCTGAGCTGGCGAAATGCCATCTGGAACTGGCGGGTATCCAACGTATTATCATGCCGAAAATCACGGAATTTCCGTTCGCCTGCCACTTGGAAGGCACGGCGCTGTCCGCCTTTGCCGCCCACACGAATGCCGCGGGGACTGAAGCCGCTGTTGCCGAATACGGAAACACCGCCTGTCCCGACCCAATAGCTGCCGCCGTTGTGTTCTTCCTTTTGTTCCTCCAGCCGTTCCAGAAACATTTTCTGGATCTCCTCTTGCGAGAGCCATTCGTTTTGCATCGCGCGTTCCATATCGAACGCATCACCCGGTTTTTCCTGCGGATTGTTCAGCCAATCCAACAGCTCCTGCGGCAGCTCGTCCGAAAACTGCATATCTTTGAAGAATTCCAAAAACGCATGATCGAATTTATCAAAGTCCGCCTCGCTTTTGACTAAAACCGCACGGCACAGGTAATAAAAACCCGTAAAGCTTGCACCATGCAGACCTTTATCCAACGCTTCCGTCAGACTCATCCATTCATTCATGGAAACCTTTAAGCCTTTGGCGCGCAGCAAATAGAAAAAAGAAGTAAACATTTTGCTTCACCTACTTTACTTCAGATAACGGCGCATGTTGTCAATATCTTCGTTCTTTTTAAGCAGTACTCCCGCAAACGGCACTTTTTTACGGATTGCATCTGCGCTGATACCGCCAAGCTGCAGTGCTTGGATCCAGTCGATCACTTCGGAAGTGCTGGGTTTTTTCTGCATATTATAAAGAGAGCGAATCCAGTAGAAGGTTTCCAGTACCTGATCCAGCAGATGTTCCTCCAACTGATCGAAATGCACGCGAATGATCTCTTTCATTTGTGCTTCGTCGGGGAATTCAATGTAGTGGAAAATGCAGCGGCGCAAAAATGCGTCGGGCAGTTCTTTTTCCGCATTGGAGGTAATAATAACGATGGGGCGGTTTTTTGCCCGAATGGTTTCTTTGGTTTCGGGAATATAAAATTCCATTTTATCCAGTTCCCACAAAAGGTCGTTCGGGAATTCCAGATCGGCTTTATCGATCTCGTCGATCAGCAAAACAACTTGGTCTTCCGAGGAGAAAGCTTCGCCCAGTTTCCCCATTTTCACATATTTGGCGATGTCATCAACGCCTTCGTTGCCGAACTGGCTGTCGTACAGACGTTGTACCACGTCATAAACATACAGACCGTCCTGTGCTTTGGTAGTGGATTTGATGTTCCAGATAATCAGTTTTTTGCCCAGCGCTTGGCTGATCGCTTCTGCTAACATGGTTTTGCCTGTGCCGGGTTCGCCTTTGATCAGCAAAGGCTTTTGCAGAGCAATGGCAATGTTGACCGAGCGCATCAGTTCTTCGCTTGCTACATAATCTTGACTGCCTTGAAATGTATTGTTCATATTTTTCCGCCTTTCTTTTCTTTGGCTTTTTGCTATTGTTCTATTTTATGGGAGAGAAAAAGGGTTTGTCAATGATAAATGAGAGGAAAACGCGTTTTTCTATGTGAAAAACAAAGGGAAGGATATTTTTTTGTGCGGTTTGTATGAAAAAGCGAAGATGCAGAGAATACAATATTGTAAACGTTTACAAAAATGAGAAACATCGTTGAATTCCCTTGCTATTCGTAAGGTGCGGCGGCTATAATAAAAGTAATCCCATTTCTCTCGGCAAACGTGAAGCACACAGATGCATGACAATCATATTCACGGGAAAAGAGGGAAACTATGCATACAAAAGTACAAGTCTATGAAGTGGGGCCCAGAGATGGGTTCCAAAATTTAAAACAATACCTGCCGTTAGAGGAAAAGCTGAAGATCATTGATGATCTGGTTGCCTCCGGAGTGAAACATCTGCAGCTGACATCTTTTGTCAGTCCCAAAGCGATTCCGCAGATGAAAGACGCCATGGAGGTGGCGAAAACGTGCGTGCAGAAATACCCCGATGTGGATTTTCTGGCATTGGTGCCGAATCTGTTCGGCGCAAAGATGGCGTGGGACTGCGGCATCAAGAAAATTTCCTATGTGGTTTCTCTCAGTGAGAGCCATAATAAGGCGAACATTAACCGGACGCATGAGGAATCTCTGGCGGAACTGAAAAAAATTGTAGAGGCATATCCCGATCTGCATATTTGTCTGGACCTTGCCACAACATTCGGCTGCCCGTTTGAAGGAAAAAAAGACGCGCAGGAAGTCGTGGCATTTTTGAAGGACTATGTAGATTTAGGGGTGAAAGAGGTCAATCTGTGCGATACGATCGGTGTGGCAAATCCCAAACAGGTGCGGGAGATTATTTCCGCAGTGCAAACGGCATATCCTTCTGTCGCGCTGCAGGTGCATATCCACGATACCAGAAATATGGGTATGGTCAACACATTGGCTGCCATTGAGTGCGGTGTAGACAGCATTCAGTCTACACTGGGCGGTTTGGGCGGCTGCCCCTTTGCGCCCGGCGCTTCCGGCAATTTGGCAACAGAAGATGTGGTGTATATGCTCAATGACATGGGGTATGACACGGGGATTGATTTTGACCGCTTGCTGACAGCTTCCAAACGGGAAAAAACTGTCATTCCGGACGGTGTTTTCAGCGGACATCATATGAATATCCAGACGCCTTTGCCAAAGGACAAAGCATGATTTAAAAAACAGTTAAGAAATCAGCCTTCCTCTGTTTCAAAAAGAGGAAGGCTGATTTTGTAAAACAAGAACTCGAGAAAACGATTTCAGACTGTTTTTAGGTCATTTTTTGAAATATCTCTCAAATTTAGATACAAATAGTGGGAAAATGAAATTTTTTAACGTAGAAAAAGCAGGAAATGCCGAAGTTTATTCGGAGTTTCCTGCTTTTTTGATTTGTATATCCAAAGAGTTTCAGAATAGTAAGAAAATGCGGTATTTCGGTGATATGGCGCTTGTTCCATTCCGGAAATGCCAAAAGATACAAGAACGGATCGCAAGATGCCTTTTGTGGGTTATTCCGCAGGGATTTCTTTTGTACTGTTACCGTAAGAGATTTGCGTGACAAAACAAACTTCACGATTGGCAATTTCGTTTTTGCGGTTGATGCGGTCCAGCAAAAGTTCCCCCATTTTATAACCAATACCCATCAAATTGGTAGAGGCAACGGTTGGGGTAACGTAAAGCAGTTCCCGGTTATGAATATCACCGAAAGAAACAATGGAAAGATCTTCCGGAATTTGGATATTGCTTTCCGCAAAATAGCGCAGTGCGCCTAAGGCAAGCTCACTGTTCATTAAAACCAGAGCGGTGGGGCGGTCTTCTGCTTTCATCAGTTTTTTTGCACCGTCATAGCCGGACTGGGCGGAAAAGTTTCCATAGTAAGCATAAGGGTAGCTGTCGTCAATGGTAATGCCGATGCTTTTCATGGCATCGCAAAAACCTTTATGACGTTCCGCGGCTGTGCTTAAATGCATGGGACCATTGATAAAGCCGATCTTACGGTGCCCCAAGTGAATCAGATGTTGTGTAAGCTGGTAGATGCCGCTGGTGTTGTCGTTATCGACGAAATCACCGTTAAATACGGAAGCGTTGATGCGGCGGTTACTCAGCACGATAGGCAGCTGATGGCTTAATTCGCAGATCGCTTCGTCATTAAATCCCGTGGTGTTTAAAATGATACCGTCTACCATTTTTTCTTTCAGCATTTGCAGGTAAGAAAGCTCTTTTTCTTTCGAACTGTCGATGCTGCATACGATCAGATTATACCCAAAATCCTTGATATAGTCCTCGATGCCCCTGCCGATGGTGGTAAAGAAGGGGTCGGAAATATTGGATACTAAAAAAGCTATGGTAGAAGTGCTGGCAGTTTTCAGGCTGCGAGCAACACTGTTGGGCGAATAGTTCAGTTCTTGGATCGCCTGCTGCACGCGATCTGCCAATTCCGGTTTGACGGTTCCGGTATGGTTGATCACACGAGAAACTGTTGCGATAGAAACTTGTGCGGCAGCGGCAACGTCTTTTATCGTTACGCTTCTTAATGTATTGATAACAATCTCTCCTTTGTTAAAATGCACAAAAAAAATAAAGAAATAATAGAAAATAAGAAAATACTTGTTTTTTCTATCATTTTAGGTCTTTTTATATTGCGTGTCAAGAATTTTAACAAAAAATATATCTCGCATGCGAGATAAGTAAACGATTCCACAAAACGAGATGTGAAAAAATGCACAATTATAAATGAGAAAAAATGAAGAAATGAAAAATATGAACAATTTTGTGAGCATATTTTAAATAAATATAAACAAAATTCATATTGATTTAAAATATCCTATTGTCTTTGCTTGCGCTCCATGATAATATGTGCTTAAAGAAAACGTTTTCTAAAATTAAATCTGCGAAAGAAACGGTTGCTATAACGGAACCAAGCAGAGAGAAATGGGATCGATACAAAAGGTAAGTAGGAAAAAGGCAAGTAAGTAGGAATGAAACAGCAGTGAAAAAGTGATACAAAGGAAAACGAAAAACAGAAACGGAGGAATGAAACATGGAAAAAGATGCAAAGGCTTATATCGCGGAATTGATCGAAAAGGCAAGAGCGGCACAGAAAATCGCAGAAGGTTTTAATCAGCAGCAGGTAGATCAGCTGGCATTTGCAGTTGCCTATGAGATCGGAACCAATGATGCGGTCATCAAAGAACTGGCAGAGTTGGCGATGGAAGAAACCGAATTGGGCGATATTCCTTCCAAGATCGCGAAAGTATCCGGTAAATGCCGTGCGATGTTCTATGCTGTCAAAAACGTAAAGACAGTCGGCGTGACAGAAGAAATTCCCGAAAGAGGTCTGGTACGCATTTCCAAACCGGTTGGCGTAATCGGTTCCCTGGTTCCCAGCACACAGCCTGAAATGCACCCGATCGTGCAGACGATCAATGCCCTCAAAGCAAGAGATGCCATCATCTTTGCACCTCATCCTCGCGGCAAGAAAACCAGTACAAAAACTGTGGAAGTAATCCGCGGTATCTTGAAAAAATACGGCGCACCGGAAGATCTGGTACTGTGCATTCCCGAACCTACAGTAGAAATTACCAATGAATTGATGCGTCAGAGCGATCTGGTCATCGCGACAGGCGGTCAGGGTATGGTGCGTGCGGCTTACTCCTCCGGCAGACCTGCCTTTGGTGTAGGTGCCGGTAATGCCTGCATCGTTGTAGACTCCACGGCAGACCTTGCAGATGCTGCGCAGAAGATCAAAGCCAGCAAGACATTTGACTTGGCAGCAGGCTGCTCCTGCGATAACTCCGTTATCATCATGGCAGATGTATACGACAAAATGGTTGCAGAATTTGCAAAAGTCGGTGCACATATGCTCAATGCGGAAGAAAAAGAAAAACTGCAAAGAACAATTTGGCCCAACTGGCCCAATGATCATGTAATCAACCGCGACGTGGTTGCAAAACCCGCACATGTGATTGCGGATATGGCAGGCGTTTCTGTTCCGGAAGATACTTGTATCCTGTTGGTGGAAGAAAGCGGTTCCGGCGAAAAATTCCCCTTCAGCGGCGAGAAAATGTGTGTAACGATTGCCATTTATAAAGCGAAAGATATCGATGACGCAATCCGTATCGTGAATGAAAACCAGGAATATTCCGGCGCAGGTCATTCTTGCGGCATCTACTCCAAAAACGATGCAAATATCGAGAAATATTCCATGGAAACATATACCACCAGAGTTACCATCAACCTGCCGAATGCGCTGACCAATACAGGCAGCTGGGTTTGCGGTATGGAGCCTACCAGCTCTCTGGGCTGCGGCACATGGGGCGGCAATATTTGCTCTGAAAACATTACATTGAAACATTACATGAACAACACTTGGATGATTCGTGAGATTCCTTCTTTCCAGCCTACAGATGAAGAACTTTGGGCAGGATTCACACCTTTAAAATAAGAAAAAAGTGAAATCACCATATCCTTTTGAGTACAAAAGAAAATAAGAAAATACAAAAGATATCATTTTAGATACAGAAGATTCATCAAAAAATGGAACGAGATCGCTCTCGATCATGTAATCAAAAAAGGATGAGAACGCAAATGGAAAACAGAATCGAATCGATTGCCTTGCGGGAACGCATTGCAACAGCCGAAGAAGCTGCGGCTTTCATTACAAACGGAATGACCGTTGCCGTGGGAGGATATACTTCCTCGGGTTATCCGAAAGCCATTGCAGCGGAATTGGTCAAAAGAAAACAGTCCGGAGAAGAACTGCAGATCAGACTGCTTTCCGGTGCGAATGTAGGACCTCTGGATACCCTTCTTGGCGGAGCGGGCATCATCAGCTGGCGCGCACCGATGATCGAAAGCAAAGTTTTAGCGAAGCAGGTCAATGCCGGTGAAGTGCAATATGTGGAACAGCAAATGAATAAAATGCCGGGGTTGTTGGCAAAGGGCGCTTTTGGGCAGATTGATGTCGCCATTGTGGAAGCGCTCAGGATCACCAAAGAAGGCTATCTGGTGCCGACTTCCTCTGTAGGCGCTCTGCCGCAGCTTTTGCAGCAGGCAAAACATATCATTGTTGAGCTGAATACGGTGCAGCCTACCGTATTTGACGGGTTACACGATATTTATATTCCCGAGAGCTGGCCGAATCGGCAGCCGATTCCTCTCTCATCAGTCAACCAACGTATCGGCACGCCTTACATTGCCATCGATCCGGGAAAAATACGTTATATCGTAGCCTCTGAGATTGCGGACAGCGCGGCTGCACCGTCTGAAAGCAAACCGCAGACATTGGAAGCGGCGGACAGACTGGTTGCTTTTTTGGAATATGAAAGCAAACGTTTCTATCACGGCGCACTGCCGCCGGTACAGACCGGATTTGGCAATCTCGCCTCAGAGATCGTCAAAGGTCTTGGCAGAAGTCATTTTAAAGAACTTCAATTTTTCTGCGGCGGCTTACAGGAAGCCAATATGCGTCTGATCGCGGAAGGTAAGGTAAAAGCAGCATCGGCAGGCTCGATTCAAATGACAAAAGAAGTGACTCGCCTCTTGCAAGATGAGGCAGATTGCTTCCGCAAGAGCCTAGTGTTACGCAATATCGATATGACCAACAGCGGCGAAACCGTACATAGACTTGGCATAATTGCCTTAAACAGCGCGGTGGAAATGGATATTTACGGAAATGTCAACAGCAGCCATGTGGCTGGAAATAAAGTGGTCAACGGACTGGGCGGCGGCGCGAACTTTGCGCAAAATGCAGGGTTGTCCGTATTGGTACTGCCCGCCGTCAATAAAGGCGGCGCGATCTCTACCATCGTTCCGATGGTCAGCCACCAAGACATCAGTGAACATGATATTGATGTGGTGGTAACAGAGTTTGGTGTAGCAGATTTGAGAGGAAAAGATGACTTGGAACGTGCCAGAGCAATTATTGCAAACTGCGCGGCACCCGATTATCGTCAGATGCTGCAAGACTATCTGGAACGGGCGATACGCGAAGTCGGTGGACATCATCCGCAGAATCCATGGGAAGCCTTTGACTGGCATAAAAGACTGCAGCAAACAGGCAGTATGAAACTGTAAAAAAGACGAAAGAATCTCAATCATTCAAAAGAACTGGAGGGAAATATATGTCAAAAGCAGCAAGAACCGTTTTTAAAAGCCCCACAGCTTTGGTTTTAGATCATGGTGTGGCATCTGATCTGGGTATGTATTTGCAGAAACTAAATGTAACAAAAGCCCTGTTGGTAACAGATTCCGTCATTGCGGGTCTGGGTGTGGCTGATCGCATTATGAAGGAAGCGGAAGAAAAATACGGCATTACTTTTGCGGTATATCAGGACGTGCTTCCGGAACCTCCTGTAGATAATGTCTATGCCGCTTTGGAAATTTATAAAGAAAGCGGTTGCAGTGGTGTAGTTGGTTTGGGCGGCGGCAGCTCCATTGACGTAGCAAAAGCAGTGGCAATGCTTGTAACCAACACAGGAAAATATGACGATTACGCAGGCATTGATAAAGTGCCGAATCGTTGTGCACCTTTGGTACTGATGCCCACGACATCGGGTACCGGTTCAGAAGTATCCGTTTTCTCCATCATGCTCTTAAACGGTTCCAAAGCAGGTGTGGTAGACCAGAACATCAGCGCAAATATCGCACTGGTAGACCCTCAGTTGACATTGAGTGTACCCAGAAGCGTGACCGCTGCGACAGGTTTGGATGCGTTTTGCCATCATTTGGAAAGTCTGATTTCCGTCAATGCATCTCCGTTCTGTGATACAATCTGTTTGGAAGGTCTGAAAGTGATTTCCAAGTACCTGAGAAAAGCAGTAGGGGACGGCAGCAATGAAGAAGCTCGTTACTGGATGAGCTATGCCAGCACCATCGGCGGTTATGTCATGAACCTGACAGACGGCGCAGCGGCAAATCACGGTCTTGCATTCGCACTGGGCGCAAAATTCCATGTGGGTCATGGGCTGAGTAACGCGGTGATGCTGCCGTATGTATTCCCTGTTGTGGCAAAAGCGGAATTGGAAAAAGTACGTTTGATCGGGGAAGCGATGGGTGAAAACATGGAAGGACTTTCCGACAGAGAAGCGTTGGAGGTTGTTACAGAAGCAATCACAACTTTGGTAAAAGATGTTGGCTGTCTGCTTCCTTTGTCTACATTTGGCGTAACAGAAAACGATCTGGACGATTTGGTTGCGGAAACCAATACACAGACTCGAGTGATGAACCACTCTACTTATCGTTTGACTTCTGCTGAGATCAGAGAGATTTTTGCAAAAGCGCTGTAATCGGCGAATTTATAAAGAAACGGAGGGGAAATAAAGATGCGGGTCATCAGCAAGGGAATTGTAGACGGAGTGATATTGGATCGATATGGGAAAAGAGGGACACAGTTTAACGAAAACGGTGTGCCGAGTCTTTCGATACCGATAGAAATTTTAGACGCACCGGAAGGCACCGTATCTTTTGCCCTCGTTTTAGAGGATAAAGATGCCATTCCCGTGACAAAAGGGTTTTCCTGGATCCACTGGAGTGCTTGCGGGATCACAAAAACCGTTTTGGAAGAAAATGCCAGCAGAAAAGACAAAGATCTGGTGCAGGGACTGAACAGTTGGACCAGTATCCAGGGCGGAAACCAAAGTGAAGCGCTATCGTGTTATTACGGCGGAATGGGAGCACCGGACAGACCGCATATTTATGAGCTGCATGTGTATGCGTTAGACTATCTGCCGGTGTTGCAAAACGGGTACTATGTGAATGAACTGTATCATGCGATGCAGGGGCATATCCTGGATTCATATACACTAAAAGGTCGGTATGATAATTGATCGGGTACTGTCCTTTTCGGTAAAAAAACCGGAAAGAAAAGAAATGTAGGAAGAAGGTTTAGAGAAGAAGAAGGAGTGTATGGTATGAAGTTGAAAAGAACAATAGCAATGGCAATGGCTTTTGTAATGACTGCGGCGATTGCAGCAGGCTGCCGTCCCAGCAGTGACAGCTCCGGGGATTCTGCAAACACAGATAGCAACGGAGAAGAAACTTACACTTTCCAGGTTGGTCATGTGGTAACAACAGACCATTCCTATCATCTTGGATTGGAGAAATTTGCGGAATTGGCAAATGAAAAATCCGGCGGCAGAATCAACATTGAGATTTTCCCCGGCGGTCAGTTGGGTAATGAAAATGACCTGATCGAAGGCCTGACAATGGGTACCATTGATATGGCACTTTGCAACTCCGGTAACTTAGCTTCTTTTACCAGCAGCTATGAGGCATTTGACCTGCCTTTCCTGTTCAGAGATAGCGCGCATGCGCATGCGGTTCTGGACGGTGAGATCGGTCAGGCGGCTTTGGAGAGCCTTTCTGATGTAGGTATCAAAGGTCTGGCGAACTGGGAGAACGGTTTCTTCTGCATCTGGAATAACAAACACCCGATCGAAACACCTGAAGATGTAAAGGGTCTGAAGATCAGAGCGAACAATAACCCGATCCATATCGCGGCATACACAGCTTTGGGTGTCAGCGCGACAACCATGGGCTGGTCTGAAGTTTATACCGCAATCCAGAACGGTACGGTAGACGGTGTTAGTGTATCCATTCCTTCTATGTTTACAGCGAATATTCAGGAAGTAGCGCCTTATATCTCCACCAGTGCAGAATTTTATGTGACTGTTATTTTGATGATGAGCCAGGATCTCTATGACAGCCTGCCTGCGGATATCCAGACCGCACTGGTAGATGCTGCAAAAGAAGCGACAGCATATCAGCGTGAACTGAATCAGCAGCAGACAGATGAATATATCGCAACATTGAAAGAAGAAGGCTATACCGTAACAGAGATCGATAAAGAAGCCTTCAAGGCAGCTTGCTGGGACGAAGTATATGATCAGTTTGCAGCAAGCATCGGTGAAGATATCATCAAATCCATTCAGGAAGATTATTGATGATTTTTAGAATATCCATGTCGGCGGTTTTGTAAAGAATATGGCATTTTCCCTCTCCCTGTGAAAGGGGAAATGCCATTCTTCTCTCAAATTCACGCAAGAAAGATTGCGGTAAGGCAAGAAAGGATTTGCAAAAGATGACGAATTCCACTTTGCCGTTGCCTGCATCGGAAAGGAGAGTATATGAGAAAGTTTAATGCACTGATCAGTAAAATAGAGGAAATTATATCCATTATCTGCTTTTCTTTAATGAGCATTATTACATTGGTTGCTGTATTTTTCCGTTATGTTTTGAATAGTCCTATCGTTTGGTCGGAAGAAGCGGCAAGATATCTGATGATTTGGGGCATTTGTATCGGTGTTAGTATTGCTACAGAGAAAAAAGCGCATTTGGGAATCGATATTTTCGTTTCCTTTGCTCCGAAAAAAGTGCAGAGAGTATTGAGTATCATCAGTTATATTCTGCTGATCCTCACTTATTTGCTGCTGGTCGTTCTTTCGATCATGTTTGTTTTGATGGCAGTGGAAACAGGAAATGTCAGCCCGATGCTGCGTATTCCCTTCTGGCAGCTTTATCTGATTATGCCGATCGGTTTTGGTTTGAGTGCGATCAGAGGTATTCAGGTATTGGTACTGCAGCTGCTTGGTAGATTTGAAGAAGATACGCAAGAGGAGGTGCTGTTGTAATGACATATTCCTTATTTTTAATTTTCTTTGCGATCGCATTTTTGGGCGTGCCGATTGCGGTTTCCCTGATTGCAGCCTCCGCGATCCCACTGTACTTTTTTACCACAACAGCGATGACTGTCGTACCGCAGCGTATTTTCGTTGCAATGGACTCCTTCTCCCTGATGGCGCTTCCCTTCTTTATGATTGCGGGCGGTTTGATGGTAGAAGGCGGCGTATCCAAACGACTGGTTGACTTTGCAAACTCTATCGTGGGCAGCTTACCCGGCGGTCTGGCGATCGTTGCGTTTGTTGCTTCCGCGTTTATGGGCGCGATCTCCGGTTCCGCTACCGCAACCGTTATCGCGATCGGTTCCATCGTAGTGCCTGCGATGATCGAGGCTGGATATGACAAACGGTTTGCGATCACAACTTGTTCGACTGCGGGCTTTTTGGGTACCATTATCCCGCCCAGTATCCCGATGGTAACTTACAGCGTAACCACAGGCGCATCGACCGGTGATGTATTTACCGGCGGTATCATTCCCGGCTGTATTTTGGTTATCCTGATGTCCATTTGGTCCTATATTTACGGCAAACGCCATGTAAAAACAACACACGTTTTCTCTTTGGCGGAAGTATGGCGGACATTTATCAAAGCGATTTGGTCCCTGCTGATGCCGCTGATCATTCTGGGCGGTATCTACGGCGGTATCTTTACCCCTACCGAAGCGGCTGCGGTTGCGTGCCTGTACGGTTTGTTGGTCGGTTTCTTCATCTACAGAGAACTGACTTGGAAAAAGGTATATAAAATCATGAAGGACTCTGTAGTCAGCGCGTCTATGGTCATGTTTATCGTAGCGGCTGCGGCGGTATTCGGCTTTGTTATGACAAAGGCAAATATCCCGACCAGAATGTCCAACTTTATCATCGAGATCTGCGACAGTAAGGTGACACTGCTTCTGTTGATTAACCTCCTGCTGCTCTTCATTGGTACATTCATGGAAACCAATGCGGCGATCCTGATCGTTGCGCCGATCTTCCTGCCGATTTGCCAGAATTACGACATCAATCTGGTACACTTCGGTGTTATGATGGTCGTTAACCTTTCCATCGGTATGGTAACACCGCCTCTGGGGGTCAACCTGTTTGTCGGTGCCCGCTTGGTAGAGGGAGCGACGGTAAAAGACGTTATCAACAAGCATTTGTTTATTTACATCGGCTTGGCGTTGATCGGTCTGCTGTTGATTACGTTTATTCCGGAGATCGTACTGTTCCTGCCGAATTTGGCAAAATAAAACAAGATATTCAGTGTTTATCTCCCTTACACACTCATTTTCATTCAAACAAAAAACAGGTCGTTTTCACGATCTGTTTTTTGTTTGCGTTTCGGTATTTTTATTATGCCTGCCGCTGCAGCAGAGTTTCGATTGCCTGTTCCAGCCCTTGTAAAGTAAACAGGTACATCGGTATTTCCTCCGCGATGATCTGTCTGGTTTCATTGCCGTAATAATAGGCAGACTGTGTCTGTTCGGTAGGGTTGAGCCAAACGATGTGGGGAAAGCGTTCTTTGAGTCGTTTTAACCAGCAAATGCCTGTGATATGATCCCTTGCGCCTGCCGGATAACGATTGGGCTGCATCAATTCGTCATATGCCATTGAAGCATCTCCCATGAAAATCACTTTGGTTTCTTTTTTCTTATGTAATAGGGATTCCGTTTCCACCCATTCGCCCCAGCGGCATTGCGGCTGCGTAAATACTTTGGAATAGACGCAGTTATGGAAGTAATAAATATTAAGCGCATGGAAATGATTGGATTTACTGACCGCCTGAAACAGTGCTGCGCATAAGTGGCTGTAAGGCGCCATGGAACCGCCGGAATCGATCAGAAGCAACAGATCAATGTCATTTTTTCTGGGTTTTTGATAGACAGCACGAAACTGACCGCCCGCTTGACAGGTAGCATCTACCGTTGCCTTTGCGTCTAAAAGCTGTTCGGTCGGATCGGTATGATGGGAAAAACGGCGCAGTTTGCGAAACGCAGTTTGGTATTGGCGCAGCTCTAAGATACGGTCTTCGCGGAAATCTCTGAAATTCCGCTCTCCCGCGACACTGAGTGCTGTTTTGTGCGTGCTTTCCCCGAGAACGCGAATGCCGTGACGCCCAAAACCGGAATGTCCGAATGCGGAAGCGCCTGCCGTTCCGACCCAGTAAGTACCGCCGTCATGGCGCTCAGTTTGTTCCTGTTTGCGTTCTTCTAACATTTTTTCAATATCATGGTAGTGCAAAAACGCATTTTCAAATGCCTGATCGTTCCAAGTATCGTCTGTGATTTCCATTGGTGTTTCCAGCCATTTTCTGCACGCTTCTTCCCATTCTTCATCCGAAGTGATTTCCGAGAAAAAGGAAGAAAAGATACGGTCAAAATTGTCATATTCCCGCTCATCCCGCAACAAAACACAGCGGCAGTAGTCATAAAATTCGCGAAAAGAACGCACCAGACCACGGTCCAACCCTTCCGCAAAAAGAAGCCACTGGGCGGGAGAAACCGCGATACCCTGAGCGCGCAGGCAGAAAAAGAAGTGCAAAAACATAAAAAAACCTCATTTCTGTTTTAGAATGAGGTCGCAAAATGGCATATAAAAAAAGGTTTTTATCCTCCAGTGGCGGCTGAAACGAAAAAACCGATCAGAATCGAACTGATTTTATTATAAAATACGCTGATAGCGCTGTCAACCAAAGGAAAGCATAAAAAAAATCCGTGCATCCGCTGTTGACATTCGCCCCATGCGCCGTATAGTGCGAAAGCTCCGATCGGGCACCCTTGCAGCACACAGAAGTAGACTGCTTAGTGCTGCTGCCTTCCGGCCCTGACACGGTTCACAGGCTCCTGTTGCGCAAGACCTTCTCATCAACGCTTCTTTCCTACCGACTGACCACAGGAACTCCTGCCGAAAGCGAACATCACCCCCACTATAGCGGATTGTGGGTACAGGGCACCGCTACTGCCCCGGCTAGCACGGAAATATGATACCGTTGTGTTCAGATTTGCTTATCCAGTATACTTGTTTTTTTCGGGTATGTCAATATTTGCAGAGGCAGTTTGTTTTCCTTCTTCTGCCTTTGGCTTGCGGAAACGACGGAAAAAGAGTTTCATCAGCTGTGCGGATTCTTCCGTCAGCACACCTTCTTCCGTTTCCACCTGGTGATTGAAACGGGACTCATGCAAAAGATCCAAGATAGACCCGGCACAGCCTGCCTTTGGGTTTCTGGCACCAAATACCACTTTGGGGATCCTTGCCTGTACGATGGCACCTGCGCACATGGGGCAGGGCTCCAGTGTGACATACATCGTGCAGTCCTCCAGACGCCAATCGCCTACAACGGCGGCGGCTTCGTTGATCGCGTCGATTTCCGCGTGACGCAGCGGATTTTTCTGCGAATTACGCAGGTTATGCCCCCTGCCGATGATCTTGCCGTTTTGCACGATCACGGCACCGATGGGAACTTCCCCCGCATCAAAAGCTTTTTTGGCTTCCAGAAGCGCCTCTGTCATAAAAAATTCGGATTCGGTCATCGTTCCTGTCCCTTCCTTTATGGCTGATAAGTACAAATGGTCGTGTAACGTTCCATAATGTCTGTGATATGGAAATAATCATCATATCCGTCCTGATTCAAGTCGATGGGATAAATGCAGTCACCGTAGTTGATGTCCTCATTGGAGGAGAACAGACCTTTTTCGGTCAGGATATAGCGAATGGTGGTGCCTGTCATATCACAGATATAGACTTCTTTCACACCGTCATGGTTGAGATCCCCGCTGTAAATGGAGCCGTACAGGCTGTCGATGCCAAGGTGCGTGCTCCAGATTTTTTTCATCAGACTGCCGCTGTGCTGGTAAAGGTAGAGATCCAGCCCATCGCTGAGCAGGTATTCCTGCGTGCCGTTTCCGTCTAAGTCGGTGATGCAGATGTCGGAAACGTAGTGGCGCAAAGAGTGGGTGGCAGATTCCTCCCAGCCTGCTTCTGTCTGTGTATAGGAAACCAGAGTTTGCCCCTGTGCGACCCATAAGGTATCGTTTTCGGCAGCAAGCGCGGAAGCATCGGTCATGGCAAGTGTCATTTCCAGAGGGCGCAGCGAAGTATCAAAAAAGAGTACCTGATACGACGGGATTTCTTCCTCGGAAACGGCATTTTGCACCAACAACGCGAATGTGACGCCATCTGCTGTTTGCAGGCAGGCTGCGCTGACAGCGTAAGCGTTCGGTGTGGAGAAAGTGCCGCGGCGGGTGAAATAGCCGCTTTGCATACGCCAAAGAGAAGCTTTGCCGTCTTCGATGCTGATGGTATAGACTGCGCCGTCATCTGCACTGCCAAAGGCACAAAAACCGATCAGCGGGAAGGTTGCGTTTGTTTGCTGATAGGAAGCGGCAGGCATTTCTGTCCAGTTTTCAAATGCGGCAAAATGTCCGTCCGCTAAAAACAGATTGCGCTCTTTCAGGCTGTAGTACCCGTTGTCATAGCCGCCTTGGTAACAAACCCCCGCTAATTGCCCATTGACAAAATAAAACAGGACAGTACCTGCGCTGTCGCCGTTGTAGTGCAGCAGTTCGGCTGTGCCGATAACGGCATTTTGCCCGCTGTAGCGAGAAAGGTCATAGTCCAAAGCAGCGCTGGCGGAAAAGACGTCGGCTTCGGTATCGGCAGGAACCGTGCCGCTGTAAAAGGACAGACTGCCGGTGTCATAATCCCAATAGGTTTCGTCCAAAACCTGTGCGATGGTCTGGGCATACTGCTGTTGTTCCTCTGCGCTCAGGCTGAAAACGGATTCTTCCGCTTCACCGGCGCAGCCTGCGCAGCACAAAAGCGCCGAAAGAAAAAGCGCCGCAATTCTTTTTTTCATAAGGTTGGATTCCTTTCTGGTCTGCACATGACAAATATAGGCGGCAGACACGGTTTCATAACGAAAAAAGTACTTCTTTTTCCATTATATAATAGCAGAAAGGGATTTTCAAATCTGTTTTCTTCTTTTTTATTTGCCAAATACTGCCGCAACCAGCCAACAGGACGCGGCGACACCGCATAGATTGGCACAGAGGGCACACAAAAGTGTGTGACGGCTGTTTTTGATGCCAACGGAAAGAAAATAAACACTCATCGTATAGAAAACCGTTTCGGTGGAGCACATCATCACGGAAGCGCAGCGCCCCAGAAACGAATCGGGACCGAATACGGAGAAAATGTCTGTTAAGATACCGATCGCCGCAGAGGAAGAAACCAGACGGACCAAAGCAAGCGGCAGAAGTTCGGAAGGAAAATGCAGGAGCTGACAAACGGGGGAGAGCAGATCTGCCAATGCTTCCGTGACACCGCCGGCACGCAGCAGCGCGACAGCCGTCAAAAGTCCGATCAGTGCAGGAAGAATCTGCCAGACGGCAAGCAGTCCTTCTTTTGCGCCTTCTAAGAATGCGTCATATACGGAAACACCCTGCAATACGCCATACACAATAATGGAGAATGCGGTCAGCGGAATGATGATATCGGAAAGAAACACCAGATAGGACATGCTTTACCACCGCCTTTCCAAAAGCTTTACCGCTAAAATACCGCTGAGTGTGCTGACACAGGTCGCGGCGATGCCAAGGGCAGTGATTTCAGCGGGAGAGGCGGAGCCGTATTGACTGCGATAGGCAATAATATTGACGGTAATCAACTGCAAAGAGGACATATTGATGACAAGAAACATACACATGGCATTGCTGGCACGGTCTTTTTCGCGATTTAAGCTCTGCATCGCCTGTATGGCATTCAGCCCCGCAGGGGTTGCCGCCCAGCCAAGCCCCAGAAAATTTGCCGCAAAGTTGGCGGCGATATAGCGTCTGGCAGGGTGGGAAGGCGGGATATCGGGAAACAGCAGATGCAAAAGCGGCGAAAGTTTTTTGGCAAGCGCGTCCATCAGACCTGCCCGCTCGCCGATTTTCAGGATACCGGACCACATCGCAAGAATACCTGCCATAGTAAAAGCAAGTTCTACGGCTTCTTTGCCGCCGTCCAAAACTGCTTGCGTCAGTTCTGCGGCACGGCCGTTTAATATGCCGCAGGCGATACCGACGATACAAAAAACTGCCCATAACAGATTTAACATTTGTCCCATCTCCTTTTATCATCACAATATGAAAGCGGTAAAGCGGCTATGCATACAGAAAAAAAGAACGGGACGCTGTAGAGCATTAAAGTATTGAAAAAAGTTGTATGATATGTTAAGATTTTAAAAGGGCAAACTATCATGTTAGGAAAAGGAGGAACTATGAAATCAACAGGAATCGTTAGAAAAGTCGACGAGTTGGGGCGCATTGTTTTGCCGATCGAACTGCGACGTAACCTGGGCATCGAGATCAAAGATGCTTTGGAAATTTTTGTGACAGATGATACCATCATGCTCAAAAAATACGCGCCGGCAGATATTTTCACAGGCGAAACAGAAGAATTGGTCGAGTACAAGGGAAAAAGGATTTCCAGAAAAACCATTTTGGAACTGGCAGAATTGGCAGGGCTGGAAGTTATGAAGTAATGAGGTAAGAAGAAAGATACCTGTCTGCAAAGGGGATGCGGGCAGGTTTTTTATGTGCAATCGCAACAAAAAAACGCGAAAAAGCTGAGTTGTATGTAGATAGGAAAACGGCGGCGCGTTGTGTTTTGTGTACGGCTGTGGTACAATGACAAAAGGCAATACAAACAGTTGATGCAAAAGCGGTAATAAAGGAGGTGCGCCATGTCTTATACGGCGCTTTATCGAAAATACAGACCGCAGACCTTCGATACCATTGTGGGGCAGGAGCACATCGTGCGGACGCTGCAAAATCAGATCAAAACAGGCAGAGTTTCACATGCGTATCTGTTTTGCGGCACACGAGGAACGGGAAAAACTTCCACCGCGAAGATTTTTGCCCGTGCCGTAAATTGCCTGTCGGCACAGGCGGACGGTGAGCCGTGCAACACCTGCGCAATCTGCGAGAATATCTTAAAAGGCAGAAGTGTGGACGTTGTGGAGATCGACGCTGCCAGCAACAATGGTGTGGAAAATATCCGAGAAATTCGCGAAGAAGTCAAATACCCGCCGGCGGAAGGAAAATATAAGGTATATATCATCGACGAGGTGCATATGTTGACCAACAATGCCTTCAACGCGCTGTTAAAAACATTGGAAGAACCGCCTGCGCATGTGATTTTTATTCTTGCGACAACAGACCCGCAAAAAATCCCCGCAACGATTCTCTCCCGCTGTCAAAGATTTGATTTTCGCAGGATCACGACGGCGGACATTGCCGCTGCCATGCAGAAATATCTTGCGGCGGAGCATCTTTCGGTGCAGGAAGACGCGATACGCTATGTAGCAAGGCTGGGAGAAGGCTCGATGCGTGATGCGCTGAGTATTTTGGACCAATGCCTTGCTTTTTACAGCGGCGAGGTGCTGACACTGCAGAAAGTACTGGACGTGACGGGAACGGTCGACCGCAGTGTATTTTTTGAGATGACGGAAGCTTTGCTGCGCCGGGACGCGAAGGCGGTGTTGGAGATCGTGGAGCGTATTATGCTTTCCGGGCGCGATGTGAAGCATTTTGCGGCAGATCTGCTGCGGCATCTGCGTGATCTGCTGGTGGCAAATACCGTAAAAGATATCCGAGAGATGTTAGATCTGTCAGATGAAACATTGCACCGCTTACAGGTGCAGGCAAAAGAGATCTCTGCGGAAGAACTGATCGAATGGATTCGTATTTTTTCCAATCTGCAAAATGATCTGCGCTATGCCGCAAATGAGCGTTTGGTGTTGGAAGTGACACTTTTGGAGCTTTGCGCAAACAGCGGCACTGCGCAGGATTTGACAGGGCTTTTGGCAAGGATCGCAGGGCTTGAGCGTAAAATGGAAGAAGGGATCTCTTTCGTGGCACAGGCGCCTGCTGTTTCTAAGCAGACAAAGAAAGATACGGCACCGCCCAAGCCGAAGAAAAAGCCGCCGGCATTAGAAGGGGACCGAAAAAAAGTGGTGGAGCAGTGGCCTCTATTGCGAGCAGAGCTAAGCGACAGTGTGCTCAAAGGCATTTTATCCCAAGTAGAGCTTGGATTTATGGAAGATGAATATTTGTACCTGATTTGTGAATATGATACGCTGCAGGAACTGGTCAAGCCGCATCTGGAAACGATCGATTTGTTTTTGCAGCAAAAAATCGGCAAGTCATTTTTATTGCAGACGACGACAAAATATGCGTATGAAAAATGGTATCATGCCACTTATGCTGCGGAAGAAGAAGCCAAGGACGATGCTGATTTTTCCAGTTTGCTGGGAAGCTATTTTTCCGATGCAGAGTACGAATGAAAAAAACTTGCGCGGCAGGTACTTTTTGGGTACAATAATACCGATATCGGAACGAAAAAACATCATTTTAGGAGGCTGAAAACATGGCAAAAGGCGGTTTTCCCGGCATGGGAATGGGCGGCATGAATATGAATCACCTGATGAAACAGGCGCAGCGTATGCAGCAGAAAGTGGTGCAGGCGCAGGAAGAACTTGCCGAAAAAACACTGGAAATGACCAGCGGCGGCGGCGCAGTGAAGGTCGTTATCTCCGGAAAGAAAGAAATCAAAGAACTGAAGATCAATCCCGATGTTGTGGATCCCGATGATGTGGAGATGTTAGAGGATTTGATTTTATCCGCTGTCAATGAAGCGATCCGTCAGGCAGATGAGATGTATAACGCGCAAATGAGCAAAATCACAGGCGGCATGGGCGGTATGTTCTGATCGAAAAGAGATGAGGGAGCGATATGCAGTTTTACGGCGAGGCGATGACAAAGCTGATTGCACAGCTTGCGGCATTGCCGGGCATCGGAAATAAATCCGCGCAGCGGTTGGCATTTCATATCATTGATTTGCCGCAGGAAAAGGCGGAGGCTTTGGCAGAGGCGATATTACAGGCAAAGGCAACGATGCGTTACTGCAGTTGCTGCTGTAATCTGACGCAGGAGGAGATCTGCCCTGTTTGTGCCAATCCGAAGCGGGATCACAGTACGATCATGGTGGTGGAGGACCCCAGGGATATGGCGGCATATGAAAGAACGAAAGAATACCATGGGGTGTATCATGTGCTGCACGGTGCGATCTCTCCGATGACAGGCGTGGGACCGCAGGATATACGGATTCGGGAGCTTTTGGGACGCATTTCGGAAGATACCGCGGAGGTCATACTTGCCACCAACCCGAATGTGGAAGGTGAGGCAACGGCGATGTATATTGCAAAGCTTCTGAAACCTTTGGGCGTGAAGGTCACACGGATTGCCAATGGCGTGCCGGTGGGCGGCGATTTGGAATATGTGGACGAAATTACATTATACCGCGCACTGGAAGGCAGGAGAGAAATCTGAATGCCATACAGATAAAAAATTATAAGAAGGGAACAACGGTGAGGCGCTGTTTTTGCCAGCCGTTGTTTTTTTGTTGTGTAAAAACAAAAAGAGAGAAACTTCATACTATTTTTACCCCGAAGAAACGCCGGAAAACGGCGTCTTTTTTTATGCGTATAACTTTTCTGTTTTGGTGGGAAAATACGGAAAAGAAAAAAGGCGGGTGAAAAAAATATGCGCTTATCTTCTTCCTTGGAGGAAAATATCCAAAGACTGGACGCGGATTTTCAAAACTGCGGCGATGTGGTGAAGCGCCGTTTTGAGGTGGGCAAAGGAAAAGGACAGCTGTATATGCTGTATATCGATAACATTATCAGCAACGATGCGGTGCAGTCTTCGATCATGACCAATGTAATGAACCGCTGCGAGATGACCGAGCAAACAGGTGCTTTGGACGCATTGTTAGAGGGTGTCATTACGATCGGCGAGGTGAAAAAAGTAACGACGATCGAAGAAGTGGAAGAAGGTGTACTGCTTGGAGATACACTGCTTTTGATGGAGGGCAATGACTTTGCGCTGCAGGCGACTACCAAACAGTTCCCGACCAGGGGCGTTGGGACCGCACAGACGGAAGTAGTGGTACAGGGACCGAAAGACGCTTTTACGGAATTGCTGAGTTTTAATATCGTATTGATCCGCCGCAGGATACGAGATGTGCGGCTGAAAGTCAAGCGGAAAAAAATCGGGCTGCGCAGCAAAGGCGATGCGGCACTGATGTATCTGGAGGATATTGTACGCCCGGGAGTGCTCGAAACCGTGGAAAGGCAACTGGAGCAAATGGATACGGACGCGTTGTTGGACAGCGGCTATGCGGAGCAGCTTTTAGAGCCGAAACAATCTTCGCCGTTTCCGCTTTTGCAGATGACAGAACGACCGGATAAAGCATCTGCCGCATTGATGGAAGGCAGGATCGTTCTGGTGCTCGATAATACGCCGTTTGTGATTCTTCTGCCGACGACGATGCATTTGTTTTTTCAGGCGGCGGAGGATTATTATGACCGTTGGCAGATGATGAGTTTTCTGCGTGTGATACGTTATTTGGCGGCGTTTTTGGCAGTTGCGCTGCCGGGATTGTATATCGCGATGGTTGCGTTTCACCCGCAGATGCTGCCGGCTGCGCTTGCGTTAAAGATCGCTGCCACAAGAAACGGGATTCCGCTTTCTGTGGTTACAGAAGTGATATTGATGGAAGGCGCATTTGAACTGCTCCGAGAGGCAGGAATCCGCCTGCCTTCCCCTGTCAGCTCCACCATCGGCATTGTCGGCGGTATCATCATCGGTTCGGCGGCGGTGGAGGCAGGTATCGTAAGCCCTATGGTAGTCATTTTATCCTCTTTGACGGGGATTTGTACGTTTGTGATTCCGAATCCTTCTTTGGTGACGGCACTGCGTTTGGTGAAGTATCCGGTGATACTGCTTTCTGCCATCTGGGGACTGTTTGGTCTGTGGGTAGGTCTTTTTCTGCTGTTGGTGCATCTGGCGGGGTTAAAAAGTTACGGTATCCCGTATCTGTATCCGTTTTGTGCGGCATCGGTAGAGGATTATACGGAACTGGAGGACAGTATTGTGCGTTTTCCGTTAACGATACTGCACAAACGCTCCATTTTTGCCAAAGACGGCGGCAAAACGGCGCAAAAAGGAGGGAAGCAGTGTGTTTTCAGAAAACGATAAACTCTCGTCCGTACAGACGACCGCACTGTTTTTGTTGCAGTGTATCTCGATGTCGGTTTTGTTTTTGCCGGCGCGTACGGCGGCGCAGGCGGGCAATGGCGCGTGGGTATCTGTAGGGATCGGTGCGGCACTTGCCGCGATTTGGGCATTTTTTTTATGGAAGGCTTCCTCTTGCCGTATGCCGTTTGGAATGCTGCTTTGCCGCGCGTTTGGAAAGCCGCTCGGTGTGGGGATCGGTATGTTGTTTTGCGCAAAACTGCTGTGGGAGGCTGCAGCAGAGGCAAGACTGTTTTGTGAGGCGGTACGTCAGATCTTGCTGCCGCGGACCCCTGTGACGGCAACGCTGCTGTTGCTGCTGTTTCTTTGTGCGACGCTTGCGGCAAAAGGAATTGAAACCATTGGCAGGACGGCTGAGATTTTGGTGGTATTGGTGTTTTTGCCGTTGATTTTGGTGCTGGTGGCGGCTATCTGGACGGCGGGCAGTATTCCGCGGGGCGATTTTACGGCAAAAGAGGCGCTCAGCGGCGTTTTGCCTGCGGTGGGCAGTTTTCGCGGCTTGCAGTTTTTTCTGTTTTTGGCGCCGTTTGCCGCGAAGGCGGAGCGCAGCCGTAAAAAAAGCGTTGCGGCAGTATTGCTGTTGGGTGGATTGTTCACCGTGATTGTATGGCTGGCATTGGGGGTATATGGCAGTGAGGAAATCACAAGACGGATATTTCCGACATTGGAGTTATTGGACCGCGTCAGTGTCAGCGGTGTTTTTATGACCGGAGCGGAAGGCTTTTTGCTTTGGTTTTGGCTGGTGGGGTGTGTGGTGCTCATTTCCTCCTGTTTGCTTTTTGCGGGCAGTTTTCTGGGAAAGATGCGGCTGCAAAAGCTTCCGATCTGTTACCCGCTGGCGTTGATCGTATTTTTGGCGGCATATGCGGTATTGCCGTTTACCCAAATGTATCTGCTGTGGCAGAAAACATTACCTTGGCTTGACTTGGTGTTTGTGCTGATTTTGCCTTTGGCGCTGTGGCTGCGGCGAAAATTTGCAAAAAGAGAGGAGATGGCGCCTTGATACGCGGCAGGTGGAAAAAATGCAGCTGCGCTTTGGCGGCGGTGTTATGTTTGAGCGGCTGTTGGGACAGCTATGACCCCGAGGACAGGCGATATATTTTTTCTGTTGGGGTGGAAAGAAGCGAGGAGCAGTATCGCTTTTCGTTTGTCAATGCGGCAAAACAAGAAGAAGAAGCGGAAATTTACAGCGTGGAGGCGGACAGTCTTGCGGAAGCTTGCGCTCTGGCAGAGAAAGAGGCTTCGGGACATATTTATCTGGGGCAGTGGAAAACGATCCTACTGGGAGAGAGCCTGCTTGCGGAGGCGGACGCACTTACGGCACTGTTAGATGAAGTGGAGCGAAACAGTGAAGTGCCTGCAAAGGTGATGGTGCTTGCGGCAAATGAGGCGCAGCAGAGCGTGGAACAGTTGGCAAAAGAGGACGGCGGGTTATTTTTATGGGAATTTTATCAAAACACGGCGGAGCATATGGCGATCGTCAAAGGAGTCGATCTGGACAGCCTTTCTGCCGCGTTCACAAGACAAGACGGGTATGCTATCGTACCAAGGATCGTACTGACGGAAGAAAATCGGATCGCACTGGACGGCTGCAGCCTTTTGCTGCCTGATGGCGGAAGCGTGGTATGGGATACAGCGAAGGAGCGGGGGTATCTGTTTTTGCAGGGGAAAGGGGAAGGCGCGTTTTTGGAGATCGAGGAGGGGGAAACGCGACTGCCGTTTTCCGTAACGAAGGTGAAAGGCAGTACGGAACTGACGGATAGTGCTTGTCGTGTGAATTTGGAGGTTTGGGGGCAGGTATTGGGCGGTATTTCGGACGAGGCATTCGAGCGGGAGCGGATAGAGGAAATAGAAAAAGCGGCTGCATTACGCATAAAACAGGAAATGGAAAATACAATAAAAACAGCGGAGGAGGCAGGCGCACTGTCTGTTTTACGACCGGACGGCGAAGTGCGGGAAAATTGGGAGATTTCTGTTTTTGTGACAGCGACTTCTATTGGCAGAAAAAAATAGGTTTAAAACCGGAAAAAAACGGCAATCCTGACTGACATAGAACAGAAAGGGTGAGAAATATGCAAAAGATAACAGCGACATTGCTTGCGTGGAAAGGACTTTGGAAAAAAGAAGGCTATTTTTGGTGCATCGCGATTTTGATCGGTGTGAGCGTAAGCCTTTGTTACGGGATTTGGCTGAAACAGCGTGTTGATCCTGCGCTTTCGCTTGCGCAAAAAGTGGTGCGGTTTCATGTTTTGGCAAACAGCGACAGTGACGCGGATCAAGAACTGAAGCTTGCGGTACGAGATCGGGTACTGGAATATTTGCGTGTGACTTTGGCAAGCAGTAACTCCAAAGAAGAAACATTACAGACATTAGACTGCTTGCAGCAGCAGATCTGCATGACGGCGGCAGAGGAGATCCAAAGGCAGGGGTATGACTATCCGGTGGCGGTTTCCTTGGTTTGGGAAAATTTCCCGGAAAGGACATATGGACAGTACACTTTTCCGGCGGGGTTTTACGACGCTTTGCGCATCGAGATCGGTGCGGCAGAAGGGAAAAACTGGTGGTGTGTGCTGTATCCGCAGATGTGCATGGTAGATGCGGTTTGGGGATATGACACAGAGGAAAGCCAAACATTGCTGAAAAACACACTAAGCAGAGAGGAATATCTTTTGATCTGCGAAACAAGGGAGCAAACGCAGCCGAAGATCTCTTTCGCCTCGGCAAAGTGGTTAGGGAAAGACGATGATTAAAACGGGGGGAGCGGCAGCATGAAAAAATACGGACAATGGGCGGTATGGAGTGTTTTTTTGGTATGCTGCCTCTTTCTTTGCTTTGATTGTGCACAGGAATTGAAACAGGGGCAACAGAGCGTATCTGTCGCAAGCTTAGTCAGCTGGGGCACCAGAGGGGAACTGGTGCGCGAGGTACAGCAGGCTTTGGCACAAAGAGGGTATGACGTAGGCAGTGTAGACGGGATCTACGGCATTCGTACTTATGAAGCGATCGTGCAGTTTCAGACGGATAACGGTCTGACACCGGACGGCATTGCGGGAAGCGCCACCTTATCGGCACTGGGGATCCCTTTTGGTACAGGGACCAGCGGTTTAACGGAAAACGCAGGCAGTGATGAAGAAAGGGATCTTTATCTATTGGCATCTGTGATCCACGGCGAGGCGAGAGGAGAACCGTATGAAGGGCAGGTCGCGGTGGGGGCTGTGGTATTAAACCGTGTGGCAAGCGAAGATTTTCCGGATACCATTGAGGGTGTGATCTATCAAAGAGGTGCATTTGATGCGGTGGAGGACGGGCAAATCAGTTTGACACCGAATGAAACGGCATACCGTGCGGCAAGAGATGCACTGAACGGTTGGGACCCGACCAACGGTGCGTTATATTACTGGAATCCGGTTACGGCAACCAGCCGATGGATTTGGACGATACCCATTACAACCGTGATCGGCAATCATGTCTTTGGCACGAAATAAAAAAGCCTTTTGGGATAGTTTCCCAAAGGCTTCTTTTTTTGCGTGAAGTTAGAATGTAACCAATTTTCCAAGCAGGAAAATAAACAGCGCGATATGCAAAATCGTGGTAAGCGTATAGACCAGAAGAAAGCTGATATGCTTTGTTTTATGGCGGAAACGAAACATACCGATCAACCCGCCGATGCCGCCGCCTAAAACGGCAAGCAGAAATAACGTGCTTTCCTGGATACGCCATTTGTTTTTTTCCGCACGGCGTTTATCCAGCCACATGGCACAAAATAACACCAGATTGGTCAGAAGATAATAGCCGATCATCACCAAAAGCGGCAGCGTGCGTATGGAAACAGTCATATCCTGCATGAATTATCTCACCACATTTCTCCAGTCCAGATCGCCTCTGTCCAATGCCAGAAGCAGAGCTTCCGCTGTGGCGAGGTTGGTCGCCAAAGGAATGTTATGCATGTCGCAAAGGCGCAGAATGGAGCCAAACTCCGCTTCATAGTTCTGCGGGGAAACGGGATCGCGCAGAAAGATCATCAGGTCGATATCGTTATTGACGACCTGTGCGCCCAGCTGCTGCTCGCCGCCAAGTCTGCCGGAAAGATATTTATGCACCAAAAGATTGGTCGTTTCCTCTACCAATCGACCTGTGGTGCCGGTAGCGAATAACTCATGCTTACAAAGGATATGGCGGTAAGCGATGCATAAATTTTCCATCAGCTTCTTTTTATTATCGTGTGCGATCAAACCAATTTTCATTTATGTGACCCCCTCAAATAAAGATCTGGAACGTCGTTTTCCTATATTTAACACCAGACCGACAGCGATCATGTTGGTCCACATGGAGCTGCCGCCGTAACTGACAAAAGGAAGTGAGATACCGGTGTTGGGCAAAATGCCTGTCACAACGCCGACATTGACGAACGTCTGGAAGGCAAACATGCCTGCAATACCTGCCGCGATGAACTGGCTGAAAGTATCTCTGGTAGATATTGCTATTACTATACAACGAAATACGATAAAAAGCAATACGCATAATACACCAATACAGCCGATAAAGCCGAATTCCTCACCGATCACGGAGAAAATAAAGTCATTATGCGGCTCTGGCAGGTAACTTAGCTGATTGAGTGTACCCTGGAACAGACCTTTTCCCATCAGCTGACCGGAGCCGATGGCACTAATCGATTTTTCCGTCTGATAGTACAGACTGGGATCGCGGGTAGGGTCCACAAACGCCAAGATACGGTTAAACTGGTGCTGTGCGAGAATTTTATCCATCAAAAGCGGGTCTTCTCTGCTGACGTCCCAAAGTACGAACAGTAAAATCGGGACACAAACGATCAATACATTGCGGATCAGCCGATAATTCAACCCTGCCACAAACAGCAGAATGCATAATATCGCTGTATTGACCATAGCGGCGGAAAGCGCCGGCTGTTTTAAAATCAGCAGTATCGGCACTGCCGTGATCAGCACGATAACGGCAAGAAAGGAAAAGTCATCGATCCGTTCTTTATGATCGGACAGTATTTTCGAGAGTACGAAGATCATGATGAGCTTACAAAACTCCGATGGCTGTATGGTCATGCCGCCGATCTCGATCCAACGTGTTGCGCCGTTGCCCTCTTTGCCGATAAACAGCACCGCCAGCAAAAGCAAAAGATTAGCGATATACAGCGGAATATAGAACTGGGAGATATACTCATAATCTACCCAGGAAGCGACTAACATCAGAACCAGACCCATCAGAAAAAAGGCGATCTGTTTCAAAACGGTGCCGTAGCCTTCTCCCAGATTGACATGGGTGGCGCTGGCGATGCAGACCATACCGAACAGCGCCAGTACGCAGACGGCGGCGATCAGCCAGTAATCCATGTTTTGGATCAGTTTTCGAAACGATAAAAGCATGGAGAAAAAACCTCCTGTGACAACTTGACAAGAGTTGTATCAAGTTGTATTTGATTTGAAAAAAGGCAAAGGCCGGAAAGAACATGGCTGACCGGCCCTTGCGGGTTTTTTTTGTACGTAAACCCGTCAAGAAACTATCATGCTTACATGAGCAGAAGGTTGATGGGCAAGTAAAGCAGACATCAAGCAGGAAGATCAGATCTTTTTGCTGCTCGGTCTTTGTAAAAAAAGTATTCAGCTTAGCCCTGATTGGATTTACGCATACCTTTGATCGGGATATTTGCGTATAATACAGGGACTGTGCCGCTGTTATCATCGGAAGGTGTTTGTGTGATCTGGATATCCAATTCTTCCTCATCGATTTCCATATAGTTGGAAATGACCTTGATGATGTCTGTTTTTAACATTTCCAACACCTGGGAAGAACAGTTGACCCGATCATGCACCAAAACCAATTTTAATCTGTCTTTCGCAACGCTGCCGGAAGCAGGTGCGTTTTTCTTCTTGAAAAAACTGAAAAAATCCAACATATCATACATCCTTTCTGCTGCCCTGAGCGTAGTTATCAGTGACGGAACAGGTTTTTCAATTTATCGATGAAGGTTTCCTGTTTTTCTTCAAAGGACATGATGGGGACTTCTTCGCCCAACAGACGCTGTACGATATTGCGGTAAGCTTGTCCCGCTTTGGACTCTTGGCTGCTGACTGCGGGCTCGCCTTTATTGGTCGCGATAACGATGCTTTCGTCGTCCGGAACAACACCCAGAATATCGATTGCAAGGATCTCTGTGACATCTTCAATATTCATCATATCGCCGCGCTGCACCAGATCCACACGCAGACGGTTTAAGATCAAAGTAGGGTCGTTCAGACCGTTTGCCTCCAAAAGACCGATGATACGATCCGCATCACGAACAGCGGAAACTTCCGGTGTGGTGACAACGATCGCTCTGTCTGCGCCGGCAATGGCGTTTTTGAAGCCTTGCTCGATACCGGCGGGGCAGTCGATGATAATAAAATCAAAACCTTCTTCTTTCAAGCTTTCGCAAAGTTTCTGCATCTGTTCGGGAGAAACCGCGTCTTTATCTCTGGTTTGTGCCGCGGGCAAAAGGAAAAGTCCGTCAAAACGCTTGTCCTTGATCAAAGCCTGTTTCAGACGGCAGTTGCCTTCCACAACATCGACCAGATCGTAAACGATCCTGTTTTCCAGACCCATGACGACATCCAGATTACGCAGTCCGATGTCCGCGTCGACCAATGCTACTTTTTTACCTAAAATCGCAAGGCCGCAGCCTAAGTTTGCGCTTGTTGTGGTTTTGCCAACGCCACCCTTGCCGCTGGTAATAACGATTACTTCGCTCATTTATGTTCCCCCTAATCTTGAAAAGAGTTTTTCTGTTGGAAACAGCTTTTTGGACAGTGTACCTACCGCATTCGACGGGAAACGCACACCCCCAAAAGGACAGAATTTTTCCAAACCTATGAAAAAGAGATATCTATTACTATATTAACAAAAATATATTTGTTTTGCATCTGTTTTTTTTAGCAAAGCAAAATTAAATTTCCCGTTTTTCGACAGCATTTTTTATGCCAACTCCATGACAAAGATTTGACCGTCTTTGACAAAAGCGTATTCCGGCGGTTTCGGTCCTTTTTTATTTTCTTCCGGGAAGCGTGTGATGATGTCTGCGATACGCAGCTGCACCGGTGCCATATAGACCGCGCTGACAAATGCCTCGCTCATACCGCTGCAGCCGGCATGAGCCATGCCTTTTAACTGACCCAGAATGATAATGTTGCCGGTGGCTTTGATCTCTGCGCCGGGGTTGACGTCGCCGATGATAACTACACTGCCGTCAAAATCGATCCGCTGACCGTTGCGCAGGGAACCTTTGTGGAACTTCGTCAGGTTGAAAGGCTGCATCTGCTTGGAAAGCAGTGCGGAGATACGTCCCACCTCGTCATTTTCCGTTTTGACAAATGTGATCTGCATGGTGGTGTGTGAGCAGACAATGTCTAACAGTTTTTGCTCCTCCTCGTCGGAAAATACTCTGCCTTTGAAGGCAATGGAGGTTTTTACGCCGTCAAAAAACTTGGAAGCGTCCTCCACCTTTTTCTCCAACTGTTCGCAAAGGGACGCAAACGGTGCCTCGGGGTCAAATACAACGGTGATGCCATCTTTTGTGCCTTTGAAGATGACCTGATTTTCCTGATTCATCATACTCTTCCTTCCTTTTTGATTACAAACATGGGACGGTTATTGTGCCAAAACAGTTTCCATATTGGTATTGCTGCCTTCCAGATCCAGCCCCATATAGGCGGTGATGATGTCTTTGACAACGGTTGCCGTGGGGGAGCCGCTGTCCTCGCCAAAGGGGATCATAACGGTAATGGCGATCTGCGGATCGTCCGCGGGGGCAAAGCAAACCAGCCAAGAATGTGAGCTGCGGTCGATCTGTTCTTCGGCAGTACCGGATTTGACGGCAACTTTGATCGGGAAGCTGGAAAAAGAACTTCGCATAGTGCCGCGAGAGCCCTGACCGACCTGTACCATACCTTCATAGACAAGTTCCAGATTTTCTTCGGAAAGGTCAATGACGTTTTCTACTTCTTCCTCTGTTTCCAGATAAATATTGCCTTCATGGTCCTGTATTTTATCTACCAGATGCATTTTATATAATGTACCGCCATTGGCTAAAGTTGCGATATAGCGGTTGATCTGCGCGGGGGTATAACTGTTGACGGACTGACCGATGGCTGCACGGATCGTATCGCCGTCTACCCAACGGGTCTGACTGGAAGTCGCGTCGGGGTTTGCCGCTTTGATGGAACGCTCTTTATAATAAGGCGATGCCATGGTAGGCGCATATTCTTCCAGTTCGATGCCTGTGGTCTGATTCAGACCGAAAGCCGCCATATATTCGTTCAGTGTTGTGATCGCCTTTTCAGTGGTGCCTTCTTCCTGATTGCCCAGACGATAGCCGACTTCATAGAAGAAGTAGTTGCAGGAAACCTCCAGCGCACTGACTACATTGATGCGTCCGTGTGTGCCGCCTGTGTTGCTGTAGATCCAGCATCTGGCGTAGGGGGTACCTGCCTTGGTGAACAGACCTTCCGTAGAGATGTAAGTATCTCCGGAAATTACCCCTGTTTCCAATCCCGCCAAAGCGGTGATCATTTTCAAAGTGGAACCGGGTGCTTTTTTCTGTTTCAGCGCGCGGTTGACCAAAGGTGTATTGGTATCCTCCAAAAGGGAGGTGTAATAGCTGTTGTTGAACTGATTGACCAATTCGTTATTGTCGTAAGACGGATATGTCACCAGTGCGAGAACTTCACCGCTGTTGACTTCGGATACCACGACAGAACCCGTACAAGGGTCCAGTGCGGTGTCTGCGGCAGTCAGTCTGCCGTCTTCCAACGCGTTGAGTACAATGGTATATACCGAAACACTGCCATTGGTAAGACCGTTTCTTTCTTCCTGTGTCATGGTGAAAACGCCCTGTTCTTCCATGATCAAAAGCAGCTGTGCCTGGGAAACGGTGCCGTCGGTAACACCCTGCATCAGATATTCCTGCAGTTGTGTGACTGCGGTATCGCTTTCGGGGTCAAATCCTTCGATCTGTTCTGCGGCCTGATGGTAAAGTGCGAGCTGTTCCCCGCTTGTGGCACGCATCAGTGTGGAAGATGAGATGTGATTGGCACCGATTATGGATACGAACAGTTCCGTCATAGAAACGGAATGCTTTCCGCTGCCGCGCAGTTTTGCCAGCACAGAATCGGTTAGTGCGCCTTCCAGACTGTCAAAAGCGACCTTTTGCAGTTCACTGTCCAGTGTCAGGAAAATATCCATGCCGGGAACAGGATCTGTGATACGGGTGCTGCTGATGCGGCGGCTGCTGCTGTCAACTTCCACGACCATTTTGCCGTCGGAGCCGTTCAATTCCCGCTCAAACAGTTTTTCAATGCCGTCCTGTCCGACGATATCGGTGGAACTGTAGACGGGATTGCCGTTTTCGTCCACATCGTCTTGGTACAAGGCATAGTCGGCTTCCGTCATTTGGCGGATATAGCCTAAAATATGGGAAAAATATTCTCCCTGCGGATATTCCCTGAGATATTCCGTATTGATGATGACGCAGGGGAAGATATCCTGATTTTCTTCCACATACGCCAGTGTTTTTTCGCTGATATTGGTGGCGATAGAAACCGATTTATACTGATAATACCGCTCTTGGAAAATAGAGTAGCGAATGCCTACGGCTTTTCTGAGCAAATCCTGCGGCAGGTATTTCGGCAGTCCAAAATATTCCCGCAGGTATTCCAGTGTTTC
Organism: uncultured Lachnospiraceae bacterium; assembly: GCA_944383855.1. Classification (GTDB taxonomy): domain Bacteria; phylum Bacillota; class Clostridia; order Lachnospirales; family Anaerotignaceae; genus CALWRB01. Next base: position 96,151 of record CALWRB010000042.1, read on the forward strand.
GGCTGCGTCATAAGAAAGCTCCGCATCTTCCATGCCGACCGATTCTTTAAAGCTTTGTTCTCTGGTTTCGCTGCCGTTAAACAGGAAATCATACGGCGCTTCCATAGCCAAAGGCAATTCGTCTTGCAATGTTTCGCCGTATTCCGTCAGTTTTTGCGCTAAGGTCAGCACCATGATATTCTGATCGGAAAGCGTCAGCTGCAGCCAAAGCACAGTGCGCTTTTGGGTAGTGGGCAAGTCGCTTGGGATCTCATAAAGCGTATAGAGGTATTCCAGTGTGGCATTGCCGTCCAGTGACCATTGGTCTTTGGGGATACCGGCTTCTTCTTTCCATGCTTCTTCCGCTTTTTCCTGCTCCCGTTCGCTGCCTTCAAACAGAAAAGTGCCATCGGCAGAGATAGGCAGCTCGTCTGTGAGGGTATGACCCTGCTGCAGCAAAGTATCCACCAAATCGGTGATCAAGGATACTCTGTGCTGTGAAAGATCCAGCAAAATACTGCTGTCGATCTGTACGGAATATGCCGTAGTATTGACAGCCAGGGGTCTGCCGTAACGGTCATAAATGCCGCCTCTGGCAGCGGGTACATCCAGTTCCTTGGATGTGGTCGCAATCAGGGACTGCTCATACTCCTGTCCATTTACAATCTGTAGTGTGAACAGACGAATGACCAATATGAAAAAAAGCAGACAGATGCCGCAAAGCATCACAAATATTCTGCTTTTGCACAGATCTAAGAAATGTTCGAAATATCGTCTCATAGACACCTCCTATGAATCCTCAAAAGAGGCGGTATTTATATTTTTCTTTCAGCTCCAGCCATTCGTTGACGGCAAACAAAAGCCGATAGAGCGGTACAGTCAGGATCGCGGTGTATACGCATTCCGGCAGCAGCATACGCACAAGGAAATAAAGAATCTGTGTATGCCCCTGCAGCAAAAAGCCGGTAACGAAAATGACTGTTTCATACAGCGCGGTCGCAACGGCGCAAATGATGATCGGGAAGATATAATTTTCCCGATAGAAGTTTTTATGACTGCGCCCGGCAAAATAACCGGTCAGTACACCCAAAAGGGCATAGTAGCCGATGCCGTTGCCAAAGAAAATATCCTGCAGCAGACCGCAGCAAAGCCCCACGATCACACCGCCTGTACTGCCGCGCAGCAAGGCATAAGAAACGATCAGGATCACCGCTGTATTCGGCAGTATCCCGCGAATCTCGATATATTGCAGAAGTGTGGTCTGCAGTATAAAGCTGACCAGCACGACCAAAGCCATGAATAATTGCCGCATCAGTTTTCCTCCGCCGTTGATTTGTCCATCACAAGTATCGTTTCCAAGTGTTTCAGATCCGCATAGGGTTCGATAATGGCATACTTGGTTAAGCCGTTGATATCCGTTTGCAGATCCGTGACTTTTCCAATGGGGATACCGTCGGGGTAAATTTCAGAAAGATGAGAGGTGACGATCTCATCGCCGACCAGGATCTCCGCTTCGGTATCGATATATTCCATCAGGCACAGGCCGCTGTCCATCAGCGTAATATCGCCTTTGACGACACCCAGATCGCCTGTGCGCAGGCTTTTGGCGGAAACGGAACTGCGGCTGTCCAAGATGGACATGACTTTGGAATAACCATGCCCGGTTTCTGTGATTTTTCCGACCAGACCGCCGGAGGCGATGATGACCATATTGGATTCCAGACCGTCCGAGGAGCCTTTGTCGATGACGAAGGTATCATACCAGTTGCCGGGGTCTTTGGCAATGACGGCGGCACCTGTGGAGGAATACTGCGGATAGCGCTGTGCGGTACGCAGCAGTTCGGATAATGTCTTATTTTCTTCCTCGTAGAGCGAAAGGCGTTGATTTTCTGCCTTAAGCCGTTCGATCTCCGCTTCCAAATTGCGTATGGTTTCTGCCTGATCAGCTTGATTTTGCGCAGAGGAGATCGTATCTTCCACCCAGCTGCCAATACCCGTAGTCAGGTCTTGAAAGGGCGTGACAACAAAACCCAGCACATCTTCCGCAAAAGTTGCGTTGAGTTTACGACCGCCGGTGAATAATGCCAAAACAGCCAATAGAACGGCCAGCGCGATCACGATTTTCTTTTTATGTTCTTCAAAAAATTGCAGCAATGCAATCTCTCCTTAAAAAGCGATGTTGGTTTCATCTCGGAATTAAAATTTCACGCGTCTGGGGGAGATCAGTACGTTTTTGAGTGTGTCGATATGCTCCAAAACCAGACCGGTGCCGACTGCAACACAGTTGAGCGGTTCGTTTGCGATATGAACAGGCATACCGGTTTCGGCAGTGATCAGTTTATCCAGACCGCGCAGCAAAGCGCCGCCGCCGGTCAATGTGATGCCCTGTTCCATGATGTCGGCTGCCAATTCGGGCGGTGTTGCTTCCAATGTCTGTTTGATGGTATCGATGATGGAAGAAACGGGCTCGTCCAGTGCTTTACGAATATGAATGGAGTTGACTTCGATGGTCTTGGGCAGACCTGTCAAAAGATCTCTGCCGCGGATCTCCATTTTTTCCTCCTGTTCCAGCGGAAAAGCGGAACCGATCGTAATTTTGATCTCCTCTGCGGTACGATCGCCGATGGCAAGGTTAAACTCACGCTTGATATAGCTGACGATCGCGTTATCCAAAGCGTCACCCGCTACACGCAGGGAGGTGCTTGTGACGATACCGCCTAAAGAAATGACTGCCACTTCACTGGTGCCGCCGCCGATATCCACGACCATGCTGCCGGTAGGGTCCGCAACGGGAAGCCCCGCACCGATGGAAGCTGCCATGGGTTCTTCGATCAGGTAAGTATCTTTATCCTTGGAGCCTGCGGCGATGGCAGCCTCCAAAACGGCACGTTTTTCTACTTCAGTCACACCGGAAGGTACGCAGATGACGATACGCGGTTTCGGTCCGAACATAGAGCGGACATATGCTTTATTGATGAAATAGCGCAACATCGCCTGTGTTACGTCAAAATC
>CALWRB010000043.1 GCA_944383855.1 uncultured Lachnospiraceae bacterium
GACGATGCTTTTTGCTTAAGCTTTAATCTCACCCGCAGAGCGGGCGGTTGTTAAAGGCTGCTTTGCAGCCTTCAGCACTAAAGTAATAATAAAAAAGACTGCGTTTTTTACGCAGTCTTTCATGTTCTCAATGATTCCGTTTATGATTTCGAAAAAATTATGACAAAAGCGCAGCTAATTCTTCCACCGCAGACGCTTCATCTTCCCCATAGGCACTGATCGTAACTTCCTGTCCTTCCTTCATCCCAAGTGCAATGGTTCCCATGATGCTTTTCGCATTGATCTTCTTTTCCGCAGCGGAAACATAGATGTCGCTTTTAAATTTGCCTGCTGTCTGCACAAAAAACGCAGCCTCTCTTGCATCCAATGAAGATTTGATACAAACTGTTTTTTCTGTCATACTGAATCACCCTTGCCCTCTCTTAATGTATCAGCAACTTCGCTGATCTTCCTAAGCCTATGATTGACGCCACTTTTCCCCACCGGCACTGACATATAAGCACCTAACTCTTTTAAACTGGCATCAGGATATGATTTACGCAGCAATGCCGCTTCACGCAGCGGTGCAGGCAACTGTTCCAGACCAACCGTTTCTTCGATATAGGCAATATCCTCCAGTTGTTTTACCGCAGCGCTGACTACTTTGTTTAAGTTTGCTGTTTCACAGTTCACCTTGCGGTTAATATCATTGCGCATTTCCTTTAGGATCCGCACATTTTCCAAATCCATCAATGCAATATATGCCTCCATAATGTTCAGGAGATCTACAATCTGCTCTCCTTCCTTCAGATAAACCACAGATTGTTCTTTCCGCACAACGACCTTCGCGTCCAGATGAAAGGTATTGATCAGCTCTTTGAGCGACTGTGCGTAAAGAGGATCTGTATGCACAAATTCCATATGATAGTTCTTTTCCGGATCATTGATGGAGCCGGAAACTAAAAACGCGCCTCTTATGTATGCCCTTCGGCAGCAAATACTGCTGACTGCCGTTGGACTGATCCTTCTGATCAGCTGTCGTGTTCCGTCCGCATGAATCTGCAAAAGTCCTGTCGCCTGCAAAAGCTTCTCGCTATCCTGCGGATGCAAAAGCGTGACGCAATAGACCCTGTTCTGCCTTTTCCTTCCGCTTGTTTTCACGGATACACTACATCTAATATTAAAAGTTTTTTGTAATAATGTAAAGTATTTTTTCGCTGTGTAGAGATGCTCCGTCTGCATTTTTACACAAAAAAACGCTTCGTTTTCGTCAATAAATCCACACATATTCAAAATCGCAGCCAATTCTGCAATCCAACAGTGTCTGCCATTTCCAAAACGTGTGGAGATCTCCTCTTTTACCTTTGATGAAAATGACAAAAAACCAACCCCTTATGCAACTTTTCCCTTGCACACCCATTTATCGTTTGTGGCGCTGATCTTTCTCCACATCATTGTGCTTGAGCAAAATATTGTGTTCTTTCTCCTCTAACGCACGATACAGCGCATTTGCCAATGTGACTGAACGATGCCTGCCTCCAGTACAGCCAATTGCAATCACCAGATTGGTCTTGCCTTCTTTGATATATTGCGGGATCAAAAATTCCACCATATCTACCAGCTTGTCCAAAAAAATCTTACTTTCCTTAAATCCCATCACATAATCAAACACAGGCGCGTCGTTTCCCGTCAATTCTTTCAGCTCCTGAATATAAAAGGGATTCGGCAGGAAGCGCACATCAAAAACCAGATCGCTGTCCACCGGAATGCCGTATTTGAATCCAAAAGAGCAGACTGTGATCATCAAGCTTTCAAACTGCCTGTTCTCTAAAAAGATATGATTGATCTGTTCCTTTAATTCGCGAATCAATGTCTGAGAAGTATCAATGATATAGGTCGCTTTTTCTCTAACTTCTTTGAGAATTTCGCGTTCTTTCAAAATTCCGTCCGCCACAGAACCACCTCTGGAAAGCGGATGGTTACGTCTGGTTTCTTTATATCGCTTGATCAAAACATGATCAGAGGCGTCCAGAAACAGAATTTCGTATTGGTATCCTTGTTGTTCCAGTATGGAAAGCACGGAAAAAAGATCCGAAAACAGCTTACCGCCGCGGATATCCGCACCGATCGCCACTTTATCGATCTCCCCGCCCTGCTCAAAACATAATTCCGCAAATTTCGGAATCAATGCCGGCGGCAGATTATCCACACAGAAAAAGTTAATATCTTCCAAAAATTTCAATACAGAACTTTTTCCCGCACCGCTCATGCCTGTTACAATCACGAATCTCATTCCCGTTCCCCCCTCTTATCAGTTTACGTTTGACTACGATCTATTCCGTTTCTCCGAGAAATTTTACTTCTGTTTCCAGCTTTACGCCGAATTTTTCCAGAACTGTCTTCTGGCAATATGCAATCAGCTCCAAAATATCTTTCGTTGTTGCACTGCCACGATTGATGATAAATCCCGCGTGCTTTTCCGATACCTGCGCACCGCCGATGGTCTTTCCTTTTAAGCCTGCATCTTCGATCAGTTTCCCTGCAAAATACCCTTCCGGACGTTTAAAGGTACTGCCTGCGCTGGGATATTGCAGCGGTTGTTTTTCTCTGCGTTTGGCGGCAAGGGAAGCCATTTCGGAACGAATCTGCTGTGGATCGCCTTTTTTCAGACGCAATACCGCCGACAATACAACATATTCATGCTCCGCAATACTGCTGTGGCGGTAAGACAATGCCAAAGCTTCCTTCGGCAGTGTAATGATTTGTAAATCCTTCGTCAAAACCTCTACCGATTCCAGCACATCTTTCATTTCTCCACCGTAAGCACCTGCATTCATAACTACGGCGCCGCCCAAAGAGCCGGGAATGCCGGCTGCAAACGCAAAGCCTTCCAAGGAAGCCTCAGCCGCTTTTGCCGCGATCGAAGAAAGCAGCGCACCTGCTTCGGCATAAATTTTTTCCTCTTCCACCCGAATCTGCTGCATCTGGGAACAAATTTGAATCACGGCTGCGTGAATACCGCCATCACCCACCAAAAGATTTGTTCCGTTGCCCATTACAAAAAACGGGACTTCATTGCGCCGCAACACGGAAATTACATCTGCCAACGCCTCTTTTTTGTGAAGCTTAATCAGCAAATCGGCATTTCCTCCTGTCTGAAACGAAGTATGCCTGCTCATTGGTTCATTTTTGCAAAGAAAATCCTGTGGCACAAACAAGGAAAGTTCCTCTATCGCTTTTGTCATATTCACTGCCACACACTCCTTTTTCTATCAGGATTTCATGATATTATCCTCTATTCTTTGTTCCAGTTCTTTCGCAGCATCGTAACCCATCTTTTTCTGTCGGTTATTGATCGCAGCGGATTCACAAATCACCGCGACATTTCTGCCCGGTCGAATGGGGATTCGGTTACAAAGCACTTTATTCCCCAAAATTTCAATATATTCATCTGTCAGCCCCAAACGGTCATAGCCGCCTGCCACACCGTCCCAAACTTCCAGATTGATGATCAGGTCAATGGTCTTTTGCATCTTAACAGCACCCAGACCGAACAGTTCCTTTACATTGATGATGCCGATGCCTCTTAACTCGATCAGATACCGAATCAGCTCCGGGCAGGTTCCGATCAGAGAACTGTCCGCCACACGCTTGATCTCCACCGCATCATCTGCGATCAGACGGTGTCCTCTTTTGATCAGCTCCAAAGCGGTCTCACTTTTACCGATGCCGCTGTCGCCCGTGATCAGAACACCTTCGCCGTATATATCCAATAATACCCCATGCATCGTCACTCTATCCGCCAACTGATTGCGCAGCCAGTTGATCAGATCCGCCATAAAACTGCTGGTCGTCATTTTGGTACGAAACACAGGCGTATTGCTTTTTAACCCAAACTCCAATATCTCCGGGAATACGTCCATATTTTTGGAAATGATCAAACACGGGATACTCCAATCAAACAGATCTCCCAATGCTTTTCTTCTTTGCGCTTGCGTCAAAGAACATAAATAGCTGTGTTCTACCCTACCGATGATCTGCACTCTGTCGTTATCAAATCTTTCATAAAACCCCGCCAGCTGCAGCGCAGGGCGATTGACTTCCATGCGGTTGATATATCTGCCTTTCAGCGAGATCTCGGGCAGTAACGACTCCAATTCAAATGTTTCTACCATTTTGCTTACCTGTGCGGAATACATATTACCCCTCCCTGCTGTTTTCTATTATCATACCCGAAAAAAAATTCTTTTGCAATCAATCCCGATGGAAAAAGGCGTAAACTGCCTCTGCGGCAGGGATCGTCATTTGCTCCGCTTCCAAAAGCTGCTCTACTTCCGCAGCGGCGATCGCCTCTACAGAACCAAAATGCCGCATCAGTGCCTTGCGCCTTTTCTCCCCGATCCCACTGATTTCGTCCAGAACAGAATGCAGTGCTTTCTTCTCCCGCAGTTTGTGGTGATAGGTGATCGCAAAACGATGCACTTCATCTTGTATTCTGGTCACCATGCGGAACCCTTCCGATGAGATCGGCAATAGTATTTCTTTTTCTTGGAAAAATAAGCCTCTGGTACGGTGTCTGTCATCTTTTACCATACCACAGACGGGAATATCCAGTCCAAACTGTTCCAAAACAGCCTGTGCAGCATGCACCTGTGTCTTTCCGCCGTCCATCAATATCAAGTCCGGCAGTCTGGTAAAACTGCTTTCTTTTCCTTCTTGCTTTTCTCGCATCGCATGACGCAAACGTCTGCTGAGCACTTCCTGCATAGACGCAAAATCATCGGGACCGTTCACTGTTTTGATACGAAACTTGCGGTAATCGCTGTTTTTTGCCCTGCCGTTTTCAAATACCACCATCGAGCCTACAGACTCAAACCCCTGCGTGTTGGAAATATCGTACGCTTCCACACGGCGTAATGTCTGCGGCAATGCCAGCGCCTGACGCAGTTCTTCCATCGCACCCTTGGTACGCGCTTCTTCTTTGCGAAGTCTTTCCCCAAATTGAGAAGAAATCAAAGAAGCGTTTTTCTCCGCCAAAGCGACCAGTTTCTGCTTCTCTCCTTTTTGCGGCACCGTTACAGTTACTTTCGAGCCTCTTTTTTCGCAAAGATACTGTACGAGTAACTCCTCTTCTTCCTCTAAAAGCGGCTCCTGCAATAAAATCTCCTTTGGCACAAACGCCGTGCCGCTGTAAAATTGGCTGACAAAACCTGTCATCACTTCGCTGCGGCTCATTTCTTCCGTCACAGAAAGCGTAAAATTCTCCCTGCCTGTCATCTTTCCGCCGCGAATAAAGAAAACCTGCACCAAACATTCATCAGCGCCTTTGACAAACGCAATCACATCCACATCGCCAAGCCCTGTATTTGCCATCTTCTGTTTTTGCGCAATGCTGCGGATATTTGCGATTTTATCCCGCAGTGCAGCCGCCTTCTCAAATTCCATTTCTTCCGCAGCCGCATTCATTTCCGCTTCCATTTTTTTCAGAATATCCTCGTGCCGTCCTTCCAAAAAATCCATGGCATCTTTCACATAAAGCGCATACTCCTCTTTGGAAATTTTCCCATCGCAAGGCGCCAAACACTGCCCAATATGGTAGTTCAGGCAAGGCCGCTCCTTTCCGATATCTTTCGGGAGATTTTTTTTACATTTACGGATCGGAAAAAGTTTATGCAGCGTTTCTACAGTTTCATGCATCGCCATCGCGTCGGTAAAAGGACCGTAATATTTCGCCTTGTCTTTTTTCATCTGCCTGGTCGAAAAAATCCGCGGAAAATCTTCTTGTATCGTCACTTTAATGTATGGATAGGTCTTATCGTCCTTCAGCATAATATTGTAGTGCGGATGATGCAGTTTGATCAGGTTGCACTCCAACAGCAGCGCTTCCATTTCAGAATCGGTCACAATATATTCAAATTCCGCGATATGCGGCACCATCGTTCTCGTTTTCGGCGTTTGGTTTTTGCTGCTTTGAAAATACTGCCGCACACGATTGCGCAGATTGACCGCCTTACCGACATAAATGATCTGCCCTTGACGATCTTTCATCAAGTAAACGCCCGGTTTTTGCGGTAATTTTTTCAGTTCCTCCGCAATATCAAACATATCCTTCCTCCTTTCCGCCATAGTATTTCCTTTTTTTAGAAAAAAAGCGGCTGCGCAGAAAAAAAGTTCTGTTTTCAGCCGCAAAAAGCATTTTCTATCACAATAATCTGTGTTTCTTTAAAAATACGGTGATTTTGCCGCCCATAGGCAAGGAAGCAAGATCCTCCTCCGATACCCCGCGCAGCAAAAGAATTGCCAGTGCATACACCACTACACCGATACCGATCGCGATCAATGTAACAGGTGTATTATACGGAAGCAGACCGTAAATTGCATGATAAGAGCCAAACGCCGCCGCCCCCATAATGCAGGAAGCAATGATAGGCTTTAACATACTGCCTGTAAAATCAAATTTTACGCCTGTGATACGGCTGAGCATCCATACATCAAATACGCCTGCCACCAAGTAACAGCCTGTGGTGGACAGCACCGCGCCTAAAATATTCAATGATTCTATCGGGATCAGCACAAAGTTCAGTATGATCTTTGCCACAGCACCCAACAAAGCGCCGATCACCGGCACTTTGATATGCCCGATCCCCTGCAGGACACCGGTCGATGTTTGGCAAAGCGCAAGGAAGATAATGGAAATCGCGCCTACGGTCAACAGATTGCCGCCGTCACTTGCGTTGGGGAAAAGCATATGAATGATCGGGGAACCCAAAACACCGATGCCCACCGCCGCCGGAACAGAGATCAGCATGGAAAGCCGCATCGTCAGCCCCATTTTTCTGCGTACCTGCTCCCTTTCTTTGCGTTTGACAGATGCCGCAATGGCAGGGATTGCCGCTGTTGCCACCGCAGTGGAAATAGATACGGGAAGTGTAGTCAATGTGACATATTTGCCCGAAAGCTGTCCGTATAATGCGGAAGCATTTTCATGGCTGTATCCTACCCCTTCCAAAATTCTGGTCACCATATTCATATCGATCAAATTGGTGATGCTAAATACCGCAGTCCCTGCGATAATGGGCCATGCAGTTTGAAATAACGTAGAGGCAACGGCTGTTTTGCTTTCTTCTCGGTAAATACGCGGTTCCTTTCGCATCTGTTTTTTCAGTCTGGGACGAATCAGCCAGTATGCAAACAGCACCATGCAAAGACCTGCTAAAGCGCCGATACCTGTGCCTGCGGTTCCTCCGGCTGCGCCAAGTTCCACATTTTTTGCGCTTCCTGTCACACCGATGCCCAAAAAGATCCACGCCAGATAAACACTGAAAAACGCATTAAAAATCTGCTCGATGATCTGTGAGATCGCGGTAGGAACCATCGTCCCCATGCCTTGAAAATATCCACGAAATGCGGACATCACCGCAACAATCAGCAACGTCGGCGATAACGTCAGGATACAGTAATAACTTTCCGGATAGTTTGAAAATGCAGCGATCTGTCTGCCAAACAGAAACAGCAGCAGTGCAAAAATACCGCCCAAAGAAGCGCTTACCGCCAAAGACACCTGAAATACTCTATGTGCATTTCGGTATTGTCCCAAAGCAAGACGCTCGGAAACCATTTTCGAAATAGCGGCAGGCAGACCGGCAGAGGATAAAATCAACAAAAAAGTATAGATATAGTATCCCGCACTGTAAATGGCGTTTCCCTCATCACCGATCATATTGGTCAGCGGTACGCGATACGCAAATCCCAAAACACGCACCAAAATTCCGGCTGTAGCCAAAATCGCCGCCTGCTTTATAAAAGAACCTTTCTTTTTTGTCGCTGCCCCCATGGCGCTGCACCCTTCCTTACATATTTGTTCTCTGTTTATTTGCCGCCATGCGCACGAATTTTTCTGCGCTGGTTGGCATCCAGCACTTTTTTGCGCATTCTCAAATTCAAAGGCGTCACTTCGATCAGTTCGTCATCTCCGATAAATTCCATGCATTGCTCCAAAGACATGGAAAGCGGTGTGATCAGTTTCAACGCATCATCGGAGCCGGAAGAACGGGTATTGGTCAACTGTTTTTTCTTGCAGACATTTACGTCCAAGTCATCTGCACGGGCATTTCTGCCAACGATCATGCCTTCATATACCTTGACTCCCGCACCGATAAACAGATCGCCTCTTTCCTGTGCGTTATACAAGCCGTAAGTGATCGCTTCTCCGCTTTCAAACGCGACCAGAGAGCCCTGTGAACGCATCGGAATTTCACCTTTATAAGGCGCGTAGCCGTCAAAAACAGAATTGAGAACACCATTTCCCTTCGTATCTGTCATAAATTCATTGCGATAACCGATCAAACCACGGGCAGGAATGGAAAATTCCAGTCTGGTAAAACCGCCTTTGGCAGGATACATATTGGTCATTTCGCCTTTTCTGCTGCCGAGTTTCTCAATGACATTGCCGACATATTCTTCCGGCACATCGATCGTGACAGCCTCCATCGGCTCACACTTCTTACCATCGATCTCCTGATACAGCACTTCCGGCTTGGAAACCTGAAACTCATAACCTTCTCTGCGCAGTGTTTCGATCAAAATAGACAAATGCAGCTCTCCTCGACCGGAAACTTTCAGACTGTCTGTCTGTTCTGTTTCTTCCACACGCAGGCTGACGTCTGTATTCAACTCGCGGAACAGTCTGTCCCTGATATGACGGGAAGTCACATATTTTCCTTCCGTTCCCGCAAACGGGCTGTCATTGACGGAAAAAGTCATAGAAATCGTCGGCTCGGAAATCTTGACAAAAGGCAGCGGTTCCGGATTTTCCGGTGCGCAGATCGTATCTCCGATCATAATGTCCTCAATACCGCTGAGCGCAACGATCTCGCCCATATGCGCTTCCTTCACTTCTACTCTTTGCAAACCGTCAAACACATACAGCTTTGTGATGCGGACTTTTTTTCTGGTCTGCTGGTTGTGCATATTCAGCACCACAACTTCTTCATTCACACGAATGCTGCCGTTCTCGATTTTACCGATACCGATCCTGCCTACATACTCACTGTAGTCAATGGTAGAGATCAGTGCCTGCAGCGGTGCTTCCTCATCTCCCACAGGTGCAGGGATATGACGAATCAGCGTTTCAAAAAACGGTTTCATATCACCCTCTCTGGCATATGGATCCTCGGAAGCGTATCCTCCCCTTGCGGAAGCGAAAATAAACGGAGAATCCAACTGCTTATCCCCCGCGTCCAATTCCAAAAACAGTTCCAATACCTCATCGACCACTTCTTCCGGTCTTGCCTCCGGGCGATCCACTTTATTCACGCAGACCATGACCGGTAAATCCAGTTCCAATGCCCTTCTAAGCACGAATTTCGTCTGTGGCATGGGTCCTTCAAACGCGTCTACCACCAGCACAACACCATCTACCATTTTCAGCACACGTTCTACTTCGCCGCCAAAATCCGCATGACCCGGTGTATCAATAATATTGATCTTAATGCCGTCATAATGTACGGCTGTATTTTTGGATAAAATGGTAATGCCTCTTTCTCTTTCGATATCACCGCTGTCCATCACACGTTCCTGTACCACCTGATTGCTGCGGAAAATACCGCTTTGACGCAAAAGCTGGTCTACCAGTGTCGTTTTGCCATGATCGACATGGGCAATGATCGCAACATTTCGAATATCGTTTCTTTCTTGTTTCATTGGTAATTAACTCCTTGCCTGTCTACATTTTCTTCTCGAATCCATCGTTATATTTTATCACACCGCAAGATTCGATGCAATTCTCTTTTTATGAAATTTCCGCCACAGTCAAAACAGAAAAACGGCGAGCAAGCACATTCGTCTTACTCACCGTTCCATATCGCAGCCTTTTTTTAGATTACAGCGCAAATCAAGCACCGTTTGCTGCAAAATTTTTTACGCCTGCTCCGGCAATGTTTCGTCATGGTATTTTTTCTCTGTACGATTCTCGTTCAAAATGACCTGTGCCACATTCATAGCATGGTCGGAAACACGTTCCAGATTCGTCAAAAGCTCTAAGAAATGAATTCCGGCTTTTGTATTACATTCCATATTGGAAAGACGATTGATGTGACTCGCTCTGAGTTTGCGCTCCAGCTCGTCCACCATTTCTTCACAACGTACCGTGTTTTCCGCAAAAGAGATGTCGCCGGTGCGAAGCGCCTGCAATGCATTTTGATAACTGTTCTGCGTCGCTTCAAGCATCTCCTGTAATTCACGTTCCGCCATTTCAGAAAACACAACATTTTCTGTCGTCATGCTTTCTGCTAATTCCGCGATATTCTCCGCATGGTCACCGATTCTTTCCATATCTCCAACCACATTCAGCATCGCGATCACCTGTTCATTTTCGGCGTGACTGATGCGCAAACTACACAACTTAACCAAATAACCGGAAATACTGTCGCAAAGTTTGTCGATAGTATCTTCTCTTTGTTTCACCTCCGCAATCAGCTCCGGATCGCGTTCCAGCACTGCTTTTGCGGAAGTTTGTAAGTTCTCGGCTGCCAGATCACCCATACGCAGCACTTCTTTTTTTGCGCCTTCCACAGCGATACTGGGCGTTTCCAAAATACGCTCGTCCAAATGTAACAGAGCGCTTTCGTCTGTCTTTTCTGTTTTTGAAACACCGTTGATCTTCATTGCAGCGCGGATAATCCAACTTGACAACGGGATCAGAATGATGGTTGTGCCGATATTAAACATGGTATGGATCGCACTGATTTGTGTCTGCGTAATAATCCCCGTACCCGCGGAAGGATTGATATAGTTAAAGAAGATAACAGCAACAATACTAAAGATAAAAGTACCGATGATGTTGAACAATAAATGCATGGAACCAACGCACTTTGCGATCTTTGCCGCACCGATACCACTTAAAATAGCAGTGATACAAGTACCGATATTCTGACCCATGATGATGTAAACTGCTGCATTCATGGGAACCAGTCCGGAGGCTGCCAAGGAAAGCAAAATACCTTGTGATGCGGAGGAACTTTGAATGATCGCCGTTACCACTGCACCAGTCAAAATACCGAGGAATGGATTATTTCCCAATGTTGTAAACATGGAAACGATCATCTCGGAATCTTTTAAAGGAGAAACTGCATCGGACATGGTTTCGATACCAATGAATAAAATACCAAAACCAATGATAATAGCCGCAATTTCTTTTCTTCTAACCTGTTTTGCGGTGATCATAATGATGACACCAACCATAACCGCAAGCGGCGCAATCGTGGAGGGCTGCAAAACTTTTGCCCACTCACCGCTGGATACCAACCAACCTGTCGCAGTCGTACCGATATTGGCACCCATGATAACGCTCATTGCCTGCGTCAGATTCATCAGACCGGCATTTACAAAACCAACCACCATGACCGTTGTCGCAGAAGAACTCTGGATAATTGCCGTCACCAACGCACCCAGCGCGATTCCCATGAAGCGATTATGCGTCAGCGCCTCCAGTATCTTCTTCATTCGGTTGCCGGCAGCATTTTGAAGACCTTCCGCCATCAAGTTCATACCGTAGATAAACAATGCCAGTCCACCGACAAACGGAATGATAATTTGTAAGTAACTCATAGTTCCCTCCACTTGACTTCCAAAAAAATACATTATTTTCTTTTTCACATACGCTTTAATGTTACTACATCGCATGAAACTTGACAAGAGTATTTTCCGTTAATTTCGCGTTTATATTACATTTTGTGTCGTCGCTATCCCCTTAAAATCCAATCTAATATTTTCGCTTTGGATCAGTATTTATTCACCCTAAAATACGTTATCCTATTTTATTTTTCCTTTGTAACTATGGTATCCGCTCTTTCTTTCCAATCCTTAGTTTTATCGTATCGGCACATGATTAGCATAAACCATTTTTTATAAAATAAATCCCATAATTTATGCTGAAAAAAATATAAACTTTGCAGTTTCATTTCCAAAAAGCAAGCGGCATAGGTTCAGTTGACTCCATTTTTTATCGAAAAGACACAAACCTTGCAAAATCAAAAAGGGCAAGGAAAAAAATCCTTGCTCCTTTCAATTATAACTGTAAAAACCATAGGCATGGCAAATATCCGCCTCACATAATGCCTCTTTCCTTCCATGCATTCATAATGCATGGTGCTCTGGCATTTCCCATGTCATCAAGGCTACGCATTCCACATGCGTCGACATCGGGAACATATCCACCGGCTGCACTTGCTGCAACGCAAAACCATTAGAGCGCAAATAACAAATATCCCTTGCCAAAGTCGCAGGGTCACAGGATACATAAACCAATTTTTGCGGCTGAATCGACACAATGGTTTCCAGCAATTTAAGGTCACAGCCTTTTCTTGGCGGATCTACCACCACAACGTCCGCCCGTAAACCTTCCGTTCGATAAAGGTTCGGGATCACTTCCTCCGCGGCGCCCACGAGAAAACGAACATTCTCAACACCGTTTTTTTTCGCGTTTTCTTTTGCGTCCGCAATCGCCTGCGGGACGATTTCCACGCCTAAAACGTGCTTCGCTTTTTGCGCAAAATACAGAGAAATTGTACCAATGCCACAATATAGATCCAACACCGTTTCGTTTCCTTTTAACTGTGCCATTCGCAGTGCACAGTCATACAGCACTTCCATCTGCTTTGCGTTCACCTGATAAAAAGAAAGCGGAGAAATTTCAAACTGCATTCCGTGAAGCGATTCCGTGATGCGATCTTTCCCCCATATCGTTTTTGTCTGATTGCCCAGTATCACATTCGTTTGTTCCCGGTTTTCATTGAGGACAACGGAGCAGACGCCTTCAATCTTTTGCAGTCGTTCCACTAATTTCTCGATATGCGGTATTTTTTTACCGTTGATCACCAAACAAACCATTACCTCTCCCGTATGACAGGCAACTCTGGTCAGAATATGCCTGATCAATCCTGTATGATTCTGTTCCTGATACGGCGGTATTCGGTATTCCTCTAAAAATGCGCGAACTTCTCTGACAATGGCATCATTTACGGTATGCTGCAGCAGGCAGACCTCTGTATCCACAATACGATGACTGTGTTTGGCAAAAAAACCGATCTGTACCGTTCCATCTTTTTCCCCTACCGGAAACTGCGCTTTATTACGGTAACGAAAGGGATCTTCCATTCCTAATGCAGGATAAACCTGCACATCTTTCACTTTACCAATCCGCTCCAAACAGTCCTTTACCTTTTTGGTTTTGAACGCCAGCTGCGCTTCGTATGTCATATGCTGCAGCTGACAGCCGCCGCAGCGTGCGGCAACAGGGCACGCAGGCACCGTACGGTAAGCGGAAGCGTCTAAAATTTCCAGCAGTTTTCCATATCCGTAATTTTTTTTCGCTTTCATCAAAAGAACTTTGACCCGTTCTGCGGGCAAAGCGCCATCTACAAAAACGGTATATCCGTCCGCCTTGCCGATCCCCTCTCCCGAAGTGCCGATATCCTCTATTTGCAATTCCAGAATTTCATTCTTTTTCATCTGATTTTTCCTTTTCTTAGTTCATTTTACTTTCCTCTGATTTTCGGATATTGCGCTGTAGCATACGGCTGTAGCCTACCCAAGAGCCTTGTGTGCTGTTGGCATCGATCATTTCTTCCACCATTTTTGCCTTAGCATCCAGATTATCCGCCGCATGAAGCAAAAACGCCTCTATGGTAGCCGGCAGTTTCGGAGAGCCAAATTCATACTCGCCATGATGCGAAAGCATACAATGTTTCAAAAGGGACTCCACTTCTTTCGGGAAACCGTCGATCGTATCCGCTGTTTTTCCGATCAGCTCGGCACCGATAAAAATATGTCCCAAAAGCTGTCCCTCATCTGTATAATCATTCAACGGGAAATCAGAAAGCTCCAACACCTTGCCGACATCGTGTAACATTGCGGAAGCTACCAGCAAATCGCGGTTCACATATTTATACCGCGTAGCGGAAAAATCACAGATCTGTGTGACTGACAAAGTATGCTCCACCAAACCTCCGCGATAGCCATGGTGCATATTTTTCGCCGCGGAATGGTATTTAAACTCTTTGCTGATAACAGGGTGCTCCAAAAATATTTTTTCCAGCAGTTTTTTGATATACACATTTTGTATCGTTTTGATATATCCCAAAAGCTGCCGGTACATCTCATCGATATTTTTTTCCGTTGTCGGCACAAAATCCGCAGGGTCATATTCCCCTTCCATACTGCGACGGATCCGCTTTACGTTTAACTGCAACTCATTATTATAAGAAGTCACAAATGCATCTATTTTAATAAAATCATTTTCCGCAAAACTTTGGATATCTTTATTCATCTCCCAAACTTTCGCATCGATAGTGCCTGTCTTATCCTGCAGCTTCAAAGAAAGATAGGTCTTTCCGTTCCTGCTTTTCAGGCTTTGCCTGCTTTTGCATAAATAATGCTCCACCACCGATTCGCCTTCGCGCAACTCATTGATATATCTCATAAGATCCTCACTTTCTATATGATCGGTATGTCTTTTTTCGCATAACGCATAGGAAGCGCCGCTTCCTGCTGCACACATGACCGCGTCAAAATACTTTTTCTTTGCATTATATCATGTCTGTAAAAAAAATGGAACTATTCCCCTTTTTTCTTCGTTATATGATATAATGGCACTATGATATGATAATGCAATTTGGTCTTTATGAAAGCCGCCTGTTGTGCCATTTCGTTTTTTTCTTTCCGAAAAAAACATTCGACAGGCAGTTTTCCTGTTTTTGAGGCAAATTCACTCACAAAAGGAGGTTTTTATGATGGAGCAAAAAAAGATGTTCAGTTTTGCTCTGGCAGCACTCGTTGCCTGTTCCGTATGTCCCGTTTCTGCATATGCAAGAGATGAGCTGTACGGCAAACCGGACCCCACATACCTCACGACCGCATTGGTGCTGGACTCCGACACCAGCGTAGAAGGTGACGGCTATTATTGGGACGCAGATTATCATGAATTAACACTTTCCAATTTTTATTTGAATGTTTCCTCTTCTGAGAAAGGTCTTTACGGGATTTCTTTGCCGAAAGACTCCACGATCATCTTGGAAGATGACAATGAGATCATTGTGGCAGGCAACTACGGCGCAGGTATCTACTGCGAAGGAGATTTGACTTTCCTGGGTGACGGCTGGCTGGATATTACGGCAAAAGGTGCCTATACCAAAGGAATCGGAACTTCCAACGGCGGCGAAATCAACCTGACCCAACAAGTCGACTTAAAACTGGACGTTTCCTCTTACGGGTTATATGTCTACGGCGCGAAAGGGATTAACCCTATCATTTCCGTTTCTGATGAGGCATTCGCTTCCATTTATATTGGAAACAAAGACCGTGCAATCTACCTGATCTATACTTCTAAGAACCCTTCCGATAATTGGCTGCACTACACAGAAGCGGAAAAAATCGATGACGACGGGGAGTCCTATATTTATCTGAGTGCATATCAGGAAGAAAAAGAGGAGCCCGCGGAAGAAACCCCTGCCGCCCCCTTTGAAAATCCTTTTCTGGATATAGAAGACCACTGGGCAAAGAATGCGATTTTATATGCTGTAGAAAATGGGTTTATGAGCGGTGTTACAGAAAAGATATTTTCCCCTGACACGGCGTTGAGCAGAGCTTCTTTGGTTTCTATTCTTTATACCATGGAAGGAAAACCGGAAGTAACGGGAAACATGACCTTTTTAGACGTTCCCGCAGACAGTGATTACGCAGATGCCGTGATCTGGGCAAATCAAAACAAACTGATCAGCGGCTACAGTGATACGGAATTTGCCCCCGATAAACCAATTACCAGAGAACAGTTTGCATCTATTTTATATCGTTATGAGCAAATGCACGGCGGCGGATTTTCCGGCACATGGGCATTCCTGTTAGATTACCCCGACGCGTCGAATGTTTCCAGCTATGCCTATGAGGCTCTTTGCTGGATGACAATGCAGAATGTTTTTTCCGGACGCGATGATGGTTCTTTGGACCCGCAGGGTAATGTTACCCGCGGAGAAACCGCAAAACTGCTGCAAAATTATCTAAGCATTTCACAATCCAAAGAATCTGAAACAAAATAAGCTCTCTTTTCCCTCTGTCTTAATAGGCAGAGGGATTTTTTTACAAAAAAAAAGCTGCCCTAATGTGCAATCCTAATAAGAAAACATTGTAGGGCGAGAGAGAAACGGTATAGCTTACGGCTATGCCGTTTCTTTCATTTATGCCGTGTATCAAAAACTTTCGAGATTTCCAGGATACCGATGCCC
>CALWRB010000044.1 GCA_944383855.1 uncultured Lachnospiraceae bacterium
GCAGTCCCTCTGCCGTGCGAAAAAAAAGGCGCAGCCTGCGGAACCCGTTCTTTGCCAGATGCTGTTTCACATCATCTGCAAAACAAATCGCTTCTGCCCGACAGTTCATTTTTTTCAGTTCCAGAAATCCCTGCGCGCTGCGGTATAAAAAGCCTGTGCGGGTACGGCTGATCAACGTACACCGCAGACCGTAATGATCATAAATGAGTTTTTCATATCCCTCTGACATAAACCATTCCTCCTAAGATGGTGCAGCAAAAAGCCTCTGTTCCATATTTATGAAGGAATCGTACAAAATATCCGATAAAAATACGCACGCAGGCGCAAAAAAAGCCGCCTTTTTTTCAGCGGCACAAATCTATCGGCAATTCTTTTTTTCCGTCTTTTGAAAAAATAAAAAAAGAAAAAGCCCCGCAAACCTTTCGTTAACGAAGCCTCCCCTTGACCTGCGCCCTCAGGGACTCGAACCCTGGACCCACTGATTAAGAGTCAGTTGCTCTACCAACTGAGCTAAGGGCGCACAGCAATTTTGTGTACTTTTCTTAGATGCAAGAAATATGATAGCACGCTTGTCCGAAAGTGTCAACCGTTTTTTTATCGTTTTGGAATTTTTTTTTGCGAAAATATATGATATAATATCTGCGTTCTATAGATATCACAAACTGCTTTTGCTCTGCGTGGCAATGCATGTTACCGTATAAAAAAAGGAGTCTTTATGAAACAGCTACCACTGCCGCAGGACGTGGCATATTTACTGCAACAACTGAATCAACACGGCTACGAAGCCTACGTTGTCGGCGGGTGCGTACGCGACAGCCTGCTTGGAAAAACACCGGGTGACTGGGATATTACCACCTCTGCCACTCCCGAGGAAGTCAAGGCAGTCTTTTCGCACACCTTCGACACCGGCATTCAGCACGGTACCGTCACGGTGGTCTATCACCATACCAATTATGAGATCACGACCTACCGCACGGAAACGACCTACAGCGACTGCCGCCACCCGGACAGCGTCTGCTTTACCAAAAGCTTAGAAGAAGACCTCAAGCGCAGGGATTTCACCATGAATGCCATCGCCTACCACCCAAAAGAAGGCTTTTTTGACTTTTTTGGCGGCAGAGAAGACATTGCCGCAGGAAAAATACGCGGTGTCGGCGACGCTGCCGTGCGCTTTCAGGAAGATGCCCTGCGTATGCTGCGGGGGCTTCGCTTCAGCGTACAGCTTGGCTTTGTATTGGAAGAAAACACTTACCTGGCGCTTTGCGCCGAAAAAGCGCGTATCAAAAAAATCAGCGCGGAACGTATCCGCATCGAACTGGAAAAACTACTGTTAGGCAATTACCCCGAGCATATGCCGCTGCTTTGGCAAAGCGGTCTGTTAGCGGAATTATTCCCCCATTGGTCTGATACGCTTTCTTCCTGCGCCGATCGGCTCATTGCCCAACTGAAAGCCGCACCGAAACAGGCGGATTTTCGCTGGGCACTTGCCTTACAGTGCCTTTCTTCGGCAGAGGCAAAAAAAATCATGGAACAGCTTCGTTTTGACCACGCGACTTTAAAAGGCTGTCTGCAATTTCTTTCTTTCTTTTCTCAGCCGCTTGTGCAGGAGGCTTATGAGATGCGTTGTCTGATCGGTCAGACCAATCTTTCCCGTGCCGCCGAAATTTTGCAATTTCTTGCGATCGCAAAAGATTTGGATACCTCTCGGGCGGAAGAAATTTTGCAGGAAATTGCCGCAAACGGCGATTGCTGTACGCTCAAAGAGCTTTCTGTCGGCGGTGCGGATTTGATTCAAATTGGCATTCCGCACGGCAAAGCACTGGGAGAGATTTTACAGGCATTATTGGACGATGTGCGTCATTTCCCTTCCCATAACGAAACGAAATATCTGCTGCAGCTTGCTTCTTCTCTTTGGCAAAGCAGAGAAAACTAAAAAAACAGATCGTTTTTTTCCGCTTTTTTCGGAAAGAAACGGTCTGTTTTCTTTATGCCCTGCGTTTGATAATCTCAAAAGCCGAATACGGCAAAATCAGTACGAAAATACTGCCGATACTGATGGCACCCGCGTATTTTAAGACAGCCATGCCATAGGAAAACGCACCTATCAGATCATTTTCGAGCAACGCGCTCATGGTGTTGTAGACAGCGACACCGGGTACCAAAGGCAATATTCCGGAGATATGGTATAACGTAGAAGGCATTTGGCGATGATAGGAAAGAAATCTCGCCGCCGCCGTAACCGCAGCCGTTGCCACAACAGTTCCCACAACAGGCTGCTGCCAGTAAAGCCGAAACAGCGCAAATACGAACCACCCCAGCATTCCGCAAAAACCGCAGTACAGCAGTTCCCGTCTTGGCGTATTAAACATCACAGCAAAGCCCGCTGTACCGATAAAAGCTGCCACAGACGGCAGTATCACTTCTTGCAGCATATTCCCACTGCACCTCCTTTTTTAAAGTCCGATCAAAAGAAACTCAGCGCGATCGCAATACCGCTTGCCACAGCGACCGCGATCAGCAGTGCTTCCATCAGCTTTGCGGTCCCGCTGATAAAATTACCTTCCAGAATATCCCGGATCGCATTGGTCATCGTCAAACCCGGCAATAACGGCAGTGTGCAGCCAACAATCGCGATATTATAGTTATTCGCCTGCACATCTACCTGGAAAATACGATAAAACGCCATCGCGCAGACCCCTGCCAGGATACCGCCCAAAAATGTCGCCAAAAAATACGGTTTTTTCCACCGCGCCAACAGCGCAAAGAAGATCCCTGTCACCGCACCGCTGACAAATGCCGCCAACGCGTCCCAAAGCGTACCGTCAAAGACCAGCGTGATCGCTGCCGCGCCGATGCCGTAAGCGATGGTTGTCACCGGCAAAGAAAAGCACGGCTCGTGATAGATCTTCTCCATTTCCTCCTGCGCTTCGTCTAATGTCACTTTTCCCGATACAAACGCCCGAGAAAGCGCATTGACGTGCGCAATTTTTTGAAAATTCACTTCTCTGTTTTCCACACTGCGGCTTAAGGTAAGCGAACCGTCTTTTTCACTGTGAATACTGACAATCAGCATCGTAGAAAGTGTGCTTGCCGTTACCATATCCGTATCGCCCATCAACAGGATCCTGCGCATGGTATCCTGCACCCGATGCGTTTCCGCGCCGCTTGCAAGCATGATCTCCCCCGCGTCCAGTGCCAGTTTCAACAACCGATTTTCGTCCATACTAAAAGGAACGCTCCTTTCTGTTGCATTTTCCCAAATGAAAGTTGTTTTGCAATCAAATACTCTCTTTTTTCCAGTGTAACTTTTTTTCGTAAAATGTAAAGGGGTATTTTCTGTCGAAAGCGCTTGCATTTCTTTTGCTTCTATATTATAATAAAGCAAATTTCATAAATGAAAACAGGCTGGGGGTGCCGTTTCGCAAGTGTTGCGACGGCTGAGAGGAACTATTTTTTCCAACCCTTTGAACTTGATGTGGTTAGTACCAACGGAGGGAAGCGTGATAAATCGTGAAACGGAAGCAGACAGCTTTCCCTATGTTGGGGAAGCTTTTTTTATTGCAAAAAAGGAGGCATTTGCAGCATGAAACTGACGGAGCGCATGTATGCGGCAGTAGAGGAAATCTGGCAGGGGTATTATGACCACCCGTTTGTGTCGGCATTGGGTCACGGTACTTTGGCAAAGGAAAAATTTCAATTTTATATGATACAGGATTACCGCTATCTATTGGAATACGCAAAGGTCTTTGCGCTGGGTATCGCCAAGTCCAAAGACGAAGCGCTGATGCGCCGTTTTGCCGAAATGGTCCACGGCACGCTTTGCGATGAAATGAGTTTACATATCGCTTATATGAAGCGCCTTGGCATTTCCAACGAGCAGATCCGGGAAACCAAAACAGCGCTTGCCAATCAGTCCTATACCTCTTATATGTTAGATGTCGCCTACCGCGGCGATGCGTTGGATATCATGGCGGCGATCCTTGCCTGCGCATGGAGCTACCGCGAGATCGGAAAGCACGTCGCAAAAATTGCCGGCGCTTCGGAGCACCCGCTTTACGGCGAATGGGTAGAAAGCTATTCTTCCGCTTCCTATGACGAAAGCACACAGCGCATGATCGATCTGGTAGACGTTTTAGGCGAAGGCATCACACCCGAAAAAGAAGCCGCCATCACCGAGATCTTTGTCAACTGCAGCCGCTATGAAGCAGGCTTCTGGGACATGGCAGAGCAGATGCAGATGTGATGCAAAAGAAGGTGAAGTCATTTATGATGTTAGAATTTCAAGATGTTTCTTTCCGCTACCCTTCCGATTCTTACAGTATGATGGAGCATCTGCATTTTTCCGTGGAAGAAGGCAGTTTTGTCAGCATCATTGGCCCCAGCGGCTGCGGAAAAAGCACACTGTTTCGCCTCATCAACGGTCTGGAACAGCCGCAAAGCGGGCAGATCACTGTCAAAGGCGTTCCCATCTCCAAACTCAAAAGCTACGCAGGTTTTATGCCGCAAAAGGATCTGCTTTTTCCTTGGCGTACGGTGGAAGAAAACATCTGCCTGCCGATGGAACTGCAAAAAGCGGACCGTGCCGCGAAAGAAGAAGCCTGCAAAAAGGTATTGCAGCAAGTCGGCTTAACGGGCATTGAAAAAAAATATCCTTCCGAGCTTTCCGGCGGTATGCGTCAGCGGGTCTCTTTTGCGCGTACACTGTTAACCGGCGCGGATATGCTGCTGTTGGACGAGCCCTTCAGCGCACTGGACTTCTTTACCCGCATCGAAATGCAGGAATGGCTCCTGCACCAATGGGAACAGATGAAAAAAACGATACTGTTTATCACGCACGACGTAGAGGAAGCCTTATTTTTATCCAAAACGGTCTATGTCATCTCTAAGCCGTGTCCGTTTTCCTCTTTGGAACGGATTGACATTCCGCTTGCTTACCCGAGGGACCGCAGTGCCTTAGAGCAGCCGGAAATCATTCATCTGAAAGAAGAACTGATTCAAAAACTGCGAAAGGAGGCGGTAGAATGAAACGTCATTTGCCCTCTCTTTGCGTTACAGTAGGGATACTGCTTGTTTGGCAGCTGATCGCCCTCCTCATTGATGCCGCGTATATCCTGCCTTCTCCTTTGCAGATACTGGTACGGCTTTGGGAGTTAAAAGAACCGCTGTTTTGCGTACATCTGCCTGCCACGATGGGCGTTACGATACTGGGGCTTTTTATCTCGGTTGTGCTGGGGCTTCTGCTTGCGATTGCGATGGACCGCAGCGAGGCGCTAGAGCGTGCGCTTTACCCCGTGATCGTTGCCTCACAGACCATACCGACCACCGCCATCGCACCGTTATTTATATTATGGTTTGGCTACAGCATCTGGGGCAAAGTGCTGGTCACGATACTGATGACATTTTTCCCCATCGCCATCACCGTCTTTGACGGCTTTCGCTCCACCAAGCGGGAGATGGAAGAACTGCTTTTGACGCTTGGCGCAAGCAAATCGGATATCTTCCTAAAACTGAAAATCCCCACTGCCCTGCCCAACTTCTTTTCCGCCATCAAAATGGCCGTGCCGCTGAGCGTGATCGGCGCAGCGATTGCGGAATGGCTGGGCGCACAGCAGGGGTTAGGTTATTTCAGCAAACGTATGATGACACAGTTAGACGGTGCAGGCGTATTCGCCCCGATCGTACTGCTGTCGGTAGCGGCAATGGCAGTTGTTGCGATCATTTCGTTTGCAGAGAAAAAAATCATTACATGGAGAAAGGAATTGTAAACATGAAAAAAAGATTACTCGCACTTTTATTGGGATTGAGCATGGCATTTGCTTTGGCAGGCTGCTCCTCCTCTACACAGGAAGAAACAAACGGCGAAACCGCGCAGAGTGAACAACAGGAACTGGAACCCTTTACCATTGTACTGGACTGGTATCCCAATGCCATTCACAGCTTCTTATACGTTGCGATGGAAAAAGGCTATTTTGCCGAGGAAGGTTTGGACCTGCAAATCCAGTTTCCTGCTAACACCAATGACGGCATCTCCATGCCTGCCGCAGGCAAAGTAGATGTCGGTATGTACTACTTACAGGATTCTATTCTGACGGCAGTGGAAGAAGATGTGCCGATCGTTTCCATCGGCGCAGTCACACAAAGCAGTCTGAATGTCGTGATCGCACTGGAAGAAAGCGGCATTGAAGGTGCCGAAGACCTTGCCGGCAAGAAAGTCGGTTATGCGGGCACCGCTCTTTCCGAAGCGCAGATTGCTTCCATGTTGGAATATGTCGGTCTTTCCGCAGAGGACTGCTCCTATGTCGATGTCGGCTTTGACCTGCTGACTGCCACTACAACCGGTCAGGTAGACGCCACAACAGGAAATATGGTCAACCACGAAGTACCGCAGTTAGAAGAAGAAGGCATTGCCATCAATTACTTCTACCCCACCGACTACGGCGTACCCGAGGCATATGAACTGGTATTTTTAGCGGGAAAAGACGCTGTGGAAAACAATCCCGAAAAGCTGCGTGCCTTTTTACGCGCTTGCCAGAAAGGCTTTGATTTTATGAAAGAAAACCCGGAAGAAGCGCTGGATATCCTTCTGGCAAATCAGAATGCGGAAAACTTCCCGCTTTCCGAAACCGTGGAAACAGAAAGTATGTCCATTTTACTGCCTGTGATGGAAACGGAAGATGCGCCTTTCCTGCATCAAGAAGTTTCCGTATGGCAGGAAAATGCGGACTGGCTGTATGAAAGAGGCATTCTGTCCGAACAGACCGATGTATCTTTCCTGGTCGTTGATCTGCTGAACGAATGATATTTTTTTCGATGCGGACAAAAACCCTTCGGCTTTGTCCGTGTCCTCCCTTTTTTAATCGGAAATGACCCTTTGATTTTTTTGAAACGCCAAAAGGGGTGTCGGCAAATGCCGACACCCCTTTTGTGCGCTTTTTTGAACTATGTGTTCCGCTTTCTTGCCTTTAGGAATAGAAAGAAATGTAATTGCTCCACTCTGTCCGAAACAGAGAAAACAGATGATCCGCACACGCCATACCCAAACAAAACAGCGTCAGGCAAATCAGCAAAAACACTGCCGCTTTATCATACACACAGCCCTCCTGCTGTTTTCTTAAACTGAAAAGCACCTCTATACCAAGACAAACCAGCATCAGCGGCCAAAGTCTGAAAATCCAGGCATAAGAAATGATGTTCAAAAAAGTATGCAGGCAGAATAACACACCGAACCCTACCAGCGCAAGACCAAGCGTCACACTTCCGACTCGTCTGTTTGTCATCACAGACACCTCCTTGTTTTATTTCACAAATGCAGTATCTTCGTCCTGCACATCTTCCTGTTGTACTTCTTCTTCCTGCTGCGGTCTTTGGATATACTGACGCGCCTGCTCCTGACGCTCTACCGCCGCACGGCTGCCACGCAGCAGATGAACGCCTACCGCAATGATCACACCGCCGAATACCAACCGTGTCACCGCATTTTGGATATACCATACCACTTCCGGCAGGAAATACCACACTGCACTTAAAAACGCATCAAAGAGCATCATCGCACCAAGCAGGATCAGGGCACCCGCTACGATTTTCTGTATTTTCACATCGCCGTTTCTCTGCAGCAGCGCCTCCGGGATCAAAAGCCGATCCTCCTGCTTTTGGAACTCCTCCGGACGCATTCGTCTGAGGTTATGCACATGGAAGAAACTATACATCCACACCACGGGCATCACACAGGCAACCGGTACAAACTGCGTCCATGCGGCAACCGCAAACGCGCCCCAAAAGTATCCCATAACGCTCAACCCCTGCCGATATAAACCAAAATACATTTCTCCCGCTCCGGGGACAAGCGAAAAAAGAAATGTCCAAAGTCTGCTTTTCTGATTATTCATGCTGTACCGCCTCCCATTTCCACTCAAAGATCTTTTTTGAGAACCCATCTATTTGTTTACTGAAGTATCCCTCGTTTTTCTGTACCATCACTTCTGTCGGCGAACCTTTTTCATACGGTGCGTACCCCGAAGGCAACCGCATTTGTGTGATGCCAAAAAGCATCAGCAAAGATGCCGCCATTGCGCCGCAGATCTTCATGCGGTACGCGAATAGTTTTGCGGCAGAACGCTTTTTCACTGTTTGGGGAAGTGTTTCTTTCTTTTCGCTTTCTTCTTGCTGTATCGTTTGCAGGATACTGTCTTTCATGCCCCTTGGTGCACGCATCAATCCTTCCGATTCCATCTGCTCCACCCAACGGATAAGATCCGCCTGCGCAAGATCTTGTTCCAGTAACATCTGTTTTGACTGCTTGCTTTTTTCCATCACGCTCACTCCTTTCCGTATATTTTTTTCAACTGCGCCCTGGCGCGGTAGATCTGCGTCTGAACCGTCCGCAGATTCCTGCCATATTGATTCGCAATTTCCTGTGGGGTGTGTTCTTCACAGAAATAGGCAACTGCCACTTCCTGGTAGGGCGATCGCAGCTGCAGGCATGCCCGCTTTACTTCGGCATATGCTTCCTGTTCCATCAATTCCTGTTCCACAAAACCGTTTTCATCTGTCGCGTCCGATAAAATCTCCTGCTGCGGCACTGTCCTTCGTTCCGCCTTTTTCGCGTAGTCCAGACACTTATTGACCGCTATGCGGCATAACCATGCTTTTTCATACTTTCCATCGAACTGCTCCAACGCGCGGTACGCGCTTAAAAACGTATCCTGTGCCAGATCTTCCGCTTCGAAATAATTCCCCGTCTTACGATAGCAAAGCGTGAAGATCAGATTTTGATAAGTATCGATCAAATATTCGAGATAAGCCTGCTTATCGATCACCACCACCCCCTTTCTTCTGTATGTTCGTCTTTGTTTCATTCAGTATAACGAATCGATTTGATATTTTTCTTCAAAATATCTTACAAATTCCTGAAGATGCTCTCACAAAAAAAAATGGCTGTCCTTTTTTTTTAAAAGGAACAGCCTATGCGACAGAAAAAATGGATTTAGCGTGCAAAATAAGGAGAGGGAACGAAATGTTTCCTGCCAAACAGTTCCACGGGCAAACAGCCGCATCAAAGCATCGCGCCCCTGCCGGAAGCGCTCAAAACCGCCTCCTCTGCCTCCTCCGCGCCAAAAGCAAGTAAGATCGCTTCTCTGACGGAGCTTAGCGGCACGATCTTTGCCGTGCAGTCTTTCGGCACTTCCTCCACGTTATCGGCGGGCAGCAGTACCACCGTCGCACCCGCGTCCACAGCCGCCTGCACCTTCTGCGCGATACCGCCTACCGCAAGCACCTGCCCTTTGATACCGACCTCTCCCGTCACGGCGATATGCGAAGGCACAGGTTTACCGATATAAGCAGAATAAACCGCCAAAAACATCGCAACCCCAGCAGAAGGTCCGTCTACAGGGATACCGCCCGGAAAATTGATATGCACATGGTGCGCTTTCGCAAAGAAACCGTACTCCTCCAACAGTGTCAGCACATTTTCAACAGAAGAACGCGCATTGCTCTTTCTCCTGCCGCTTCCGCTGCCGTTTTTGATCTCCTCCTCCTCTACGATACCGGTCACCGTCAAACTTCCCTGCTCTGCCCCATGCACCACAGCTTCCACTTCCAAAAGCGCGCCGCCCATACTGCCAAACACCGCAAGCGCATGCACCACTCCTACCTTTGCTTCCGCGGATATTTTGGCATGCGGCAAGGGGTGGTATCTGCCGCTTTCCAGCACCCACCGCAGATCCTGCATAGTGGCGCACTGTTTTTGCTCCATCACCGCAAGTGCTCCCAGAGATTGCACGATATTGACCGCATCTCTGCCGCCTCTGGCAAAGCGCGCCACTTCTGCACAAACGCCGTCTTCCCACGGCAGATGCAAACGTTTGAGCGCGTTTTGGGCAATCGCTTCCAGCGCAGGCGGACGCAGCGGCTCAAAATAAATTTCCGTACAGCGGGAACGCAGTGCCGGCGGCAATTCCTCCGGACTTTTGGTAGTTGCGCCGATCAAGCGGAAATCCGCAGGCAGCCCGTTGCGAAAAATATCATGGATATACGAGGGGATACGGCTGTCTTTTTCCTGATAATAACTGCTTTGCAGATAGACCACGCGGTCTTCCAATACTTTTAAGAGTTTATTCATCTGCACAGGGTGCAGCTCGCCGATCTCGTCCAAAAACAGCACTCCGCCATGCGCCCGGCTGACCGCGCCTTCCTTCGGCTGCGGAATCCCCGCCTGCCCGAACGCGCCTGCCCCCTGATAGATCGGGTCGTGAACAGAGCCCATCAGCGGGTCGGCAATGCTTCTTTCGTCAAAACGCAGTGTTGTCGCGTCCAGCTCAATGAACTTGGATTCCTCTGTAAACGGAGAATCTTCCCGCCGCTTCGCTTCCTCCAAAATCAGTCTGGCGGCTGCCGTTTTCCCAACACCCGGCGGTCCGTAAATCAAAATATGCTGTGGATTCGGTCCGCATAGCGCTGCCCGCAGTGCACGAATCCCTTTCTCCTGCCCCACGATTTCATCTAACGACTGCGGTCTGGTTCTTTCGGAAAGCGGTGTGGTCAACTTTAGTTCCCGCCTTTTTTTCAGTTCCTCCTCTTTTAAGCGGCTTTCCGCAATGCACATAGGCTCTTTGGGCGCTTTTCCAATGCAGCTTTTCAGAAAAAACGCCGCGCCCAGCGCAAAAAATAAAATCTGTGCGACCAACAGCACGCTATTATAGGTTATCAAATCAAAAACGCCTCCCTCCTGCCGTTTGCAGGCAAAAAAATAGTGATTTCTTTCCGTTACAGGCATAGTATCTGCCAAAAGACGGTTTTTTATTTTCCAACAGAAAGAATTTCTGCCGTTTTCTTTCTGTTTTTTTCTGATTTCGAAAGAAAAATGTCATTCACCCGCCCTGCGATTTATGATATACTGTCATCAGAAAGGAGGAGATCTTGTGGGATTTTACTGCGTACACTGCGGCACAGCCGCGCAGGAAGGGGCGCTATACTGCACAAACTGCGGCGCACCGCTGCTTTTTCCGGATAAAACCGCACAGACATCTGCAAACGCAGCCAAAGATGACGGCAGGTGCGAACCGATGCGGCTGTCTTCTTATCTGCTGCTCGGATTTTTATTCTGCATTCCCATTGTCAACCTGATCTTGATGCTGTTGTGGTCTTTCGGAAAACGCGTGAACCCCAACAAACGGAACTTTTCCCGTTTCGCATTGATCGTTTTTTTGATACTGCATCTGATCGGCGCAGCTTTGGTCTTGCTTTTTGTTTCTTTTGTCGGAGAGATTCGCTATTACCCTACACCCGCTCCGTTTGAAGAATATTATCCTTACGAGCAGTACGATGACTACTACCCTTATGAGGATTACAACTACTATCCTTACGGGGAATATGAAGATACGCCTTTTGATGGATTTGACTTCGGTCCGTATGACGAATACCTGCATTCCGCGAGGCTTGAAATACCCGAGTTGACTTTTGGCGCAGCCTCACGACCACAGGCAGAGCAATGGAGCGCTTGAGACGAAAAAGGAAAAAAATATTTCTTCCTTATTTATAAAACCTTATTTCCATCGTACCTTTTTGCATAGATTTTTGTGTTTTCACAGAAAGCTATGCATTTTTTTGCGCAAAAACGTCTGGTTTCTCCTCTCCGCGCCACTTCCCGCATAATGTATCGTGCATTTTCCAAAATGCTATTGACCGCCTTTCCCTTTTCTTCTATCATAGTTGCAGGTTGGAAAAGTCTGCATTTTTTATTTTATAAGGAAAAAAGGCTTTTTGATTTTTTGCAATTATTTATCAGTTTTACCAAGGGGGATTTTTTATGAACAACAATGATTTTCGCACCTCCGGCATTATGAAATATCTATTGCCGGGTATCGTGCTGCAATCCGTACTGATGGGCGGCGGCTATGCCACCGGTCGTGAGATCATCGAGTACGGCGGTAAATTCGGCGCTTTCGGTTGGGTTTCCGGTCTGTTTACATTTTTTGCATTTGCCGTAATTGCGGTGCTGACTTTTGAATTGGCACGCATCTACCGCATTTACGATTACAAATCTATCGTAAAGCAGATCATCGGCAAAGGCTGGATCATTTACGACATTCTGTATGTTCTGCTGCTGTTTTTGATCATTTCCATCATGGCGTCTGCTACCGGCGAGATTTTGCAGCAGACCGCAGGCATCAACTATATGACCGGTGTTGTGATCCTGATTTTAGTCGTTGCCGCACTGAACTTCTTCGGCAGTGCCCTGATCGCGAAATTTGAAACATACGGCACAGTTGCGCTGTATGCCGCATACATCATCTTTACCATTATGGTTATCATGGCAAAAAAAGACAATATCGCAACCGTATTTGCCACCACAGACACCAGCTATACCCCCAGCACGACCGTTGGGCTTGCCGCTTGGACCGGTATCATCTACGCAACCTATAACCTTTCCGCAATTCCCGCAGGTCTGTTTACTCTGCGTTCTCAGACCAGAAGAAAAGAAGCTGTCATCAGCGGTATCATCGGCGCGTTGTTGATGACCATTCCGTGGTTTTTAACCTACTTTGCATTGATGGGTTATTATCCCGATGAAACCGTCATTGGCGCTTCCGTACCGTGGTTGGTTATGCTGCAGTCCGTATCCGACAGCCCGATCCCTGTCATCGTATTCGGTATCGTTGCCGGCTGGACACTGATCGAAACCGCAACCGGTATGATTCACGCTTTGTTAGAGCGACTGGATAAAAGCATGGAAGAAGCAAGCAAACCTCCTCTTTCCAGAAAATCCCGTGGTATAATCACCGCTGCTATTCTGATTATGGCGCTGCTGTTTGCGCAGTTTGGTATTATCAACCTCATCAGCATGGGTTACTCCGCAATCGCTTATGGCTTTATGATTTTCTATCTGCTGCCTTTGATCACAGTCGGTCTGTATAAGGTAGTCAAAAACGGCTGATGTTTCTCTTTGCAAACATCAAAAAATGATTTATACTGAAAGAGGTTTCTTTTTGCCGCAGGCAGAGGGAAATCTCTTTCTTTACGCACTTTAAGGCATGTGATAAAAACAGAAAGGAGCTTTTTTTATGCAGGAACTTAGAATCAACCGATATATCAAAGAACGTACAAAAGTCAGCTATGCCATGGAATCCACAGGACCACTGCCCTATGACGTGGACTGCGGCGAAGGCATCAATATCGTCATGATTCCGCCTGCGGCACAAAAAGCGTTTTCCGAACTGAACGACTTTGATCTGGTACGCCCTTATCCGCACTCTCCCGATGTGAAGGACGCCGTATGCCGCTATTGGGCAAAGCAGTTCCCTACTTTGGAAAGACAGCAGATCATTCTTTGCGACGGTTCCGTTGCGGGGCTTTATCTGATCAACCGCCTGTTTTTGGAAGCAGGTGACCGCGTACTGGGTTATATCCCGCAATTTTCCGAATATCAGACCGATGTGGAGATGTATGGCTGCACATTTGACGGTGTGCCGCTTTCCAAAGAAAACAATTATGTATTCTCCGCACAGGACGTGGTAGATGCGATCCGTCCGGAGCATAAACTCATCTACATCGATAATCCGAATAACCCCACCGGACAGATCATTCCGCTTTCCGAGATCGAAAAAATACTGGCTGCCGCACAGCCTTACGGCATCGGTGTGATCGTGGACGAGGCTTACGGCGATTATATGCCGAAGGAAAACTCCGCTGCCGCATTATGCGAAAAATACTCGAACCTGATTCTGGTCAAAACCTTCTCCAAAGGCTTTGGTTTGGCAGGGTTAAGAGCGGGATACCTGATTTTGCCGAAGGAACTGGTGCCTGCAATGGGTAATATCACCAATCCTTACACCATGTCCGCACTTTCCAGAAGCATCGCCGCAAAAACAATCGCCGATGAAGCCTTTCTGGAAACACTGCGTGAGAAGAATGCCAAACTGAAACGTATGCTGCTGCGCCCTTGGAAACAGATCTCACTGGCGCATACCGCAGAAACCGTATCCATCTGCCTGATGACACACAAAAATCCCAATATCGATCTGGCAGAGGAATTTGCAAAACGCAAAATTCTGGTAATATCCGGTGATGACTTCCGCTCTCTTGGCGCAAATTCCGTTCGTTTCCGTCTGCCCGGCGAGGAAGATATGCCGAAGGTATTGGCGGCAATGGAAGAGATCGACAATCTGTAAAAAAAGTCATATTTTTTCTGACAACAATAAAGGTGTATCCTGCCTCTTTGGGCAATGATACACCTTCTTTTTTTTGCGATTCTTTTTTCTCTCAGACATCGCGCATGGAAAGCGCGATCCGCTTTTTGGCAACGTCCACTTGCAGCACCTTGACTGTTACGATTTCGCCGAGCTTGACCGCGTCCAGCGGGTGTTTGATATAACGGTCTGTGATTTTCGAGATATGCACCAAACCGTCCTGATGCACGCCGATGTCCACAAACACACCAAAATCCGTTACATTACGCACGGTACCACGCAGGACCATGCCTTCTTTTAAATCTTCTATCTCCAAAACCTCACTGCTCAATATCGGCGCAGGCGCGTCTTCTCTGGGGTCCCTGCCGGGTTTTTCCAACTCCGAAAGAATATCCTCCAATGTCGGCAGACCGATACCCAGATCCTGTGCCGTTTTCTTCGGGTCCTGCAAGCGTTTTTTCAGCTTGCCGGCTGCGTTCGTTCTGAGGTCTTCCGCCGTATACCCGCAAGCCTCTAACACCGCCCGTGCCGCCTGATAGCTTTCGGGGTGTACCGCAGTCGCATCTAACGGCTCACTGCCGTCTGCAATGCGCAAAAATCCCGCACACTGCTCGAATGTCTTTGCGCCCAGTTTCGGTACTTGCAGCAGCTCTTTTCGGCTGGTAAACTTACCGTTTGCCTCACGGTAGGCAAGAATATTTTTCGCGACCGCAGAAGAAATCCCTGCCACATACCCCAGCAGTGCGGCGCTTGCGGTATTCAGCTCCACCCCGACCGTATTCACACAGTCCTCTACCACACCGCCCAAGGTTTCTCCCAGACGTTTTTGGTCCATATCATGCTGATACTGCCCCACGCCGATCGCCTTCGGGTCGATCTTGACCAGCTCCGCCAAAGGGTCCTGTACCCTTCTGCCGATCGATACGGCACTGCGCAGCGAAACATCATAATCCGGAAACTCCGCTGCCCCCAGTGCGGAAGCAGAATAAACAGACGCTCCCGCCTCATTCGTAATCACATAAGGGATCCCGCTTCCCTCTTTTTTCAGCACTTCCGCTACAAACCGCTCCGTTTCTCTGGAAGCGGTACCGTTACCGATGGAAATCAGTGTAACATGATACTTCCGTATCCAATCCAACAGCAGTTTTTCCGATTTTTCGGTTTCGTTTCGGGGTGGTGTGGCATACATCACACCGGTTTGCAGTACACTGCCGGTTTCGTCGATCACTGCCAGCTTACAGCCCGTACGGTAAGCAGGGTCTACCGCTAAGACGACCTTTCCTTTGATCGGCGGAATCATCAGCAGCTGTCGGAGATTTTCACGAAATACCATCATCGCCTGCTCACAAGCCTGTTCTGTTAAATAATTGCGGATCTCCCGCTGTAAAGAGGGCAACAGCAATCGCTGCAGGCTATCCTCCGCCGCCTTGGTCAGCCATGATGCCGTCGGGCTGTTTTTACGCACGATCCTGCGGCAAAGCAGTGCCAAAGGTGCCTGTTCCTCGCGGAGTGTGAGCTTTACGGAAAGATACCCCTCTTTTTCGCCCCGATCCAACGCCAGCACGCGATGGGACGGGATTTTTTTGATCGGTTCCGCATAATCGTAGTACATTTCATACACGGAAGCCTCCTCTTTTGCCGCTTTCGCACAGAGGATACCTTCCTGCTCAAACAGCTTACGCATCTCCTGGCGCAAGGAAGCATCGTCGGAAAAATACTCCGCCAAAATATCCAATGCCCCTTGCAGCGCTTCCTCCGCGTTGGCTACGCCCTTTTCTTCCGATACGAAAGCCGCTGCGTCCTGCTCTGTCACAGGGTTTGACTGCAAAAGCATTGCATTTGCCAAAGGCTCCAGACCTTTTTCCCTTGCCTGCGAAGCACGGGTGCGGCGCTTCGGTCGAAACGGGCGGGAAATATCTTCCAATGCCTGCTGTGTCTCGGCGTCTTCCAAAGCCTGCCGCAGTTCATCTGTCAGCTTTCCCTGCTGTTCGATCGAAGAAAGGATCTGTTCCTTCTTTTCCTCCATGCGGCGCAGGTATTCCAGCCTGTCCGCTAATTTACGAATGCTCTGGTCGTCCAAAGCCCCCGTCATTTCCTTGCGGTACCTTGCAATAAACGGCACCGTATTCCCCTCGTCCAACAGCCGCACCGTTTCTGCCGTCTGCCGATAGGCGATGCCCATTTCCTGCGTTAATTTCTGCAAAATATCCATCTGCGGCTCCTCCTTTTTTCTCTCGGTAATACCTTTGCCAAATCTTTTCCAGCTCCGCTTTGCATTCTGCTGCAGGCATGCGCAGGCAATAGCCGCGCAGTTTGCCTTCCCTGCGCACTGCAAATCCCCGTTTGATCAGATAATCCAGATGCGCGATCGTTTCGCCCAGCGCAAACCAACGCTGTGATACGGGAAAATTATCCCATGTCTTTCCACGCATAGACCATTTCAGGTGTGAAGCGATCTCTACCGCGGGGCGGTCGGGGTATTGTTCCAATACCTCTGCCGTTTCTTGCAGCCGCTGCAAATGATGCTCGATGATCGTTTCGATCCTACCATAAACGTCCGTACTGCCACCGCGGTGGGAAGGCAGTGCCTGCGCAATCGGATACTGCCGGATTTTCAGCAAAGATTGCAAATAATCCCCCAAAGAATCCTCCACACCATACCAAGCGGTAATATTCGGCGTGATGTCAAACAAAATATGATCCGCCGTAAACATCAGTTTCTTTTCTTTTAAATACAGGCACATCTGCCCGGGTGTGTGCCCCGGCACCCAAATCGCCTGCAGGGTATACTTCCCCACCTGCACAGTATCGCCGTCCTTTAGGCAGACAGCATCGAACAGTCCGGCAGGATGATACTGTTGTGTCGCCTCTCCATAACGCAGTTCATGCAGCAGTTCTTTCTCAAACCCTTCCCGCCAGATGATCTCGTCCGGTATCTCCCAACGGTCCTGTGTCATGGTACTGCGAAGGTGCAGGTAATCCAGT
This sequence comes from uncultured Lachnospiraceae bacterium, assembly GCA_944383855.1. Taxonomy (GTDB): domain Bacteria; phylum Bacillota; class Clostridia; order Lachnospirales; family Anaerotignaceae; genus CALWRB01. The sequence continues at coordinate 17,172 of CALWRB010000044.1, forward strand.
TCATGGATATAGACCCGTTTGGCATAATTTTCGGCAATCGGCTTGGCAAGCCCCACATGATCCCCATGCATATGGGTCAAAAAAAGTTCTGTTTTCTGCGGCACAGCGCCGATCTTTCGCAGCCCTTCCTGCAGCGCCTGCATACAGGCATCACAGTGAAAGCCGGTATCAATCATTAGGGTATGCCCTTCATCTTGTATGCAATAACAATTCAAATTCCGCAGCGGATTATCCGGCAGCGGCACGTCGATGCGATAAATACTCGGATATTCCATGATTTTTTCTGCCATTTTTCGCTTCCCTCTCTTTTTGTTCATTTCATGGTTTTCATTATAAGATGTTTCCCATTTTGATACAAGTGCGCTTTTTCTTTTTGGGAAAAGGCATTTGCTTCGTTTTTTGATTTTTTCGCAAAAAGTAAATTATTTTTTCTAAAATGCAAAATATAGTTGACATTTTGAAAACTATATTGTATAACATAAGTACAAGGGGCGACAAAAAGAAGAAGGAGGCGTATCATGAAAAATCTCAAATTAAAAGCCGCCCGTGCCGCCAAAGACCTTTCCCAACAGGATTTGGCGGCGGCGGTAGGCGTCACCAGACAGACTATCGGCATGATAGAAGCAGGAAACTACAATCCTTCCCTGCAACTATGCATCGCGATCTGTAAAACGCTTGGTATGACATTAGACCAATTATTCTGGGAGGAGTGATTCTGTATGACAAAAAAACAACCGCAATTCAAAGACGAACGGGTGGAACAAGCCCGTATGAAAATCTATTCTGAAATGCTGATCCTCATTTACTACGCCATCTGTATCAGTTTCTGCGTCAAAGTTTTAGTTTTTTCCATGCCCTTGCAGGCTTGCCTCATGGAGTATGTCATTTTGATCGGGGTACCTGTTTATCAGGCGATCCGTACCAGACAGCTGAATGTCGTTTTATTAAGAGAGGAACATAACTATCTGGGGCGTTCCTTGGTCGTCTGCCTTGTTTTGGGGATTGCGGCTTTCAGCTATGTTTTATGGAAAAACGGCGGTTTTTCGGAAGGACTTTCCCTTTCTCCGCTCATTTCCATCGCCGCATTCTGTGTTGTGTTTTTACTGCTTCGCGTAGGATTTGTAAAACTGGAGCAAAGTCGGCAAAAAAGACTGAATGCCGCCTTTGACGAAGACGAGAAATAAACGCAAAACACTGATTTTTTTGGAAAAAGTCTTGCAAAACGGCTGAAAATATGCTATATTTGTTCAGCATGGCGTTTTCTGCCGTGTGAAAAACAGAAATCCTTGCTCTTTCCGCAGGAGAAAGGGCCATAAGTCCAAAAGGAGGTGTCTACATGAACAAGTACGAACTGGCATTGGTTTTAAGTCCCGCACTTGATGAAGAAGGCAAAGCAGCTGAAGTAGCAAAAGTTCAGGCTGTGCTGGAAAGATTTGGTGCGAAGATCGAAAAGGTTGACGATTGGGGCAAGAGAAAACTGGCTTACGAGATCAAGAAAGTCAACGAAGGTTTCTTCAGCTTCACAACCTTTGATGCGCCTGCAAGCGCTCCCGCAGAGATCGAGGCACGTATGCGTATTATGGAAAATGTGCTTCGTTACCTGATCGTCCGCAAAGAAGCATAAGAAAGCGCGGAAAGGAGGCCATTCATTATGAACAAAGTCATTTTGATGGGCAGACTGACAAGAGAAGTAGAGGTACGCTATTCCCAAGGCGCAGAGCCTTTGGCAGTAGCCAGATATACCCTGGCGGTCAATCGCCGCTTCCGCCGTCAGAACGAGCAGGATGCCGACTTTATCCCCTGTGTTGCATTCGGGAAAGCCGGCGAATTCGCAGAAAAATATTTCAGAAAAGGACAAATGGTCGCTGTTGTCGGCAGACTGCAGGTACGCAGTTGGGACGATAACGAAGGCAAAAAACACTGGAGTACAGAGGTAATTGTAGAAGAACAGCACTTTGCGGAAAGCAGAGCTGCTTCTGAAGCAAACAGCGCTGCTGCGGCACCCGCCGCAAAACCCGCCGCACCCTCTGCCAACGATGGTTTTTACCCCATCGACACCAGTATCGAAGACGACGATCTGCCCTTCTAAACCAAATCGATAAGGAGGACTGACACAGATGATCCAGAAAAAACGTGGTCGTAGAAAAAAACGTGTCTGCCAGTGCTGCGCAGATAAAATCACAACCATCGATTACAAAGATGTAAGCAAACTGAGAAGATATGTTTCCGAAAGAGGCAAAATCCTTCCCAGAAGAATCACAGGCAACTGTGCAAAACATCAGAGAGCACTGACAACCGCTATCAAACGTGCAAGACACGTATCCCTGATGCCATACACACAAGACTAAGGCAAAAAAAGCGGTTACCGTTTTATTTCAAAAAAAAGCAGGAAGTTTCAAAAAAAACTTCCTGTTTCTTTTTTTGCGCAAAAATCCTGCTGCAACACTCCCCCTTTGCGCTTGATGCCTCTTTTCTCCCGCTTTCGTCCAAAAGCTATATTTTTGCCCCAAAACGGTCTGCAAAAGCATATAAAATTCGTCCTTTTTGCGCTTGTTTCCCGCTTTTTTCTGTGTTATGATGCATGAGGTTTGAAAAAAATTTGGGGCATTTTTACATTCGGGAAAGGACAGAAAAAATAACCATGGCAGCAGATATGATTTCGATTTCACCTTTGATGTATCTTTTGGTACTGGCGGCAGTATTTTTTGCGGGTTTTGTGGACTCCGTTGCCGGCGGCGGTGGTTTGATCTCTATGCCTGCCTACACCCTAACGGGCATGCCGATGCATCTGGTCTACGGCTGCAATAAATTCTCCTCTGCCTGTGGTACCACACTTTCCGCACTGCGTTACTGGAAAAACGGCATGGCAGATGTACCCGTTGGTCTGATCAGCGCTTTTTCGGCACTTTGTGGTTCCGCGCTGGCTTCCGTTTTGGTGCTGCACTTATCCGAAACCGTATTGCACCTGATGCTGTTGATTCTGTTGCCCGCTGTGGCGATTTTGGTATTATTCCGCAAACCGAAGGAAGACGTCAACCACTCCCACGCCCTCTCCCGCGTCAAAAAAATCGTATTCGCCGTGCTGATCGGCTTTTTCATCGGCAGCTATGACGGTCTGTTTGGACCGGGCACCGGCACACTTGCGGTCCTTGCCTATTCCTTGGGTATGGGGTACGATATGCGTACTTCTTCCGGCAATGCGAAGTTTTTGAATCTGGCGAGCAATTACGCTTCTTTGACGGTATTTTTATTTGCCGGAAATGTATATTTTCCGCTGGCAATACCCGCTGCCCTTGCCAATATCGCGGGGAATTACTTCGGCTCCGGTTTGGCGATTCAAAAAGGCAGCAAATTTATTCATTCCATGATGACAGTCGCCGTTGTACTGCTGTTCATCAATCTGATTCCAGAGATGCTGCCCTCTTTTTCTTAACACTCGAACATTTTTTTGCCGCAGCCGCACTTTGCCGACTGCGGTTTTTTTCGCGCCGCATTGACGCGTCTTTTTTTCTGTGATACCCTGTCTGTAACAGTGATGCAAAGGAGGATTTTTTTGCCATGCGCCCATCTGACCGCCCGCTTTGGGAACTAAACGACTTCAATGCCATCGCCTGCCTGATGGTGATACTGATTCATGTGCTTTCTCTCGGCATCAGTAATGCCGACCCCACTGCACCGCAGGCGTTTTTTATTTATTTGCCCTGGCGGCTTTCCGCTTTTGTCGTACCGGCATTTTTATTCAGCGGTGCCGTTAAAATCGCGCTGCATTCCGATGCCGCCCTGACTGCTGCCGCTTACGGCAGGTATGTCCTGCACCGTTTTCGGAAAATTTACCTGCCGTTTGTGATCTGGAATGTCATTTATTACCTCGTTTTCCTGCCAATTCATTACGTCAATGGCAGTATTGGGGAATTTTTGCGCTATCTTTGGTATGGCAACCTTTCCTCGCCGTTTTATTATGTACTGATTGTAATGCAGTTTTATCTTCTGCTGCCTGTTTGGGTGTGGCTCATTCGGCGTGTCCCCGCCGTCCCCGCGATTTTTTGCGCTTTTTTGGTCAGTCTGCTTTTCTTACGCATCGGCGCGGTTTTGGAGATATTCGGCATCTCATTTGCCTATGGTGACCGTATTTTCCCCACCTATCTTTGTTTTTGGGTGATGGGGCTTTACGCCGGGAAGCATTATACTTTGCTCAAAGAACACCTCACGCGTATCAGCCTTCTCTTTGCGGCGGTGCCTGTGTGCTTCTTTGCTTTGGTGGCATATCTGCAATATGCCAAAGGTGTCTATTTCCTCGACTTAAACCCCGTCAAGCTCTGCACGGATACGCTCTCGATCTGGCTGCTTCTGGGGCTTTGCCTGATGATACGGGAAAAATTGCCGCACCTTTCTCGCCCGTTGGGCTATATCTATCGTGCGTCGTTTTTCGTTTATCTGAGTCATTGCCTATTTTTGACGGTTGGCACGGTATTTTTCCAACGCATCGGCATCACAGCGCTGACACCGCTTTTAGCGCTTCGGGCATTGGTCTGCTACAGCGTACCGTTCCTACTGTTTTTCTTTTGGGAGAAAGCAAAGCATTTTATTTCTTCCCCAAAAACCATGTCTAAGGCATAAAAATCAAACAAAACCCCTATCTCACATAACAAAAGAAGCATCGCGTTTTGGAGTTTTTCCGATACGCAATGCTTCTTCTTTTATTTTCTGCGAACTACTTTTTTATGCGGACGTACTGCCAAGCAGGCAAGTGTTATCAAAAGAGAATACCAGCAGATCATAATTATGTTCCAACTGAATCAGCTGACTCTTTGCCTGCTCTACCGCAAGCGCTGCCTGCTCCACCGCAAGCTGTGTGGCATTTCCTGCCGCATAATTCACTTCCGCCACATGATACAGCTGCTCTGCCTGTGCGACTGCGTCTTTCGCGGATTCATAGGAGGCTTCCAGCTGGCGGATCTGCAAATACGCTTTCCGGATCGCCAGTGCTTTATCCTCCTGCGCTGCCTCGTAATTACGCTCCGCTACCTCATATTCCGACTCCGCGGTTTTTCTGCTTGCACTGTCATTGGCATAGAAGGACTGCCCTTCCTGATACTCCAGATTTTGTTTCTGTATCTTCAAAGCAGTATCACTTCTGACCGCATTTTTCACATAAGTGTCCAGATCGCCATAAGGCACTTCCATCGGTCCCATATCCAGCTCATATTCCAGATTATATTTCTGATACAAATCATCCTCACCCATCAGGCGGTTCAGATTCATATAATCCTGTTCCACTTGCAGCACCCGCATCTGCGCGGAAAGCTCTGCCTGCGCCAGATCGGAGCGCAGTGTCGTCAGCGCGTTTTCACTGATCAGACCCAACTCGTACTTGCGCTCTCCCTGCTCCAACTGGGTCTGTTTGATCTGCACATTTTGCGTTGCAATCTTTAAGGTAGCTTCATCATTGGCGATAGCAGCAAAATACGATTTCAGCATCGCCTCGGTGGAATCCTTGAGGAGTGCCTCATTTTCCTCTTTTAAAGACTCGCTGAGGTCCAATGCCTCCACACTCTGCCAGATCTGCATCAGCTGATCGTGATCGGCACCTGCCGCGGAGGCAGCTTGGTACGTCCGCCAGAGGTATCTTCTGTTTTCCAAAGAAGTGCTTGCCTGCGTTTGCAGATTTTTTAAGCTGGTGGAGTTTTCCAGTGCTTTATTTAGTGCGGTGCGGTATGTCAATGTTTTACGGTTCTCCGGCTGTGTCTGCTCCGCCTGCATACCGTTTTCTTCCGCAAAGACCGTCACCGGTGCCAGCGTCAAGCAAAGCGCAAGCAGCGCACCTGTTTTCAAAATCTTGTTCTGTTTCATGATGTCACCCTTTCTTGCGTAAATACGCTTTTTTCATTCCAAAGAAACAGCCGCTGCGCCAACAGTAAACAGACGCAATCAGCATATTGTTTTATCATAAAATCAATTTCAATAGATACATTATAGCATAGTGCCGGTCACTGTTCCAGTATAAAAGTCTTACATTTTTCCGTTTCTTTGTTCGTCTTTTTCAAGGCATGGTCCAATTTTTGGGCAGGGGCGGGAAAAACAGCTTCTTCTTTTCTAATATAACGAGCAAAGCGACGGCTTATTTTCAACAAAACCGTCATTTTACCTGACAGTTTCTCCCAATATTCGAAAGATTTTCTGACATTTCTCTGAAAGTGGTTTTCCAACATACGGCAATATGCTATCATATGCGGACAAAGAAACAGAAGCTGAAAGGAAGTGGAGAAATCATGGATCAGTTGACAAAGCTGCTGTGTCGGCAATACGAAACCGAACGCGCGCAAGTACAGCAAAGCACGCAAAAACAATTTACACAGCTGACGCACTTTCTGCGCCAGCGACTGAAACAGGAGGACTATCTTCTGGCGGAGGAATATCTGACAGGGCTGCTGCAACAGGTGCAGGCAACCGCATTTGAGGACGGTGTAAGCAGTCTGCGGCTTTTGCTGCGAGATTTCCTCAGCATACAAGACTATCTCCCACAAAAGGATTCCTCAAAAAAAGAATGATCGCATAAAAAAATAAGGATTCTTTGGCTTTTCGCAGAGCAGGAAAAACGGCAAAAAAAGAGAGACCTCTTTCGAGGTCTCCCTAAATTTTAAGGAACTCTGTCCTTATCAGCCAATCGTCAGATTAAGCGTTGAAGGAAGCTGTTCTTGTAGCTGCGTCCCAAGTAGCTGTTACGCCCAGAGCACGTCCCAAGTCAGCCATAGGCAGGAATGTTCTGTCGTTTACGATTTCAGGAGCAGTTGTCATAGCCATTTCAATGCCGTTTACTTTCATGATCTGGCTGCCGATTACCATGGAGATCCATGTATCAGCATAGTTGA
>CALWRB010000045.1 GCA_944383855.1 uncultured Lachnospiraceae bacterium
AAGCCCCCTCATGTAGTTCTATTATCCTACATAAGGGGGCTTTTTGTCATTGTCCGTTTTTACTGGTTCAGTTCATAGAATATCCTACACTTTTCAAAACCAAAAAAACGATCCCTTCCTCTTTCCATAAATCCTCCCTCGGTAAGGTACGCGACATATAAAAAACTCTGCAACGTAAAACGCTGCAGAGTTTTTGTATTTTTCATTTCGCAAAGCGCGTGGTCACCAGCCAAATCCTGTTTCATCGCTTGGTAAAACGCCTTCCGGAATTTCTTGATTTCCCTCTCCGCTCGGCGCATTGGGATCCGTCGGGTTGGTCGGATCGATCGGTACTCCCGGTTCGTATCCATTACCGATCTCCGTTCCCGGTGCTTCATGCTCTGCCGTGCAGGTTTTACTGATATCAATGTCCAGTTTTCCTTCCGGGATCGAGTTTGGTTTGCTGAGGATTTTGCCATTCTCATCTACCGCCAAGACTACATCTTCTCTGCAGTCTTCGGGGCAATTCTCAGATGCCAACATACCGCTTTCCGTACAGATCGTAAACACTTTATGCGCCTCACAAGCGCCGCCAAGACCGGGATTATCCGATGCCGCAATATCGGTATGCGTCGTCAGTCCGTAATAATCTTGTGCGCACAAGTCAGTAGGAATACCGCCTGTTGCGGAACAATAAGTCTGAGAAACGATACCGCTGGGTTTTGTAAATTCTTTATCCGGCAGTTCCTCATGGATCCTACTCATTACTTCTTTCCAAATCAGAAGATGATAGCTCTTATCGTAACTGATCCGTTTCGGAGTATCGTGACCCATCCAGATACCTGCCGTATAATAAGGTGTATATCCCGCAAAAGTCAGGTCCTTATCGTCTGTCGTGGTACCTGTCTTACCCGCGATATGCATACCGGAAAAGTTTGCCAAAGCGCCGGTGATACCAATGCTCTTCATATTTCCCTGCGTGGAGCTGCTGCCTGTGATAACATCTTCCATCGCATCTGTCAGAAGATACGCTGTGGTTTCTTTCAATACACGATGTGTGTCCTGCGTGCTTTGATCCAGCAAAACTTCTCCCTCGTGATTGTAGATCACAGTGTAATAAATCGGTTCGTTATATACGCCGCCATTTGCGATCGCCGCATACGCCGCTGTCAATTCCAGCACGGATACACCGTCTGTCAAGCCACCCAAAGCTGTAGCCGCATTTTTGTCTTCTTCCACAATGGAAGTAAAGCCAAAATTATGCAGATATTCATCTACTACAGATGCTCCCAGCATCATATATACCTTAACTGCAAGAATATTCATAGAGAATTTGATACCTTCTCTTGCGGTGGAAGGTCCGTTATATCTTGCACCCCACCAGTTGTTGAATGTTTTGCTGCCAACGGTATACGGTTCGTCCACCACAACAGAGCCCGGCATCAGCAGCCCTGTATCAAATGCAGGAGCATATGCCGCCAATATCTTGAAACAAGAGCCGGGCTGACGCAGTGCCTGTGTAGCTCTGTTAAATACAGAGTCACCGGGTTTTTCCCCTCTGCCGCCAACCAAAGCCTTAACTTGACCATTGCTCTGATCCATGATCACCATAGCTGCCTGCAGGGAATTGGATACCGTCAGGCTGTCCAAAACCAGTGTATGCGTTTCATCTAAAACTTCTTCTTTTACGGAATTGATAAACGCGTCGATCGCCTCTTGATCGTCTGCGGAGCTAATCGTTGTTGTTCTTTCGTAATGCTGCTGCTGTTCTGTTTCCGTATCCAAAACGGAAATCAGGTATACCACATCATAACTCTTTTCATTCGGCGGGAAGAAGGAATCGTCCATAAAGACATCTTCCATGATGGATTGCATTTCAGGGTCCATCGTAGAATGGATCTCCAAGCCGCCGCTATAAATCAAATTATATGCCTGCGTTTTGGTATAGCCCTTCTTGTTTTGCAGATCTTCCGCCACCTGGTTGATCAGTGCTTCTACAAAATAATTATGTTTTGCGGTCTGATTTTCTTCCTGTGTCTGCTGGCAAACCAGATTCGAATAAATATCTTCCGCTAATGCCGCATCGTGTTCTTCCTGCGTGATATACTCTAACTCCAGCATTTTATCCAATACCAGTGTCTGACGCTTTTTGTTTTCCTCCGGATTGGTGTCCGGTGCGTACAAAGAAGGATTGTTGGTAATGCTGACAATACATGCCGACTCTGCCAATGTCAATTCGGAAACATGCTTGCCGAAATAATACTGCGCAGCGGATTCCACACCGTTTAATCCATGGCTGAGTCCGATCGTATTCAAATACAGCTCCAAGATATAATCCTTCGCTGCCTTCTTACTGCCAAGCTGATCTTCCAATGTATTTTCCAGTTGGATAGCAAGGTATTGTTCCTTGATCTTTCTTTCCAGCTTCTTTTCGCCGGTCAAGGCTTCGTTTTTGATCAACTGCTGTGTGATCGTACTTGCGCCCTGGTTAAACTCCCATGTGGAAATATTTTTTACCATGGCACGGAAAATGCCGCGGATATCAATTCCTCCATGCTCATAAAAGCGCTCGTCTTCGATTGCGATTGCAGCCTGCTGCAAATGCAGGGGAATTTCTTCTAACGGGACATATTCTCGATTTTCGTCCCAATATAGCTTATCGAACTCATTTCCATCCTGGTCGTAAATAATCGAGGTATAGGAACCCGGCAATACATCCGCTACCTGCAATGCTTCTGTGTTTTGCAGTATCCCAAACACCGCGCCCAAACCTGCACCGACTATGGCAAATCCAATGATCATACAAACCGCAACGATCACTTTAAAAACAGAACTTCTTTTTTTCTTTTTTCTGCGTTTTTTCTGTGGTCGTTTTCCACCTTCATGTACTTCGGAATGGGCATGAGATGGTCTGCGGTTTCTATTTCTCGATGAATCACTCATTTCAAACCCTCCTTTAAATAGTTTGATTATAACAGATATTACCAAAAATAGAAAGATATATTGTTTAAGTTTTTATTACATTTGTAAAAAAAATTTCTTTCACTTCTCTTTCATTCTTCCCTTTTTTCGGAAAAAATAAGTCTTTGCGGCTATTTTTCACTTTTCCTTCATATTCTGCTAAGAGGTGAGAGATTCATGAAGAAACACAAAAGAAAGTCACATCGCCGTTTTCTGGAAAAACTGATACTGCTTTTTCTTTTTTTGCTGTTTTGCTATATTCTGTTTCTGGTCGATCGCAGGGTATTTGCCGTAGCCAGAGAACTTTCGCATGCTCGTTCCAAGCTTGTCATCAACAGCATCATCGATGATGCAATGGAAACCGTTTTACATGATTACAGCCAAACTCCTGCGACATTTTGGTATCAAAACGGCGACGATGGCGTTTATAGCGCAGACGCGACGGAGATCAATCTGTTTTGCAGCCAACTCAGCCGTTCTATAACCGAAAGTTTGGCGGCATTTGAAAGCGAATCGTTTCGCGTTCCGATCGGCACCATAACAGGGATCAGTTTTTTATCGGAACTGGGTCCTTCCATTCCGTTTCAACTGCGTCCTGCCGGTTCCGCACTGGTTGATTACGATACTTCTTTTACTGCAGCCGGAATCAATCAGATCAATTTTAAAATCTGGGTCAATATTTCCCTGGAAATCCGAATCATAAATCCGATTCATGCGGAAAAAATACAGTTAAGTCGAAAGATCATGTTAGTGGATACTGTGATCGGCGGAGAAGTTCCGGAACATTTTTTTCAAGTGAGTTCGGGCAGTGGAGAGAATGCCTATTGACAATTCTGTCACAAAGCTTTTACAATACAGTATAGACAAAAAACCAAACAAACAAGAGATTTACTGCTATCGGAGGGATAGAATATGATTCGAACAGTCAAAGATTTTTTATATGATGTAGCCGGCTTATCCTTCAATCATGGTGATTTCTGGATCGTCCGTGATCAGTTTCGCGACATGGAAATCGAGAATTTTGTAAAAAATTTTCTGCCCGCAACACAGATTCTCCGAGATGGAAAAAATGGCGCACCTGTCGTTTTAAAAGGAAAAGCGGAAGCCGGCGGCAATACGACCGGTGAGGAGGAAATCGATTTTCACGGTCTTCAGTTATATGACTACTCTGACTCCAACAGTGAATTTGTCGTAGTGACCTTCCCTGATCTGGAAACATTGGAGCGTCATCTGACCAGCGAAGCAGGCTATCTGAACTTCTACAGCACGCAGATGTTTGTATTTGAAGACGGTGTCTACAAACCGTTTGAAATCATGTTTAACGGTGATAATGATACTGTCATCGGCATTGACAAAGACCAGTTTGACACGCCGTTAGACATCGCAAGGTTACAGGGACGTATCTGGGTACGTTGGAAAGACCCTTCCGAGGAGGAGGATTTAACAGACGAACAGGTTGAGGCTTACAAGCGCTCCATCGGCAAAGCTTGATCTTCTATCGGCAATATTGAGTTTATCATCAAACCATAGATATTGCGGTATCAGTCTTTTTTTATCCTTTCACAAAAAGCCAAAGGGTGTCGATCTTTTGATCGGCACCCTTTTTGCAATGCTTTGATTTGCTGTTGTCTTTTGTATCGTTCAACTCTTTTGTTTTTGATTTATGCTTATCTTTTGTTTTCTATTTTCTTTCTGACATTACAGTACGCTAAACAGCAGCTCGCCGTAAGTCGGGAAAGGCCAAGCGGACTGATCCACCATGGTTTCCATTTCATCAGCCACTGCACGCAGCTCGTTCATGCCGGGCAGCACATGATCTCTGTAATAAGCCGCAACTTCTGTTACCTCTTCAAACTCTCTTGCGCCCACCATGATTTCTTCCAATGTCGCGATCTTTTCACAGAAACTGCCGCTCAAAGCGGAAAGTTTAGTAACCATCGCTTCCTCTGCCTTGCAGTCAATCGCATCGGAAACCTGTCTTTTTACTATAACCGTTTCTGCCAGTTTCTTTACATAACCGCTCACTGCAGGCAAAATCGCTCTTTTTGCCAAATCCAACATCGTCATAGCTTCAATATTCAAAATGTTAGAGTAGTTCTCCAACAGAATATCACGACGAGAATATACTTCTTCTTTGGAAAGCACACGATGTTTTTCAAACAGTGTGATGTTTTTCTCCGCTACATAGGAAGACAGAGCATCCACAGCAGTCTTCAAGTTCAGCAGACCGCGTTTTTCAGCTTCTTTCACCCACTCTTCGGAATAGTTGTTTCCGTTGAAGATGATCCGTTTATGTGCCGCGATCTCGCGTTTGAGCATTTTGGACAAAGCTGCGTCAAAATCATCTGCTTTTTCCAGTTCATCTGCAAACTGGCACAGCTCCTCTGCTACGATGGTGTTCAAAATGAAGTTCGGGCAAGCAATATTAACTGCGCTACCAAGCATACGGAACTCAAATTTGTTACCGGTAAATGCGAAAGGCGATGTTCTGTTTCTGTCTGTTGTATCTTTGAAGAAACGAGGCAGTACATGTACACCGACTTTCATCAGTTCTTTATCTTTTCCTTCGTATTCACTGCCGCTTACGATGCTTTCCAGAATTTCTTCCAATTCATCACCGACAAATACGCTCATGATAGCAGGAGGCGCTTCCTGTGCACCCAAACGGTGGTCATTACCCGCGCTTGCTACAGAGCAGCGCATCAGATCCTGATATTCGTCCACGCCCTTGATCAGAGCAACCAAGAAAGTCAGGAACTGCGCATTTTCTCTCGGAGAATCACCGGGTTCCAGCAGGTTTACACCCTTATCGGTCGCCATTGCCCAGTTGTTATGCTTACCGCTGCCGTTTACGCCGGCGAAAGGTTTTTCATGCAGCAGGCATGCCAGGTTATGTCTTTCTGCAACCTTTTTCATCATTTCCATTGTGATCTGGTTGTGATCGCAAGCCAGGTTGGTCGTTGCGAATACAGGTGCCAGTTCATGCTGACCGGGTGCCACTTCGTTATGCTCTGTCTTTGCGGTTACACCAAGCTTCCAAAGTTCTTCATCCAAGTCCGCCATAAATTCCAGCACTCTTGTCTTGATCGTACCGAAATAGTGGTCATCCAACTCCTGACCTTTGCAGGCTTTCGCACCGTAAAGAGTTCTGCCGCAGTAGATCAAGTCTTTTCTCTTTTTATAAACATCTTTGTCGATCAGGAAATATTCCTGCTCTGCACCAACGGTTGTGATCACCTTCTTTGTTTCCGTATCGCCAAACAAACGCAGGATACGCAGTGCCTGTTTGTTCAATGTTTCCATGGAACGCAGCAGAGGTGTCTTTTTGTCCAGCGCCTGCCCGCCATAGGAACAAAATGCGGTCGGGATGCAAAGCGTATTGTCTTTGATAAATGCATAAGATGTGGGATCCCATGCTGTATAGCCTCTTGCTTCAAATGTCGCACGCAGACCGCCGTTAGGGAAGCTGGAAGCGTCAGGCTCGCCCTGGATCAGCTCTTTACCGGAAAATTCCATGATCACTTTATCGTTTCCTACCGGGGAAAGGAAGCTGTCGTGTTTTTCCGCTGTAATCCCTGTCATAGGCTGGAACCAGTGTGTGAAATGGGTAGCGCCTTTTTCTACTGCCCAATCCTTCATAGCATTGGCAACAACGTCAGCGATATCTCTGTCCAAACGTTTTCCTTCATCAATGGCTTTTTTCATAGCCTTATAAGTAGGCTTCGGCAATCTTTCCTGCATTACCTCATCAGTAAAGACCATGCTTGCAAACATTTCAGGTACATTCTTCATGTAGATCCCCCTTTTTATCTTGTTTTACTTTTAAATTCTAATAAAAAAACGCAAAGAGGCTGCGGGACTTTCCCACAGCCTCTTTGCTGTATAGGTGACATTATATGACTCTGCACCTTTTCTGTCAATCCCCCCTCTTTTTCATTACTTTGACACAGCATAGTAAAGCTGTTAAAAAATAATTATACTAAATAAATCAATATATACTGTTTTCAGAAAAATCCAAAACTGCCTTTTTCCGCCCTTCGTATAGATTTATTAACTTTTTCTATGAAATCTATATATTATTGGATATATTGCAAAAAATTACCCGCACCATCTTGATTTTTCCCCCATTTTCATGTAAAAAAAAAGTAGACGTTATATCGTGATCCGAAGTGAAAAAAGAACCGCTCAGTTACTGCGTGTCTTACTTCGTTACTGGTCACAGTGTCACAAAAGAAAAGAGGTCTGCCGATGGAAAAGATACTAATCGTTTCATCCAATGAAAAAGGTGCATACCATTTAACGGAACTGCTCAAAGAGCTGCATTATGATGATTTTTTTTGCTGCAGCGGCAGCGAAGAAGCAAAAAAAGAGCTGCAAAGCGGTAATTTCCTTCTAATTATGATCAATGCGCCTCTTTCAGAAGAATCCGGGGTAAATTTCGCTTTATTTGCCGCCGAAAACACAACTTCCGGCATTTTATTTCTTGCTCCTAAGCAGGCAGATGCGGTGAAACTTTCTCATCTGGAGGAAAGCGGTATTCTGGTCTTGGAAAAGCCTTTTTCAAAATCGGCATTTCATACCGCAGTACGTCTGGCAGCATCTTTGGAAAAGCGATTAGAGCATTTGCAAAGCGAAAATATCCGCCTGCAAAAGCAGCTGACAGACCTGCGATTGATCCACCGTGCCAAATGCATTCTGATTCAATATTTGAATATGTCGGAAAAACAGGCACATCATTATATCGAAAAGCAGTCTATGGATCTACGGCAAAGCAAAACCGAAACTGCGCTCAATATCTTAAAAACATACGAAAACTGATGAAAAAGCGGACGTTTGTCTGCTTTTTTATCGTATATCATTTCACTTATTACGCACACATACAGAGAAAGGAAGGTCATTATGAACTTAAATGAAGCGTCTTTGCAGCTGCATTACGATCTGGAGGGGAAGATCGAAGTGGTTTCCAAAAAACCCATTCAAACACAGGAGGATCTCTCCTTGTTATATACTCCCGGCGTTGCCGAGGCTTGTCGTGAGATCGTAAAAAATCCGACCAGCGTATACCAGCTGACCCGCCGCGCCCATTTAGTAGCGGTAATCACAGACGGCACTGCTGTACTGGGATTGGGTGACATCGGTCCCGAAGCCGCTATGCCGGTCATGGAAGGCAAATGCGCTTTATTCAAAGAATTCGGTGATGTCGACGCTTTTCCGATCTGTGTGGACAGCAAGGATACAGATGAA
>CALWRB010000046.1 GCA_944383855.1 uncultured Lachnospiraceae bacterium
GTAGCAGATAATCATACCACCAAGGCTTGAACGAAGTGAAAGCCAGCGTCATTTAGGCGCTGGCTCTTAATAAGCCCTTATAGGGCTAGTGCAAACCACGTCTTTTAGGCGTGGTTATGATTTATTAGCAAAAAAAGGGAATATGTATCAAAAAATACACCTTTTTGCGTTGAAAAATGGGAAGAATCTCCAAGATGGCATTGCGCGGAACGCAAAGCAATGGTATACTCTAAAATAACTTTGGGTGGACAAAGGCGTTTTATGCAAGAAAAAAGTATGTATAACGCTGAAATCAAAAAGAAAGGATGAGAAAGATGAAACAAAGGCTTGGCATACTTTTGGTATGCTTGTTATGCCATGTTTTTTCCGTAAGTGCAGCTGCTGCTGAGATAGTTGCCGATGAGTGGGCATACCCTTATATGCAGGGGGCTGAGGAGGCGGGATTCCTGCCGAATACATTGTTACAAAAAGGTAAACAAGGAATTTCCAGAGAATCTTTTGCAGAAATATCGGTGCTGTTTTATGAAACAGTGAGCGGGAAAGAGGCACCGAACGTAACGCAATCCGTATTTCAGGATTGTCAATCTGCGGCAGTACTGGCGGCACATGAACTGGATATTGTCAATGGCGTGGCAGAAGGTGTGTTTGCTCCGGACACCATTTTGACAAGAGAACAGATGGCGATTATGATTTCCCGTACATTGGATGCCTGCGGTGTTGCATTGGAGTCAAAAGGAGCAAAGCAACCTTTTTCGGATATCAGTGATCTAAGTGAAGGTGTGCGGGATTGCATTCAGACGCTGTATGAGGCACAAGTGGTCAGTGGATATGGAGATAACCGTTTCTATCCTGCAAGGAAGTTGACGGTGCAGGAAGCCATAACCGCATTTTATCTGGCATACAGCGCATTGGAAGGTGTCGGAGCGGCAGAAACTCCCGCCTCGGGAGAAGAAGCGGTACAGCCGGAAGAACCGGCAACTTCCGAGGAAGCGGAAATACCTGCGGCAGAGGCAGAACCGTATGAGATCATTGCCATCTCCGGAAAAGAAGTCGCTTTGGGAGAGAGCAGCGCGGAATTAAAAGCGCGGTGGGGAGAACCGACGTATATAGATGAATCTGTCTATAGATTAGAACGGTATGTATATGTAAATGATTGGGAGAACTTTTTCTTTGTGACACTGAATCAAGACAAGGTTTGTGAGATTTTTACATGTTCCCCGCATTTTTCGTATTTGGGTACATTCGGAAACGGTACCGCCGATACGGTGAAGGCTGTGGATGGATATACAGAAGACGGCGGACACCCGTTGATCATCAATCACGATGTGCAGGCGCAGATTTTTTTGGATTATAGCGGAAATATTGCGGGAATCCAACTGACAGAACCGTATTTTGAATCTTCCTATCTCGTAAAGGCGGGTATGAGTATTGATCTGAGAAAAGATATGAGTCGAATGCTTTTGGATATCATCAATACCAGACGTCTTGCGGAAGGGGAAACCCCTTTAAAGGAAAATACGAAGCTGGTGAATTGTGCTACTTCGCACAGCAGCGATATGGTGAAAAATGAGTATGTGGATTATGTCAATGAAGCAGGAAAGACACCGTTTGAACGTATGAGAAACTGGGGATTGGATTTTTCAACCGCAACGGAGGTCATCACGAAAGCGGAGCAGGAAGATCTGGTGGAGGTTTTTGAAGATTGGATCAGCAACCCTTCCAAGATCGGAAGCCTGACAGATCCCTCTATGACAGAATGCGGTGTAGGCATTGCCAATGAGGGCAAGGATTTTTACATTACCGTTGATTTGATCGGCGGTGCATCATAAAATAAAAAAGCTGTGCCAATGGTGGCGCAGCTTTTTTATTGACGGATGAGGTCGTCAATCATACCGCTGATTTTCTCGCGGCTGATTTTCTCATAGACTGCTTTTTGAATGAAGCTATCACGGCTTTGCCCTGTCTGTGCAATATATTCATCTAACAAGGCAAGCAGTTCTTTGGAAAAGGTGCAGGAAATTTTTTTGCTGTCGACAGGTGCTTTTTTCGTACGACTGCCGGCGGTGCTTCGTTTTGCGGCGGTTGTTTTTTTGCTTTGTGCCATTTTCAAAGACCTCCCGTATTAAAAAATTTTTTTGCTCCTACGATACATGATTTTTGCATTTACGGACAAAATAACATTGCAATTCATCAAAGAGGAGGCTGAAATACAATGGAAAAATGTAATCAATGCATCAAATGTACCGTAGCAAACTGCAGACATCATCACACAAAACAGAACTACTGCACATTGGACAGCGTGCAGATCGGCACACATGAGTGCAATCCTTCCATGGATCAGTGCACAGACTGTCTTTCCTTTGTTATGAAATAAGTCGGCAACCAAAAAGAGCAGGGCGATTTCTTTCTATTATGAGAGAAGCCGCCCTGCATTTTTTTATTTAATATGCTCTGCCCCAGAAAACCATGTGTTTTGCGGGTTTTCCACAGCAAACACAGGTATCGGAAAGATGTTCCTGCTCAAAGGGAATGCAGCGGCTGGTGGCTGCGGTCTTTTCTTTGATCGCATCTTCGCATGCCTGATCTCCGCACCACATTGCCTTGATAAAACCGGGGGTTTCGTTAATTTCTTTTTCGAATTCCTCCATGTTAGTGGCAACATAAGTTTTGCTGTCCCTGCGTTCGGTTGCTTTTTGCAGCAGGTTTGCCTGAATTTCCTCCAAAAGAGCAGGAATTTTTGTTTCCAGTTCTTCCAGAGAAACTGTGATTTTTTCGCCGGTATCCCTTCTTGCCAAAACTGCCTGATTCTGTTCGATATCTTTCGGACCAATCTCCAGACGAATCGGGACACCTTTCATTTCGTATTCGCTGAATTTCCAGCCTGCGGATTTATCGGAATCGTCCAGTTTGATACGGCAAATATTGTTCAGTTTTGCTTTCAATTCCTCGGCTTTTTCCAGTACGCCTTCCTTATGCTGTGCAATGGGAATGATGATTACCTGTGTGGGCGCTACCTTAGGCGGAAGAACCAGACCGCTGTTGTCGCCGTGCACCATTATGATGGCGCCGATCAAACGGGTGGTCATGCCCCAGCTAGTCTGATGCACATACTGCAGTTGATTTTCTTTGTCTGTATATTGAATGCCAAATGCTTTCGCAAAACCGTCACCGAAGTTATGGCTGGTACCGGACTGCAAAGCTTTGCCGTCATGCATCAGGCTTTCGATGGTATAAGTATGCGCAGCGCCCGCGAAGCGCTCTTTTTCTGTTTTTTCACCTTTGATGACGGGGATCGCCAATACTTCACGGCAAAAATCAGCGTATACATTTAACATACGAATGGTTTCTTCCTGCGCTTCTTCTGCCGTTGCGTGTGCAGTGTGACCTTCCTGCCATAAAAATTCCATGGTACGCAGGAAAGGGCGTGTGGTTTTTTCCCAGCGGACAACGGAACACCACTGGTTATACAGCTTGGGCAGATCACGATAGGAGTGGATGATATTTGCGTAATGATCGCAGAATAAGGTTTCGGAAGTGGGGCGTACACAGATGCGTTCTTCCAGTTTCTTTTCTCCACCGTGTGTGACCCAAGCCACTTCGGGCGCGAAGCCTTCCACATGGTCTTTTTCCTTTTGCAGCAGACTTTCCGGAATAAACATAGGCATATACACATTTTCGTGTCCGGTTGCTTTAAAACGTGCGTCCAACTGCTGTTGGATCAATTCCCAGATGGCATAGCCGTAGGGACGGATAATCATACAACCTTTTAATGTGGAGTAATCCGTAAGATCTGCTTTTTTGACAACGTCGGTATACCATTGGGGGAAATCCAGTTCCATATCGGTGATGGATTCTACAAATTTCTTTTCTTTTGCCATTTTTGTGCCTCCTAAAAAAGATTCGGTTTGTTTGCGCGAAAAATAAAAAAGCCTTCGTCCCCATCGGAAAGGGACCAAGGTTATCGGCGGTGCCACCCTTTTTGACGGCAAAACAGCCGCCCGCTCAGAGTTCGGTTCATAACGGGAACCAACCGCCGCATTTTCCCTGCGGAGCTACGGGGGCAGGTTCAAAAAACATTGCTTAGGCTTGCATCGACCGCCTTTTTTCTGTGCGCAAGAGGCTTTTTTACTATTCCCCGTCACTGCTTTTATCATTCCTTATGATACCTTGCCGAAGGATTGCTGTCAAGGGAAAACATTGTTTTTACGGACAAAGAATGGTATACTGACGAAGTATAAGATTTTAAATACACTTTTGCATGTAAAAGAAGATGCTCGGAAACGGATGATCAAAGAAAGGAAGCTGCGAAATGAAAAAAATATTGGTCGTGGTAGATATGCAAAATGACTTTGTGGACGGCGCTTTGGGCACGAAAGAAGCGCAGGAAATCGTGGGGCGCGTGGTAGAGAAAATCAAGTCCTATCCTTCTGACTGTGTTTATGCGACAAGAGATACCCACACAGAGGATTATCTGAATACACAGGAAGGAAAATTTTTGCCTGTGGTGCACTGTGTGGAAGGTACCGAAGGCTGGCAGCTGAAAAAAGAAGTTGCAGAGGTGTTAAAAGATGCCGTAATCGTCAATAAACCCACATTCGGTTCCGTAGCACTGGCGGATATGATTTTTCTGGAGTTGCAGGCGCATCAGGAGATAGAAGTAGAGCTGATTGGTGTTTGTACAGATATTTGTGTGGTATCCAACGCGTTGTTATTAAAGGCAAGAATGCCGGAGGTAACCATCAAAGTTGATCCGTCCTGCTGTGCGGGAGTAACGCCAGAAAGCCATGAGGCTGCACTGAAAACCATGCAGATGTGTCAGATCGTAATGGAGTGAGGAGAGCAAGCTGATGAAAGACGAGAGATTGGAAAAACTGGCAAAAGTACTGGTGGAGTATTCCACCGATGTGAAAGAAGGGGACATAGTCTCTATTTCTGCGGAAGATGTAGCGATGCCCTTTTTGCAGGCGGTAGCGCGCGCAGCGGTCAAACGAGGCGGCATTGTCAAATATTATGTGGATATTCCGAAGATTGACGCTTTTATATTGCAAAATGGAAATGAAACGCAGGTGGCACAGCCAAATGAGCGTTTTGGCCTTTGTGCACAGAGTGATGTATGGATCAGTGCTTGGGGAACAAGTAATACTAAAACAATGGCACACATTGACGGTGAAAAGCTGAAAATGCGTAGACTGGCAAATGCACCGAACCGAAAAATTTATTCCGAAAGAATGGGAAATGGCTCTCTACGTTGGTGTGGCACACAATTCCCGACAGAAGCGGATGCGCAAAATGCGGGTATGAGCTTAGAGGAGTATGAAGATTTTGTATATGCGGCAGGATTTTTAAATGAGGAGGACCCTGTTGCGAAATGGAAAGAAATGGCGGCAGAGCAGGAAAAATGGATTTCTTACCTGGAAACGAAAAAAGAGCTGCACATCATAGCGGAAGGCACTGACATCAAAGTAGGAATTGCGGGCAGAAAATGGATCGGCTGCAGCGGACATGAAAATTTCCCAGACGGTGAGATCTTCACATCTCCTATCGAAGATCAGGTCGACGGAAAAATCACATTCTCCTATCCTTCTATTTTAAATGGGCATGAATTTGAACATGTTTGCCTGACGGTAGAAAAGGGCAGGATCGTGGAAGCGGTTTGCGATCATGAACAGATGCAGTCGCTGCTGCTTTCTTATATTGATACAGACGAGGGCAGCAGAAGATTTGGGGAAGTGGCGGTCGGTACCAATTACGGCATTACACAGCATACCAAAAACATATTATTTGATGAAAAAATCGGCGGTTCCATGCATATGGCTATCGGAGAAGCCTTTCAGGAAGCAGGCGGCAAAAATGAGTCCGCAATCCATTGGGATATGATCAATGATATGAAAAACGGCGGAAAAATTTATGCGGACGGGGAGCTGTTCTACGAAAACGGACATTTTCTTTCGGAAGTTTTGGACTGAAAATATGCAAACGGTAAAAATATGCAGATGTGATTTCTTATGCAAGTTTTTATGGCTTCATTAAGCGAATATGCAAAATCTTTTCGTAAATAAAACACGGAAATAAAGCAAAGCAGGGAAAACACGCTTGTATAAGGCAAAGAAAAAATACATTCTTAAAAATATATTACAAAATTATGAAAAAAAGGTTGACAAGAACTGCCTTCCTTCGTATAATAATTATGTAACATTTATGTAACAATTATCGTTTGCATTATGTCTGGAGTTGATTTGATATGAGAATGGTAAAACCCATTCGTTTTTTTTGCACAGCAGCTATGTTTTCTCTTTTGGGTGCGGTAACTGCGTTTGCGGCATCCGGACAAGCAACAGGAACGAATGTCAATGTTCGTTCTGCGGCGGGAACAAGTGCTTCTGTGGTAACACAGATCGATAAAGGTACTTCTTATACAGTACTGGGCTGCGAAGGGGATTGGATCAAAATTTCCTGCGGCGGCACAGAAGGATATGTTTCTTCCGATTATTTTGCCGTAACACAGGCGGACGGAAAAGTGACCGGTAACAGTGTTAACATTCGTTCCGCTTCCAATACCTCATCTTCTGTTGTGGGACAAGCCGACAATGGACAGTCTGTAACAGTAGTCGGTGCGGAAAACGGATTTTATAAGATCAATTATAACGGTACGACCGCATATATCAGTGCGGATTATGTGGAAGGCAGCCTGCTTTCTTTTGTCAGCGGCAGTTCTTCTTCCTCCGCTGCGGTCAATACATACGGTGTAGTAACGGCACAGTCCGGTTTGAAGTTAAGAAGTGCAGCTTCTACGGATGCGTCTGTGATTACAGTGCTTACCTATGGTACGGAATTTGACATTGACCAAACAGGTGGTCAATGGTTGAAAATCACAACAGACAGTGGTCAGAGCGGTTATGTTTCCGCAGAATATGTCAGCGTAAAGACAGGAAACAGAACTTCCAGAAGCAACAGTTCCCAAGGTGCGGCTGTTGTGGCATATGCCAAACAGTTTATCGGAACACCCTATGTATGGGGCGGTACCAATCTGAATACCGGCGTTGACTGTTCCGGTTATGTTTACAGTGTTTACAAACATTTTGGCATTAGCCTGAACAGAAGCTCTTATCAAATGGTAAATAACGGTGTACAGGTTGCCAAGTCCGATCTGGTGGCAGGTGATTTGGTATTCTTTAACAGCGGCGGCAATTCTTCCATTTGTCATGTAGGTATTTATATTGGCAATGGTCAGTATATTCACTCTACAGATGGTGCAGCTTACGGTGTTACCATTACGGATTTGAACAGTGGTTACAGTGCGAATACATATGTAACAGCCAGACGTGTTCTCAGATAATGCATCAGAAAAGTCAAGCAGAGTGTTCCAAACGGAATGCTCTGCTTTTTTTATGGGAAAGCCGTTGCAAGCAACGTAGGAGATATAAAAAATACGTTTTCCAAAGCCGAGAAGATCGATCGAGCCGATAAATACACACTTGGAGGTTTACTTCAAAAGATAAGTGTAGTAAACTTGAGAAAGAAAAAACGACATTTTCTTTGAGGTATTTCCCGAAATATGTTAAGATGAGAGATTGCGGCAGGCAGTAAATGAATTGGGAGGGAGAATATGAGAAATATTATTGACGCGATCATTACTTTGGTAACCGATCCCAAGGTGGAATTGGTGCGGCACTATGCATTTGTAAATCGTGCGAATAATATGGGCGACGCATTGGAGGACTATGTGAAAGATCTGTTTGCGGGAACTGTGGACGAAACCGATGAAGCGGTAAGAAACCGCAAGTTGTCAGAGGTTTTTTCCTACATCGGCAATGCGATGAATCCGCCTGATATTATGCTGCGAAATGGCGGAGATGCGATAGAAGTCAAAAAATTGCAGGGGGTCAATGATTTAGCGCTCAATTCTTCTCACCCGAAGCGGGTTTTAAGATATAATAACTCGAAAATCAATGATACCTGCCGATATTGTGAAAAATGGACCGAGCGGGATATGCTGTATGTTGTTGGAATCTGCGACACCAAAAAGGTCAAACAGCTTTGCATGGTATATGGTACGGAATACTGCGCGGATATCGAAACATATGAAAGAATTGAACGAGTTATCAAAAATGTTTTGGAAAACATGGAAGATGTCGAATTGGCACAGACCAATGAGCTGGGACGCTTAAACAAAGTGGACCCGATGAAGATCACAAATATGCGGATTCGCGGTATGTGGACGATATCCAATCCGTTTAAGGTGTTTCAGCGTATTTATCAGCCGAATGCTTATAAGAAGTTTAATTTTATGGGTCTGATCAGCGAAGAAAAATACGCTACATTTTCCAATACAGCACAGTTAGAGGCATTGGTCGGCAAAATTGCGGGTCTTCAAATCAAGTCGGTGGAAGTCAGAGATCCCAATGAGCCAAGACAGATGCGAAAATGCAAGCTGATCACATTTATGGTATAAGAAGGTGCAGAATGAGTTTTCAGATTATCAGTTTATTCTCCGGCGCAGGCGGACTGGACTTGGGTTTTGAAAAGGCAGGCTTCGAGATCGTTGCGGCGAATGAGTATGACAAAACAATATGGGCGACTTATGAGAAAAATCACAAGGCGCCTTTGCTGAAAGGGGATATACGGAATATCGCCTCTGATGCGTTTCCGTCTTGCGATGGTATTATCGGCGGACCGCCCTGCCAGTCTTGGAGCGAAGCCGGCAGTCTGCGCGGTATCGATGATCCCCGGGGACAGTTGTTTTATGAATATATCCGTATTCTCAAAGAGAAGCAGCCTAAGTTTTTCCTCGCCGAGAATGTCAAAGGCATGATGGCAAACCGCCACAGTAAGGCAGTGGAAGGCATCGTCAGAGAGTTCGAAAATGCCGGATACCGTGTGTTTATCAAGCTGTTGAATGCTGCTGATTATGGGGTGGCACAGGACAGAAAGCGTGTGTTTTATGTCGGATTCCGAAAAGATCTGAATGTGGAGTTTGAATTTCCTAAGCCGTATGCCTATCATTTGACGCTGCGCGACATTTTATGGGATTTGAAGGACAGTGCGATCCCTGCGTTGGAAAAAAACAGAACGAACGGTTCGAACTGTCGTGTGTTAAATCATGAGTATTTTACCGGTGCCTATTCTACGATTTTTATGAGCAGAAATCGTGTCAGGAGTTGGGACGAGCCGGCTTATACCGTTCAGGCAAGCGGAAGACAGTCACAGCTGCACCCGCAGGCGCCTAAAATGGTCAAAGTGGATAAAAATGATTGCCGTTTCGTAGAAGGCGCGGAGGAGCTGTACCGCAGGCTGAGCGTAAGAGAGGCAGCGAGAGTGCAGGGATTTCCCGATGATTTTGAGTTTATTTATACCAGCCTTCAAGATGGATATAAAATGATCGGGAATGCGGTCCCGGTGGAATTGGCTTATGCGATGGCGGCACAGATCAAGCAATATCTTTAAAAACATTTGCGGAGTATTTTGAAAAAGAAATACGGCAGAGTTGTGTATGGTCTTTTTTGGCGGTAAAAAACCGTGCTTTTTCTGATGGAAAAACGAAATCAGGTGAAACTTTCCGATGCGAAATAATGTAATACTTTGGATTTGGATCATTCCGAATCTGCCAAGAAACAAAGGTGATTCCTTTTTCCCCTTTTTTGCGGCATAATTTAGGGGAGAAAGGACGAGTCAGATGCAGAGAGAATATATCAAAAGATATGTGTTTTTATTGGTTGGGCTATTGATTATGGCATTCGGCGTCGGATTCTCGATCAAGGGAGATCTGGGAACTTCGCCGATATCCAGCGTGCCGTATGCAGTCAGCTTGATCAGTACCGTTACAGTGGGCAGTGCGACGATCATCATGCACTGTGTTTTTATTGCGCTTCAGATATTGATTTTAAGGAAAAACTATCAGCCGATCCAGTTGCTGCAGCTGCCGGTCGCGTTGCTGTTTGGTTTCATGACTGATTTTGCCGTTTATGTGCTGAGTCCGCTTTCGCATACGTCGTATTTCATGCAGTGGGTATTCTGTGTGATCGGGATTATTTTAGTCGCTATCGGTGTCAGCATCGAGGTGGTGGCGAATGTAGTGACTTTAGCGGGCGAAGGTCTGGTGCTTGCCATTTGTAAGGTGCTGCCGATCAAATTTGGGAATATGAAGGTTTGTTTTGATGTTTCTCTGGTGGTTACAGCAATTTTGATCGGTTTTTTCTTTCGGGGAGAACTCTTAGGGGTCAGAGAAGGCACGATCGCGGCAGCGATTTTTGTCGGAATGCTTTCTAAAAAAATCTGTAAATGGCTGCAAATACTGCAAAAGGGATAAAGAAATAAAAGACGGAACAAAATAGTTTGTGACGAAAATGTGTTTCGTGGTGTGAAACTGTGCTTTATCCGACGTGGGCAGAAGCGCTTTCTTTTTTGGAGCGGCTATGATATAATGACAGAAAAATGATTCTTCGTATATAGTCATCTCAAGCAGAGAATTCCGGAGAATCCTATGGAGATTTAGGACCATTGGTCATTGTGGTGGTCAATAAGGGGGGATGGGCAATGAAGCTTTTTGCGGATATGCATACGCATAGTGTCATCAGCCGACATGCATACAGTACGATCGATGAAAATACCAGATATGCGGCACAAAAAGGATTGAGT
Organism: uncultured Lachnospiraceae bacterium; assembly: GCA_944383855.1. Lineage (GTDB taxonomy): Bacteria > Bacillota > Clostridia > Lachnospirales > Anaerotignaceae > CALWRB01. Next base: position 10,636 of record CALWRB010000046.1, read on the forward strand.
CTGCTTGCCGTTACAGACCATGCGCCCGGAATGCCGCACACTTCATGCCATGCATATTTTGCAAATTTGCATGTACTGCCGGAACGACTGCATGGCGTAAGGCTTTTGCGGGGGATTGAATTGAATATTATGGATTATGACGGTCAGGTAGATATGGACGATGCGATATTATCCCGTTTGGATATTGCGATCGCAAGCCTGCACACACCGTGCATTACACCCGGAAGCAAAAAAGAAAATACGCGTGCTTGTATCAAAGCGATGGAGCACCCTTGGGTAGATGTATTGGGGCACCCGGGAGATCCCAGATATCCGATGGACTATGATGAAATTTTTCGTGCATCAAAGGAAACAGGCTGCCTGTTGGAGATCAACAATGCTTCTTTGACACCGGGCGGATACCGCGGCGGAAGCGCTGAACATATGGAATACCTGCTTCGGCTTTGCATGGAAGAAGAAGTGCCTGTCGTAGTTGGCAGTGATGCTCATTTTTATCATGCCATCGGTGAATTTTCACTGACAGAGCAGCTGTTTGAAAAAGTGGATTTTCCGGCATCTTTGGTGTTGAATACACAGCCCCAGAGGTTGATCAAGAGCCTGAAACGTAACCGCGGAAAATAAAAAATGTCGCTGAAACCTCTTTACACTAACGCTTTAGTGTGCTAATATAAATCCAGAAACGGATATGTAAAGGTGGGCAGCGTGTATGAGCAGAAAAATCAAAAATGAATTAACGGACAAGTTGTTTGAAAGTATTCTTTGCATGCAAACAGTAGAGGAGTGCTATCAACTGTTTGAGGATCTTTGTACGGTCAATGAGATCAATGCCATTGCGCAGCGCATGGAGGTTGCCAGAATGTTGGATGATAAACAGACGTATGTGGAGATCGCAAAAAAAACAGGAGCCTCTACCGCAACCATCAGCCGAGTAAACCGGTGCCTGCATTATGGAACAAACGAATATAAGATAGTAATTGAAAGAATGCGCGCAAAAGAAGAAAACCAAACGAAATAAAAATAATATCGTTAAAAATGACGAGAGATCCGGCGTCCGCAAAAAACGGTGTTCGGCAAGGGGATAAAGCGGTTTATGTACTTGTCGGAATCGTATTTTGGGAAATTCGTCGGATTTTTTTACGGAAAGAAAACGGAAGGAAACAGGAACAGAGGGAGAAGCTATGATAGGATTTGAACAGCTCAACGATATGCAAAAAAAGGCAGTTTTGCAAACAGACGGTCCTGTGCTGATCTTGGCGGGAGCGGGCAGCGGAAAAACAGGTGCGCTGACGGTGCGCATCGCGCATTTATTGGAAAAAGGGATAAAGCCTTGGAATATTCTGGCTATCACCTTTACCAATAAAGCGGCGAAGGAAATGCGGGAACGTGTGGATGCGTTAGTGGGAAGCGGCGCGGAAGATGTTTGGATCAGCACATTCCACTCTACTTGTGTCAGTATTTTGCGCAGAGAAATTCATCATTTGGATTATGAAAATCAGTTTTCCATTTACGATTCGGACGATCAGGAAAAACTGATGAAAGAAGCGTTTAAACAGCTGAATTTCAGCATAACGGATAAATCGTTTTCCGTCAAAGGCGCGATGGGCTTTATCGGAAGGCTGAAAGAGGAAATGATCAGTTGGGAGGATTTTTCTAAACGTGCCGATCAGAATGACCTGCGCGCGGTCAAAGGTGCGAAGGTATATCAAGTCTATCAAAAGCTGTTGAAAGAAAACAATGCGTTGGATTTTGATGATCTGATCTATAAAACCGTGCAGCTGTTTCGTACCTGCCCGGATGTGTTGGAGAAGTATCAGGAACGATTCCGCTATATTATGGTAGACGAGTATCAGGATACCAATACATCACAATATGAACTGGTCCGTCTGTTGTCGGGAAAATATCGTAATCTTTGTGTGGTCGGTGACGATGACCAGAGTATTTACGGCTGGCGTGGTGCCAATATCCGCAATATCTTGGACTTTGAGAAAGATTTTCCCGATACAGTGACCATAAAATTGGAACAAAATTACCGTTCCACGGGAAAAATCTTAGATGCCGCCAATGCTGTCATTCGGCATAATGTCAACCGGAAGGAAAAATCTCTTTGGACAGAAAACGGTTCCGGCAGTATCCTGCATATTTTTCAGGCACAAAACGAATACGATGAAACACGCTTTATTGCGGAAAAAATTGAAGAAATGCAAAGGCAAGGCAAGCCATATAATGCCTTTGCTGTGCTGTATCGCACCAATGCGCAGTCCAGAGCGATCGAGGACCAGTTGGTGAAGCACAGTATCCCGTATCGTTTGTTTGGCGGGGTCAGATTTTATGAGAGAAAGGAAATTCGCGACCTGCTTTCCTATCTGAAAGTCATTGCAAACCCTGCCGATACGATTGCTTTGCGGCGTATCATCAATGTTCCGCGCAGAGGAATCGGTGACAGTTCCGTGGAAAAACTTGCTTTGTTCGCACAGGAACACGGATTGATGTTATACGATGCCTTTCGGCGTTTAGACGAAATTCCGGAGTTGAAAAGCAGAGCAGGAAAACTGCAGGATTTCTTTGATTTAATGGAACATCTGAAGGAAGACGCAAATACCATGCCGGTAGCGGATCTGATGGACGCAGTGGTAAAGAGAACGGGATATTTGCAGCTTTTATTGGAAGAAGGCACTGAGGAGGCGCTTTCCAGGATCGAAAACATCGATGAATTTATCAATAAAGCGGCGGCATATGAGAAGGAAAATCCGGAAGGCGGACTCAATGGATTTTTAGAAGATGTCGCACTGGTGGCGGATATTGACGGATATGAGGCGTCAGAAAATGTGGTCGCGCTGATGACGCTGCATAGTGCGAAGGGTCTGGAATTCCCGTATGTTTTTATGATCGGTATGGAAGAAGGAATATTCCCGGGATACCGTGCCGTCATGTATGGCGGCGAAAAAGAGATCGAGGAAGAACGCAGACTGTGTTATGTCGGGATCACAAGAGCAAAAGAGGAACTGTTTTTGACACATGCCAAAAGCCGTATGCAGCATGGCATCACACAGTATCATGCACCTTCTCGCTTTTTAGACGAGATCCCGCCGGAGTTAGTCGATCAACCCAAACGCAAGCTGTCCGAAATGGCGCAGCAGCTTGCGCGCAGGGAGAGTATGCGTGTTGTGACGCCTGCAAAGAACAAAACCGTTGTGAATCCGTATGCGGCAAAGCCGAAAACAGAATTTCCGACACCGAAAACCTTTACACTGGATTTTCAGGTGGGGGATAAAGTGCGTGCACCGAAGTATGGTATCGGAGAAGTCAAAAGCATACAAAGTGCAGGTGCGGATTTTGAAGTGGAAGTATATTTTGGCGCAAAAGGGACAAAAAAATTTATGGCGAAACTTTCTAAGCTGATCAAGATCAGTGAATGATAATAACCGAAGGAGCCGATGAGAATATGGCAGAAAGAATGCGGGAATTGGTGGAGCGATTGAATCAGGCAAGCCGTGCCTATTATCAAGAGGACAGAGAGATCATGTCCGACCATGAATATGACAGGCTGTATGACGAATTGGTCGCATTAGAGAAGAAAACAGGCACAATACTTTCCGCAAGCCCAACGCAAAGGGTTGGATATACCGTGATCAGTACCTTGCAGAAGATTCGTCACGACAGTCCTATCCTTTCTTTGGATAAAACAAAGGACCCGACGGCGCTGCAAAGTTTTCTGGCAGACAAAACAGGGGTGCTCAGTTGGAAGTTAGACGGCTTGACGATCGTACTGAAGTATGCGGAAGGTGTATTGCAGCAGGCGATCACCCGTGGAAATGGTGAGATCGGAGAAGATGTGACACATAACGCGAAGGTATTTGCGAATTTACCGTTACAGATCCCGTTTATGGGAGAAATGGTATTACGCGGGGAAGGTGTGATTTCTTACTCTGAGTTTGAGCGGATCAATGCTTCTTTGGAAGAAGAGGAAGCATATAAAAACCCGAGAAATTTGTGCAGCGGCACCGTCAGACAACTCAACAGCCGTATTGCGGCAGAAAGAAATGTGCAGTTTTTTGCCTTTACACTGGTCAGCGCACAGGGAAAAGAACTCTCTGACAGCAAGATGGAAAATATGCGGTGGCTAGAGGAGTTAGGTTTTTCTGTGGTAGAGCATTATGCGGTGACAAAAGATACGGTGCTGACCGTTCTGGAGGATTTTCGAAAGAAAATAACCGAAAACGATATTGCATCCGATGGTCTGGTCCTGACTTATGACAGCATTGCGTACAGTGAAAGCTTAGGGCGCACTTCGAAATTTCCGAAAGACTCCATAGCTTTTAAATGGGCGGACGAAACCGCGCAGACGACTTTGCGCAATATCGAATGGGGTACTTCCCGAACCGGTCTGATGAATCCTGTGGCGGTATTTGATCCCGTTGAGTTGGAAGGCTCTACAGTCAGCCGCGCAAGTGTGCATAATATCAGCATTTTAGAACAGCTGCAATTAGGCGAAGGCGATCAGATTTTGGTGTATAAAGCCAATATGATCATTCCGCAGATCGCGGAGAATCTGACGCGTTCCGCAACGGCGAAGATCCCTTCCTATTGCTTTGTCTGCGGCGGGGAAACCGAAATTCGGGAGCAAAAAGATACCAAAACGCTGTACTGCACCAATCCGAACTGTCAGGCGCAGCGCGTGCGTATGCTGACGCATTTTGTTTCCCGTGATGCGATGAATCTGGAAAATCTTTCGGAGGAAACACTGAAAAAATTTGTGGATCAGCATTTTGTGGAAAATTATCCCGATTTGTTTCGATTGGAGCGCTTTGAGAAACAGATCATCGAAATGGAAGGCTTTGGAGAGAGGTCTTTTGAGCGGCTGATGCAGTCTGTGCAAAAAGCAAGAAACGCGCAGATGCCGCAGTTTATTTACGCATTGGGGATCAACCATGTGGGGCTGCGCAATGCAAAACTGCTTTGTCACCATTTCCGGTATGATATGAAACGCTTGCAGGAAGCTTCGGAGGAAGAATTGACCGCCATCGACGGCATCGGACCTGTGATCGCGCACAGTGTATACCGCTATTTCCGTGATGAAAAGCATATTGCACTTCTGGAGGACACATTGACAAATCTGGTCCATTTGGAAGTGCCTGCACAACAGGATACCACAGAATCTCCTATGGCAGGCTTGACATTTGTGATCACAGGCGATGTGCACCATTTTGCGAACCGAAAAGAGCTTTCTAAGCTGATCGAAGACGGCGGAGGAAAAGTAACTTCTTCCGTGACGAAAAAAACAAATTATTTGATCAATAATGATCTGCTTTCCGATTCTTCTAAAAACCGAAAGGCAAAAGAGCTTGGGATACCGATTATCAGCGAGGAGGAATTTCTGGAAAAATTCGGAAAATAAAAAAATACGGCAGATACCTGTTTGTCACCTTTTTTTGCATAAGCATAGTATGTGTTAGGACGAAGTTGTCCTAAAAGAAGAGGAGGTGAAGAAGATGGGATGCTGTTGTTCTTGTAATGCTTGGGATCAGGATTGGTGGCCTTATAGTAGCTGCACATGCAATACTTGTAATTCCTGCAACTCCTGTAATTCCTGCAATTCCTGCAACTCCCGGAGCTCCTGCAATTCTTGCACGGCTTGGAATTCCTGCACTTCCTGCAATTCCGGCTGCTCCAATAGTTGTGGCTGCTAAAGAAAGGGATCGTATGAAAGAGGACTCCATTTTGACAATGCCTCGGTGCATTAAAATTTAGAGCGGAAACAGAGAATGTATTTGTAACCCTTGTTTTTGGAAAAGGCGGTTCCATTGCTTTTCTTTTTGAAGGGGGCGATGGGAAAGACGGATATTTGCATGACAAGGGGATAGAACGCAGTGCTTCTTTTTCCACATTTCTGTAATCAACTGAATGAAAGTGAGCTGTGATCTTGGAAAAGGACGATACCGACTATGGTATCGTCCTTTTTATGCATTAAGTTTTGCCGAAGAAATTTTTAATTCCGCCTAATACTTTTTTAAATGTTTCGTTAGGTTGGTTTAATGATGCAGACGTATGATAGGAAAAACTTTTCAATTTGCCAAACAAAAATCAACTTTGAGCAGAAAGGAATGGAAACCATGAAGCGTTTGATTGCAAAACTGAATATACTGCTGGAAAAATGCAGGGGATTTCTGAAAAACAGACCGCAACTGCTTGCTCAGTCAAATTTGGGTGAAAAACAGGACGGAGAAAATGCGGAACTTGGGAAAAAAGAGAAAATTTTTTGTTTTGGGAAAAAAATGATACGGAAGAAAAAATTCTGGGCGGGTGTATCCATATGCCTGGTGTTTGTATTGGCGGGCAGACTCTTTTTAGGAGATCGCGGAGCTGTTTCCGCTGCAGAATATACCACAGAGGAAGTTAGCAGACGTACCATTACACAATCTATTTCCGGCAGCGGCACTTTGGAACCTGCGGATTCTTATACGATTACTACCTTGTTGGAAGGCGATGTGCTTTCCGCGGATTTTGAAGAAGGCGATATTGTAGAAAAAGATGCGGTATTGTATGAGATTGACAGTTCGGATATCGCAAGCAGTATCGAACAGGCAGAGATCTCGCTTTCCCAAGCGCAGCGCAATTATCAGAAATCGGTGGAAACACAGTCTGACTTGACGGTAAAGGCGCCTGTCAGCGGTACGGTAACAGAAATTACTGTATCCGAGGGAGATGAGGTGAATGCAGGTGCACAGATCGCAACTGTGCGTGACAGCTCGGTGATGACTTTAAAAGTACCTTTTTCTGCATCGGACGCACAAAATTTCTATGTCGGTCAGAGCGCAACCGTTACGCTTTACGGCTCTTATGAAACTTTGCAGGGGAAAGTGACGGAAATCAGCGGTGCGGAAACGGTGTTAACAGGAAATGTATTGGCAAAATATGTAACCATTTCCGTGGAAAACCCGGGGGCGCTGACAGATACGCAAATGGCAACGGCGGAAATCGGCTCCAGTGGGTGTATTTCTTCCGGTACCTTTACATATAACGAAACCAGAACGATTACCGCACCTGCGAATGCTACCGTAACACGCATCGTTTCTCCGGAAGGTTTTCTGGTTTCTAAAAATGATGTGATATTGATACTGGAAAGTGACGATGTAACGGATTCTGTGCAAAACGCGTCGGATTCTTTGCGCAATTCGGAGATTTCTTTGGAGAACCAGTATGATAAGCTGGATTCCTATACGATTACTTCTCCGATAGAAGGAACTGTGATCGAAAAGATATATAAAGAGGGCGATACCGTGGAAGGCGGTTCTTCCCTTTGCACGATTTACGATTTGTCTTACCTGACGGTTACACTGAATGTGGATGAATTGGATATTTCCGAGATCGAGGAAGGGCAGGAAGTAACTGTGACTGCCGATGCGGTGGACGGAAAAATATACGAAGGGATCGTGACTAAAATCAATATGAAAGGAACCACTTCCGGCGGTGTTACTACATATCCTGTGGAAGTGCAGATCACGGAAACCGACGGATTGCTTCCGGGCATGAATGTTAGTACAGAGATCCTGATCCAAAATGCAGAAAATGTTCTGGCTGTTCCTGTTTCTGCCGTATTAGCCGGCAATCGGGTATTGGTGGAAGGCGGAGAGGAAGAAGCACAGGGAGATGGCATTCCTTCCGGATATGGTTATACCGAAGTGGAGTTGGGTGTGACAGACGGCAGCTATATTGAGATACTCAGCGGGCTGACGGAAGGACAGTCTATTGCGTACATCAAGCAAACAGCGGGAACAAGCGACAATGAGATGATGAGTGGCGGTATGATGGGCGGAATGCCAAGCAGCGGCGGAATGCCAAGCGGCGGCGGAATGCCCAGTGGTGGCGGAATGCCAAGCGGCGGCGGAATGAGGTGATAGATATGCAACCTGTGATTGAATTCAGAGATGTTTCCAAACGTTATCAAATGGGAGATTCTGTGGTCAAAGCGGCAGATCATATCAGTTTTTCCATTGAAAAAGGCGAATTTCTTGCCATTGTGGGGCAGTCCGGCAGTGGAAAATCCACTTGTATGAATATCATCGGCTGTTTGGATGTTCCGACGGAAGGGATCTATTTATTGGACGGCAAGAATGTAGGCGAAATGAATAAAGATGAGCTTGCCGTGATACGCAACGAGAAACTGGGATTTATTTTTCAGCAGTATAATTTGCTGCCGAAACTGAATTTAATGGAAAATGTGGAAGTGCCGCTGATGTATGCGGGCATACCGAAGGAAAAAAGACATATCTTAGCGAAAGAAGCCTTGGCGAAAGTTGGATTGGAGAATAAATGGAAACACCTGCCAAACCAGCTTTCGGGTGGGCAGCAGCAAAGGGTATCCATTGCCAGAGCATTGGCGGGAAACCCCTCGGTCATTCTGGCGGACGAACCGACAGGCGCTCTGGACTCCAAAACAGGCAGAGAGGTGCTTGCCATGCTGCAAAGAGTGCACCAAGAAGGCAATACGGTGGTGTTGATCACGCATGATAACTCGATCGCTAAGACTGCACAGCGTGTCATTCGGTTGGACGACGGACACATTGTCTATGATGGTTCCGCAAGAGATCCGAAAGCTTTTGTGCAGGCGGAGATCTCGTTGGAGGTGGTGGGAAAATGAGTCTGTCGGAATGTTTTTTTCTGGCGGTCAAAAATATCATGGCAAGCAAGACCCGCTCTCTTTTGACGATGCTCGGTATTATCATCGGTGTTACGGCGGTCGTGGTTATTATGGGATTGGGCAATGGTATGGAGCAATATATGCGCGACAGCTTTGAAAGTATGGGCACCAATACTATGACGGTCAATCTGATCGGCAGAGGGGAATCTTCCACAAAGCTCTCCGTTTCGGATATGGAGGAGATCGTGGAGGAAAATGAAACATATCTGGATTTGATGTCGCCTACCGTATCGGTGATGGGAACAGTCAAAATCGGCAGCGAAACGGCTGACAGCACTACGATCACGGGTATCGGTACAGATTACTTTACCATCAAGAGCTATGATATTGCATCCGGCAGAGGCATACAGTATGTAGACGAATTAAAGCGAATACAGGTCTGTGTGATCGGCAGTTATTTGGCAAATACCTTTTACGGCGGAAATGCCTTGGGTCAGACCCTAAAAATCAACGGAACGGAATTTGATATTGTCGGTGTAATGGCGGAAAAAGCAGACAGTGAAGAAGGCAGTACGGACGATGCGATTTTTCTGCCGTACACGACAGCTTCCAGACTGTCACTGAGCGGAACGGTAAGTTCGTATGTCGTAACGATGCAGTCAGAGGAGCTGGCGGAGGAAAGCAAAGACGTTCTGGAAAATGCGCTGTATGACTTTTATCAGGACGATTCGTCTTATGTGGTTTCCAGTACTTCGGAAATGTTGGAAACCATGACAGATATGTTGAATGTCATCATAACGGTGCTGGCAGTGATCGCAGGTATTTCTCTTGTGGTGGGCGGTATCGGTATTATGAATATCATGCTGGTTTCTGTAACGGAAAGGACGAAAGAAATCGGCATCAGAAAGGCGTTGGGTTCAAAAGAACGCTATATTTTAAGCCAGTTTGTTACGGAAGCGGCTGTGACCAGCGCCATTGGCGGTATCCTTGGAATTTTACTGAGTTATCTGCTTTGCATTGCCGCAACAAAGGTGATCACGAATCTGATGGAAGCGGAGATCACGGTAATGCCCACATTCGGTGCGGTTTTGGTTGCTTTTGGCATTTCGGCGGGTATCGGGATATTCTTTGGATATATGCCTGCCAAAAAGGCGGCGCGAATGAATCCGATAGACGCGCTGCGATATGATTAAGGAGGAAATGACATGAAAAAAATATGGTGTATCCTGCTGTCTGCTTTCATGCTGCTTTACAGCTTACCCACTTACGCGGCAGGCAGTACGGATTACGCTTCGGCGTATCAAACAGTCAAAGCGCTGGGCATCGTTTCGGCAGATGTGTATGCGACAAGCAATGTCACCAGAGGAGAGTTTGCGAAGATGCTGGTGATGGCATCTGTCTACCGGGAAGAAGTCAGCGGGGAAGCTTTTTCTTCCGTTTATCCGGACGTCAGCAGCAGCAATACTTACAGTGAATATATTCGCATCGCTGTAGAAAACGGCTGGATGACGGGATATGTAGACGGAAATTTCCGCCCCTTTCAGGCAGTGAAAACAGAAGAAGCCGTGACAGCGTTGTTATCGCTTTTAGGATATGATCCTGCATCTTTGGCAGGGGTTTTCCCTTCTGCCCAGATTTCCAAGGCGAAAGCAGTCGGCTTGGGAGATGGTATCACACTGACCAAAGGCGCTTCTTTGACAGTGCAGGATTGTGTATATCTGTTTTACCATTTGATGAATGCAGAAACGGCATCCGGCAGTGTTTATGCACAGACATTGGGTTACAGTGTGACCAATGACACGATCGACTACTCCTCTTTGGTCAGCGAAGATCTGAAAGGACCGTTTGTACTGGAAAGCGCGGACAGCTTGGCAAGTGCGGTACCGTTTGATCTTGGCACCGCGACGATTTACCGCAACGGTATGACATCAGAAGCAAGTGATGCACAGGCATATGATGTTTATTACTATAACGAAGGACTTCGCACCGTATGGCTTTACAGCAATCACGTTACAGGCACTTATACAGCTGCTTCTCCGGACGCTGCGGCACCGCAGACAGCAACGGTGGCAGGCAATACCTATACATTGGAAGGTACTGCGGCTTATAAACTTTCCACTATGGGTGAATTCCATATTGGTGATGTGGTAACGCTTTTGATCGGTATGAACGGTACAGCGGTAGATGTAATTTCTCCGACCGAATATGACACCACTTATTATGGTGTTGTGACAGTAAGCGGTGTGAACAGTTATACCACAGAAAGCGGCAGTGTGCAGGTAGAAAAGGTCGTTTACGTCGCTTGCACGGACGGCACGCAAAGAAGCTACAGCACAGATGAATCCTTTGAAGCAGGCGATATCGTCAGCATCACCTTTACCACAGAAGGCACAAAGATCACACAGCGCAGTAAGAGAACGCTTTCCGGCAGAGTCAGCAGTGACGGTACTTCGCTGGGCGGAAAGACATTTGCTTCCGATGTGAAGATACTGCATGTTTCAGAAGGTTACGGTACGACAAAGATTTATCCTTCCAAACTGATCGGCACAAGCATTGCTTCCAACCAGGTTTGGTATTACGCTACCAATTCCAAGGGTGAGATCACGGATCTGCTCTTGTATAACCTGATCAGTGAAGGAAGTCAAATTGGTGTGATCACGTCTGTGACAGAAGTAACCAGCGCAACTACAGATGCACAGGGTAATCCTGCAACAGAAAGCGCTTATCAGTACAGTTATATTTTAAACGGTGTATCCGGACAGGGTACGACGACACAGACAGTCAAGACGGGAGCTGCTTTGTTTGCGACAGAAGACGGCAAAACAGTCTTTGATTATAACCTTTCTTCGACGACTTTGACGGAAGTGGATTATCTGTACGCATATCATAACAATACGAAATACAGTGTCAGTGAAGATGTACAGTGTTATGTACGCTCCACAGGCGGAACGTATACGGAAATCAATATTTCGTCTTTGAGAAATTTCGATGATTATACCATGACAGGATATCTTTATAAAGATAACATCTGTGTGATCATTGCAAGACAGAAATAAGCAAAAAACCCCTTGCCCTGATGGGTAAGGGGGTTTTCTTGTATAGGAAGAAGCGGAACAAGGTTGAGCCGATCCTGTTTTTTTGATATAATCAAAAAAGTAAAAGGACGGAACAGTATGGAATGGTGAAGGTATGTTAGAAAAGTACAAGACAATTTTACAGCAAGCAGAGGCGCAGATCGTTGAAAAGAAATCCCGATTTATCGCGACAGTTGCACCTGTAGCGACAGAAGAAGACGCGAAACGGTTTGTGGAAGCTTTGAAAAAGAAGTACTGGGATGCCACGCATAACGTATTTGCGTATCAGATCGGTGAAAAAAACGAATTGCAGCGTTTCAGTGATGACGGAGAACCGCAGGGAACGGCGGGAATGCCGGTTTTAAGTGTTTTGATCGGAGAAGAAGTGAAAAATACCGTTGTGGTCGTGACCAGATATTTCGGCGGTACGCTGTTGGGGACAGGCGGTCTGGTCCGTGCTTACGGCAAAGCTGCAAAAGAAGGGCTTTTGGCTGCCGGTATTGCGGAAATGGTGCTATATGAAAGATTTTCTTTGACTGTACCATACACAGATGCCGGGAAAGTACAGTACGAGATCCTGCATCAGGGATATGTATTGCAGGATACGGTCTACACGGAAGCGGTTACGTTTTTCGTTTTGGCGGAAGCGGCACAAGGCGATACTTTTTATCAAAAGATGGTAGATGTCACTGCCGGAAAAGTGCCTGTGGAGCGTTTGGGTCAGGTTTATGGAACTTGGCTGAACGGGCAGCTGAGTTTAGACGAAAAATAAAATTTTTTTATGGAAATAACAAGCCTTTTTTACGGTTATTCTTGTCATTTTCTGCGGAAAGTGATAAAATATTTCGGTGAAATGATTAGAGGAGGGAAAGTATGTCAGGACATTCCAAATTTGCGAATATCAAGCATAAAAAAGAAAAAAACGATGCTGCCAAAGGTAAGATCTTTACCATGCTTGGCAGAGAAATTCAGGTGGCGGTAAAAGCAGGCGGTCCGGACCCTGCGTCTAACGGAAAACTGCGTGATGTGATCGCAAAATGCAAGTCTAACAATATGCCGAACGACACCATTGAAAGAAGCATCAAACGTGCAGCCGGTGGGGAAGAAGGCGTTGTATATGAAAGCGTAACATATGAAGGCTACGGCCCCAGTGGTGTGGCGGTCATTGTGGAAGCTTTGACAGATAACAGAAACAGAGCAGCTGCCAATGTCAGAAGTGCGTTTAATAAAGCAGGCGGCAATATGGGCGCAACAGGCTGTGTATCTTTTATGTTTGATGAAAAAGGTCTGATTGTGCTGGATAAAGAAGAAGTCGAGATGGACGAAGAAGAATTGATGATGGCTGCACTGGACGCAGGCGCAGAAGATTTTGCCGCGGAAGAAGACAGCTATGAAATCACGACAGCGCCGGATGATTTTTCTGCGGTTAGAGAGGCACTCGAAGCTGCGGGTATCCCGATGGCAAGCGCTGAGGTAACGATGATCCCGCAGACATATTCTACATTGACATCTGAAGAAGATATCAAAAAGATGAATAAGCTTTTGGATATGTTGGAAGATGATGATGATGTGCAGAATGTTTACCATAACTGGGATGAGTGAACAAAATAGATGACATAGCCGCAAAGCCAGTAAAATCAAGGCTTCCGGCG
>CALWRB010000047.1 GCA_944383855.1 uncultured Lachnospiraceae bacterium
AATTATTTTGATATGTGTGTATTTTCTTTTTGCCATAATAAAAACCCCCTCATGTAGTTCTATTATCCTACATAAGGGGGCTTTTTGTCATTGTCCGTTTTTACTGGTTCAGTTCATTTGTAACCCTCTTTTTTATAAAAAATAAGCCTGCAAAAAATTTGCAGACTTATTTTTTTTGCAGTATTTTCCCTTAAGGAAAACAGCGTGTTAAAAAAAATTACAAAATAGTCACTTCAAAGAAAAATTCAGTTTTCCTTTTTTTCTCTTAAAAAAAAGAGAAGTTTTCCGACCTGTATCTGCCAAAAAACTTCTCCATGTTTATTTTGTTCCAAACACGTTTATAAAAATAGTTCTTTCTAAATGTAATCAGTCGCGATCTTCATACGGCGTAATGACCCATTTGATTACACCATCCAGTTTATTCTCAAAGATGCGATATCCTTCCATCACGTCATTTAACGGCGCTCTGTGCGTAATTAGGCAGGATGTATCGATTTTTCCATTCTGGACCATCTTCATGATATCCTCGCAGCTGTTTGCATCTACACCGCCTGTCTTAAATGTCAGGTTTTTGCCATACATCATATGTAACGGCAGACTCTGCGCTTCTTCATACAAAGCGACCAATACCACAATGGCATTCGGTCTTGCCGCCTTCCATGCCAGCTGGAACGTTTCCTTTCCGCCTGCCACTTCAAATACACGGTCTGCACCTCTGCCGCCTGTCAGGCGAAGGATCTCCTCCTCCGCATTGACCTTTAAGCTGTTGATCGTAATATCTGCCAGACCCTTTTCTTCTGCCAATGCCAGTCTATCATCGCTGATGTCCACAACGATCACTTTCGCAGGGCTATAAAGTCGAATACTCATCAGTGTGCATAACCCGGTAGGTCCTGCGCCCAATACCACAACGGTATCCGCAGGTTTCAACTCCGCAATCGACGCCGCCCAATAGCCGGTCGCCAAAATATCTCCATTAAAGAGCGCGGCTTCATCACTTACATCGTCCGGGATTTTGGTCAAACCCTGGTCCGCCATCGGCACACGAACATATTCTGCCTGACCCCCATCGATGCGGCAGCCCAACTCCCAGCCGCCTTTTTCGCAGTTATTGACATATCCCTGCCTACAGAAGAAACAAGTGCCGCAAAACGTTTCCACATTGACAGACACACGGTCCCCCTTTTGAAAATGCTTCACACCGCTGCCCACTTCTTCCACTACGCCAACGAACTCATGTCCCAAAATCGTATTTTCTTTCGCTCTGGGAACAGAACCGTGCTTGATATGTAAATCACTGGAGCAAATGGAGCTTCTGGTCACACGAATGATTGCGTCTTCCGCCTCTTGAATCACGGGAACAGGACGGTCTTCCAGCTGCACCACACCTTTTTCTTTGTATACAACAGCTTTCATTGTTTGTTTCATATGCTTACCCTCTTTTCACTCAAAATTGTTTCAGGATCTCGTCTGCCTGTGCCTTTGCGTCTTTCAGAATATCCTCAGGTGCTCTGACCCCTTCATCCATACCGTCTGCCGCAAGCAGGGTGTAGGTATCGATCCCGAAAAATACGCTCATGGCTTCCATATATCTGGAACCCATCTCCAAAGGAGAATTTCCGTAACTGCCGCCTCTTGTGGTAATATATACCATTTGATCGGCTTTGCATTTTCCTTCTAACCCCTGCGCACCACATCCGAACGTGATTCCATCCACGCAAAGGTTTTCGATATAAACTTTCAGCAAAGCGGGGAAACTCAAATCCCACAGCGGCGCCGCGATCACGATTTTATCCGCCTCGGCAAATTCTCTGGCATAACGGAATCTCGGGTGTGAGAACTCTCCTTTTGCCAACAACCTTTCCCGTTGTTCAAAAAAACCATCTGAGAAATAAGATAAATTTTCGTCCATCAGGCAAAGCGTTTCTACTTCGTACTCTGTCTTTTGACGTAATGCCGAAATAAAATAATCTGCAAGTTCTTTGGTGCGGGAATTTTCTCTGCGAATACAACAATCTACGAATAATACCTTTTTCATGCTGTCCTCCCCTTCTTTAACTCTCCTGCACTTCTAAATACCCAAGCGCTGCGGAATGTAATACACTGTCTGTTTCTTCTTTTTTCGGAACAGCGTCTGCCGCGCCTTTTTTCCCAACGCATAAAGCACTGGCGGTAGTGGCAAGGCGAAGCGCTTCCGGAATTGTCATCTGATTCAGCACTGCATACAGGAAATAACCCGTAAAGGTATCTCCCGCAGCGGTCGTATCCACCACGTCCACGTGGTGACTGCCTATGGTATATGTTTTCCCGTCTTTGACGCAGCAAGCACCTCGGCTGCCCAAAGTCAGAAGAATCTGCAAATCAGGATATTTTTTTCGCAGCGTGGGCAGAATCTCCTCATCTGTATCACAGCCTGCAATCTGTCTGCCTTCCACTTCATTGACGATCAGCCATGTCAGTTTGTCCAGCGGATAGTTCCGTACATTTTCTTCCATCGGCGCCGCGTTCAGCGCTGTCCGCAACCCGCGTTTGGCAGCCTCCTCGATCACAAAATCTACCAGATTGGTTTCATTTTGCAGCAAAACCATGCCTTCCGTACCAAATGCGTCCAAAGCCTGCGTAATATCTTCTTTTGTCAGGCGACGATTCGTACCGCCGTAGAGCAAAATACAGTTCTGCCCTTTCTGATCCACTTGAATGATCGCATGCCCGCTTGGTTCTGTATCCCAAAGAACGAAAGATGTGTCTACTCCGTATTCCTCCAGCTTTTCCTTCAGCATCGCCCCGTCTTTGCCAAGCCTCGCCATGTGAAAGACCTGATTGCCAGCCTTTGCCGCTGCAATCGACTGATTCAGTCCTTTACCGCCGCAGTTAATAAACAGATTTTTAGACGCCAGTGTTTCTCCCGGCATGACAAAATGATCTACTTCATACACGTAATCGATGTTTAAAGAACCGATGTTTAAGATTTTCATTCTATCACCTGATCTCCTTTCTGCTTGTCTTTATCCTGACGCATTTTCTCTTTCCATGCGATACCGACCACAACCAAAAAAATCCCCAAAATCTTCTGCAAGCTGATACTGCCGAAAAACACATAGTCCAACGCAACTGCCATACCCAACTGACCGACTAACATTAAAATAGTAGAAAGCATCGCACCGCTTTTTTCCGTTCCAATGATCAAAAAAACCATTGCCACCAAGCCGCAGATACTGCCCAGATAAAACACCGGCGGCACCTGACGGATATGGCTGAAATCCAACTCCATGCCGTTTCCGCTGACAAATATCATACAAAACGCGATGATACTTGCTTCAATATAGTTGATCAGCGCACCATTTGCCGTACCCAAACACTGCCCCGCTCGCACATTTACCATTTTATTGACTACATTTAATAAACCATTCGCAACTGCCGTGATATAAAAAATCATATTTTCCACCCTTTATTTATCCGTTTACCACCAGTAAAATCCCCGCCAGAACCAACGCGTAACATGGCAGCTGGCGGCAGGAAAAAGCGCGTTTTTCCGCACCAAACCAACCAAAATGGTCGATCAGAGCGGAGCTAAGCATCTGCCCGATCACAGAAAGACTGGTCATGGCCGTCGCTCCGATTTTTAAAGTACACCAACTGCTGGTAGCTACGATTATAACGCCCATAAAACCAACGGTATAGATATACTTTGGTACGCCAAACAAGCGGATTTTTGTTTTTTTCCACCCCACCAGATAGACTATCAAAATGATCGCTGCGATCACATGCACAAAAAAACAAACGCCGTATAAACTGTAGTAATTTCCCAACTGCGCGTTTAAGGAAACCATGGCGCCCTGCAAAATACCTGCAAGAATCAAAAAAAGCAGATACATCTTCTTGTTCCTCCCCTAAAAATCATCTTTCAGTAGTATAGCACATCTTCTTACTTTCTTCAAACCAAACAAAAGAAAGATTGCATTTTCTTTCCAAATCAAGTAATCTATTTTTAGAAAAACACTGAAAAAGGAGGAATTATCATGGCACAATTACAACCGCATATACGCTTGGGGGAAGATGTGAATGTGAAATATGCACTTTTGCCGGGGGATCCCGCCCGCTTGGACCGTATCAAACCCTTTCTGGAGCAGCCGGAAGAACTTGCCTATAACAGAGAATACCGCAGTTTAAAAGGGTATTATAAAGGTGTACCCGTACTTGCCGTTTCCACAGGGATCGGCGGTGCGTCAGCCGGCATTGCCGTGGAAGAACTGCATAACATCGGTGTCAGCGCCATGATCCGTATCGGCAGCTGCGGCAGCTTACAGCCGCAGGTCAAAATGGGAGATCTGATCATTGTCAGCGGAGCTGTCCGAGACGAAGGCACCTCCAAAACATATATTGACCCTATTTTCCCTGCTATTCCGGATACGGAATTGATGTGCTGCTGTATAGACGCAGCAAAGGAAAACGGGTTTTCCTTCCACACAGGTATCGCCAGAAGCCACGACAGCTTCTATACCGATCGGGAAGACGAAATCGACGCCTACTGGTCCACAAAAGGCGTGCTCGGCTGCGATATGGAAACGGCAGCGCTTTTTACCGTCGGGCATTTACGCGGTGTCAAAACAGCTTCTATTCTTAATAACGTAGTAGAATACGAAGGGGATACATTAGAAAGTATCGGAGAGTATGTCGATGGAGAAGATCTTTCTGTCTTAGGCGAAAAATATGAGATCCTGACGGCACTGGAAGCATTTTATCTTTTAGAAACAAAATCGAAATAACAAAACACAGAAAAAAACAGCGGAAGGAAAGCCAACCGCTGTTTTTCTTATGCGCAATATTTTGCTGAATAAACCCGCATTATGATAGTGCCGAACTTAATTATATAGTGATATCCCATCACAAAGCCATGAAACAAACAGGCTTTCATTATGCCTTAAAAATTATACGCTAAAATCCACAAATACCATTCCCTTATACGCAGTGATCTTATTGCCGCGCTTCCTGCCATCAAAACGGTATCTGCTTTCTTAGCATTCAAATCATTGTAATCGAGGCGATTTTTACCCCGAATTACTTTAAGGCGATACAGATATCTTATTTTATATTGGTACAGCCTGCATTTCAACAGCGCAGTTTCTCAGTGTCCCAATCACTTGCTAATTACGCTACATCACTGATACCGGTATCCTCACTTTCCTAAATCCATCCATTGTGCTTTGGTAGGCATAGCAGGAATAGCTCCGCTTCCCGAACATGTGAAAGACGCAGCGCGATTTGCCAGTGCAATATAAGATTCCAACGCATCGACAGAACAAGTACGCCAATCTGATCCATGTGCCAATTTACATAATAATGCTCCCAAAAATGTATCTCCCGCACCATTGGTATCGACCACCGTTGTTTTTACACCTGCAATCGTTCCCGTTTTGCCCTGATAGCGATAATACGCCCCTTCACTGCCCATTGTGATCAATACCAAAGAGATGCCGCATGCAGATAATATGCTACTTCCTTTTTCTAAATTAGCAGTGCCTGTCAGCAGCGGCAATTCCTCATCTGAAATTTTCAAAATATCCACCATAGGCAACGGTCGTTTTATCCATTGCACAGCTTCTTCTTCAGATGCCCATAATGGCGCGCGATAATTGGGATCGTAACTGATACAAATGTTATTTTGTTTTGCTTGCGCCACGATATTCAACGTAGTTGTACGCGCCGGTTCCTCTGTCAAACTGACCGAACCAAAATGCAATATTTTTGTATTCATACAAGCAGAAATATCCGCTTTTCTTACTGTCAATGCACGATCTGCGCCCCGCACAAATTGGAAAGCACGTTCTCCCTTTGTATCCACAGAAACAATTGCCATCGTTGTTGGTACGTCATCATGCACATATAAAAAATCAGTGGAAACATGAAATTGTTCCAATGTTTCTTTCAAATATGCACCAAATGCGTCTTTGCCGACCATGCCGCAAAATGCAGTTTTTGCCCCAAGTTTTGACGCGGCAACAGCCACATTGGCAGGTGCACCGCCCGGATTTGCGGCATAAAGCGGAATATTTTGTGCGTTCTTTCTCGTTTGTGTCAAGTCAATTAAGATCTCACCTATGGATACAATATCAAACATTTATTACCGCACCCTCTCCAGTCTTTTTTTAACATAAAATACACATGACTTTGATTCCAATTTATCATATATAATACTAAAAAATCAAATGTTAAAAAAAAGAGCCGTAACGTATGAATAAAAAACAGCGGAAGGAAAGCCAACCGCTGTTTTTCTTATGCTCAATATTTCTTCATCAGGTCAAATACTCTCTGTAAGAAAGCTTCCCGATCTACATCCGTTACAACGACCGCATGATGCTCGTCAAACTGCTTATCGCTATACAGGTCTGTGACAGTTTTGCCCAGTGTACGTTTGCCTTTTGTTTCCACACGCACACCTGCTTCTTCCCCGCGGAAGATACTGTCATCGGCTGTATAAAGTACTGCCGCAGGATCGTGCAACGCCACTGTATCCATTCCCCATGTTTCAAACAGCTTTAATGCGTGCTGAACGACATCGCGGAAGAGTTTGCATTCTTTCGTGCCGATCGCCGCCATTTCTTCCAACTCCGGTTTTGTCATATATGCTTTCATGGTCACATCCAACCCACACATATGAATCGGAATGCCGGAAGCAAACATCATATCTGCCGCCTCCGGGTCAACATAAATGTTGAACTCTGCCGCAGGTGTAACATTACCGCCAATGGCAGCGCCGCCCATGATCACAATACGGCGAATCAGCTGAGGCAAATCACTGTATTTTGCAAGCGCAATCGCGATATTTGTCATAGGTCCTACTGCGATCAACTGCAATTCGCCCTTGCACTCTTTCGCAATGCGATAGATCACGTCCCATGCCGCCTCTGTTTCTTTCGGTGCATTGCTTTCCGGCAGAACGATACCGCCCATGCCATCTGCACCATGCACTTCCGAAGCAGTATGCACTTGACGCATCAGTGGTTTTTGTGCACCGGGATATACCGGTACCTCCCAACCGATAAAGGAAACCAAATTTCTGCCGTTACGGAATGTAATATCCGCAGGAACATTGCCGCTGACCGTTGTGATCGCACGCACATCCAGTGTATTAATCTGGTGTGCCAACATCAGCGCAAGCGCGTCATCCACACCGGGATCACAGTCAATAATTACAGGGATCTTACTCATTTTGCCACCTCCCCATAATATTTTGCCGCTTCCACGAGCAAATCGGCAAATGCCTTCCGATCAATACCCATGATCACTTTTGCATTCGGCTTTTTACCCAATACGCCTCTGAAGTCTGCAACCGTTGCGCCTTTGCAGAAATCGCCTTCTGTTTCGACTTCCACATAATAATCTTCCATTTGCATGATCTCAGGGTGGATCAGCGCTGCAACCGCAACTGCATCATGCACAGGCGCGCCTTCGTACCCCATACTGCGGTGGAACTGATAGAAAAATTCCAACCAGTCCGCCACAACCGATGCAACAGGGTTGCCCGCCGCACGAATCCGCTCAAAATCCTCCGGGAAGATCATCGCTTTTTCCGTTACATCCAGACCTGCCATAATAATCGGGATACCGGAAGAAAAGACGATGTCTGCTGCTTCCGGATCTACCAGAATATTAAACTCTGCCGCAGGTGTCCAGTTTCCGTACTGCACACCGCCACCCATCAAAGAGATCTGTTTGATTTTTTCTTTTAACTCCGGATGCGCCAAAAGCAGTGCTGCAATATTGGTCAAAGGCCCTGTCGGTACCAAAGTCACCTGTTCTTTGCTTTCACGCAATATCTTCGCCATCAGCTCTACAGCGTCCATCTGCACCAATTCAAAATCCGGCTCCGGCAATGCAGGACCGTCCAAACCGGACTCACCATGCACAGTCGGTGCAATGATCGGCTCGGAAATCAACGGGCGCTTTCTGCCTTTTGCTGTCGGCACATGCAGACCGATGAGCGTACAGATCCGCATCATATTATAAGTCGTTTTTTCGATCGTCTGATTGCCGCAGCAAGATGTTACTGCCAAAATATCCAATTCTTTGCTGGCATTTGCCAGCACCCACGCAATCGCATCGTCATGCCCCGGATCGCCATCCAGAATAATCGGAATTTTATTCATTGCTCTTTTCCTCCAAGGATTTTACTTTTTTTCTTCGTTTGCTTCATCCGCTTTTCTGCGTTTTACTTTCTTCATCGTAGAAGCCGCATAAAGCACCAGACCGATGATCGTTACCAGATAAGGCATCGCGGAGATCAGGTTAGAAGATACCCCCTGCATACCGGAAACTTTTGTACGCAACGCCTGTGCCAAACCAAACAGCAAAGAGGAGAACATTGCGCCGACCGGCTCACCGCGACCCATTGCCTGTGCCGCCAAAGCAATAAAGCCTCGACCTGCAATCAAACCTGTATTCCAGCTCTGAGAATAGTACATGGACATAAATGCACCGCCCATACCGCAAAGGATACCGGAAATCGCAAGCGCAATGTACTGGATTTTAATGACACTGACACCAACGCTTTCCGCCGCGTGCGCATTTTCACCTACCGCACGAATTTTCAAGCCGATTGCTGTTTTATACAGCAAAACCCAAATCACAAATACCAGAATAAACGCTATGTACGTCAATACTGCGTGTCCGGAGATGATTTCTCCGATAATCGGGATACTGTCAATAATCGGTAATTTTACGGTAGGAATCAAAATATTAGAGCTGGTCAAAGATGCTGTATTTCCTCTCTCTCCGGTAAACAAATACAGCAGGAAGATGGTACCGCCGGCACTCATCGTGTTGATCGCGATACCGGCTAAGATAATATCTGTATTTAACTTCAAAGCAAAGAAGCCCATCATCAACGCAAGCAAAGTACCTACCACGATCGCGCCCAGTACACCGATCATCCAGCTTTGTGTCCAATAACTGAATAACGTACCGAACAAACCACTGATCAACATAATACCTTCCAAACCGATGTTAGTAACACCGGCTTTTTCGGCAACCACCGCAGCCAATGCCGCAAACAGGATCGGTGCAGTGATACGGAAAATGGAGAAGACGAAATCTGTTTGAAAAATTAAGGAACTAATTTGTTCTAACATTATTTCTGACCTCCTTCCGCAGCCGCAGCGTTTTTCTGCGACAATTCTTCTTTTGCTCCTGCAACGACCAGTTTCTGGCGATACTTCGCCAAGAATTTCTCAGCCGCGAAGAACAAGAAGATTACAGCCTGAATGATATCTACCATCTCGGCAGGCACATCAGAATAGGTTGCCATCAAGGTACAGCCTCGGTTCAAATACGATATGAAAAATGCCGCAATCGGTATAAATATCGGATTGTTTTTCGCCAAGATCGCTACCGTAACGCCGGTCCAGCCATATCCGGGCAGATCACGCCACAAAAATACTTCGTAACGACCCAAAACTTCCAGCGCACCACCCATACCGGAAAGGAAACCGCCGATTATCTGGGAAAGGATGATCACCGCACCAACCTTCATACCGGAGTATTTGGCAAAATTCTGGTTAATACCAATCATACGAATGCTGTAACCCCAACGTGTGCGGTACATAAACAGCGCCACCAGCACCGTAAAGATCAAAGCCAATATAAAGCCCCATGTCAATTTGGAACCGCCTGCTACCAACTGCGGAATTCTTGCAGTTTCCGCAAAAGGAAATGTCTGTACGGAACCTTTGCTGCCATCAGCAAATACATTGTTTAAGAAATGCAGTACCACATACATGATGATATAGTTGATCATCAGGGAGGATACCATTTCACTGGCACCCAGTTTTACTTTTAATACAGCGGGAATATACAGAACCACTGCACAAACGATAGATGCAATTAACACTGCAATTACCATGTCCAAATAAGTGCCTGTGGAGCAATAAATACCCACCAATGCCGCTATAAAACCACCCAACATTACACAGCCCTCGCCGCCCAGGTTAAACTGGTTGGACGAGAACATTACGCAAACGCCCAAACCGGTAAAGATGATCGGAGTCATAGCTGCAAAAATCGTGTATATAGAGTTCATGCTGATCGATCCATTGGAAACCAAAGGAGAAACCAACATATACCGCAGCGCTTCAAAAGGCTGATCGGAACAAATAAAGATGAAGATCATCGCAACGATAAGGGCTACCAGGATTGCTGCTGCCCCTCGAATAATCTCGAACATCAGCATACGTCTGTTATTCATGGCATACCCTCCTTACTTCTTCTTCTGTTTGCTTTTTCAAACCAAGCATATATTCGCCCATGATCTCATCATTGAGCATAGATGTATCTTCAAAATACGCCGCAATTTTACCATTGTAGAACACAACAAGGCTGTCGGAAAGCTCCATAACCTCATTCAAATCCGCAGAAACCAGAAGCACTGCCGCACCTTCTCTGCTCAGCTCTACCAGTTTCTTTCGGATAAATTCTGTTGCACCTACGTCGATACCACGTGTCGGCTGATCCGCAATAATCAAAATCGGGTCAGAAGAAAACTCACGGGCTACTACAACTTTCTGTATATTACCGCCGGAAAGCATACCGACTTCCTGTTTACGGCTCTTGCAAAGCACCAGATAATCGTCAATCAGGCGGTCACTTTCCTCATGCATGGCATTCATATCAAAGAGCATACCTTTATTATATTTCTTTTTATCGAAACGGTCAGACATCAGATTTTCTTCAATCGTACCGGAAGATGCGATACCGTAAACCATACGGTCTTCCGGAATCAAGGAAACGCCCATTTCGCGGATCTTTCTTTGCGGAACGCCCAAAATATTCTGACCATTTACCGTTACCGTACCGGCATCCGGCACATTTAAGTTAAACAGCATCTCTACCAATTCTCTCTGACCATTGCCCTCTACGCCGGCAATTCCAAGGATCTCGCCTTTGCGTACAGAAAAGGACAGCTTATCCAGCATTTTTCTGTTCCATGAGTCGGTGTATTCCAAATCACGCACTTTTAATACTACATCGGTAGGCTGTGCTTTTTCTTTTTCGACTGTCAAAATGACATCACGACCAACCATCAGACGAGAAATACCCTGTTCTGAAATATCAGCTGTTTCATAAACACCCATGGATTTACCGCCGCGCATAATGGTCAGACGGTCTGTGATCTGTTTGATCTCTTTCAATTTATGAGATATGAAAATAATTGTGTAACCTTGTTCCTTTAAATTGATCAATTCTTTAAATAATTCCGCTGTTTCCTGCGTTGTTAATACAGCTGTCGGTTCATCCAAAATCAGGATTTTCGCGCCACGCACCAACGCTTTGAGAATCTCTACTTTCTGTTTCATACCAACCGGAATATCAATGATCTTTGCATTGGCGTCCACATGCAGATTATATTTTTTGGCATATTCTTCTGTGATCTCCACTGCTTTTTTGTAATCAATGAACATTCCTTTTTTCGGTTCCATGCCAAGAACCATGTTTTCCGCAACCGTTAAGCTCGGCACCAACATAAAGTGCTGATGCACCATACCGATTCCTTTGGAAATCGCTACCATAGGAGAGGAAAGCGAAACTTTTTCCCCATTGATGATGATTTCACCTTCTGTCGGCTGCTCCAAACCGAACAGCATCTTCATCAATGTAGATTTCCCGGCACCATTTTCGCCCATCAACGCATGAATTTCGCCTTTTTTGACATTGAAATCAACGCCCTGATTCGCAGCGACACCATTTGGATAGACTTTCGTGATACCCTTCATCTGAACAACATATTCGTTGTTTGACATAAACGGGCCCCCTTACATTTGTAAAAATTATTAAAAAAGGGGAGCTTTTCAGCTCCCCCACTTTACAAGTATCAGCCAAAGATCAAAATCTTTTCAGCTTTTTCAGACAAACCATTAGGGCTGCAGAGAATCTCTCAGCGCTACAGCTGCCTCGTTGCCGCCGTCAGACAGAGCAGAAGGAACTTCGATTTCGCCTGCAACGATTGCTTCCTGTGCAGCCAAAACAGCGTCCTGTACTTCCTGAGGAACTTTTGTGAAGTTCTTGTCTGTTACAACACCAACACCGCCTTCAGCAATACCCAGGTTGATTTCTGTACCCCAGAATTCATTACCTGCTGCCCACTGATCGAAGAACCAGATGATACCATCGCCTACGTTCTTCAGACCGGAAGTCAGTGTAATTGCTGCCAATTCTTCACCAAAGGTCAATTCCTGGTCAGAGTCAACGCCGATGAACCAAGCCTTGCCTGTTTCCTGTGCAGCCTCTGCACCGCCGTTACCTGCGGAACCACCAACACCCCAAACGATATCAACGTTTTTGTCGTTGATCATGGACAGAGCCAGCTCTTTGCCGTAAGGAGTATCATAGTAGTTTGTGATGTAACGAGTATCTACCTTGATGTCAGGATTTACAGACTGTGCACCTGTCAGGTAACCATACAGGAAGTCATTGATAACAGGGCTATCAACACCGCCCAAGAAACCGATCACTGCATCTTCGTTTGTGTTTTCATAACCGGAAGTGGTCATAGCTGCAGCAAACACGCCGACCATGTAACCCAGGTCATTCTGTCTGAAGCTCATGTTTACCACGTTGTCGCAAGCACCAACATATGTTGTGTCATCATAGATCAGATATTTCTGATCGGGATACTGCTCCGCTACTTCTTTCAGGTAGTCGGGCATCTGGTATGTACCAACGATGATCAGATCATATTCGCCGGAATCAGATACTTCGTACAGAGTTTCCAACCACTTGGGCTGGTCTGCATCGGTCGCACCCATCTCAATGGTTTTGAAAGTGATCTTTCCGTCTGCCTGCAGCTGTTCCAAACCAGCCTGTGCGGAGTCAAAGAAAGATTTATCACCCAAGTTACCGTTTACCAGATTGCAGACGTTATACACTTTTGCTTCTTCCTGCTGTGTATCTCCCTCGCCGCCGTTATCTGCACTGCTACTGCTGCTGCCGCATCCAGCCAACATACCAATGGCCATGATAGATGCAACAGCCAAAGAAAGCCATTTTTTCATAGTCCTCTCTCCCTTTCTTCATTTCTATTTTTAGTATACATACCTGACATCTTTCTTGTGAAATAAAGATAGAATGTCTATTGTCATTTTACATGAATAAGACAACTATGTCAATCTTTTTTGGGCTTTGTTTGTCTTTATATGTTCATTTTGTATCTTTTGCGTCATATCGAAAGAAACATTGCATA
>CALWRB010000048.1 GCA_944383855.1 uncultured Lachnospiraceae bacterium
AATAACAGCCATAGGTAAGGGTGCATTTGAAGAAAATGAGTATATTGAAAAAGTTATTGTACCTGATGGAGTAACCTTAATTCAAAATAATGCATTTAAAGGCTGTATATCTTTAGAGGAAGCTATAATGCCTGAAAGCTGCACAGCCATAGATTCTTCTGTTTTTGAGGACTGCAAAGGACTTAAAAAAGCTGATTTGCCAAAGGGCGTACGTGTTTTGTCAAGAAAGGTATTTAAAAACTGTATTTCTCTTGAAAGCTTAGATATTCCGTCAGGAGTTATAAAAATAGACGACCAGGCTTTATATTATTGTGAAAGCTTAAAAGATATAACTCTTCCAGAAGGTCTTACATATCTTGGTAAGGAATGTTTATATGCCTGTGGCTTTAACTATGGACCAGTATTAGAAGGAGAATGGGGTTACAGCAAGAGAAAGTTTTATATCCCTGCTTCTGTAACTCAAATTGACGATGGCGGAAACGGTATATTTGCTGCCTATGCAAAGGCACAGGAACTGTTCGGCGTGTTCGAGTACAAAGTGATCTTGCAGGTAAAGAAAGGCTCTATTGCCCATAGATATGCTGCGAAAAAGAAAATTCGTTTTGAGTTGGTTTGATTTGTAAGGGGGAATGCTTCATGCGGTATGACGGTGATTTTCAAGTGGGGATTCATGGCAGCGGCGCACTGATGCAGGATATTCCGGACGTGATCGAAAACTGGGTGAAAACACTGCCGGAGGATTATATCAATCCCGAGGTAGAATCGGAAGCAAAGTATATCAGTTCCATGCTGCAGAATCGATTAGAGTCGATCCCCAATACAGAGGAAGAAGCGACCTTGACATGGGATCATTTTTCCAACATCGCTTTGGTGGTACTGGATTTTATCAATCAGATCGCCAAGACACACCCCCGGCTGGAGATCGCTGTGGGGGTGGAGATCACATTTTCTGTGACCGATACGACGGATTATTACAGCTTTTATTCTCCCGTAGGGTCTGATACCATTTGCAGTGCGCGGGTGGACGATGATGTATGGAAGCTGGACAGCTATCTTTATGACCAAGAAGCATCTCAAAAAATGGCAACGGTACGGATGCGGTATACGGCGGAAGATGTGAAAGGAAATGACTGCACATTCGATTTTTATTCCAATACCATCTCTTTGGAAGAATATTCGCAGTATGAATCAAATCCGCCTCTGGAAACGGACTTTGGCAAAAACCTTCTGGTCATGGAATACTCTTTCCGCCATGCAGTCCTGACTCGTAAAGATGGCGCTTGGGCAAATGTTGGCGGACAATTATTCGTAGGAGATGATGCGAAAGAGATCTTCGGCATATTAGAGGAGGCTTTTGAACACAATTTCTCTGTAGATGATTTTTTTAGCAGAGATCGGTCTTGGTGGGAATATCCGGAACAGTTTATCACATATCTTTTCAAGATCTGCATGGCAAATATGGAGCTGGATATTTCTGTGGAATATCATAATGAAAAGCCACATTTCATCAGCCCGGACGGCGGGGAGTATTTCTTTGGCTGTATGATGGAAAGGATATCCGCGGAAGCCATTGCTCAGTGGAATTTCCCGGAAGAAGCGCATTTCTTTGACTTCAGACCGCCTCGTGTGGAACTTTTGGAGGACGAGGAGGACTGGGAGGACGATTGGGACGATGAAGATTTATGAAATGAATGAGAAAGGAGCGTGCAGCATGGAGAAACATGATAAAGATACAGAAGAACTCAGAAGCAAACTGCTCTCAGATGTTTACGCCGGAACGATGGCTGGTATGCCTGCGATGTTTCTGGACGAAAGCAGGATCCGCAATGCAGATGCGGAAGAACTGAAAAAAATCGCAAAAGAATACGGATACAGATAATATATTGGAAGAAAAGGATGTATCCATTCGGTTTTAAGGAATCGTTACAGACGATGCCCCGTCAAAATGCTTTGATGGGGCATTTTTTATGCCAAAGTTTATCGAAAAAAGAGCATTTTTGAATCGAAACAGTATGGTCGTTTTTACGACAAAGAAAAAAAGAACGGCGGTGAAAGAAAAGGCAAAAAAGCGCCGGAACGATGAAAAAAAGAAACGAAAGATCACGGTGACAGCGCATAAGACTTATAACAGCAAGCGGCAAAAAAGATGGAGAAAAGAGCATAAACAAGTTTGAAAAAAGAAATAACGACGCATAAAAATAAGATAGAGAGAAAAACAGAACAAAAAAGCGGGATAACAGCAGAAAAACGAACATATTTTGACAAAAAAGAGAAAAAATGAGATTTTTTGTTGACATTTTATTTTGAGTTTGACATAATATAACATGGTGAAACTTTCTTATGTCAATAGGAAAAAATCAGTTTGACCGTTAGTCAGAAGCGGATCATTTATTTCGGAGGTGAGAAAATGGACGGCAGTCATGGTCGAAGTCAAAACAATGCGTTGCGATACAGTCACCGGGTGCGTTGCTGCGGATACGTCCGTTCTCACTGATTTGCACCAACGTTTTTTTGGCGTCTGTATTTTTCAACCATTGTTTCAACCCGACAGAAACAGCAAAGGAAGCGGCAGAAAGTCAGCTGTGGAAAAAAGGGAAGAACAGTGGTATTTTTATGCCTTTTTTCCTGTTTGCGCGCTTTTTGCCCAAGTGAAACAGGACAGGGGTGAAAACAATGAACAAAGAAAATCACATCACATACACGACAACCGAAATGCTGCAGCACCCGGACTATAAAACAGAGATCGTCGCACTGCTGCGGGGAGATTTGACACCGAAAATCAAGCAGGAGCGGATCCTCGGATATCACGAACGTGATATTGCCGCTGCATTGGAGATGCTGACAGCGCAGGAAAGAGTCAGATTGTATCACATTTTACAGCCGCAGACGCTTGCGGATATTCTTTCCTTTATTGAAGGGGAAGAACAGACGGAGTATATGAACGAGATGGCACTGCCCCAAAGAGCGGCAGTTCTTTCGCACTTTGAGATAGACGAAATGGCGGAATATATCCGTAAAATGCAAAAGGAAGAACGTGCGGCAGTGATGGAGCTGTTAGCGGAAGATGTCAAAAATAAGATCTTGTGGATGCATTCGTTTGACGAAGATGAGATCGGCAGCAAAATGTCTGCAAATTACATCGCGATTCCTTGCGGCATGAATGTGCGTCAGGCGATGCGGGAATTGATCCGTCAGGCGGCAGTGCATGATAATATCGGAACGATTTATGTATTGGACGAGCAAAAGACACTGTTTGGAGCCATTGATTTAAAAGATTTGATTATCGCGCGTGAAAATACGCCGTTGGAAGCGATCATTATGACATCCTATCCGTATGTTTATGCCAATGAGCAGATCGACGACTGTTTAGGGCGTATGAAGGAGTATTCGGAGGACTCTATTCCTGTGCTGGACCTGAAGAATAAAATGGTCGGCGTACTGACTTCTCAGGATATGATGGAACTGATCGATGACGAAATGGGAGAGGACTACGCAAGACTGGCAGGTCTGTCTGCGGAGGAAGATCTGAAAGAACCGCTGAGAAAAAGCATAGGAAAAAGATTGCCATGGCTGATCGTTTTGCTGGCATTGGGCATGATCGTATCCAGTGTGGTAGGTGCTTTTGAAGGCGTTGTCGCGCAGCTGCCGTTTTTGATCGCCTTCCAGTCTTTGATTTTGGATATGGCAGGTAATGTAGGGACGCAGTCTTTGGCAGTGACGATTCGCGTGCTGATGGACGAGAATGTAAGCGGAAGGCAGAAACTTTCTTTGGTTGCCAAAGAAGCTCGAGTCGGCTTTGTCAACGGAGCAATACTGGGCAGCTTATCCTTTTTGCTGATTGGCGCATACTTGTGTTTGCTGAAACAGCAGCCGATTGCACTTGCGTTTTCAATCTCCGCCTGCACGGGGGCTGCGCTTTTGTTAGCGATGGTGCTTTCCAGTCTGTCCGGAACGTGGATTCCGCTGATGTTTCAAAAACTGAAGGTAGACCCTGCGGTCGCTTCGGGACCGCTGATCACAACGATCAACGATTTGGTCGCAGTCGTGACATACTATGGGTTGGCTTGGATTTTTATTTTGGAGATATTACATATCGGATGAAAAATTTGCCGTGGGCAGGGGATTTTCTCTGTCGGCGGCTATTTTTTTGCGCCGATTCAGAAGGAGTGTGATATAATAACTGCAAATGTATTTTGGTTTTTCGGACGCAGTGGCTGCGTGGAGTGTTTTGGCAGGAAGAACCACAGTGCGTGGTTGAACAAAAAAACAAATTCAGGGCTGCCTGCGTTGCGCTTTTATATGACAAAATAGTACAATTCATACAATTATTCTTTCAGAATAGAAAAAATGCGATGCTTTTTTAGTTAGGAGGAGTTTCATTGCGTATCTTAGTAGTGGAAGACGAAAAGGACATGAACCGTCTGATCGTAAAGACACTGCAAAAAGTGGGTTACAGTGTGGACGGTTGTTTTGACGGAGAGGAGGCGCAGCTGCATCTTTTGGGGGCGGAATACGACGCGATGGTATTAGACGTGATGATGCCGAAAAAAGACGGCTATACTTTGGTGGAGGAGCTGCGCGGCAAAGGTGTCGATATTCCAATATTGTTTTTGACCGCAAAAGACAGTGTGGCAGATCGTGTGAAGGGGTTGGATCTCGGGGCGGACGATTATTTGATCAAACCGTTTGATTTTGATGAGCTTCTGGCAAGAATCCGTGCAATGACGCGAAAACATGTGGGGAAAAGGAGCAACCAGTTTACGGCGGGAGATTTGACGCTGGATACGGAACGCAGAATCGTAACGAGAGGCGGAAAAGAAATCCCTATCCTGCCCAAGGAGTTTTCTATTCTGGAATATCTGATTCGAAACAAAGACGTTGTGGTTTCCAGAGAACAAATCGAAAACAGAATTTGGAATTATGAATACTCCGGGAATTCCAATAATGTAGATGTCTATATGAGTAAGCTGCGTAAAAAAATAGATGATGGGTTTGAAACAAAGCTGATACACACCATTCGCGGTGTAGGTTGGGTGCTGCGGGAAGATGCGCAAAATAAAACGGATGGAGGTAGCTGATGAAACATTTTTCCATTAAAATCAAGATCACGCTGTGGTATCTTCTTTTAATGCTGCTGATGATGGCAATGATCATCGGCTTTATTACCGCTGTCAGCGGTTCCGTTGCACAGCAGACGGCAATGGGCCAGATCTCCTCTACGGTGCGCACCAATTTGGCACAAATTGATATGCAGCAAGAAAAACTTCAGATCGGAGAGGATTTTCAGTTTTACCATAATGGGATTTACACGGTAGTATACAGTCAGAGCGAAACGCTTTTGGCAGGGCAGCTCCCCGTGACTTTTACAGATGTCGGTACGTTTGAAAACGGAGAAATACGCACCGTTTCCGCTGGGGAAGAAGAATATTTTGTGCTGGATTTGTGGCGTGCTTTCGGTTGGGATAACGGTGTTTGGGTACGCGGTATTATGGAAGTGCCGCAAAGCACTACGATCATTGAAAATCTCTTGCTGATGGTAGCCGTCGCGATGCCTGCTTTCATTCTGCTTTCTACTTTGGGTGGATATTGGATTGCGAAAAAAGCGTTTCAGCCGTTGGAAGAGATGATCGCGACAGCAGACAGTATCAATGAAGGGTCGGATTTGTCCGCAAGAATGGAAGTGCCGGAGGGGAAAAATGAATTTGTGCGCCTTGCGCGTACGTTTGATCGAATGTTAGAGCGGCTGGAAGCTTCTTTTGAAGCGGAAAAACAGTTTACAGCAGATGCATCACATGAATTGCGTACGCCGATTTCTGTCATTAAAGGCGCTTGCGAGTATGCGATAAAATATGATGAAACACCGGAAGAACGACAGGAAACTATTAGCATGATACACCGTCAGGCAGAAAAAATGTCAGTTTTGGTTTCAGACCTGCTGCGTATGACGCGATTGGATCAGGGAACAGAACGGGCAAATTTTGCAAACAGTGATTTGAGTAAACTGGTCAGAAACATCTGCGCGGAGCAGGCGGATTTGACTTGCAGTTTGCATATGGAAATAGAGAAAGATGTGACGGCATGGGTAGATGAAGCGATGATTGCAAGGCTTTTGCAAAACCTGATTAGCAATGCCCAAAAATACGGCAAGGAAAACGGAACGATACAAGTCGGTCTGCGAAAGACGGAAAATGAAATTTTGCTTAGCGTTGCGGATGATGGTATCGGTATCGCCAAACAACAGCAGGAGAAAATCTGGCAGAGGTTTTATCAGGTCGATACGTCCAGAACAGTAGACAGCGGTGTGGGGCTGGGGCTTTCCATGGTTAAGAAAATAGCACAGCTGCATGGCGGCTTTATGCAACTGGAAAGCGAGTTGGGCAAGGGCAGCTGCTTTACACTACACTTGCCGGTAAAGAGTGAGAAAAAGAAAGATATGGATTAAACAATAGCCAAAAAAATTTTTTGAAAAAAATAATTTTATTTCATGTTCATTTCATGTTTGGCTGATAAGATACAAGTACAAACAAGAAAGGAGAATGCTTATGAAATATATTCGAGCGATGATTGCCTCGGCTGCCGCGATCGCATTATTGACATCTTGCGGGCAACAGTCGGGGAAAGAAGATTATATTGGAATGGAATCGGCAAAAGCAACCGCGATTCAGTACGCCGGGGTATTGGAAACAGATGCGGTGTTCGAAAAAACAGGATTGGATACCAAAAACGGGATTGCATATTATGAAGTGGATTTTTCGGCGAATGGATTTGATTACGAGTATGACGTGGATGCGATTACTGGAATCGTGATCGAAGCACAGTCCAAAGAGTCGACAGACACCACACAGGCGCAAAACACTACACAGGCGCAAAATGCCACCTCCCCCAATTCTACGGGAGAAGGAATCACAGTGGAGCAGGCGAAACAGATCGCGTTGGATCATGCGGGGTTGAGCAGCGATGCTGTCACGTTTATCAAAGCACAGTTGGATTACGATGACGGACGACAGGAATATGAAGTGGAATTTTATTCCGCTGACTACCAGGAATACGACTACGAGATCGATGCACAAAGCGGAGAAATTATTACCTACGACTATGATGCGGAAAACTATTCCGGTGGCGGAAATAATGCAAACAGTACAAAGGAGATCACTGCAGAAGAAGCGAAAAATATCGCGTTAAGTCAGGTTTCCGGTGCTACCGAAAGTGATATCTATGAATTTGAAGTAGATTATGATGACGGACGCTTGGAGTACGAAGGAAAAATTTATTACAATCAAATGGAATATGAATTCAGTATCGACGGCTACAGCGGTGCGATACGCAGTTGGGAAACAGAAAAGCTGCTGCGCTAAATAGGGTGGCTGCATTTTATAGAAGAAATCAATTCATGATATTTTAAAAGAAGGAGAGAAGACGTATGAAAAAAACAACAAAAAGAATTGGCGCTGTTTTAGCGGGAACCGTATTTGCCATCAGCACATTAACATTTTCTTTCAGTGCTATGGCTGCAACTAATGTGAAAGCACAGCTGAGTCCGGATTTTACGATCGTGGTAGACGGTGTGGAAAGAACATTTTACCATGCTTCCGGGGAAGAAGCGCAGCCTGTGGTTTATAATGGGATCACTTACCTGCCGCTCAGAGCGATCGGCGAACTGATGGGAAAAAATGTGAACTGGGATCAGGCGACATTGACCGTATCCTTGTCAGGAACACGCACAAGCCCTGCTGTGGTAGGTACACCGGATACAGATGCGGTATCCAAAACGGTTACGGCACAAATCTGCGAGGAATTTACCATTATGGTAGATGGTGTAAAACAGAATTTTACAGACGCTAACGGCAATGAGATCGATCCTATGCTTTATAATGGCTCTACTTACCTGCCGCTTAGAGCGATCGGTGAGCTCATGGGTAAAACCGTTTCCTGGAACGGCAGTACAAAAACAGTAACGCTTTCCGGCGGAAACAGTACTACCATTGTGACAGATGCAGACAGCTTTGGCAGTACAACAACACAGCCTTCTACCTCTACTACAACGAACAATTCTAATTTGATCTCTGCGGAAACGGCAAAAAGCAAAGCGTTGGCTCATGCGGGACTGAAAAGCGGCGAAGTTACATTTATCCAGGCAAAACTGGATTGGGATGACGGTCGTCAGGTGTACGATGTAGAATTCTATACTGCTGATTATATGGAATATGACTATGAAATCGACGCGCGTACAGGCGCTGTGGTAAGCTTTGACTATGACGCAGAGCATTATCAAGCACCTGTTACCAACAGTGGATCTTATATCGGCGAAGCAAAAGCAAAAAGCATTGCGGCTGCGAATGTGAGCGGCGCCGGCACAAACAATGTGGTAAAAGTGGAATTTGACTTTGATGACGGCAGAGCGGTTTATGAAGTAAAACTGATCCATAACAGCATGGAATACGAATTTGAGATCGACGCAAACAGCGGCAAGATCTTATCCAGAGATGCTGAGTCCATTTATGACTAAACCATCAAAATAGTGGATCAGACAAAAAAGCTATTTTTATACAGTACTGACAGCTGATCTATCCCGGCGATTTATCGCCGGGATTTTTTTTAGAAAACAGTATGTGAAATACGAATCAAATCAAATTATTTTGCGGTGAAGCGCACTGATTTTGCAAAGACAAAAAAGAAAATCCGTGATATGATATAATAAAATCACAATGATCGCAAAAAAATGCAATGCGCCGATGCTCTGTTTTGTCGGAAAGGCAGGAAGCCGAAAAGAGCGCACGGCGCATACAGCAGAACAGTTTGCACTGCATAAGGGAATGAAAAAATGCGGACGGGTCGGGAGAAAAAGATGAGATACTTTGCTGTTTGCGATGATATGGCTGCAGAAAGAGAGAAACTGAAGAAATTGCTGCTGCAAGTCCAAGCTTGCGAAAGAAATGAGGAGTTTGAAATGATCCCTTACGCTTTTGGCGAATAGTTGCTTTTGGATTTGGAAGAAGGCAGATATTCGTTTGACCTGATTTTTTTTGGATATTTATATGGACGGTATCAATGGAATGGAAATCGCGAAAAAATCAGACAAAGCGGTTTTCCTGTGCCGATCGTTTTTTTGACGGCATCTGCCGATTTCGCGTTGGAAGGTTATGAAGTGCAGGCAAGCGGATCTTTGCTCAAACCGCTTACACAGCAAAAGCTGAAAGAAGTTTTGCGGCGGCTTTTTTCTCAAAAGGAGGAGCGGAGAATCTGTATTGTCTGCGATCGGCGCAGGCAGTATTTGGATCCGGACGAGATCGTATTTGCGGAAAGCCAAAACCACAGAAGATTCATTTATCTTGCAAATGGAGATGTGCTTTCCGGTGCCGAAAAGCTCAATCATCTGGAAAAAATGCCAAATCCGTCTTTTTTACGCTGTCACCAAAGCTATTTGGTGAATAGGAATTATATCGCAGATGTAACGGAAGGCTTTATTTTGCGGGACGGCACGGTGATCCTATTCGGATACGGCAGGATAAAGCGATCGCAGACGCATATTACCGCTATTTTGTAAAGCATAAACTCATGTCATGAAAAGGAATGAGATACGTTTGCATATGGGTAGCATAGTTAATATTTTTGCCAACCGAACATGACGGCAATCACGTTGACAGTTATGTTTTTTCGAAAAGATATGTGGATTAAGAAGATGTTTTCATAAAAAGCGTACGATAAAACGTAGGGAGGCGATCATATGAAAAAGAAAGTTCGTTCTATTTTCAGTGTGGCGGCGGCAATTTCAATGGTGTGTTCCATGCAATGTTTCGCGGGGGAATATGAAAAAAGCGATGCGGACGCAGTCATTGACGGGTTGAGTCTGCGAGAGCACGGCGCGCAGACAGTGATGATCGATGATGTCATGTATGTGCCTTTGCGCCAGACATTTGAAATGTTAGGAAAAGATGTTTTTTGGCAGGAAGAAGAAAGAACGGCTGTTGTGGAAGATACGGCACAGGGGCAAAGGTTTTCTCTGATCGCATCGGATACGGACGGGCAGGCTTTTCTTTACGGTTTACAGCCGCAGGGCGTGATATTGTCTTACCGTGGGGACGCTTCTTATCTTCCGATAGAGTATGCACCGCAGGAAGGAAGTGTACCGAAGCTTGTCTGCGCGGACTATGACGGCGACGGCATAGAGGAGATCGCGCTGAAGATCTCAGTCGGCAATGCGCAAAAAGATGCGGAAGAAGCGCTCTGTCTGCTCCAAAGTGACGGAACAGAACCGTATATATTTTCCACAGTCACATTTGGGCAAGCGGAAATTGCGGATTATGTAAAACAGCATATGGAAGTATCACTGCGCGGGGATTCTCTGCGGGTGGTGCTGGAGCAAGTCGGAAAAACTTTTTCGCTTGACTATGGGCAGGCAGGCAAACCGCAGCGTGTTTTGGTAGGAGAAAAAGCGGAAATCACGATTTCTGCTACCCTGTTTTCTTTCCGGCTGCCGATTTCTGTGGTGTGTGAAAACGACACAGTGGAAGCTGCGGCATTGACGGGAAAGATCGTCTTTTCCGAAGATGGTTTTATGATTACTGACACGCAGGTGATCTCTGTGGCAGAGGAAACGGAGCTTACGCAGCTGCAGCAAGAGGCAAAGGCATTGTTAGAAAGAGATTTGCAGATCGAGCAGATCTTCAATGCGGGGCTGCAGGGGGACAGCGCTTACGCGGAGGCGTGTTTTTTGATCTATCAGCAGACAGGGCAGGAGTATTTTCCCGTAATTTCCGAAGAATATAAGACAGTAGCGGATTTGAAAGCGCTGTTAGAAAGCACTTATTCCGGAGCGGAACGCGTGGATCATTTTATGGATACTTATGTTTCGCCTGCGGAGGGTGCTGCTTTATTCAAAGATGTAGATGGCGCTTTGTATGTCAATATGCTGGTGGGCGGAAAAGGATTGGCGATCATGCCGGATATGGACAGCATTCGTGTGCAAAAATTAAGCGACACCAAAGCGGAGATCACATTTGGGTATACTTTTTTTGGTACTGTGATGGGACCGGCTACCACTTCCATGACAAAGATCGACGGACAGTGGTATTTGGATCAGGGGGTCTATGAAGTAGCAAGCATTGCCTAAAGCGCATGAAAGTGGCATCTGCTTTTTAGGCTGCGCAAAAAAGGAGAAAAAGGCAGAGCGAAAGCGGAGTAAAAAGGTAAGAACCGTCATAAAAGAAGGTAAGAAATGGGTGTTTCTTCTGCAAAAAAGCGAAGAAGCACCCGTTTTTTTCAGAAAGAGATAGGCATGAGGTGATGCAAAATGCGAATCATTGAAAAATCTCCAGAAAATCCCGAATACAGTCGTGCCGGATTTTTTTATGATGTGTGACACCATAGGAAATGGAAAAAACGTTCTGCTCAAATGGCAGCATTTTTAGTGTTGCGGGCAGTGTGCCGATGCAAAATTCCGGGAAAACCACAATGCCAAAGCCGCATTCAGCCAAAAGAAGCCCGACCTGGTCATTATCACAAAGAATATCCTGGTGAGAGAAGGCGCGTTCTGCCATCTGATCGCGCATGCGGTCGGAATATTGAAACGGGATCAGCTTGGGGTGAAGAATGATCAGCCGTTGCTGCTTGATATCTTCCAGATGCAGTTCGGTTTTATCGCGAAGGGGGGAATCAGCGGGGAAAATCGCATAATTTTTGGCGATCCTGGTTTGTTTAAAGACGCTGCCCGGCATATTTTTTACCATACCTTTGGTGGAGAGCATCAGATCGATCTGATGATTTTCAAATAATTTTTTCAGTGAAAAATAATCGTGGACATAAATTTTCGGAAGCATATTTGGGTAGATCTGATGCAGTTTGGCAAGCGGTTCTTTTAGATATTCCAATTCCGCGTTGCTGGTGCAGCCGATCTTCAAAAAGAAGGTGGAAGCATTTGCGATATGTGCCAACTTCTGCTCGGACAGGCGGATCTTGTCTAAAATTTCTTTCGCATCTTCATAAAAGGACGCGCCGGCTTCCGTTAACTGGACCATTTTGGAATTGCGTAAAAACAATGTGGTTTTCAGTTCCGCTTCCAGCGTTTTGATATGATGCGTGACTGTGGGGACGGAAAGAAACAGCTCCTCTGCCGCTTTGGTAAAATTCAGGCGGTCCGCAACCAGTAAAAAACAACTCAGCTGTTGTGTGTTCATAAAATTTCCTCCTTCACAAAAGTTATGTGATCAGTATAATGCAGGAAAGAGGAAAATGCAATTTGATATTAGATTTTTTTTAATGACATAATAATTTTTGTAATTCTCAAAAGGAAAATAAAATGGTATGATAACCTAATAAAATAAAAAGAAAAGCATATTCTGCCGATGTGATATACCAAAAAAGGTCTGAAAAGCATATTAGAATCGTTTTAAGACTTGGAAGTGTCACATCGGTGTATATTGCATAAAAAGGAGGAATACCATGCTGTTGCAATTTGCAAAATCTATTCGGCAGTATAAGCGGGATACGATTTTAACGCCTATTTTTGTACTGCTGGAAGTTTTTATTGAGATCACGATCCCCCTGTGTATGGCGGAGGTCATTGACCGCGGAATCGATGGAAAGGATCAGTCATTTTTGATTTCTTTCGGCTCTTTTTTATTGGTTTTGGTTTTGCTTGGACTTGTGGCGGGACTTTTGTCCGGCTTTTTCTGTGCAAGGGCTTCTGCCGGTTTTTCCAGAAATCTGCGGAAAGATATGTACGACCGGATCCAGGAATTTTCATTTGATAATATCGACAAATTCTCCGCTTCCAGTTTGGTGACCAGACTGACAACGGACGTGACCAATGTGCAGATGGCATTTATGATGCTGATCCGTGTGGCGATCCGTGCGCCGTTTATGCTGATTTTTTCTCTGCTTGCCGCCTTTTCGGTCAATGCGGATCTGTCGATGATGTTTTTGGTCGCGATTCCTGTTTTGGGCATTGGATTGTTGGCAATCATTCATTTTTCTTATCCGTATTTTACGAAGGTGTTTCATATTTACGATGAATTAAACGGCGTAGTGCAGGAAAACGTCATTGGCATGCGGGTCGTAAAGTCTTTTGTACGGGAGGACTTTGAAGAAGAAAAGTTCGGAAAGGTTTCGGGACAGATCTACAACGTATTCAGCAAAGCGGAAAGAATTGTAGCGCTTAATATGCCGCTGATGCAGTTTGTGGTCTATGCCTGTATGCTGCTGTTAAGCTGGTTCGGCGCAAAAGCGATCGTGCTCAGCGGCGGAACGGATATGACGACAGGCGATCTGACCAGTATGATCTCCTACGCGATGAGTATTTTGAGCTGTCTGATGATGCTTTCTATGGTGATGGTGATACTGAACATCGCGAATGCTTCCGCAAAGCGTATTTCGGAAGTGCTGCAGGAAAAGAGTACCTTGCAGAATAAAAAACACCCGATCAGGAAGATGGAGGACAGCGAGATTGTATTTGAGCATGTCGGATTCGGATATGGCGCGGATACGGAATCGAAATGTCTGAAAGATATCAGCCTGCGGATCCCTGCCGGTTCCACACTCGGCATTGTGGGAGGAACCGGAAGCGGAAAAAGTTCTTTGGTGCAGCTGATTCCCCGTCTGTATGATGTGACGGAAGGGCGCGTGACGATCGGCGGTGTAGATGTGAAAGACTATGATCTGTATACACTGCGTAATGAGGTGGCAATGGTATTACAGAAAAACGAATTGTTTTCCGGTACGATCAAGGAAAATCTGCGTTGGGGCGATTCTACCGCTTCAGACGAAGAAGTGGTGCAGGCTTGCAAGCTGGCGCAGGCGGATTCGTTCATCTCGACATTTCCGGACGGATACGATACTTACATCGAACAGGGCGGTACCAATGTTTCCGGCGGACAAAAGCAAAGGCTGTGTATTGCCAGAGCGTTGTTAAAGAAGCCGAAAATACTGATTTTAGATGATTCCACCAGTGCGGTGGATACCAAAACCGACGCGCTGATCAGAAAAGCGTTTTTGGAGGAGATCCCGGATTCCACCAAAATCATCATTGCACAACGGATCTCGTCTGTGGAGGACGCAGACCAGATCTTGGTACTGGAAGGCGGAAGAATCAGTGCTTTGGGTACGCATGAACAACTCATAAAAGAGAACAAGATCTACAGAGAAATGTATCTGACACAGATGAAAGGGGGAGAGGAAGATGCAAAACAATAATACACAGCCTGTTATGAAGCGAAAGCATATTATGAAACGGTTGCTGTCTTATATCGTCGGAAGACATAAAGCATTATTTGCGGTGGTTTTGGTCTGCATTTTTATCAGCTCCTGCGCGGTCGTGCTCAGTTCGTTGTTTCTGGAAACACTGATCGATGATTATATTACACCGTTTTTGACAGAAAGTGCGCCGAATTTTGACGGTCTGTTTTCGTTGATCCTCCGTATGGCGGTCATCTATGCTTTTGGCACGATCTGCTCTTTTTTGTATAATCGGTTGATGATCCGCATTTCGCAGGGAACGCTCAAAGAGATCAGAGATGATATGTTTCGACATATGCAGCAGCTGCCGATCTCTTATTTTGACACACATACGCATGGCGATATCATGAGTCACTATACAAACGATACAGACACACTGCGCCAGTTTATCTCCCAGGCGCTGCCGCAGTTGATTTCATCTGTGATTTCCGTTGTGGTGATACTGGTGGCGATGTTTGCCAACAGTGTGCCGCTGACATTGGTAGTGCTCGTGTTTGCGATCATTATGGTTTGCACTTCCCGCAAAGTGGGCGGACAAAGCGCGCACTATTTTATCCGCCAACAGCAAAGCTTGGCAGATGTGACGGGGTTTGCGGAAGAAACGCTGAACGGACAAAAAGTCATTAAGGTGTTCTGCCATGAGGAGCAAGTGAAAGCTCGGTTTATGAAGAAAAACGACGGTCTGTATGAAGACGCGGTGCGGGCAAATATTTACGGCAATATCTTGATGCCTTTGATGATGCAGATCGGCAATTTACAGTATGTATTGCTGGCTTTGGTAGGCGGTTTGCTGGCACTGAATCAAATCGGTTCCGTGACGGTAGGTATGATCATTGCGTTTTTGAATCTATCCAAAGCGCTTTGTATGCCAATTTCCCAAATTTCGCAGCAGATCAGCCTGATAGCGATGGCATTGGCGGGTGCCGGACGTATCTTTATGTTACTGGACGAAAAGGTGGAAGAAGACCACGGTACGGTAACTTTGGTACGCGCGGCGGATGTCGAACAGGATACTGCGGAAAAAACCGAAAAAGGCTGGTTTTGGCGCTGCCCTGCCGAAGACGGTACGGTTAGCTATGTGCCGTTAAAGGGAGATATTCGTTTTCACGATGTGGATTTTGGCTACACTGCGCAAAAAACGATACTGCACAAGATCAATCTGTTTGCCAAACCCGGACAGAAAATCGCCTTTGTCGGTGCGACAGGCGCGGGAAAGACGACCATTACCAATTTGGTCAATCGTTTTTATGATATTAACAGCGGAGAAATTTTATATGACGGTATAGAGATCACTAAGATCAAAAAGCCGGATCTGCGCAGATCTCTCGGTGTGGTGCTGCAGGACGTGCATCTGTTTACGGGCACAATCATGGAAAATATCCGCTACGGCAGGCTGGACGCGACCGATGAGGAATGTATCGCCGCGGCGATGCTGACCAATGCGCATGATTTTATCAGCCGTCTGCCGGACGGATACCAAACGATGCTGACACAAGACGGCGCTTTGTTGTCGCAAGGACAAAGACAGCTGCTTTCTATTGCGCGAGCGGCTGTGGCAGACCCGCCTGTTTTGGTGTTAGATGAAGCAACGTCCAGTATTGATACCAGAACAGAGGCTTTGGTGCAAAGCGGTATGGACCGACTGATGGAAGGCAGGACAATTTTTGTCATTGCGCACAGACTTTCTACAGTGCAAAACTCTGATGCCATTATGGTACTGGATCAGGGCAACATTATTGAACGAGGTGACCATGATGCTCTGGTGGCACAAAAAGGAGTCTACTACCGACTGTATACCGGTGATTTTGAATTGGAATAAACGATAGCGCTATTGTTGTGCAAAGATATCAAGAAAAAAAGAACGGATATGTTACGTTCTGCACTATCCTCGCCCTCCCCGGGAGTATTTTTCGGGGAGGGTGTTCTGTTTTTGGGGGAGAAAAACGGTATTTTTTCTGCGCAGCATGACATTTCGTACGGAAGTAATTGATTTTTTTTCGTGATGTGTTATCATATTTAGATGCATAAAACAAGTAGATGGGAGGTGCGGGCGAATCATGGAAGCTTACGGCGCATTGGCACAAGTATACGATATCTTTATGGAAGATGTGGATTATGATATGTGGCTGGATTACTTACGGCAGATCTGGCAGCGTTATGGTGTATCACCTGTGCGAGTGACAGATCTTGGCTGTGGCACAGGAAGTATGACGCTGCGTTTGGCAAAGGCAGGATACGATGTGACAGGCATAGATATTTCGGAAGAAATGTTAGCGTTGGCAGAACAGAAATGCCGGATGCAAGGATGTGAAGCCGCACTGTACTGTCAGGACATGTGCGATTTTTCATTGCCGCAGGCGCAGGATTGTATCATCAGTTTGATGGACTGCATGAATTATTTGACGGAAGCGGCGGAACTTTCCGCTGCCTTTGCGTGTGTGGCAAATGCCTTGACTTCGGAAGGGCTTTTGATCTTTGATCTGAATACAGAATATCGTTTCCGTGAAATTTACGGCAGCAATACATTTGCGTATACGACAGAAGATGCCGCGTATATTTGGGAAAACTTTTATGATACGCAGGAAAAGATCAATGAGTATGCCGTGAATATTTTCCAAAAGAAAGAAAAAGACGGCACTTATACAAGGACAGAAGAATTTCATTATGAAAAAGCATATACCACAAAAGAGGTGGAAAAATTATTGACACAAAACGGACTGGAATTATTGGAATGTTTTGCGGCATACGGATTTCTTCCGCCGGAAGAAGAAACGGAACGAATTTTTTATGTAGCAAGAAAAAGAAAGACGGAAGTGTGATTTTGGAATAGGAGGAATAAAGAATATGGGCGATTATGTGATTCGGGCGACCGCGGGAAACGGTGCCATTCGCGCCTTTGCGGCAACAACGGGAGAATTGGTGCAGCACGCAAGACAGGTACACCATACTTCACCTGTAGCGTCCGCTGCCTTGGGCAGAATGTTGACGGCTGCCGCAATGATGGGAACAATGCTGAAAGGGGACAAGGATCTTTTGACCCTGCAAATCAGAAGTTTAGGACCGTTAAAAGGAATTGTAGTTTCCGCGGACAGTCAGGCAAGAGTGAAAGGGTATGTATTTAATCCTACGGTAGATATTCCTGTAAAATATCCCGGAAAGCTGGATGTAGGCGGTGCGATCGGAGAAGGCTACATGAGCGTCATCAAAGACATCGGAATGCGTGAGCCGTATGCGGGCAGGATTAAACTGGTTTCCGGCGAGATCGCGGAGGACCTGACTTATTATTTCGCGCAGTCTGAACAAACACCTTCCGCAGTGGGTCTGGGTGTGTTGGTGGATACCGATACTTCTATTCGCCGCGCGGGTGGATTTATCATACAGCTGATGCCTGACACAACGGAAGAAATGATCTCCAAATTAGAGGAACG
Source organism: uncultured Lachnospiraceae bacterium (assembly GCA_944383855.1). Taxonomy (GTDB): domain Bacteria; phylum Bacillota; class Clostridia; order Lachnospirales; family Anaerotignaceae; genus CALWRB01. The sequence goes on from CALWRB010000048.1 coordinate 17,658, forward strand.
GCTGAATCGGATTCCCTATGTGACGGATTTGTTGGATATGGGAAAAACACCGGAGGATGTTTTGGAAATGATCTTGGGCGATATGCAGCTGAAGATCGTGGATCGCGTAGAGGCTTCTTTTTACTGTAACTGTACGAAAGAACGCGTGGAGAAAGCTTTGATCAGTATTGGCAAAGAGGAATTGGAAAAAATCATTACACAGGACCATGAGGCGACGCTGCATTGCCATTTTTGCAACAAGGAATATCATTTGACGGAAGAAGAACTGAAAACACTTTTGGAAGAAGCAAAATGAACAAATGACAGTGGGGGATAGGAATGAAGCGGGATTTTTCCATAGCGGTAAAAGCCATCATTGTCAAAGAAGACCAGGTATTGGTCTTACGCCGTTCCAAAGAGGAGATGCTGGGCAGTACCATTAACAAAAAAGCAAAATGGGATCTGCCCGGCGGCGGTGTGCATTTTGCGGAAACGTGTATGGATGGTTTGTTTCGAGAGGTGGAGGAAGAAACAGGACTGAAAATCTCTGTGGTGCGACCTTTTTCGGTTTATGATGTGCTCAAACCGCATTTGCATTTGGCAATTTTTACTTACCTTTGCTTATGGGAAAGCGGAGAAGTGGTGCTGAGCAAAGAACACGAAGGGTTTGTGTGGATGGATCAAAAGCAGATTCGCGAAAGTAAGCTGCCTGCCTGGATGAAACGGGAGTTTTTATCTGCGCTCGCACAAGTAGCGAAAAAGAGATGATATTAAAAATAAAAAAATGAAAAAAGGTATTGACATTTGCGCAGTATCCTGTATAATTAACAACTGCAGCTGTCGAAAGAAAGAAAACGACAGAAAAGAAAGCAATAAAAAATAGTGAAAAAACTGTTGACAAGAATGAAGATACAGAGTATAATAACTTTTGCTGACAGGTTTTTCAGCAGATTGATCCTTGAAAACTGAACAGTAAGATACCATACGACCCATAGTCAATTCAAAATGACGAGGTTTTGCAGATTTGACCTAAAATAAATCTGAGGATAGCCAGAGAAAACAACATTCTTTGGCAGGAAA
>CALWRB010000049.1 GCA_944383855.1 uncultured Lachnospiraceae bacterium
ACCATGAGAGAATTCAATTAAAAACAGGAGTGGCGCCGCTCACGCTACGCCACTCCACTTGAAAATCAAATATTATCCTCGTAAGAACGCTTTTTTGTGCTGTCCGTACAATCTGGTTCAGTTCACAAATGGGATTAACTTTTATTTTACACTAAAAAGCGCTGTCGGAAGGAACGCAAGCTGACGGTTCAAAGTACGTGCAATGAATCCTACCAACAAAGCTGCGATAATCGTTCCTTCTCTGACACCGAAAAGCTCTCCTGCAAAAAGGAAGGAAAGCAGGGCAGCAATACAGCTTAGAGAAACATCAAATGCAATTTTTATAGTGCCGAAATCTGTTTTCCAACGGTACACAACTGCACGGACAAAAGATTCACCGGGCAGCATGACAACGTCTGCCAGAATTTCGAAATATACACCTACACCAAGTACTACACAGCCGATCAGCAAATAGAAAAGTTTCGTGAAATACATTACAGGCTGCAGGTCTGTTAAGAAAAACATACAAATATCGATGAAAAATCCAAAAGCGATCGATACAGGGATCTGTAAATAATGTTCCGCCCGGAAATTTTTGCCGAGAATGAACAGCTGCAGCAGGATCAGCAGCAGACTGAAAATAATGGTAAATACTCCCAGTGTAAACGGGAAGTTCAGACTTGAAACATAAGGGATCGAGGAAATAGGAGAGGTCCCCAAGTCCGCTTTTGTGATCAGGCTGACACCCAGAGAGTTGATAAACAAACCTACAATAAAAATGAAATAGCGTTTACATTTTTCCATGTTTTCCGAAACATCCTTTCTTTTGCTCATACATACAACACATTGTATATCTTTTGATAAAAAACAGGGGAAAACCCCTTATTTACACGTTTATATTATGAATCATCTGTTGCAATAGCGTTAAAAGGCGAGCCTTATCTTCTTCGGATACGTCTTTTAGCAGATTTTGCCCGTCGTTGTTGCCGAAGTCTTTCAATGTGCGGCAAATACAGTCGCCTTCTTCGGTACAAAAGACCTGCTTGGCACGCGCGTCTTTTTGAGAAACCTGCGTATACAGATAATTCTTTTTGCAAAGCCGCTCTACAATACTGCGGGCTGCCTGATGCGAGATATTGAAGTATTCTTTCAGATCCAAAGCCTTTGCGCCGATGTTTTTATGGAAAAACAGAAGCGCTTCTGCCTGAATATAAGTCAAATCAAAAGCAACCAATTCCTCATGTGTGCTATTGATCAAAAGATTGCTCAAACGCAAGATTCTTCTGGTAATTACGAATTCGGCAGAGTCTTTCATCTTTTTCTCCTTGCAGATCGACTTTTATAACAATACAACACCTTGTATATATTACTCTGTTTTAGAAGGCTTGTCAAGGGGATTTGCCAAGAAAACACGCAAAAAAATCCGCCTGTTTGCAAACGCGGCGGAGCAGATGGTTTTGGTTGAAACGGCGGGAAAAAATATATTTTAAACTGCGTTGGCGGAATTGCCCTGATCTTGGATAAACAAAAGAACGATCGCGACACCGAGAATGGCACAGCAAAACAGTATCGCGTGTATTCCAATGGCAGGAACGAGAAATGTGCCGCACATCGCGCCCAAAATGAAAGTGATAATAATGCCGTAATAGCGCAATGCATTACGCAGCATTTTTCTGCTTTTGCTTTTCAGATACGCCGCCAGTTGTTCGGTGCCGCTGCGCAGATTTCCGGTGCACATGGTAGAAGCATAGGTCAGACCGTCTACTTTGCGGAAGCTTTGCGCCTGCAAAGCACAGACAAAGGAAACCAGTACGTTTGCTAGCATATCGGTGTATCCGTTTGGCAGAAAGCAGACCAAAAGCAGTATCAGAAACTCTAATATCAGGACACCTTGGCGCCAATGAAAACGGGGATTCCATTTCCAGATGCTGCGAATATATTCATCTAAAAATACACCAGCCGCGAATGCAAGAATCGGTAAAAGGTTATAAAAAGCGGCGATCCACTGTTTTTGTGCAAGTTTCATGCCCAAAAGTACCAGATTGCCGGTTTGCGCGTTGGCAAAAACACCGCCGCGGATCAGATAGGTATATGCATCCATGAAGCCGCCGGCGACAGCAAGCAGGCAACCGATGAGCATAGACTCTGACATTTGTCCATCGTGTGAAACATATAATCTCATAAAAATCACCTGTCAAAATTTAAAAAATCGATCAAAATAAGTATTTTCTGTCCAAAGAGCGGTATTGTAATGCTTCGGTCAGATGGTATTTTGTAATCCTTTCGCTTCCTTCCAAATCGGCAATGGTCCTGCTGACTTTCAATACTTTGTGGTAAGCACGCGCGCTCATTCCCATGCGTTCAAAAGCGCTACGCAAAAGTGCTTTTTCCGTATCCCCTAAAACACAGAAGCGTTCGGTTTGCGCAGGAGAAAGTTGCGAATTAAATAAAATCCCTTCTGTTTGGTATCTTTCTAACTGCATCTGATGTGCACGAAGGACGCGTTTGCGAATTTCCGCGGAGGATTCTGCCTTTGTGCCGTTTTCCAGATCGTCATACTGCACCGGAGGCATTTCTACCATCAGATCAATACGATCTAACAAAGGTCCGCTGATTTTGCTGTGATATTTCGCGATTTCATGCTGCGTGCATCTGCATTTTTCACTGTTGCCAAGGTATCCGCAGGGACAGGGATTCATCGCCGCAACCAGCATAAAGTCGGAAGGAAATGTCAGTGTGCCGTTGACTCGTGCAATCGTGACTTTTCCATCTTCTAACGGTTGGCGCATTACTTCCAATGCACTGCGCTGAAATTCCGGCAACTCGTCCAGAAAAAGTACGCCGTGGTGTGCCAGTGTGATTTCCCCAGGCTTTGGAATCCTTCCGCCTCCGGTCAGGGCAGAAGCGGATATGGTGTGATGCGGGGAGCGAAAGGGTCTTTGACACAGGAAGGACGTTTTTTCCGGCAAAAGACCTGCTACGCTGTAGATTTTAGTCAGCTCGATACTTTCTTCAAATGACATATCCGGCAAAATGGAGGGGATACGTTTGGCAAGCATGGTCTTACCGGCCCCCGGTGCCCCAATCAGAAGAAGGTTATGACTTCCGGCCGCTCCGATCTCCGCTGCACGACGGGCAGTCTGCTGTCCTTTGATATCCGCAAAATCAGGACCGTGGTAAACGGCTTGTTGCTGCAGGAGAGAGGAAATATCGGCTTTCAGCGGAGAAATATCACATTGTCCGCGTAAAAACTGCACAAACTTTGTCAAATGTGAAATAGGATAAACTTCCATACCCGCCACCAAAGCGCCTTCCATGGCGTTATCTTCCGGCAAAAAACATCTGCGGATACCGCTCTGATAAGCCTGATAAACCATAGGCAATATGCCGTTGACCGCGCGGACGGAGCCGTCCAGAGAAAGCTCGCCGCAGACAAATGCGTCCTGCAGTGCCGATGACGGTATGATTTCCATACAGCAAAGAATGCCAAGCGCGATCGGCAGGTCAAAGGAAGGTCCTTCTTTTCTGGTGTCCGCAGGTGCCAAGTTTACAACGATACGTTTGGCAGGAAAGGAAAACCCGCAGTTTTTGATGGCGGCACGCACCCGTTCTCTCGATTCCTTAATGGCAGAATCGGGCAGACCGACAATTTCGAACGCAGGCAGACCGCTGCCCAGATCTGTTTCCACACAAACATTGTAGCCGTCGATGCCGGATACGGCTGCGCTATTGATTTTGGATATCATAAAAAAGCTCCCTCCCGCAGAAAACCTAACTCAATTCGTATTCATGATAGCAATTTTTTTTTATTTATGCAACGATAAGATCAGAAAAGGCAGCAGAACAAAAGCGGGTTATGTTAGAGCTAATATCATAAAAAAGAAAATACCACCAAACACTGTTTTTTCAAGCGGCTATGATATCTGCGTATGGTTTTAGAGGCAGTTTAGAAGAATATCTTTCCCGAAACAGAAAGGGGAATTTCTTTGAGGAAAAGTGAAATACAGATAGCCATGGGAAATATAGTTTTTTTAAAAAAATAACAATCCAAGAAAATTTTGTATTGCATTTCAAAAAAAATCATTATATAGTAGAAACCGTAACGATAAGGAAAGCAGGTGTATTTCCGTGGAAGAATATTATATGATGTGGCTTTCCCGTATAGATGGGATCGGTCCCAAACGTATCAGTCGCCTTTTGGAGTATTTTCATACGGCGGAAGCGGTTTGGCATGCGGATATTGCCAGCCTGAAAGAAGTTCCCGGGATACCTGCTTCTTTGTGCGAGAGGATCGTTTCTTTTCGCGATGCCGATCAGTTGGACGAATGGATCTGGGAGTTGGAAGAAAAAGGCATCTCCTTTTATTCTTTTCGGCACCCGAAATACCCTGCACTGTTAAAAGAAATCTATGACCCGCCTGTCGGTATTTATGTCAAAGGCACACTGCCGGACGACGATATCGACAAAATCAGCGTAGTCGGCGCAAGAAAATGTTCTTCCTACGGTGCGAATGTGGCGTATAAAATCACGAAGGATCTTGGGAAAACCAATGTAGTGGTCGTCAGCGGTATGGCCAGAGGCATTGATACGATGGCGCATAAAGGCATTTTGGACGGCGGCGGACAAACGATCGCGGTGTTAGGCTGTGGCGTAGATGTCTGTTATCCCGAGGAAAATCGGGAGTTGATGGAGCGGATCATACAAAACGGTTGTGTGATTTCGGAATACCCACCCGGAACACCTGCCGTAGCCAGAAATTTTCCGTTTCGAAACCGGATCATCAGCGGCTTGTCCAAAATGGTAGTAGTCATTGAGGCAGGCAGACGCAGCGGTACGCTGATCACTGCGGATCTGGCACTGGAAAGCGGCAGAGATGTCTTTGTTGTGCCGGGAAATGTGACGAGTGCGCTGAGTGAAGGAACCAACAATTTGATCAAACAAGGCTGCCCGATCATTACGAATTTTGAAGATATTTTATTTGCGTTGGGCATATCCTATGGAGAAGATGAGAAAAAAGCATTTTCTCAAAAAGTAGCCGATTCCTTGTCGGAAGAAGAAAAAGAGATTTTTCAACTGATCGGAAACGAGCCTGTCGGGACGGAAGAACTGCTGCAAAAAACAGGACGCTCCCTGCAGGAATTGCAATACATGCTTTCTGTACTGGAGATTGCGGGGCATATTCGGAAATTACCGCAATCGGGATATATCAGAGAGCTGTAATTTGAGGTGAAAAATGGCAAAACAAGCAGAAAAAGAGAAAAAAGAAACAACGAAAAAAACAACGGCGAAAGCAAAAAGTACGGAGAAGAAAAAATCCGCCAAAAGCGGGAAAAAACATCTTGTGATCGTAGAATCTCCTGCCAAAGCGAATACCATAAAAAAATTTTTGGGCAGTCAATACCGTATTGAGGCATCTATGGGTCATATCCGCGATCTGCCGAAAAGCCAGATGGGTATTGATATCGAGCATGATTTTGAGCCGAAATATATTACCATTCGAGGAAAGGGAGAGCTGCTGACAAAGCTGCGCAAAGAAGCCAAGAATGCGGATAAAGTATATCTGGCGACTGACCCTGACCGAGAGGGAGAAGCCATCAGTTGGCATTTGCTGCATGCTTTGAATCTGGAGGATAAGCCCATCAGCCGTATCACATTCAACGAGATCACGCAGTCCGCTGTCAAACGCTCTATTTCGGAGGCGCGGCAGATCGATATGGATTTGGTGAATGCGCAGCAGGCAAGGCGTGTGCTGGACAGAATGGTCGGCTATACCATCAGTGACCTGCTTTGGCAGAAGGTGAAAAAAGGTCTTTCCGCGGGTCGTGTGCAGTCGGTTGCGATGCGTATTATCTGCGACAGAGAAGAGGAGATCCGTGATTTTATCCCGGAAGAATACTGGAGCATCACGGCAAAGTTAAAAAATAAAGAAAATAAAGCCTTTGACGCGAAATTTTACGGCAAAGGGGAAGAAAAGATCGAGTTGAAGAACGAAGCGCAGGTGCGCGAAATTTTAGATGCGATCCAAACCGAGGATTTTACCGTGACGGAAGTAAAAAAAGGGTTACGTCAGAAAAATCCCGTTGCGCCCTTTACCACAAGTACCTTGCAGCAGGAAGCCAGCAAGCACTTGAATATGGCGACACAAAAAACCATGATGATCGCACAGCAGCTGTATGAAGGCGTCAATATCCAGGGAGAAGGTACGGTCGGTCTGGTTTCTTATATCAGAACAGACTCTTTCCGTATTTCCGATGAGGCATACGAAGCCGCAAAGAGCTATATTGTGGATACCTTTGGGCAGGAATACCTGAATCCCGAAAGAGTGGTTTATAAATCCAAAGGAAAAACACAAGATGCGCACGAAGCGATCCGACCTACCGATGTCAGAAGAACACCGGAGAGTCTGAAAAGCTCTCTGGGAAAAGACCATTACCGCTTGTATAAGCTGATCTGGGAGCGTTTTGTGGCAAGTCAGATGAGCCCTGCTGTGTATCATACGCAAAATGCTAAGATCAAAGCAGGTGACTATACCTTCCGCGCAAGTGGTTCTTCCTTGAAATTCAAAGGCTTTCTGGAAGTATACAACAGGGGAGAGGAAGAAGAAGCAAAGCTCATTCCTCTTTTAGAGCAGAATGATGTCTTAAAGCAGGAGCAGTTGCTGCCGGAACAGCATTTTACGCAGCCGCCTGCCCGTTTTACGGACGCATCTTTGATCAAGACGCTGGAGGAGATCGGTGTTGGACGCCCCAGTACGTATGCGCCGACGTTGACAACGATCCAGGCGAGAAATTATGTCACCAAAGAGGCGAAAGTCCTGTATCCTACAGAATTGGGAGAAACCGTCAACGAGATCATGAAAAATTACTTCTCCGATATTGTGGATATTGATTTTACCGCAAGAATGGAGCAGCGTTTGGATAATGTCGAGGAAGGCAAGGAAGAATGGAAACAGATCGTACGCGATTTTTATCCCGGCTTCCGCCATGCGGTCGATGACGCGAAGGAGAAACTGGCGAAGGTGGAAATCAAAGATGAAGTCAGTGATGTGATCTGTGAAAAATGCGGTCGAAATATGGTGATCAAATACGGAAGATACGGTAAATTTTTGGCTTGCCCAGGATTCCCGGAATGCCAGAACGCGAAACCGTTTTTTGAGGACGCGGGCACAACCTGCCCTGAATGCGGCGGCAAAGTTTTAATCAAGAAAACCAAGCGCGGCAGGACCTATTACGGCTGTGAAAACAATCCGACTTGTGGTTTTATGTCTTGGAATAAACCCACCGGAGAAAAATGTCCTGTCTGCGGCAGTTACTTGGAAGAAAAGGGAAAGAAAAACCCGAAAGTGGTTTGCTCAAATCCCAAATGCGCTTACCAGAAAGAAAAGACTGAAAAAGCATAAATTTTTCTTTGGCAGTATAAAAGACGCAAAATGGCAGGAACAATATTTGAATAAAAACAAATCAAAGCAGGTGTTTTTTCGGCTGTTTTGCCGAAGAAGCGCCTGCTTTTTTTCAGAACCATGCATTGTAAATATTTTCATTTGCAGAAAAGCAAAAAACATTCCGTTTTCCGAAGCAGTCTATCAGAAAAACGGAATGTTTTCGTATCATTCAAAGTAAAATACCCTTCCGATAAAAAAATCAGTTTTTGGGATCTTCCCGCATCGCAAGAATGGTCATCTCGATCAGCTTATCCAGATCCCAGCCCAGCATTTCGGCACCTTTTTTGATGACATCGCGGTTGCAGCCGGCAGCAAAGGCTTTGTCCTTGAATTTTTTCTTTGCGGACTTCAGCTCCATATCCTGTACGCTTTTGGAAGGGCGCATCAAGGCGGCAGCACCGAGCAGACCGGTCAGCTCATCGACGGCAAAAAGCACTTTTTCCATTTCGTGTTCCGGGGGGATATCCGCAACCAAACCATAACCGTGGCTTGCCGTTGCGTGGATCAGGCGCTCGTCCAGACCTTTTTTCGCCATGATCTGCTGGCTTTTGATGCAATGTTCTTCCGGGTAAAGTTCAAAGTCTAAATCGTGCAGCAGTCCGACGATACCCCAGAATTCTTCTTCTTGGGCATATCCCAGCTCTCTTGCAAAATAACGCATCGCGCCTTCTACCACTTCGCCATGGCGCAGATGAAAAGGTTCTTTATTATATTCGTTTAACAGTGCCCAAGCTTCTTCTCTGGTCGGTATGTAACCCATGCTGTTTCCTCCGTTTCTTTTGATAAATACAATGATATTTTCTCAAGTATAGTCTTTTTTTTCCAAAAAGACAATACGTTTTTATGTGTAAAAAAAGAGCGCGGTGCGGCAAAAAATTGGCGGAAACGGGGAAAAGCCGCCGGCAAGAGCCGACAGCTTTTCGTTTTCCGATACGGATGGTATATGGCGGTAAGAGGGAAAGGAGAAAAAAGGTTTAGCCGCAGCTGCTGCAGCTGCCGTTGTTTCTGCCGGTAGCGTTGCTTTCGGAAGCGCAGGCTGCGGAGCCGTAGGTGGTGCCGATGCTGCAGCAAGCGTGAGGCTGCGCGCTGGGAGAGAACATATCCATCGGGAATTCCATGGATTCAAAGTTTGCGCAAGGGTCTGCTGCGCTGCCCAGTGCAGTGCACTGTTCCGGCAAACATCTGCCCAGAGAATTTACCATCATGTTTACCGTGCGGAACAGTTTTACGATGGTAAACAGTCCCAATGTGACATTAACGGCAACAGGCGCGGTAGCTGTGTTGTCGTTGCAGCAGGAATTGCCGCAGGAATTGCAGTCGTTGCAGCAAGAATTGCAGCAGGAGTTGCAGCAGGAAGGATATTTCAGTTCGGCGTTCAACGCGATAGCTTTGCCTTCCGCCACAACGAAGGGACCGCCGTAGGAATTGCCGCAGCAGTCATACAGATCGGTCGTGGTGGTGACTTCGGATTCGGTAGAACCGAATAATGTGACTTTCATATTGTATACATTGGACGCATTGATGCAGCCGATGGTACAGCCGTCTGCTCTGCGGAATTCCAGTGTATAACGGAACACATATTTCAGATCGATATCCCAGCAACCTGTCTGCAAAGGATTTGCCTTTTTACGCAGAATATCGATGCTGGCAAGTTCCAGATTCTGTACGCTGACATCGGACGCGTTGCAAGGGGGAACGATGATATCGCCTTCGCAGAACATATCCGTGCAGCAGGCACTGTTATTGCCTGCACGCGCAGGTCCCAAAACAGATGCGGTCAGGCATTTTTGAATGCGGCACTGATCGAATACTTTCTGCGCGATGATGCAGGTTTCTCCTGTTGTTGCATCGCAGTTACAGCCGCAGTTCATGCAGCTGTTTCTTGCGCTGAGCTGAGTCAAGTGATCAAATTCGTAAACTCCCATATTGATTGCCTCCTTGATTTGATTGGTTTCTTCTATATAGTATGTGGCAGCGCGAAATGGGTGCATAGCAAAGGAAAGAAAGCAAAGTGCTGTAAATGGCGAAATAATGACAAAATCAGACGGAAAGGTCTTTTGTTTTCATCGGAACTATGATATACTTGAAAAATAGCGCGGCTTGCGCCGCAAAAAGATTACGGGACAGTGTATGAAGGAGGTTTACACATGGCTGGGTTGGATTTTAGTGAGATCAGAAAGGTCGATCCTGAGATCGCAGATGTGATTGATATGGAACTGGAACGTCAGCAGCATAATATTGAGCTGATCGCGTCCGAAAATATTGTTTCCAAAGCAGTAATGTTGGCAATGGGCACACCTTTGACCAATAAATATGCGGAAGGTTATCCTGCAAAACGCTATTACGGCGGTTGTCAGAAAGTAGATATCGCGGAAGATCTGGCAAGGGACAGAGCGAAAGAACTGTTCGGCTGTGACCATGTTAATGTGCAGCCTCACAGCGGTTCCCAGGCAAATATGGCAGTTTATTTTGCGATGTTGGATTATGGTGATACCGTTATGGGTATGAATCTGGATCACGGCGGTCATCTGACACACGGAAGCCCTGTGAATATTTCCGGTAAATATTTTAATTTCGTTCCTTATGGCGTAAATGATGACGGTTTTATCGACTATGAAGATTTCCGTCGCAAGGCATTGGAGATCAAACCCAAAATGATCGTAGCAGGCGCAAGTGCTTATGCCAGAACGATCGATTTTGAATATATGGGGAAAGTTGCGAAAGAAGTGGGTGCATATCTGATGGTAGATATTGCGCATATCGCAGGTTTGGTTGCAGCAGAACTGCACCCCTCTCCCGTACCGCACGCTGATTTTGTAACCACCACAACACATAAAACACTGCGCGGACCCAGAGGCGGCATGATCATGTGTAAAGCAGAATATGCGCAGAAGATTGACAAAGCGATCTTCCCCGGTATCCAGGGTGGTCCTTTGATGCACACCATTGCGGCAAAAGCAGTTTGCTTCAAAGAAGCTCTGTCCGATGAGTACAAAGCATATATGCAGCAGGTAGTAAAAAACGCAAAAGTTTTGGCAGAGAGTTTGATGGAAAACGGTGTTGCTATCGTTTCCGGCGGTACGGACAACCATTTGATGCTGGCAGATTTGAGAGATTTGAATATTACAGGTAAGGAAGCAGAAAAGCTGCTGGATGAAGTAGGTATTACTGTCAATAAAAATACAATTCCCAATGATCCGCAATCTCCGTTTGTTACCAGCGGTGTGCGTATCGGTACCCCTGCGGTTACTTCCAGAGGTATGGTGGAAGAAGATATGGTCGAGATCGGAAAGATCATTGCAATGGTGCTGAAGGATTTCGAGGCAAATAAAGAAGAAGCTACTGCAAGAGTACGCGCTTTGACAGATAAATACCCCATCTATAAAGACTGAGAAAGAAGGTTTTTTATGCGACGCAAAGACAGAGAAGTAACAGAAAAAGAGGGTATCTATGCGATTATGCGTCAATGTAATGTGATGGATGTTGCTTTTTTTGACGAGATGTATCCATATATAATTCCGGTCAATTTCGGTATGCGGGAAGAAAACGGACAGCTGATGCTGTATGTGCATGGCGCAAAGAAAGGGAAAAAATTGGAATTGATGGCGAAGAATCCTTCGGTCGCGTTCTGTATCCGCGCAGAGCACGAATTGGTCTTTGCGGACGTTGCCTGCAAAATGAGCGCGAATTATGCCAGTGTCTGCGGCTGCGGAAAAGCCTCTATTGTACCGCAGGAGCAGAAAAAAGCAGCATTGGACGCAATTTTATCTCAGACCGGTGCGGAAGGTCCGTTCGTTTACCACGAAAAGATGCTGGAGATGACGGAAGTCTGGCAGATTGCTGTAGATACGATCACCGGAAAGAAAAAAGCATAAAAAACAATATGGTCAAATAACATAAAGTATGACTTGCCGCTTGTGATGATCAGCGGCAAGTTTTTTTGCGTTTTATTATTGACATATGTCAATAATAAGAGTAAGATGAAGTCAAAGAAAGGGGGAGAGGACAATGCCAAGACCGCAAAAAGGAAAAAAAGTCTGCCAGATGCCAAGACACACCGCGTTCTGCACAAAAGAGGGGTCCGTGGAGGACTGCCGGGTTTTTCTTTTGGTAGAAGAATATGAAGTTCTTCGCTTGATCGATCATTTGGGCATGACGCAGGAAGCCTGCGCAAAGCAAATGGAAGTCGGTCGCAGCACCGTGCAGATGCTGTATGCACAGGCAAGGAAGAAAGTGGCGAGGTTTTTGGTGGAAGGTACACCTTTGGTGATTGCGGGCGGGCAGTTTTCCCTTTGCCAACAGATAGGGCAATGCCGCACAATGGAATGTTCTCTCCGTGCGGAAGGTCAGGAAAATCAGAAAGGAGAAAAAACAATGATTATTGCAGTAACATACGAAAACGGACAGGTATTTCAGCATTTTGGACATACGGAGCAGTTTAAGCTTTACCATGTAGAAAATGGTACGGTGGTTTCTTCTGAAGTGATTTCCACCAATGGTTCCGGACATGGTGCATTAGCAGGCTTTTTAAAGCAAAAGGGTGTGAATACACTGATTTGCGGCGGTATTGGCGGCGGCGCCCGCAACGCTTTGGCAGCAGAGATGATTGAAATTTATCCAGGTGCCGCAGGCGATGCGGACGCGCAGGTAGAAGCGCTGTTAAAAGGAACTTTGGCATATGATCCCAATACAATGTGTAACCATCATCATGACCACGGCGAGGGGCATAGCTGCGGCAGCCACGGGTGCGGCAGTCACTGAAAATAAAAACGATAACATATTTTTTGAGGGGACTTTGCGAGAGAGGTCCCCTTTTTTATGATAGATACAAAAAAGAGAGTTGTCTGCAAATGCTTGACTTTCTTTTTTGATGTGGTATAATGACTGCATGCAAAGTCAGATGTCACAGTATACATCTGTAGTTATGAAAAACAGTAAAAGGCTGTGAAGGTGAAAAGTATGTGTTGCTTTGCTGCCGCAGAGAGAAAACGTCATTGGCTGAAAGCGTTTTTGGATAGCAGCGTACAGAAGTTCCCACCTGAGCCGACTCCCTGAACGAATTCAGTAGGGGAGTCCGTACCCTGCACGTTACGCAGCAGAGTGCCTGTGTCAGCAGGAATTTGGGTGGTACCACGGAGTCTTCGTCCCTTTTTTGGACGAGGCTTTTTTTATTTTTACGGCGATTTTCACGGAAGGAGAAAAATGAAATGAAAGAAAGATTGAAACAGATCCATGACATGGCAGTGGATGCATTCAAGGAAGCAAGAGAGATCAAGGATATTGAAGATCTGAAAGTAAAATACCTTGGTAAAAAAGGTGAGCTGACAGCGATCTTAAAAGAAATGGGCAAACTTTCCGCAGAGGAAAAACCTGTGATCGGACAGATGGCGAATGAAGTGCGCCAGGATCTCGAAGTAAAAATCGATGAGGCGAAAAAACGTCTGGAAGCTCTCGAACTGAACCGCCGTATGGAAAAAGAGGCGATCGACGTAACCATGCCCGGAAAACATCTGCCGGAAGGGCATAAACACCCGATGAGTATTGTCATTGATGAAATTTGTGATATTTTCATGGGAATGGGTTATGAAGTGGCGGAAGGTCCCGAGGTGGAAAAAGACTACTATAACTTTGAAGCGCTGAATATCCCTGCGAACCACCCCGCAAAGGACGAGCAGGATACCTTCTATATCAATGGCGATATTTTGCTGCGTACACAGACCTCTCCTGTGCAGGTGCGTACCATGGAAACAGGCAAAATGCCGATCCGTATGGTTTGCCCCGGTGCGGTATACCGTTCCGATGAAGTGGACGCGACACATTCTCCCGTATTCCATCAGTTGGAAGGGCTGGTTGTGGATAAAGGGATCACAATGGGCGATTTGAAGGGCGCTTTGGAAGTTTTTGCGAAAGAATTGTTCGGCGCGGATACAAAAGTACGTTTCCGCCCGCATCATTTCCCGTTCACAGAACCCAGTGCAGAGATGGATGTTACCTGCTTTGCCTGTGGCGGAAAAGGCTGCCGTGTCTGCAAAGGGGAAGGATATATTGAGATGTTAGGCTGTGGTATGGTACATCCGAAAGTACTGAAGATGAGCGGTATCGATCCTGAAGTCTACAGCGGTTTTGCATTTGGTATGGGCTTGGAACGTGTTGCAATGCAGCGTTACGGCATTACGGACTTGCGCCTGCTGTTTGAAAACGATACCAAATTCCTGAAACAGTTCTGATTGGTTGAAAGAAAGCGAAAGGAGAAATGAAACAATGGACGTACCTATGTCATGGTTGAAAGAATATGTAGATGTGAAAGCAGACATCAAAGAATATATGGAAGACATTACACTGACCGGCTCGAAGGTAGAAGGCTGCACACATATGGGCGGTGAGTTGAAAAACATTGTGACAGGTCAGATCACTGCGGTAGAAAAGCACCCGGATGCGGATAAACTGGTGGTATGCTCTGTCAATGTCGGAGGCGAGAAACCTTTGACGATCGTAACCGGTGCGCCGAATGTAAAGGCAGGCGATTATGTACCGGTTGCATTGGACGGTTCTGTGATCGCGGGCGGAAAAGAAATTCATACGGGAGCGCTGCGTGGCGTGCTTTCCGAAGGTATGCTTTGCTCCATCGAGGAATTGGGCGCAGACAGACATGATTTTCCGGAAGCACCGGAATACGGCATTTATATTTTTCCCGAGCCTGTAGAATTGGGGAAGGAGGTAGCAGATGTTCTGGATCTGAAAGATGACGTAGTGGAATTTGAGATCACATCTAACCGCCCCGATTGCTTCAGCATCATCGGTATTGCCAGAGAAACCGCTGCAACTTATCAGGAAGCACTGCGTTATCCCGAAATCAAAGTAGAAGAAAAAGCACAGGGACGTGCGGAAGATTTTATTTCCGTAGAGATCGCAAACCCCGAACTGTGCCCGAGATATATCGCCAGAGTGGTGAAGAATGTAAAAATCGAACCCTCTCCCCGTTGGATGAGAAAAAGACTGCGCGCAGCAGGCGTTCGTCCGATCAACAATATCGTAGATATTACCAACTATGTCATGTTGGAATTGGGTCAGCCGATGCATGCGTTTGATATTGATGATATTGCAGAGCGTAAGATCATTGTCAGAAATGCAAAAGAAGGTGAGCAGATCACCACACTGGACGGAAATGTCAGACAGTTGGATCCGTCTATGTTGGTGATCTCTGATCCGGAAAAAGCAGTTGCGATCGCAGGTGTAATGGGTGGCGAAAACTCCAAAGTCAGCGAAGAAGCGGAAGCTATTTTATTTGAATCTGCAAACTTCAATGGTCCGAATATCCGTATCACAGCCAAAAAAGTAGGTTTAAGAACGGATGCTTCCGGAAAATACGAAAAGGGTCTGGACCCGAACCTTGCGCTGGATGCAGTCAATAGAGCCGTACAGCTGGTAGAACTGTTAGGCGCGGGTGAAGTTGTGCCCGGCATGGTAGACTGCTATCCGAATGTCAGAGAGAATTGGGAGCTTTCCTATTCTCCCGAATGGATCAATCGTTTCCTTGGTATCGAGATCGCAGAAGAAGAAATGGCACAGATTTTTGAACGTTTGGAAATGAAGGTAGATCGTGAAAATCATAAAGTCATTGTACCGACATTCCGTCCTGACTTGGAAGCACAGGCAGACTTGGCGGAGGAAGTGGCACGTTTTTACGGATATGACAAGATCGTTCCGACATTGGCTGCCGGCACACCTACCGTGGGTAAAAAGACATACAGCCAGAATATTACCGATCTGGTAAAACGGACGATGGTTGCAAACGGTCTTTGTGAGGCGATGACATTCAGCTTCGAAAGCCCCAAGGTGTTCGATAAACTGATGATCCCCAAAGACAGCACTTTACGCCGTGCCATCACCATCTCCAATCCTTTGGGTGAGGACTACAGCATTATGCGTACGGTTTCCTTCAACGGAATCTTGACTTCTTTGGCAACGAACTACAACAGAAGAAACGAAAGCGCAGGGCTTTTCGAAGTGGCAAAAGTTTATATCCCGAAGGAACTGCCCTTGACAGAACTGCCGCACGAGATCCCGACTTTGACGATGGGTATGTACGGGAAAATGGATTTCTATGATATCAAAGGCATTGTCGAGAGATTGATGTCCCAGTTGGGTATTAAAAATGCGGAGTACAGCACAGAGAAGAATATTCCTTGGATGCACCCCGGCCGTACAGCAGCTATCACGATCGACGGCGTTTCAGTCGGTTATGTTGGTGAACTGCATCCGATCGTGGCGAAAAACTACGAAATCGGTACAAAGGTTTACCTTGCAGTTTTGGATATGGAAGTTCTGGTGGATAAATCGAACATGGTCAGCACTTATCAGCCTTTGCCGAAATTCCCTGCGATCACAAGAGATATCGCGATGCTGGTAAAAGATCAGGTAACAGTCAAAGAAATCAAAGACGTTATCACTACAAACGGTGGCGAGTATCTGGAAAGCGTAGTGCTTTTTGACGTATACAAAGGCGCGCAGATCGAGGAAGGCTATAAGTCTGTCGCATATTCCATTTCTTTCCGCAGTCAGCAACAGACCTTGGCGGAAAGCGATATTGCAGATGCAATGCAGGCGATTTTGCAGGCTCTGTCCGCTCAGTTGGGCGCACAGCTGAGAGATAAATAAAAGCCGCAATTCGTGTAAGCGTTCTATCGATAGAAAATATATCAACAGAGGTTCTTGTGTATACACGGACCTCTGTTTTTTTGCCTATTGAAAAACAGGGGATCGTGGATTTTTTGAGCTTAAGAAAGAATATGCATTTTGCGAAGAAGAAAAATAGGAAAATACGGGTAGATAGATACTTGTTTTGCGGAATTTTGTTTTTTTTCGCCTTTTTTCATCTGTTTATGTTATAATAACATCAAATAGTCTGTTTACAGCCAAAGGCGGTAAAACAGAACGATCAAATCATAGGTGGAGGACATAAGATGAAAGCATATCGAAAGAAAGTAATGACAGCAACGCTTGCCTGCTGCCTGTTTTTGGGAGTTTTCCCGCTGAAGGCATATGCATATTCTGTTCCGGAAACGGTTCGCGTTGGTCTGGAATCTGTATACAAAAATGTGACGTCTTTTACAGTGAAAGAGGATTCCTTGCGGATCGGCAGACAAAGCGGAGAGCGTTTTGTAGAAGATGGTATAGTGGAAAGTGACGATTCTTTTACATTACAGCTGATGAGTGGTTCTTATGTGCGTATCTCGGAAAATTTTTCCGATTATGAAGAAGCAGCGGATTTGGCTGACAGCCTGCAAAATACAGGACTTAGCGCTTATGCCGCATATCTGGAAGGCGACTGGAGCGTAATTGTGACCGATGCATCTCGTTCGGAGGTGGAACGGGTTTGCCCTTACAGCACGGAAAGCATCTCTTTTGAAGGTACTGCCGTGAAGGGAAGGGAAATTCTTTTATTGGCGGCAGAAAGCACACAGTTTGCTGCCGAAGATGATATTCTTTCCATTGGCAGTAAAGAATATCGCGGCAGGCTGGAGGCAGCCATCAACGGCAGCACAATGACGGCGGTCAATGTGATCGCATTGGAGGAGTATTTATATGGTGTACTTCCCGCGGAAATGCCGTCTTATTATGAAGAAGAAGCGCTGAAGGCACAGGCGGTTGCGGCAAGAACGTACGCGATGACAAAACTCGGTGCGCATACCGGAAGCGGTTATCAGCTTTGTGATACAACAGCGTGCCAGGTTTATAACGGCTACAGCGGGGAAGCGGCTGCGACGAATCGTGCAGTAGACCGTACAGCAGGAGAAGTCGTTTGCTATAACGGCACTCCGATCGAGGCTGTATTTTCTTCTTCCATGGGCGGTTATACAGAAAACAGCGAGAATGTTTGGTATTCCACGGTGCCGTATTTGCAGGCAGTTCCGGAAATGGGGGAATATGGCAGTACTGCATGGGAAAGAACATATACATTGGATGATATTGATGCTTTGTTAGAAAGCAAAGGAGAAAATATCGGCAGAGCGGAAGATATTGTCATTACAAAGATTTCCAGCGGCGGCAGAGTGCAGGAGTTAAAGATCATCGGTTCCAAAGGCGAAGTGACGCTGACAAAGGAAAGCATACGGACTTATTTTTCCGCGATCGACAGCAGTTTGCCCAGTAAAATGTTTACCATTAACGGAAAAGGCGGAGAGATCGGCGTATTTTCCGATGCAGGCGGTTACCAAAATGCGGCTTCTTCCAACTCACTGGTGTCCGCAATGGTAAAGCAGGGGATCGTAGCAAAGACGATGGGAACATTATCCGCCTTAAACGGAAAAACTTTGCAGGTGCAAGGTTTGGAAAGTACACAGAGTACGACCGGAAGCGGAAGCATTTCGGTAGATCGTGACGGATATGAAGAACAGACCGTTTACATCAGCACGGTAAACAGCGACGGAACATTTGTATTTGAGGGCTATGGCAGCGGACACGGCGTCGGTTTAAGTCAAAAAGGCGCGCAGTATATGGCGCAGCAGGGATATAACTATCAGGATATTTTGTTGTACTATTATACAGATGTAACGATTGAAGGATAGGGGGAGAGAAAATGTTTGTGGAAAAATTGAAAGAAGATCAGATCAGGCAGATCATTTCTTTGATATCCGATGATGACGCTCCCGAGAGTGTGGAGATCCATAAACGGGACACCGGAGTGGAAGTGACGATCATTTCAATGGGAATGGAAGAAAATTATGTTCTGCATGATTATTTTGTGGAAACATTCGACTATGCCGCAAACGGCTGTGAATATATCTATAGAAAACAGATGCTGGAGTTTTTCGGTCCTCCCTATGCGGAAAGATTTTTGCTGATGACTTGATAGAGGCATACAACATACGACCAAAAAAGTGGGTTTTCCTGGTTTGATAAACTGTGGATACCTGCTTTTTTATTATTATTTTGGATAAAGGAAGAAATCTGAGAGATTGTTTTTGAAAAATATAGGAACCAAAGACAAACTTTTTTTGTTTGCCAAAAGTCTAAAAAACGGAAAGCATTTCCAATTTCTTTAAAATTTTCCGAAAACGGTTGATTTATTTTTTTTCCACTTTATAATAGAAACGATACTGTCGTTTTACGACGAAAAAACGAGGTAATGGGGATTTTGCGGTATGGTATTTAGTAGTTTGAAATTTTTATTTGCATTTATGCCGTTGTTTTTTGCGGTTTATTATATTGCGCCGAAAAGTTGGAGAAACACACTGCTGTTTTTAGGCAGTATCGTGTTTTATACCGCGGGCGAGGAAGGCTTTCGTTTCTATACATTATTATTGATCTTTTCGGTACTGATCAATTATACGATCGGCTTACATATGGCGGCAGAGAGAGGGAAAAAAAGAAAGTTTCTTTTGGCAGTGGGGCTGGTATATGATTTTGGTCTGCTGCTGTTTTTTAAATATACGGACTTTTTTCTGGAAAATATCGGACTGTTGGCGGATCTTATCGGAAAAGACATCACACTTTCTCCGCTGGGTCTGCTGCTGCCTTTGGGGATCAGTTTTTATACCTTCCAGATCACGTCATATTTGATTGATGTATATACGGAAAAAACAGAACCCGCAACATCTTTTGTTTCGCTGGGGGCTTATTTATGCATGTTTCCACAGTTGAGCGCAGGACCTATTGTGGAATATAAGGAAGTTTCCGCGCAGCTGAAAGAAAGGGAATACACCATAGAGCAGGTGGAAGACGGTTTTAAGACGTTTACGCTGGGGCTTGCTTCCAAAGTATTGCTTGCCAATGTGATCGGTATTTTGTGGAACGATATCCAGATGGTCGGATACGAGAGCATTACCACACAGATGGCATGGTTGGGCGCTTTTGCCTATAGCTTACAGATTTATTTCGATTTTTGGGGATATTCCTTGATGGCGATCGGTCTTGGGAAAATGCTCGGGTTTACGATACCGCAAAATTTCAACCACCCGTACATCTCTCGCTCCATGAGCGAATTTTGGCGCAGATGGCATATCACACTGGGCAGATGGTTTCGTCAGTATGTCTATATTCCGCTGGGGGGCAGCCGCTGCGGCAAGCTGAAGCTGATCAGAAATTTATTTGTGGTTTGGTTTATCACAGGGTTTTGGCATGGTGCATCGTGGAATTTTGTAGTATGGGGATTGTCGTTTTTTGTTCTGATTTGTTTGGAAAGACTCTTTTTACATCATATTTTGGAAAAAAGCAGGATCCTGTCGCATGCGTATGTGATCCTTCTGCTGCCTTTGAGCTGGATTTTATTTGCGGTGACGGATTTTTCGCAGATCGCCGTTTACTTTTCACGCCTGTTCCCGTTTTTTGGCGCGGATCAGCCGTTGTTTCTGCATCTGGAAGATTGGAAAAACGCGCTGGAAACTTATTGGCCGTTCTTGGCGGCAGGGGTATTGTTTGCAACGCCGCTTCCCATGAATTGGTATGAAAGGTATAAGAAACACCCCATTTGCATAATACTATTAGTGGTTGTCTTCTGGGTATGCGTATATCGTTTGTTTACCGCTCAGAACAATCCGTTTTTGTACTTTAGATTTTAATAGATCAGGTGATGCTATGACATGGATGGAAAAAATCAAAAAAATGCCGTATCTGTTGCTGATTTTATGCTCGGCGGTATTCATGATTCCGCTGTTTTGCTTTCGCACGGGTGTTTTTGTACAGATGCCGTTCTTTTTGCAGACGCCGCCCGCTTTGCAAGCTGAATTTTATTGCGCTCAGCCGCAAAAGATACAGTCCGAGGCACCTGCGCATCCGGAACAGCCGGAGTCGGTGGTTTCGTATGTACGGGTGGAAGAAAATTATTTTGACGACGCATTGTTTATTGGAGATTCCAGAACGGTAGGGCTGCGAGATTACAGCGGATTTCAAAATGCCACTTACTTTGCCGATACGGGATTGAATATTTGGGAAGTGTATGAAAAACAGATCAGTGTCGCGGGTTATGACAGCAAGATCGGTCTGGATCGATTGCTGAAAGACTATTCCTACGGCAAGATTTATATTATGCTTGGTATTAACGAACTGGGCAGAGGAACGGATCAAAGCTTTTTGGGGCAATATCGCACTGTGATAGACTCTCTGCGTGCTGCACAGCCGCAGGCTACTATTTTTGTGCAGTCGATCCTGCACGTTTCCGCCGAAAAAGATGCGGCAGGCACTTATATCAACAATGCAGCGATCAACAGCCGAAATGCTTATCTGAAGACGGTAGAAGACGGAAAACAGGTCTTTTATCTGGACTTGAATCCGATATTTGACGATGTGCAGGGAAAATTGGACAGCCAATACACCAATGACGGTGTGCATTTGAAAGTTTCATCACAGGCATTGTGGAGAGAATTTTTACAGTCGCATGGCATTCTGGCGCAGCCGCAGGAAGAAGAAAGCGCTGAACTGCAGCCAAAGGAAGCGGTTTTGGTCAAAGAGGAAGCGGAAGAACCTGTTTTTTCCGCTGCGTTGGAAAAACGTGTGCGGTATGTATTTGATAAAATAGAGCAGGAAACAAACAAAAAGTAATTTTTTCGCAGAAAGTTTTTTACTTTCTGCGTTTTTTTGTAGAGAAAGATAAAAACAGCTTACTTTTTTGCTTTTCTTGCAAGAAAGACAAAACAATGGTATAGTGATAGGCAGAAGAAAGAGAAACGGAGTCAAGAAACATGAAAACCAGTGATTTTGCATTTGAACTGCCGCAAGAGTTGATCGCGCAGGAACCGCTGAAGGACCGGGCGTCTTCCCGGCTGTTGGTCACTCATGCAGACGGCAGGAGAGAACATAAGCATTTTTATGAGATCAAAGAATATCTGCGACCGGGAGATTGTATGGTCATCAACGATACCCGTGTGCTGCCGGCGCGCCTGATCGGCGAAAGAGAAGGTACGGGCGCAAGGGTGGAGATCCTGCTGTTAGTCAGAAAGGATCTGGATACTTGGGAGGTATTGGTTCGCCCGGGAAAAAAAGCGAAACCGAAAGATCGGATCGTTTTCGGCGGCGGAAAACTTGTTGCAGAGATTTTACGGGTGATCGAAGGGGGCAACCGCATTGTGCGCTTTCATTACGACGGTGTGTTTGAAGCCGTTTTGGAAGAACTGGGCGAAATGCCGCTGCCGCCTTACATTACACATAAATTGGAAGACAAAGAGCGTTATCAGACAGTATACGCCGCACACGACGGTTCTGCTGCGGCACCTACGGCAGGGCTGCATTTTACACCGCAGCTGTTAGAGGAGATCGAGCAGATGGGGATCAAGATCGCACATGTAACATTACATGTAGGGCTTGGCACTTTTCGCCCTGTGAAAGTGGAAAATGTTTTGGAGCATGAAATGCATTCCGAATACTATGTCATGGAAGAAAGTCAGGCGGAGATCATTAACACTGCGAAGCAAAACGGCGGGCGTATTTTTGCGGTTGGGACAACCAGTACGCGTACACTGGAGTCCGTCACGGACGAAAACGGAGTGGTCCACGCGCAAAGCGGCTGGACGAAAATATTTATTTATCCGGGTTACCGCTTCAAAGCGGTCGATTGTTTGATCACTAATTTCCATCTGCCGGAATCGACTTTGATCATGTTGGTTTCCGCATTGATGGGAAAAGATTTGGTGCTTTCCGTATATGAGGAGGCAGTCAAAGAAAGGTATCGTTTCTTTTCTTTTGGCGATGCCTGCCTTTTCTTGACCAAAGAATGAAATCAGGTGAAAGTATGGATTTGTTTGAGTACAACAGATTGCAAAACGCAGAAGCGGCAGCACCGCTTGCTGCCAGAATGCGCCCTTTGACGTTGGAAGATTTTGTAGGGCAAAGTCATATTGTGGGGAAGGATAAACTGCTTTACCGCGCCATTCAAAGCGATCGCCTCAGTTCCGTTATTTTTTACGGACCGCCGGGAACAGGAAAAACCACATTGGCAAAAATCATTGCCAATACCACAAAAAGCAGGTTCCGCCAATTAAATGCCACAACGGCAGGAATCAAAGAAATCAAGGAGATCGTGCAGGAAGCAAAGGAATTTGCGGGAATGTACGGCAAAAAGACGATACTGTTTATCGACGAGATCCACCGGTTCAATAAAACACAGCAGGACGCTTTGCTGCCGCATGTAGAAGACGGGACAGTCATTCTGGTCGGTGCGACAACGGAAAATCCGTATTTTGAAGTGAATCAGGCACTGGTTTCCCGTTCTGTTATTTTCCAACTGCGCCCTTTGACCTCGGAAGATATCGTAACGCTGCTGCATCGGGCATTGCAGGACGAAAAAAGAGGCATGGGCGCTTATAATGCGACGATCACAGATGACGCCGTTGCATTTTTGGCGGATACCGCAAACGGAGATGCCAGAACAGCGCTCAATGCATTAGAGCTTGCGGTGCTGACAACGCCGAAAGCTTCCGACGGGAAAATCCATATTACGCTTGCCGTTGCGGAAGAATGTATCCAAAAACGTTCGCTGCGTTATGACAAAGATGGGGACAACCATTACGATACGATATCCGCATTTATCAAAAGCATGCGTGGTTCCGACCCGGACGCCGCATTATATTATCTTGCCAAAATGATTTATGCCGGAGAGGACCCGAAGTTTATCGCCAGAAGAATCGTCATTTGTGCGGCGGAAGATGTCGGAAATGCCGATCCGCACGCGCTGCAAGTGGCAATGGCGGCTGCCGATGCGCTGAACTTCATCGGTATGCCGGAAGGCAGGATACCGCTTGCACAGGCAGTGACATATATCGCCTGTGCGCCGAAAAGCAATGCGGCTTATCTCGGCATTGACCGTGCGCTGCATGATGTGCGTACAGTTCAGGTCAAGACGGTTCCGCCGCATCTGAAAGATGGGCATTACAGCGGTGCCGGAGAACTTGGCAACGCAATCGGATATCGCTATGCACATGATTTCCCGGGACATTATGTGGAGCAGCAGTACCTGCCGGACGAGCTGGTGGGCAGGGTATATTATGAACTGACAGATCAGGGCGTGGAGCATCGCATGAAAGAGCATATGAAGCGTCTGAAAGGCGAAACAAATCACAAAAACAATTAAAAAACAGGCAGGAAAAACCGATCATGGTTTCTCCTGCCTGTTTGTGGTTTAAAATGCGAAAAATTTATCCAAAAAAATGATAGACGCATAATAAAACAGCTAAAAAGCCAACATTATAAGCAGTAAAGAGGGCAATGTATTTTTTCCCTGTGCCGGGGTATTCGTTGATGTAAAATTTGAAGGAGATCAGGCTTGCCAAAGAAGCCACCAGTGTGCCAAGACCACCCAGATTGGTACCGATGACAAGAAGATCGCCTCGTTCGGTAAAGCCGGAAAGCAAGATGGAAGCCGGCACGTTGCTGATGACCTGAGAGCAGAGGATCGCACAGATCAGCGCGTATTTTTCCATACAAAAAGCTAACAGATCATGCACAGCGTCGATTCTTGCGATGTTACCCGAAAAAATAAAGAAGCATACAAACGTCAAAAGCAGGGAGTAGTCCACATGTTTCAACAGTTCCCGTCTGCGAAGCAACATGGCTGCCAATACCAAAACGAATGTGATGCCGTAGTGAATGACATGCAAAACGCATAAAATACAGCAAAGAAACAGCACGGTAAACAATACCATATCTTTACGATGTGAAATCACTTCTTTTTGCGGAAAAGTGACGTGGATCTTGGTTCGTTTGACCTGCGCGGTGCAGATCAAAAGCAAAAGAAGGCTGACCAGTGCAAACGGCATCAAAAGCTGTAAAAAAGCGCCCATGGACATCTCATATTTCGAAAACAGATATAAATTCTGCGGATTGCCGAAAGGTGTCACCATACTGCCGAGATTTGCGGCGATCGTCTGCAACACAACGACCAGCATGGATAATTGCGTTTGCTGAATGATATGCAGTGTCAATAGCGCAAAAGGAACAAATGTGATGAGTGACACGTCATTTGTGATAAACATGGAAGTAAAAAAAGGAAGAAATACCAAGACGACAACAAATAATCGTAAGGAATGTTCGCCTTCCAGAAGTTTTTGTGCCAAGACCAGAAAGATATTGCAGCTTTTTAAGCCTTCCACCAATGCCATGAAACAAAACAGCAGGCAAAGCACACGCAGGTCCACATAACCCCAATAAGCTTCATCGATTGGGATAATGCAGATAGAAATGACAGCGCAAAGTGCAGCAAGAAATAGCGTCAGTTCTTTTTTGATCTGTTGCAGAATTTTTGTAACCATAATCACTGTAAACTCCTTCTTTTTGTATTACAAAAATGATTGGGTAGACCGGAATGCTCATGCCAAAACACAGTATATCACTTTTTGTTCGAATCTGCCTATGAAAAATTTGAAAAAATGATAAAAAACGTGTGATTTGAAGAAGTGTCAGCCGTAAAATAAAAAAAGCCGCATCGGCGGCAAAAATAAAAATGCTGAGGGCAATGACTTCACAAAGTCCTCAGCATTTCCCGAGTCGAGGTGACAAGATTCGAACTTGCGGCCTCTACATCCCTAATGTAGCGCTCTAACCAAACTGAGCCACACCTCGGCGACTCGTTTATAATACTATGAATCAAATAAAATGTCAAGCAGAAAATTTTATTTTTTTTGTTTTTTTTCGCAGTGGTCGTTTCGCCCTTTACGAAAAAAAGGAAAACTGCTATAATTGCAGCAGTATTATAGGAAGGAGGCGGATTTTGTGCAAGAATCATCCGATTTGCAAATGATACTGCAAAAGGCAAAAAACGGTGATATGCTTGCGTTTGAACAACTGGTATTACGTCACGAAAAAATTGTATATCATGTTGCGCTCAGAATGATGTCCAATGCGGAAGATGCACAAGATCTGTCCCAAGAAATTTGGATCAAGATTTATCGCAGTTTGGACCGTTTTGACGGTATGAGTGCTTTTTCCACATGGATCTACCGCATTGCGGTCAATGCCTGCATCGATGAGATGCGAAAACGTAAGGGAAAGCAGAGCATATCGATGGAGGAAGCGGCGGAAAAAGACGACGGCATTGGGCTGCAGATCGCTGACGAAGGTGTGACACCGGAGGAGTCTTTTATGCAAAAAGAGGCTTATCAAGAGCTTTTGAGCGCAATGGAAAAGTTATCTCCGGAGCATAAAGCGGTTTTGATCTTACGAGATGTCAAAGGGCTTTCTTATGAAGAAATTGCCGAGATTATGAATTTGCAGGAAGGCACCGTAAAATCCAGATTATTTCGCGCAAGAGGAAATTTGAGGGAAGAAATTTTAAAAATTCGGGAACAAAATAAACGCTCGATACGTTAAAAAAGTGAGAATGCAAAAGAAGGGAGGGTGATGATATGGATTGCAGCAAATACGAAGAAATGATTTTTCTTGCGATGGACGATGCGCTGACGCAACAGCAGCAGCAGGAACTGGAAGCACATTTATGCGAATGCGAGAACTGTCGTTTGCTGCAAAAAGACTTGCGGCAGCAGGCAGAATTGCTTGCATCGCTCGATCAGACGCAACTGCCGCAGGGATACCATGAAAAGCTGATGCAGCGCCTGCAAGAAGAAGCCAAAGTCATCCCCTTTGCACCGAAAGAAGCACAGAAGACAAAACCGCAGAAAAATCTTTGGAAAAGAAGAAGCGCGATTGCCGCGGCGGTACTTTTGGTGGTATTGGGCGGTCATTTGGCAACGCAGGTGAAGGATAGAGAGGCATTGAAAAACGAGCTGTATCAAACAGAAAGAATGCTTGATGCGGCAGAACAACGCGAAACAAGCATTGCTTCTGCGCAGGAAGCGGCGCCGGAAGAAGCGAATGTTTATGCACAGGCGGAAAATGCCGCTGTTGTGGCGGGAGATACTACTGTTGTGACGGAGGAAGCAGAAAGCGGTACTACTTCGTTCCAAGCCTCTTTGCCGCAAAATACGGCGGTAACGGAAACGACGGAACCGAAAACAGAAGGGGTAACGGAAAATCAACCCGTGACGGCAAATATAGCCGAGTATCAAGTGGTGCAGCAGGACGGACAAAACGAGAAGGTCACTTCTGTGCTGCAAAATGACTTTACCGTAGACTCTGACAGTAAATTACGTAACAGCACCGCGGAAAAAGCAGAAGTCAATGAACAGATCGTCTTATATGTACCCGCAGGAAAAGTGGACTCTGTGACAGAAAAGGCGGAAGAATCCGTTTTGCATATCGGCGGCAGTGTGACACAGGAAGCGGACGGATTGCTTTGTGCGATCCCGTTGCAGGAAAAAGAAAACTGGATCAAAACACTGGAAGGATTTGCGGATAATATGGAACGCAATGTCTTGTTGGAAAATACCGCACAAGACGAGATGGCATATCTTAAGTTGACGATCCTTGAAACATAAAAAAGAGCTTTTCTCAAAAAAATACTTTGGGAAAGGCTCTTTTTTTCGTTAATCGAAAACGCAGTTTTTGGTTCTGTATTCTTCTACCAGATCTGCCAGTGTGTAGCGGTCTACAACCGTATCGATGGCATTTTTTAATTCTTCCCATACAGACAGGCAAGCGCATTGCCCGGAATTGGGACAAGAGATATGATCGACACAATCCACAGGGGAAAGGGAACCTTCCAATAGTCTGAGTACTTGACCTACCGTGATCTCGTTGGGTGCTTTCATCAAAGCGTAGCCGCCCTGCGCACCGCGAAAACTCTGTACTAAACCGGCTTTGGTCAGCGGATTGATGATCTGCTCCAGATATTTTTCGGAAATATTTTGTTCTTTGGCAATGGCTTTTAAGGGCAGCACGCCTTTTTCATAATGCAGTGCCAAGCTGAGCATCATGCGCATACCGTATCTGCCTTTGGTTGAGATTTTCATATACTTCTTCCTTCCGTTTCTTCTTCGTTTTCCCAGCCTTTGCAAATATCCACCCAAGCGATGCAGTGCCCGAAGCGATACAGCTCCTCGCAGGTCAATTCTACGGCGGAATTGCTGCTTCCCGCTGCCGGGAAAACGGTATCAAAGCGTTTCATGGAGATGTCTGCGTATGCTTTTGTGCCTTCCGGCAGTGCAAACGGGCAGACGCCGCCGACTGCATGTCCTGTTGCTGCCAAGGTTTCTTCCGCAGAGAGCATTTTTGCTTTCATGCCGAAAGTATCTTTGAATTTACGATTGTCGATTTTGGCATCGCCCGCAACCGCAATGACGATGGGACCTTCCTTTGACATCAGGGCAAGTGTTTTGGTGATTCTTGCGGGGATCACACCGGCGGCTTGTGCGGCAAGCTCGACCGTAGCACTGGAAGTATCAAATTCCAAAACTTCTTTGGAACAACCCTCTTGTTTTAAATATGCTTTGACAATTTCAACGGACATACAAAAAACTCCTTTAATCTAAATTTTAGAATCAAATTTCTATTTGATATCATAGCAGAAAACAGGGGATAATGCAATCTCCTGTTCTCAAATGCATACAAAAAACACTTGACATACAGACGGAGAGTCGGTATACTGATAAAAACATTTCTTACAGTTTATGACAAATCAGATGAAAAGGCGGAATAAAGTATGACACACAACACGCTTTCTATGAATATGATGATGTGCAGCATGTGCATGGGTATGTACATGCCTTTTGTGATGTCTGAAAAAATCTCTGAATCATCTATTCGTTGCTGTATTTAAAAAAGAGAGTAAAAAGCGGCGACCCGATGAAAAGAGGGGGCGCCGTTTTTTTTGTTTTATTTTTCTTGGAAACAAAGTACAAAGGAGGAAGCTATATGCCATTGATCATTCGAGAGGATTTGCCTGCTTTTCGCAGTTTGCAAAAGGAGAACGTTTTTATCGTAAATACGGATCGTGCGGTCCATCAGGATATCCGCCCGTTGCAGATCGGTATTTTGAATCTGATGCCAAATAAAATCGAAACGGAGATCCAGTTGATGCGTCTGCTGAGTAATACCCCTTTGCAGGTACAAGTGGAGCTGATCCAGATGAAAACGCATAATACCAAAAACACCTCTGCCGAGTATCTGAATGAGTTTTATAAAACCTTCGACGAAATCAGAGATAGGCATTTTGACGCACTTTTGATCACAGGGGCGCCGATCGAAAATTATGATTTTGAGCGTGTGGATTTCTGGCAGGAGCTTTGTGAGATATTGGATTGGGAAAGGCAGCATGTGTTCAGTTCCATGCATATTTGTTGGGGCGCGCAGGCGGCGCTGTATCATTTTTATGATGTGCCGAAGTATATTTTGCCGGAAAAGAAATTCGGTGTATTTCCGCACCGCATCTTAAGTGACAGCCACAACCTGCTGCGAGGCTTTGATGATGTATTCTATACACCGCATTCCAGACATACCGAGATCAGAGAGGACGATCTGAAGCGGGTGAAAGATCTGGAGATTATGGCGGTTTCCGAAGAAGCGGGGCCGCATATCATCAGTGACCGGGAAGGCAGAAAAGTGTTCATTACGGGACATTTTGAATACGATGCGGATACATTGCATAAAGAGTTTTTGCGGGATCAGGAAAGAGGAGATCATATCTGCATGCCGCAGCATTATTATAAAAATGACGATCCGCACCGTAAGCCGCTGCAGCGTTGGAAAGCGCACGCCAATTTATTTTATTACAACTGGCTGAACTACGTATATCAAGAAACACCTTATGACTTAAGACAACTGGAACAGTAAAAAAGGAGGAATCACAAATGAAAGAAAAGAGAATCGAAACAAAATGCATTCAGGGCGGATACCGCCCTACCAACGGCGAACCCAGACTGGTGCCGATCGTACAAAGTACAACATTTAAGTACGATACCAGTGAGAAAATGGGGCAGTTATTTGATCTGGAAGCAAGCGGTTATTTCTATACCAGACTGCAAAACCCCACCAGTGATGCGGTGGCGGCAAAGATTTGCGCACTGGAAGGAGGTTCCGCCGCAATGCTGACTTCTTCCGGTCAGGCAGCTTCTTTCTATTCCGTATTCAACCTGTGCAGTGCAGGCGATCATGTGGTTTCTTCCTCTACGATTTACGGCGGAACATATAACCTGTTTGCGGTCACTATGAAAAAAATGGGGATCGATTTTACATTCGTAGACCCTAACTGCAGCGATGAGGAGCTGGAAGCGGCTTTCCGTCCCAACACAAAAGCAGTCTTTGGTGAAACCATTGCTAACCCTGCACTGGTGATCCTGGATATCGAGCGTTTTGCAAATGCTGCGCACCGCCACGGTGTTCCGCTCATTATTGACAATACATTTGCCACTCCCATCAACTGTCGCCCGATCGAATGGGGTGCGGATATCGTGATCCACTCTACGACCAAGTATATGGACGGACATAACGCTACCGTTGGCGGCTGCATTGTGGACTCCGGACATTTCGACTGGTTGGCGCATGCGGAGAAGTTCCCCGGACTGACGACTCCCGATGAATCCTACCATGGCATTACTTATGCGGAAAAATTCGGTAAAGAAGGCGCTTACATCACAAAAGCAACTGCACAGCTGATGCGTGATTTTGGCTCCACACCCGCACCGATGAATGCGTTTTTATTGAATTTGGGTCTGGAAACACTGCATCTGCGTGTGGCAAGACATTGCGAAAATGCGCAGAAAGTGGCGGAATTTTTACAAAAACATGAAAAGATCGCTTGGGTCAACTATGCAGGTCTGGAAGGAAACGCATACCACGAATTGGCAAAGAAATACATGCCTAACGGTACTTGCGGTGTTATTTCCTTTGGCATCAAGGGCGGCAGAAAAGCAGCGGAAACATTTATGGCGCATCTGCAGCTTGCTATTATCGCGACTCATGTGGCAGATGCACAGACTTGTGTACTGCACCCGGCTTCTTCTACCCATAGACAGATGAATGATGAGGAATTGGTGGCAGCAGGTGTCGGCGCGGATCTGATCCGCCTGTCTGTAGGCATCGAAAATGCAGATGACATCATCGACGATGTTGCGCAGGCACTGGCAGCTGTTTGAGCGGAACAAAAATAGGATCTATATAAAAAAGACAAAAAACCCCTTCATATTATATGAAGGGGTTTTTTGCAAGGATTTTTTTCAGGTGTTTCAGTGAGGTAGTGTTACAATAGAGCGAATATAACAAAATAAGAATATATTTAAAATAACACAAAAAAATTAGGATATCACGAAAGCAAATTAAGAAAAAAGTAAAAATTAGATTATTTTTTTTTAATATCTTTATGCTATACTGACCGTACCATCATAATTGCGACAGGGGGTGTAAAAGAGTGGGGCAAAATATCATTAAAATCAAGCATGTTAAGAAAATTTATCAAATGGGCAAAGAAGTGATTCCTGCTGTCGATGATTTGAGTCTGAATATTCGAAAGGAAGAGATCTGCTGCTTGTTGGGCAAGTCAGGTTCCGGCAAGTCTACATTACTGAATCTGATCGCAGGGTTGGAAAAACCGACGTCCGGTGAGATCATTTTTCATAAAAAACATATGGAGCGTATGAACGAAGATCAACTGGCAAGTTTTCGCCAAAAATATGTTGGTTTTGTCTTTCAGTCCTATAATCTGCTGCCGACACTGACGGCAATGGAAAATGTAACGCTTCCGCTGATTTTTCGGCGGGTCCCGGTAAAGGAGCGCAATGAGCTGGCGATGGAAATGCTCAAAGCGGTGGGATTGGAAGAACGCGCGTACCATAAGCCGCATGAGATGAGCGGCGGTCAGCAGCAGCGAGTCAGTATAGCCAGAGCGTTTATCAATAGACCGGAGGTTGTTTTTGCTGATGAGCCAACGGGAAATTTGGATACCAAAACGACTTATGAAATGATGGATCTGATCACGGGTCTTGCCAAAAAACATAAACAAACGCTTGTGATCGTTACGCATGATCTGGAATTATCGGAGTATGCGGATCGCATTGTGGTCATGCAGGACGGAAAGATCGATCATATTGAGGAAAGAACGGCAGAAAAAGAAAGGGGTTCACTATGAAAAAATATTTACAGAGATTGGGCGGTGTATTTTTGGCGGGAATGATGCTGCTTTCCTTGCTTCCCGCGACAGCGTTTGCGGAAGGCTCACCCAGACTGTACCTGAATAACGGTCCTGTCTTTGAAGTGGAAGCCGGCAAAGAAAATAAAGTGGAATTAAAGCTGAAAAATACGGGACAGGGCGCAGCGCAGGCGATTTCATACGGTGTGTCCTATGAGAATGGCGATATTCCGTTTTCTATTAAATTTCAAAATACGGCATCATCTTATCTGGCAAGCGGAGATATTCGTACATTAAATATGTATGTTACAGTCGATGCTTCCGCTAAAACAGGAAGCTATCCCGTAACACTGAAATACTCTTATCAGGACGTATACGGCAGCAATATGGAAAGCCAGGATTCGATCTATATTAAAATCAAAAATCTGGAAGGCGGCATCAGCTATGCCTTTGAAAGTGTAAAGTTAGCGGGCGACTCCATTTCTCCCGGCAGCTCCTCTGCTTTCAGCGGTACGTTACGAAATGACGGAACAGCGAATATGATCAATGTGGAGCTGGAGCTGACAGGTCTGGAGTCTAATGGTATCAGCTTGAGCAATGGTTTTAGCAAATTGAAATTAGGCGATATCCCTGCAAACACAGTCAAAGATTTTCGTTATCAGCTGGTAGCGGGAGCGGATATGGCAGCCGGGAACTATCCTGTGCAGCTTGTGCTGACCTATGAGGACGAAAGCGGAAAAAGCTACGAGGAAAAAGAAAATTACTATTTGAACGTTGGCGGTATCTCCGGGAAAAAATCTCAGGTGGAGATTCGCAACATGAAGGAGCCAGGTGGAAATTACAACGTTAATCAGAATTTCACAATTACCTTTGACTTGTTTAACGCCGGACAAGTTGCTGCAAAAAATATTGTGGTAACAGCAGAAGCGGTAGATGCGGGAGCGGTTGTTCCGAAATCTTCCAGTGTGAAAACAGTCAGTGAACTGGCACCCAATGCCTCAAAAGCCATGAGCTTTACCTTTGCGGGGACGGAAAGTGCAAAATCACAAAACTATGCGATCTGCTTTACAGTAGAATATGGAACAGGCGGAACCGCTGTAACGACATTTAAGCAGTATGCCGGTGTGAATGTGAATAATCCGGAAGATGACGACAGCGAAAGCAAACCGAAGATCATTGTCAGCAACTATACTTGTGATCCTCTGATCGTTATGGCAGGGGAAGAATTTGATTTGAATTTGACGCTTTTAAACACACATAAAGACAAGAGTGTCCAGAACATCAAAATGTTTTTGACATTGGCGGAGGAAACTTCATCTGATACAGAAAAAACAGGGAATATTTTCACTCCGGTTAA
This sequence comes from uncultured Lachnospiraceae bacterium, assembly GCA_944383855.1. Classification (GTDB taxonomy): domain Bacteria; phylum Bacillota; class Clostridia; order Lachnospirales; family Anaerotignaceae; genus CALWRB01. Next base: position 32,722 of record CALWRB010000049.1, read on the forward strand.
CAGTAGCAATACTTTCTATTTTGATTCCATTGCACCGAAAGGGCAGGCGGAAAAGTCCTTGCGGTTGTATGTTGTGCCTTCCGCACAGCCCAAAACATATACGCTGACAGTGAACTTTGAATATGAAGATGCAAACGGTAAGGAATACACCGCGCAGGAATTATTGGGTATCAATGTCGAACAGATGACAGAATTGACCATTGATGAATTTGCGGTGCCGGATATGATCGAGATGGGGACTCCCGTGACGGTATCTTTCGGTTATTATAATACCGGAAAAGTCGCCCTGAATAATCTGATGATCAAAGTGGAGGGCGATGTGGAGTGCATGGAAAGAAATACATATGTCGGCACTTTGCAGTCCGGCAGCAGTGATTACTATGAAAATTCATTTTCTGCTATGATGCCGGGAACCGTGCCTGTCAGCATTGTGATTTCTTATGAGGACCCAAGCGGCGAGGTGATTGAAACAAGAAGAGATTTTGAGTTGAATGTTTCTGAACCATATATTCCGGAAGAAGGAGATGGCATGACACCGGAAACCCCCGTGATTGATACAAAAAAATTGATTATCGGAGGCTGCATTTTATTTTTGATGGCAGCAGGTTTATTCTTCTTTATTAAAAAACAGAAAGAGGAACCCACTTCTGCTTTGGCAGAGTCTGCTGAAGATATCGATGACGATGACGATGATGACGATGACGATGATGATTTTCATCAGACACCAGACAGTAAAGAGGGAATGTCCATATGAGTACAAGAGATTTGATCGATATGGCGCTCCGTAATCTTTGGAAAAGAAAATTGCGAACGGTATTGACAGTTCTTGGTGTTGTGATCGGCACAGTTTCTATTGTGATCATGATTTCCATTGGTATCGGTATGAATGAGAGCTTTCGTCAACAGATCGAGCAATGGGGAAATCTGCAGGTAATTCAAGTAAATAACTATGGTGCAGAAAATGACCCTACTAAAAAAATCAAGTTGAACAAAGAAACATTGAATACCTTTAGTAAAATGGAATATGTAGAGGCTGTGACACCGGTCGTGACGGAATGGATGTATCTGACCTGCAATAAAAAATATTTGGCAGATGTCAGCTTGGTCGGCATTTGGCCGGAAACGATGGAAGCGATGGGATATACCGTGGTGGAAGGCAGGACGCTGACTGCAGAGGATAAGGATGCCATAGTAGTCGGCGGTGCCGTTGCGCAGCAGTTTTACAATCCGAAGCTGAATTGGGAAATGCGTTGGAATTCTGAACCGCCTACCGTGGATCTGTTCAATGACAGAATTACCATCACATATGACTATAATTACGGAACGCGAAATGCAGATAAGAAAATTAAAGATTATAAAGTAAATGTGATCGGCAAGATGAGTGACAGTGGCAGCAACAGTTACAGCGTGGTGATGCCATTGGAAAAATTAGAAGAAATACAAAAAGAAAAAAAGGAATATGAGGAAAAAATGTACGGTTCTTCTTCCTCTGGCAGCCAGTCCAAGAGCAAGGAAAAGACCTATCAGCAGGTATCTGTCAAAGTTGAGGATATGGAGCATGTGGAAGAAGTACAGCAGGCAATCAAAGATATGGGATTTTCTGCTTACAGCTTGACAGATGAGCTAAAGGCAATGCAGGAAACGACAAAGATGCTGCGTATGGTTTTGGGCGCTATAGGCGCGATCTCTCTGATCGTTGCGGCAATCGGTATTACCAATACTATGGTAATGGCGATTTATGAAAGAACCAAAGAGATCGGCATTATGAAAGTGATCGGAGCTTCTTTGAGCGATATCAAACGGCTGTTTCTGGCAGAGGCTGCTTTTATCGGCTTTGCCGGTGGCGTGATTGGTGCGGTCATAAGTTTTGGTATGTCGCATATTGTTAATATTGTCGCCGCACAGCAAGCAAGTCAAATGCAGTCTTCTATTCCCATTTGGCTTTACGCTTCCGCCATTTTGTTTGCTACTTTTATCGGTGTTTTATCCGGATATCTCCCTGCAAAAAGGGCGATGCGACTGAGTGCGCTGACTGCGATTCGTACGGAATAAGTGAGAGATAGGAGCAGAAAACTACAAGATACAATAAAAGGGCATAGGTATATAACCTATGCCTTTTTTATTTGTCAGATTGGTTGCGACATTTTTATAATGGAAAAAATTACCAATAAAAAAGTGCTTTTGTATGACAAAAAGAGATGAATAATAAAAAACTTCATGATTCCAACATAAGTAAACCATAATACAATTTTCTATTTTTATTTAAAATAAAAATATTTATAGAAAAATAAAAATAAATAAAGAATATCTATAGAAAAATTAAATTATAACAATTTAAAAAAACAATATAACCAAATGAATTTATTAAAAAATGATTCGTAAATGCGATTCAGCATGAAAAAAACTCGAAATAGGAATCATATTGACAGCAATAAAATGCTGTAATAAAATTATATTATAATAAAAGTCTAAAACATCTGAAATTTTGTTGAAAATTGGTCGAAAAGTAAAAGAAAACACTGGATGGAGAACTTTGTCTGTCAAAAAAAGGATTTTGTTTGTATGATAACTTTTGTCAAATCATATGATGGGGGGAACAGAGAGTCACATTATGTTCCATGATTTATGGCAGTTATTATAAAAATAAGAAAAGGAATTTGATAGACTTTACTTATTTTTCGGGTACATTACGATTGACAACAGGATCGAGATCTGAGAGGGAGTGATTTTTGTAAGACTTGGATCGGATCTTTGTTGCTAATATGCATCCCGAAAGCCGTGCAACGCATTTTGCGCGGTGGCGAGAAAGGAGGGCAGAGGTTTTTCAATGCGAAAAAATATTCTGTAAATGAATAAAAGAAAGGAGCAATACATATGTGGGGAGAAATTTTTAATTTGGACAATCCACTGATCGGAGTGGACAACACATGGATGCTTTGGATGGTAGTCAGCGTTTGTGCAGCAGCCTCCATTGTTTTGGAACAGCGTTATGAATGGGCAGCAAGAGTAACAGGTGCGTTAATCGCATTGATTTTGGCAATCGTTTTGGCAAACTTCGGAATTATACCTATGTCTTGTTCTGTTTGGGATGTTGTCAGCAATTATGCTGTTCCTTTGGCTATTCCGCTTTTGCTGTTCCAGTGCGACATGCGTAAAGTAGGTAAGAATGCGGGAAGATTGCTGATCATATTCTTGATCAGTTCCGTTGGTACGATTATCGGTGCGTTTGTTTCCTATGCCGCATTGAAAGATCATATCCCTGAACTGGCACAGCTGGCAGGTATTATGACAGGTTCTTACATCGGCGGTGGTGTAAACTTCGTTGCGCTGAGCAACTCTTTTGATGTTTCTGAAAACATGATCTCTGCAACAACAGTAGCAGATAACCTGCTGATGGCGATTTATATGTTCGGTCTGATCATGATGCCTACAGTTCAATTCTTCCGCAAACATTTCAGACATCCTTATGTGGATGCAGTGGAAGCAGGTACTGTAGATATGAAAAAGGCAGAAGGCGAAACCAATGTAGCTGCTTACTGGAACAGAAAAGAGATCTCCTTGAAAGATATGGCTCTGTCTATTGCATCTGCGTTTGCGATTGTTGCAGTTGCAAATATCCTCAGCACATTCTTTACCGGTTTGATCCCTACCACAACACCTGTTTTGAAAATGGCAAATACGATGTTTGGTAACCTGTATTTCTGGATCACCACAATTGCTATGATTTGTGCTACCTGCGCTCCTCATTTCTTTGGTGAGATCAGAGGTACACAGGAAATTGGTACATTTATGATTTACCTGTTCTTCTTTGTAATCGGTGTACCTGCCTCTATCCCTATGATTATCATGAACGCACCTTTGCTGCTGGTATTCACAGGTATCATGGTTGTCGTGAATATGTTGGTAAGCTTTATCTTTGGTAAACTGCTCAACTTCAGTTTGGAAGAAATTATTCTGGCTTCCAATGCGAACATTAGTGGTCCTACATCTACTGCAGCTATTGCGATATCCAAAGGTTGGACAGCATTGGTAGGTCCTGGTATCTTGGTAGGTATTTTGGGTTACGTTATCGGTACCTATTGCGGTCTGTTCGTTGGCGGTTTCCTGGGGTTGTAACGATTCTTTAAAATGCAGGGAGAAGAGAGAATATCATGAAAAAAAGAATTTTATGCTACGGCGATTCCAATACATGGGGTTTTAACGCGATGAATGAAGAGGTATACGGTCAACGCTTTCCGGAAGATGTACGTTGGACGGGACGCTTGCAGAGTATACTGGGAGAAGACTATACCATCATCGAAGAAGGACTTTGTGGGCGTACGACCGTATTTGATGATCCTCTCAGAGACGGACTGAACGGTTTAAAATACTTGATTCCATGTCTGGCAACGCATAATCCTCTGGATTATATGGTTTTAATGCTGGGGACGAACGATTGCAAGGCACGATTTGCCGCTTTGCCTAAAAATATCGCGGACGGCTTGCAGCGTTTGATTGAAACCGCGCAGCGTGCCGATGTTTGGAGAAACGGACCGAAAATATTGATTGTGGCACCGCCGCCGATCGAGGAAGGCAGTGATATCTACCCGATCGGCAGGGATATGGGCCCTTGCAGCAAAAAGTCGGAAATGCTGGCGGAAGAATATGAACTTTGGGCTAAAGCAGACCATTGTGATTTTTTGAACGCCGCGCCGTTTACCAAAATGAATCAGTATGATTACATGCACATGGATATCGAAAGCCATGCGCGTTTGGCTGAAAAAATCGCAGAAATCGTAAAGGAACGTGTAAAATAGTTTTTGTTTGGGGTGTTGTTTAATGAAATTATATGATGCACATGGTGATATTTGGTATGATATTTTGCAACATAGCCTGAAGGGAGAAAGAGATATTTTCCGTAAATATCAGCTTCCGAAATTCCAGGCGGGTAATGTATCCGGCGGTACATTCGTTATGTGGGTCGACCCGCCGTACGATGAAGATCCGAAAAAGAGAATCAAACAGATCGAAGCAGCTGTTAAGCAGGAACTGGAAGATGCGAAAGATATTCTTCAGGTCGTAAAACGCTTCGAAGATTACCAGAAAGGCACAGATGCAGGCAAGATCAATGTGATGATGGGCTTGGAAGGTCTTTCTTATATCGGAGAGGACATCGATCAGATCAATTATTACTATGATGAGTTTTTTGTCCGGACTATGATGCTGACATGGAATGAAGAAAATGCACTTGGTTCCGGTTGGCCCGGAGATCCTGAACGCGGTTTGACCGCAAAGGGCAAAGAAGCTGTTAAACGTATGAATGCATTGGGAATCGTACCCGATGTTTCTCACCTGAATGATAAAGGCTTCTGGGATCTGCTTTCCGTTGCGGAAGGTCCCGTGATTGCTTCTCACAGCAATTGCAGAGCTTTGGCATCTCACAAGAGAAATCTGACGGACGATATGATCAAAGCGATTGCTGCAACAGGTGGTACCATCGGCTTGAACTGTGTTGCAGGTTTTATCAGTGATGATCCGGCAAAACGCTCTATTGACGGTATGGTAGATCATGCGGTACATATTGCTGAGCTGGTTGGTGTAGATCATATCGGCTGTGGTTTCGATTACGAAGACTACATCATTCCGGATTCTCTGATGAAAAACGGTGTAGACATTGTAGAAGACATTCATCTGAAGGATCTTTTCTCTGCAGCGGATTCCTCTAACTTCCTGCAGGGCTTGAAAAAGAGAGGCTTCAGCGATGAAGAGATCGAGAAGATCGCATACAAAAACTTCTACAGAGTATATCGTCAGGTACTTAAGTAATCAGAATCAAACATTCTGAACTGGATCCTGAAGAAATAAAAACAAAAAACCTTCTTTTCGGTAGTGTGATTGCCGGGAAGAAGGTTTTTTTTCAATCTGGAATAAAATCTCGAAAAAAGATGTTCTGTGCTTGTTATTTGCGTGTCTTTTCGGTATAATCACAAGGAATGGAAAGCGGTTTTTTGACAGGAATCGAGGAAGAAAGTATGGTATTTAGCAGTGTGGTTTTTTTAATGTTTTTTTTACCGACGCTTTTGGTAATATATTTCATTTTTCCGCAAAAATATGTCGGTTTGCATAACTTGATTTTGCTGGGATTCAGTATTTTATTCTATGCGTGGGGCGGTCTTCGCTATCTCTGGCTTTTGCTGCTGTCTGTGGCGATTAACTACACCTGTGGTTTATTTGTTGGAGAAGGGCATTCACGTCTGATCAGAAAAATTGCGCTGATCGTGGCGGTAGTTGCGAATTTATCGTTGCTTGGCTGGTTTAAGTATGCCGGTTTTTTTGCGCAGACATTACAAAGCGTAGGTGTGCCGCTTAGCGTGCCGCAGATTGTTTTGCCGATTGGAATTTCCTTCTTTACGTTTCAGGGAATGAGTTATGTGATCGACGTCAGCCGTTCTGATGCCAAAGTGCAGAAAAATCCGCTTTCCGTTGCGCTGTATGTGATACTTTTTCCGCAGTTGGTAGCAGGACCGATTGTGCGCTACACAACGGTGGAAAAAGAAATTTGCAACAGAAGGACATCTTTTTCTGATTTTTCGGAGGGAGTCAGCCGTTTTCTGGTAGGGTTGGGCAAAAAAATGCTTTTGGCAAATACGATGGCGGAAGTGGCAGATGCCGTTTTTGCGCTGCCGACGGATACACTTTCCGTTTCGCTTGCTTGGATCGGAGCGATCGCCTATACTTTCCAAATCTATTTTGATTTTTCCGCATATTCTGATATGGCAATCGGTCTGGGTAGAATATTTGGTTTTCATTTCTTGGAAAACTTCAATTATCCCTATATTGCGAAAACAGTGACAGAATTTTGGCGCAGATGGCATATTTCACTTTCTTCGTGGTTTCGGGATTATGTTTATATCCCGTTGGGAGGAAGCAAAGAAGGAAAGCGCAAACATATTCGAAACATCATTGTGGTGTGGCTGCTGACCGGCTTTTGGCACGGAGCGGCTTGGACATTTGTTGCGTGGGGGATTTGGTTTTGCCTACTGTTGTTGGGAGAAAAATTTCTCTGGGGCAGATTTTTGCAAAAACTTCCCGCTTGGGTCGGACACGGGTACACGCTGTTTGCTGTGGTAATCAGTTGGGTATTCTTCCGTTCGGCGAGTATCGGAAACGCCTTTTCCTACTTGGGGGCAATGTTTGGCATCGGCAGCAGTCATATGCTGTGGTGTGAAGACAGTGTATATGAACTTTTGCAGTATGGGGTGTTTTTTCTGCTTTGTGCAGTGGGGTCTTTACCGCTGGTTTCTATTTGGCGCTCTTTTTGCACCAAATGGGAGCAAAAGGGTGGCGTAAGTTTACTGTTTCGTATTTGGGTACCGAAGTTTTTTGTGCTCGGCGTAATGGTGTTATCTTATATGAAGCTGGCAACAGGCAGCTTCAATCCGTTCATTTATTTTCAGTTTTGAGGAGGCACTTGTCATGAAGAAAATGGAACGATGGGCAAATCTGTTTCTGATCGCCTGTTTTTCACTGTTTTTGCTCGGCGGTATGGCAGTGTGCGTTCTGCGGGAAAAAGAAACATACTCTTTTTATGAGAACAGGACGCTTGCCCCGATGCCGCAGGCAAGTGCGGAAACATTGCTTTCCGGGCAATGGGGCAGCGACATGGAAGCGTATCTGGCGGATCATACAGCCGCGAGAAATACGATGCTGAAGGCAGATACTTGGATCGATCTGCATATCCTACATCGTCCTGTAGTGAATGATGTGGTCGTGACAGAAGACTGTTTATTGCCTTTTTTGACAGATTGGACGGAAAAAACAAAACAAATTCCGGCAGATACCGCGGCATTGACTGAAAATGTAAAAGAGGTTTCGGATTTAACCAAAAGCTATGGCGGTTTGTACTACTATGTGGCAGTGCCGTGCCAGTATGTGTTCCATGAAAAACAATATCCGTGGTATTTGGAAAACAGAGAAGATTACAGCGAAAAAAGCGTTGCCGCACTGACCGAATCTTTACAGGAAGCAGAGGTATCTTTTTTGGATATGGGAGAGGTCTTTGCGCAAACAGGCTGGGACCCTGCGCTTTCTTCCGGTGTGGATAACCATTACAGCATGCAGGGTGCGTATTTGACGTATCTTACCATCATGGAGCAGATCCATCAAGACATGGGAAAGGACCTGCCGATACTTTCGGAAGGGAACTATCGCCTGGAAACGCTGCCGAATCCATATCTTGGTTCTCGCAGCCGAAAACTGTTGGAACTTGTGCCTTCGGAAGAAAAGTTGCAGGTGCTCTATCCGAATGAGCCGGTTGCATTTACAAGAACCGATAACGGAAAGCAAACGGCGTCTACCGTTTACGCGTTACCGCAGACACCGACAGAGAATGTTTTATATTCGCTGTATATGGGAGGAGATATCGCCTCCACACTGATTGATACCCAAAGAGAGGAATTGCCTTCGATTCTGGTTTACGGCGACAGCTTTACCAATGCGGTGGAATGTTTGTTATATTACGGATTTGACCGAATGTATTCTTTTGACTTGCGCTACGAACAGGAAAAAAGTTTGGGGGATTATATTCTCGAATATCAGCCGGACGTGGTGGTTTGCATACGGGATTACGAGTCTTTGCTTTCTACCGATGCAAACGGCGGCGGTGCGTATGTTTCGCGTTGAGCGATTTGTGGAATGCAAGCCCAAAAATGAGATACTTTACTGATTTTGCATTTTTGAGGAAAGAGAATGCGGAAAAAACGCGAAAATTGTATCTTATAATAATCGTATTGGTTTTTATACCTCTTTTTTATGGCATAAAAAAACATATAGAAATGAGTTGCTTTTTATAACATAAAATGATACACTGATAGCGGTTTTTTCAGAAAATATCCTACAAATAACATAGGAATAATGTGGCTTTTTTAATGATTCGTATGGTATAGAGATATTCTGGATAACCAAAATCTATCTAAAGGGGTATATGACATGAAAAAAAGCTTTGCAAGGAAAGGTCTTGCTTGCATGCTGTCAACGGTGATGTTGCTTTCTGCCGTGACGGTTTATGCGAAGGAAGAACAAGATGCGCAAGTGAAGGAAGAAAGAGATAAGGTTGTGGCAAAAATCGATGATGTGCAGTACGATTCTTTGGAAAAAGCATTTGCAGATGTGAAAGAAGGGCAGACCATTGAATTGCTTTCGGATGTTACGATCACACAGACATCTGCCTCTGCGCCGTTTGCGGCATTGGAAATTTCTGCAGATCGGGTGACGCTGCAAGGCAACGGAAACACGATCACTGCGACCTACGCGGCAGATGCGCATGTGCTTGGCACAGAAAACTGTGACGGTATAGAGATCAAAGACCTGACGATCGTCAACGAAGGTGGCGCCAAAAACGGCATCAATGTGTATGAATCGCAAGATGTTATATTGGAAGATGTAACGGTGAAGAACGCGAAAAATGTGGGTATCGTCGTGAATGCATCTGAAGTGACTGCCCGAGGGAAGATCAGCCTGAGCGGAAACGGCTGGGGTGACGGCATCAATGTCGGCTGGGGTTCCAATGTGAAAGATGAGATCGAAAAATCTTCTTTTACCGCGGCAGCGGGTGCGGATCTATCAGAGGTAATGGCTGTTTATATCGATACGTCCGATCGAAACCATGCGGCAGAAGACGGTGCGGGGAAAGAGTTTCTGATCGATTTGAGTCAACTTTCCTCAAAATTTGTAAAATTAGAAGACCCTACGGAACTGGGCGCAAAGGATACCGTTTATCTGCGGAAAGACCTTGCGGCGGCGAAAGTCGAAACAAATGATACGCAAACGTATTATTATTCTTTTTCCAAGGCGATCATGGAAAACAACGCGGTCGGTGCGACTGTGACTTTGTTAAAAGATGTGGAAAATGGCGATGGTGTGACGATCCCAAGCGGTTCCAATGTGGAGATAGACTTTGGAGGACATACTTATACCGTTACGAAAAATTTAGCGGGCTCGCAAGGAACAGAGAATCAGTGCTTTCAACTGTTGTCCGATTCTAAAATCACCATGAAGAACGGGGCTATCGTAGCAAATAACAGCCAGATCAAGTATATTTTGCAGAATTATTCCGATCTGACGCTGGAAGATATGAAATTGGACGGAACAAAAGGAACCAATAGCCTTACGATCGTGTTGAGCAATAACAGCGGGGATACCGTGGTGAAAGGCGATACCGATATTATTGCGAAATCTGTGTCAAAGTACGCGTTTGATGTTTATTACTGGGTAGACGGCGGTTATGCAAACGGTGTATCCGTGACGATAGACCCGAGTATGACGGGTACTGTCAAAGGCATGATCTTATACGGTTCGGACGGCACTGAGAGCGGAAAAGAACAAATTGCGGAAAACGCGAAACTGAACATTCATGCCGGAGAATACGAAGGCTCTTTTTATACTTACGATTTGGGAGAGGATAAAATCGCCTCTATCTCCATCACCGGCGGTACATTTTCACAATCTGTCCGCGAATATGTGGAAGATTCTTATTATGAAAGAAGCGCCGAGGGAAGATATTCCTATTATGCGACGCAAGAAGCTGTCAAAGCCGCTGCAAAAGCGGGCGACAGCTATATCCAAATCCGTGATATCGGAAAAGACAGCACAACAGTCATATTCCGTGATGAGGAAGCGGTTCATAAAACATATCATTTGTTTGCCGGTTCTGTATTGTTGCTGCCGACACCGCCTGAAAAAAGCGGCTATGTGTTCCAAGGCTGGAGTGATGCGGAGAGTGTGCTGCATAGTGCAGGCGAGGAGATGACGGTCGCTTCTTTGGAGGAAGCACAGGAGATCATCTATACAGCTTCTTGGAAAAAGAAGTCAAACGGTGGTTCTTCTTCCACTTCTTCCGGCGGTTCTTCTTCCTCTGATGCCACGACCGATAAAACGGAAAACGCGGACGGTTCCACCACGACGACTGTAACCAAACCGGACGGGACCGTGACGGAAAAAACAGAAAATAAAGATGGTTCCACAGTAGAGGTGGTAACCGAAACTGACGGTACTGTAACTACCACACAAACGGATCAGGACGGTAATAAGACAGAAACCATAACAGCACAAGACGGGACTGTAAGTACTACCATGGAAAAGACCGATGGTTCCAAATCAAAAACCACAATCGATCAAAACGGTGTATTGAAAGCGGAAGTGAGTCTTTCTGCACAGGCGGCAGCACAAAACGGTGCGACAGAGCTGCCGATGCCTTCTGTCAGTGCCGGTGCGGATAGAACAAAGGCGCCCGTAGTGACGGTAGAGGTGCAAAACAATGTAAAAACAGAGATCGAAATTCCTGTCAATCATATGAATATAGGTACCGTTGCGGTACTGGTTCATGCGGATGGGACAGAAAGCGTGATTAAAGCAAGTCAGATGGGCGAAAAAGGCATTGTGATTACGGTGGAAGGCAGTGCAACAGTTAAGATCGTAGATAACAGCAAGGTATTTCAGGATGTTCCGGATGCTTATTGGGGCAGTAACGCGGTGCAGTTTGCGGCAAGCCGAGAGTTATTTTCCGGCACGGGGGAGCAGATGTTCCAACCTGATGCACCGATGACAAGAGCGATGGTATGGACGGTATTGGCGCAGCTGGACGGTGTAACAGGCGGCGGAGAAAACTGGTATGATGCAGGACGTCAGTGGGCGATGGAAAACGGTATTTCCGACGGTACTAACTTGAGTGCAGAAGTGACCAGAGAGCAGTTGGCGGTGATGTTATATCAATATGCAAAACTCTGCGGATATCAGACAGATGTAAAAGGAAATCTTGAACAATATACAGATGCGTCTTCTGTGAGCGGATGCGCTATGGAAGCGATGCGTTGGGCAAACGGTGCAGGTGTGATAAATGGGACTTCTGCCGATACGTTAGGGGCGCAGGAATCTTCTACCCGTGCGCAGGTTGCTGCTATGCTGATGAATTTTTGCAATAATATCGTGCAATAAAGGGAAACCCGGGAAGCGATCAAGAAAAGATTTGTTTTATGCAAGTCTTTGATGAGAAAACAGAAGAAAAAAGCGGGAGTTTTATCGGCGAAAAAGCCTGAGGACTCCTGCTTTTTTATGGGAAATAAAATTTCTGCTGCGGATTTTAGGTTGGAAAACGCTTCGTTTTTCGCTTTCTTCTTTGCTCTTGAAAACAGCATTTCGTTGTTTGACTGCCTGAAGGCATTGGTAAGGCAATGTTTTTTTATGCAAAAAAGATTTTTATAAAGCGATGAAAAAGCTGACAGCGCGATGAAATTTTTTTTCGGTCCGAAACGAGCGATATCAGAGGAGAATGACGCAGCTATAAAAATTTTTTGAATGGACAAAAAAATGCCGGCTGCATATTTTTTATATAGCAAAACAAAATCTGGAGAATCGGAGAAGATGCTTTTTTGCCGGAATATGGAGAAAGAAAAGATGCGACAGGTAAGAATATGAAACCGGAGCTTGGCAGTCTGCTGCGAAAAGAAGAAGGTGGCGAAATGAAGTGTGCAGAACAAAAGCTGCTTCGCGCTTTGGGCAAGAAGCGGCGTTTATGCTACACATAAAAATACCGTGTACCATGTAAAACAGAATGGGTTATCTCGCGTGTGCCAGTTTTTTTACGATGACAGCAATATGCTTTAGGGATTCTTCGTCTAATTTTTTCAAATCCGCGATCACAGCGGCAAGAGAGGCGGGATAAGCATTGCCTTCGTCAAAAAATTCCTGCGGTGTGATGCCGAAATATTCACAGATATAAAACAAACCTTGCAGAGAAGGTAAAGCTTTTTTATTTTCAATACGATTGATATAGCTGTTATTCTGACCCAAAGACAGGGACATATCTCGTGCAGATACATTTTTTTGCATTCTTAATTGTGCAATGCGGTCTTGCGTGAATTCTTCGTACATGGTATCAACCTCCTCTGTGAATTATTTTATCCCGCAAAGGGTATTGATATGAGATATTAAATCCTTTATATTATTCTTTGTAGGGTATTTTATGTCTTAAATTGTGAAAAAATAGGAGATGTAATGTTGTGTATCACGTTTTCAACCAAGATGCAAAAACTTGCTGTATCATGGGATACAGAGGACTGCCGGAAGAAAAAAAGGAATATGTGAAAGAAAAATTGTGCCGTGAGATACAGAATGCCATTGAGGAAGGATATACCAGATTCCTGTCCGGGTTTTCAGGAGCAACGGATTTGATTTTTGCGGAGATCGTCGCTCAGAAAAAAGCGGAAAATCCGAATTTGCGCTTAGAGGCAAGGATCCCTTTTGCGGGAAAGTTAAAATCAAGGGATCACTCTTTTCATAAACTGCTGAAACAATGCGACCGAATCGTTGTAGTGTGTGAAAATTATGTACCTTCCTGTTATATGCGGCAAAATCGTTGTATGATCGATGAGTCGTTTAAAGTGATCACACTTTACGACGGAAAAAATTCCGCAGAGGCAGCGCTAACGTTAGAATGCGCAAGACAACTGCAAAAAGATTTGCAGGTCATTTCGATCTGAAAGCAAGATGTCTTTGCGCAATACGCAAAAAAAAGAGGTGGCGGTAAGAATTTGTTTGCTTTCGTGTGAAAAATCATTTATGATAATGCACAAAAGTAAAAATGTTTTTTCGTACCTGTCGGAGGAATTTAGCAATGATATATCTACAAATGATAGAAAGTGAAGATGATCAATTAAAATTTGAGCGGATATATCTGCAATATCGAGGGCTTTTGTTTTATACGGCAAATAAAGTGCTGCACAATGAACAGGATGCGGAAGATGCCGTACATATGGCTTTTTTGAAAATAGCGGAAAATATAGGGAAGATTGGGGATACAGACTGTCCAAAAACACGCAGTTATATCGTTACTATAGCAGAAAACAAAGCCATAGATTTATACCGTAAAAAAAACAGAGAGAAAAAAACAGAGTATTTTGATGAGGTGCATGGACTGGAAGTTGCATATGATGGAGATAATCTATTGGCAAAGTGCATCTTGAATCTTTCCGCAAGATACCGAGAAGTGATACTGTTACGGTATTATCATGGATATAGTGTTCGGGAGATTGCTGCTTTATTTGATATATCTCTTGCAGCAGCACTAAAATTAGACCAAAGGGCGAAAAAAAAGCTAAAAGAGCTGTGTGAAAAGGAGGGGATCTTGTGATAACGGAAGAAATGCTGAAACAGGCAGCCGAAGAAGCTGGAAAAACAATTACAGATTCACTCACACATCAGGAAGAATATAGCCATGAATTTTCCAAAGCCTTTGAAAGCAATATGGAAAACGTACTGCAAAAAGCAAAAGCTAAGAAAAGAAAGAGGATATATAAACAGGTAGCTTGCTATATGGCTATATTCGTGATGGCAGGCAGTTCCTTTTTGATGTTTCACAAAGAGGCAAGAGCAACGTTTTTATATTGGCTGAAAGGACAGTATAACGGCTATATGGAATATCGTTATACAGGCGATGGTTCTGCCGAGCAGAAGGCGTATGTCCTAACCTATCTTCCGGAAGGCTATTATGAAAAAGAAATAACCGAAACGGAAGGAATGAATATTGCGATCTATCACAATGACATGGGCAATCAAATCGCCTTTATGTCCTCAAGCGGCACAGATGCGATCAGTTTATTTATTTCTGATGAAAATGCCGAAGAGGTTATGGTAGGAAAGCAGAAAGCGGATTATTACCGGGCAGAAGCAGAGGACGAGAATAGTGTGATCGTATGGCAGAGCGAAGATGGAGAAACCATATTCTGTATCTCGGCTAATCTTTCTCAAGAGCAGTTGGTTCAAATTGCGCAAAGCGTACAGGAAAAACCTGCGGACAGCGCGAATAACGCAAAATGAGGCACGTCTTTCGATTGCTTTCAATCCAGTAAGGAAGAAACAGATTTTTGTATATGCAGCTCCTGTAAAAAAAATAAAATATATCGTCCAAAAATACATTCTTTGTTCGTTATCAATAACAGAGAATGTATTTTTTTATGTTTCGTTGGGAGTGGAAGGGTATGGCGCGTGTATTATTTTTGGAGATGCTGTTTTGTTCCGTTTGTACGATGGGTGTGATCTTGCTTTTTATCGTTTGCGGAATCGTACTATTTTTGAGAAGAAACGAAGAATCCGACCGCCTGAAATATGCGGCAGGCATTTTCATGGGAATTGGTTTTATCATACTTTTGTTTGTACTATGGTATATGATGACCTTGAGTGACAATGTGTCTGAGGTGAATTCAATGCCAAACGGGTATTACGAATTTATGGACAATGCCGCGAAAAGAGAACTGCGCCGTGAGGCGGAAAGAGAAAGAACATATTTTGATCTTACGGCACTCAAAAGCGAAGGAGGCGAACGGAAATGCATGATTTTATAAAATATTTAGTTCGCCTTTTTCAGCAAGGTATTTTTTGGACGGTACCGATGCTCTGTCTTTGTTTGATCGCTTTGGCGGTAGGATATGGTGTGTGCCGCAAAAAGGGAAAACACGTCGATTGGAAAAAATGGGTTTTGCTTCTCTTACTGGCAGGCTGGGGATTTTTTACGGCATTTGTAACGCTCTTTCGGACGGAAAGCGGGACGCGCCTTTGGAATTTTCATATTTTCCTTGCGTGGAGGGAAGCGTGGAATGCTTTTTCTTTGCAGGGGTGGCTGAATATTTTTTTGAATATTGCGATTTTTCTGCCTTTGGGTGTTTTGCTGCCGTTTGTGGCAAACAAATTTCGGAAAATGCTGCCGATGTTTTTGGCGGGATTTACCATATCTCTTTTGATCGAATTGGCGCAGCTCGTTTTACAAAAGGGAGTCTGCGATATAGACGATTTATTTGCCAATACATTAGGCGCTATGCTGGGCTGGAGTTTGGTAATGGGGGCAAGCGCGATCGTGCATCGTAAGGAGAACGGCAAAACGGAACGATACCGTTTTATTTGGATACCGACTGCGTTTTTGGTTGCGCTTGCAGTGATTTTTGGGGGATACTATCTGAAGCCGTATGGCAATCTAACAGACGCAGCGGTGAAAAAGGCGAATATCGAAAATATTGAATGGATTTTTGATGTTTCGCTTTCAGATACGGAAGAAAAAACTTTTGTATATGAGGCAGGACGTGTAAGTGCGCAAGAGGCGGAGAATTTCCTGAAAGGAGTTATGCAAAATACGGGTATCGAATTTCCGGACAGATATGATTATGACGATCTGATCCTATTCGCCAACCATTCGACAGGAGATTTTTGGGATTTAGATCTCAAAGACGGGACATGGGAGTATCAAAATACGCAGGGAAAGGAAATTGATTTTGCAGCTTCACCTTCTCAAATCACAGCCGATGCATTGTCAAGGTATTTATCCCTCTGGGGTATTTCTGTTCCGTCAGATGCCTTGTTTTTCGCGGAAAAATCTGCACGGGAAGATGCGTTTGACATAGGATTTACGGCAAAGCTGCATTCGGAGGAAACGCAGACTTATTATGGGGAGATACGCTGTACCTTCAGTGAGGAAAACGGGAAAACGCTGTTAAAAAAGATACAAAATGATATGGTCTTGCTGAACCCTTGCCAAGAAGAAGAAATCATCACGCAAAAAGAAGCGGCAAAACGGCTGTGTGACGGTCAGAGTTTTTATGGTGCGGCATGGGAGGTGACAAAGATCAGTCAGGTAAGGGTGCTTTCCTGCGATCTGGAATGGATAGCGGACACCAAAGGTTTTTACCAGCCGCTTTATCGCTTTACACTTGCGCTTTCAGAAGACGAAACGGCAACGGATTATATTCCTGCGTTAACGTGATACGGCAAAAGCGATGGGGCATCTCTGCAAAAGCATAGACGATCCAAGGAAGCCATGGTAAAATATCAGTAGGAAAAGCTGTGATGTTTCAATAACAGGGGAGTATTCGTATGAAAAAAGTGGTTAAGAAATTGCTTTCATTTATAGTGGAAGTTTATAGTGGAAGTTGTGGTTGTAGTTATTTTGGTCACGGGTGTTAACATTTTCATCAACGGAATGTATCTTTTCGGATTGCCCGAAAGGAGCGAAGTGCAGTCTGTCACCATCTCTTATCCTGCTGTGACAGATGAGGTAAAAGAAGTATCCACCGAGGAAGATGTGGAGCTGGCACTGAAACTGACGGGTTTTTTGAAATATGATCTGTTTGAAAAAACAGACGGGGAAGGCGAAGCGCTGATCACAATGACCTATCATTTAAAAGACGGAAGCGAAAAAGAGATCGCGGCAAATCATGAGATCGTCTGGTGGAACGGGAAGGCTTACTGCATCAAGGATCAGGAAAAGTTTATTCGTTTGACGGAGGGGATTTTCTTTTTGGGGGAGGTACAGGAGCAGTAAAACGGGTATGTCTTAATGCTCTATTGTGATCGTACGGGAGGTGTATGGAAATGAAAAGAACGAGGTGGCAGAAAATTTTTCTGTATATTTGTATTATATCCTTGATTTTTACGTTGTTTACAGTCCCTGTATCTGCGAACTCCGCGCAAAGCAAATGGAGCGGAACATCATCTACAGGTGCGATCGTAACCGGGGACACCTGCCCTATTGTGGTGGAAAAGGAAGTTTTGACATTCGATATTCCGGAGTTTCCGAAACAGTATTATAGGAAGGCGCAAGAATACCTTGCTTACAGCGCAAAAGTGACTGCGGACTATACATTTTATAATCCTTCGGATTACACGGTGTCCGCGACATTGGTATTCCCTTTCGGCACTGCCCCGGACTATGCCTATGTATATGATACGCAAACGGGCAGCATGATTTTTCAGGCAGACACAGAAAAGTATGATGTTACGGTAAACGGTGAGGTGATCGAAAAATCATTGCGCCATACATTGAGCTATTTCGGAGCGGAGTTTGAATTGTCCAAAGATATGGCACTGCTGCATGACGGATATATGGAAGATGAGTTTTATTCTCCGGATATGCCTGTTACAAGATATACCTATGTTCCCGAAGGGGTGGATACGGAAACATATACGGCTGCAAATGCGGCATTTGTGCTTTCGGCTGATCCTGCAAAAACAAAGGTTCTGATGGAAAACCAAAACGGCGGAACGCTACTGGACGATGCGGTACAGTTGGAAGGCTGGGTGCAAAGCGGAGAATTTATCGTCAATGTCATCGGGGAGTCGCTTGATCAGATGCCGGAGTGGAAATTTTATGAAAACGGTGCCTGCGAAAAAGAGATCGACGGCAGTATGTGCTTAGCGGATACCAATGTCACCACACTAAAAGAATTTGCGCTGTCCGCTTATGATGAAAACACAGGCGTATCGCAGGAAGATTGGTACAATGCCGTTGTAGAGTCCATGAAGTCTTTGGAGTGGTCTGGCGGGGCTTTGTCAGGTGCAGAGTTTCAGTTCGATGTTTCGGACCGCCTGATGCGTTGGTATTCGTATGACATTACCATTGGCGCCGGGGAGAGGATCGAAAATACTGTGACAGCACCGATCTATCCGTCTTTCGATATTGACTACGAACCGCCCGTTTACGAATACACTTATTTGCTTTCTCCCGCAAAAAGCTGGCAAAGTTTTGGTGCGTTGGATATTATCGTCAATACACCTTACTATATGATAGAAAGCGGACCGGAAGGGTTCGAACGCACGGAAAGCGGATATGATTGTCACCTGATGGGACTGCCGGATCAGGAACTGACGCTTACGCTTTGTACGGAAGCGCAAACGCAAGCGCCTGTTTCTCAAACAAGTTTTCTTTGGCTGCCGACTGCCGTTTTTTTCGGTGCGCTTTTGGTGCTGATCGCGCTATGGGTGCGCAGGGTACGAAAATAGATCGGTTCCTGCAAAAAAATGTTGCAAGATAAGGTTATTTTTTGATGGATATTGAAAAAGCATTTTCGCATCTGTTGGGAAAAGGAAGCGGAAATGCTTTTTTTGTGTTAAAATAAAGATAAAACAATGCTTTGGGTAGATAAAAAAGTAAAAATACGATGGCGAAAAGAGGATATTTGCCGCATTTGCGGTAAGACGCTTGAAGATAAGGGCGTATTGACATATAATTTATCGCGTGAAGATATGTGAGAAAAAATTTTGTTGGATACGAAAGGTTCGCAGTATCCGCGCTATAGGAGAAGATGCCGCAGACGGTGCGTTTTTGCCCATAGACGTACGACAACCGAGGCGGAAAACACGAAAGAAGGGGAAAAAGACGATGCTGAAAATATCTATTTGTGACGATGATGCCAAAGACAGAAAACAGATCACAGATAATTTGACTGCTTACATCGCGGCGCACAGTGAATGTGGCATTGCATTCGATGTATATTCCTCTGCGTTTGAAATGCTGGACGCCTTTGAGAAGATCGGCAGCCCTGATATTGCTTTGTTAGATATCTGTATGCCCGGTATGCTGGGAACAGAAGTGGCACGGGATATTCTCAGATGCAGCGAGAATACGGATATTATATTTCTGACAAACAGCTCAGATTATGCGATCGAGGCTTTTTCGATCCATGCATCAGATTATGTCATAAAACCCTACACACAGCAAAAATTCAACGAAACTCTGGACCGAGTGATCGGTATGCGGCAGTCAGACAGGACATGGATCCTTCTTTCCAGCGAAGGGGAGCTGCATCGGATCGCGTTGGAAGATGTATTATATATAGAAACGATAGATAAGCTCCGTCTGTTTTACCTTTTATCCGGAAAAGAGCTGAGCACTTGGGTGACGCACGCGAAGCTGCAGGAGTATCTGAGCGGCGTGAAAGGCATGGTAAGCTGCGGCGCCTCTTATGTTGTGAATTTACGCCATGTCCGCAGTTTTTCCGGATCGAATCTGGAAATGGAAAACGGCACGCGGATCCCCATTCCCAGACGTCTGCGCTCTCAGATCAAGCAGGCTTATTTTGATTTTTATTTGAAGAAAGCAAAAAACGGGTGCTTGCATTCTAAAGAATAGGGAATGTATCCTATGTTGGATTTGCCATACTTGCGGTTTTTATGACGCCTGCCGTTTTGATGCGGAAAAGAAGGTATCCGTCAAAAAAAGACGATCCCGCCTTAAAACCGGAAAACGATCTGCCCGTTTTCGAAAATATCGGCATCGACGGTATTATTTCTGTAACGATGCGCTATCAAAGGAAAGTGAACCGTAAAATACAAGAAAAATACCCGCACAGTCTGTGCGATTTTGAATACAGAAACAGGATATGATCGAAAAACTGCCGATAGGTGGTTTTTCTTTTTTTTACGCGACCAATTTCGCAATCACACTGACCAATTTCGTAAAAGTTTGCAATCGAAGGGAAAACTGTGATATGGATAAATCAGTACAATGGGATCATGTGAATAAAAACCGTACTGCCGGATACGCAGAGCGGTTTTTGGCAAATATGTTTTTTTCGCAGATAGCGACAAAGCAGGCAGAAACGCAAGAAGCAGGCGAAAAACGCTGCCTGCGGGTCACAACGGCACAGATGACGGCTTCGGGAAGGCTTACGGGAAGCTAAAATCAGGGAAGAAACAGAGGTGAGAGTGATCGAGAACGGCAAAGAAGGAAAGGAGGCTCATTATGCTTTGGTCACGGAAAAAAAAGAAGATTTCCTTTGCTGAGGTCGCAAAATTCAACTGGGAATCGGATACCAATGAACAGCTGCGCAAAGAGTTGTGCGAATTGGCAAAACAATACACCAAGTTGGAGCAAAAGGAATATCGCAAGAAGCTTTTGATGCTGTTTCGAGAGCATGGGCTGGATCTGGACGATGAGCAGTTGGAGATGCTGCTGCTCCTTCGGCAAAAGACAGATCAAATGCTGTTAGAACAGGAAGCGGAAAAAGAGAAAAACACGGTGTAAGCAAAGAGTGACTGTTTCAAATCAAGAAGGGAGATCGGTATGCGAAAAATCATGACATTTTTTTTAGCGGCAGCCTTGATGCTTACTTGCGCTGTCGGCTGCTCGCAGGAGGCGAAAAATCCCGTAGAGGGAAAAAGGATAGCATATATCATGTATATGTCTTCTTCCGCTATTTTCGAAATGTGGTCGGCGTCATTTACGCAAACGGCAGAGGCGCTTGGTATGCAGGCGGATACTTTTTTCTGTGATGACAGCGACGAACAGTGGAGAAATACGATCTTGCAGTGTGCGGAAGAAGGGTATGACGGCTTATTGGTATCACACGGCGGAGTGGATTACGCGTGGGAGTTTTTGAAGGGAGTTTTGGAAGAATATCCGGATTTAAAAATTGCGACATTTGATACTTCTTTTCAAGATGAAAACGGTGCGACACAAACATTAGACGGTGTGGTGCAGCTGTTTCAGCAAGATGCGGGGCTGGCTTCGGTTTTGATCGAGGAAATATTGGAGATGTACCCGGAAAAAGTGGAAAAAGGGGAACCTGTCAATATTTTGCAGGTACAGGAAGAAGGCTACATCATTGCCTTTGACCGCAGACAGGAAGGATATGCGCTCTACGAAACAGAAGGAAAAATCAAGACATTGCAGCAAATAGCGCCGAAAGATCATTTGGATCCGGTTTCGTCTATGCAGCAGGTGGCACAGGAGATCATTTCTTTGTACGAAGAAGGGCAGATCGATGCTATTTGGTGCTGCTACGATGTCTATGCCCAAGGAGTGTATCAGGCGTTGAAAGAACTGGACAGTGAGATCCCTATGGTATCGGTTGATATTTGTGATGAGGATATCCGCTGCATGGCGGAAGGAAAAAACTGGAAGGCTTGCGCGACGACCAACTGGACACTGAACGGAGAATTTGCTTGCCGGGTACTGGCTCTGGAGCTGGCGGAACAGTATGAAGATATCCAAGCCGCTTCCTGTTATGAGGAGAGTGTGGGCATGTGGATGGAAATTCCGTCTGTGGTGGTAACGCAAGAGCAGATCATGTCGAAAGAGGATATTACGATCCAAAATCTTTCGGAGGTAGCAGATGAGGCTTACTCTGATAAAAGCTGGATGCCGTCTTGCGATTGGTTGGAGAGTACACTTGGAGAATAACAATAAAAAGGGATCATTCTATGGAGGTGCAGTATGAATATTCAGAAAACTTTAAACGGAACAGAATTGACAGTTGTTGTGGAAGGCAGACTGGACACCACAACATCACCCAGACTGGAGGAAGAATTGAGAAGTAATGTGGAGGGTATCACAAGCCTTGTGATGGATTTCGAAAAATTGGAGTACATTTCTTCCGCCGGGTTGCGTGTGCTTTTGGCAATGCAGAAAATTATGAATCAACAAGGACAGATGGTTCTGAAAAATGTCAGTGAAGCCGTTATGGAAGTGCTTGAAGTTACAGGCTTTGTGGATATTTTGACGATTGAGTGAGCCATCTTTGGAGGGAAGGTGGTTGTATGGGATATCTACATCTTGGCTTGATCGCCTTGGGTCCTGCTGTGGCATCTGCCCTGTTTTACTGGTGTAATAAAAAAACGAAATTCTCGGAATTATCTGAAAAAAACAAGCAGATCATCTATGGACTGGTATTTGGCTTGTTAGCTGTTTTAGGGACTGAATTTGGTGTCACAGTGGACGGCGCATTGGTCAGCGTAAGAGATGCGGCTGCTTTATGCGCGGGATTGATTTTCGGCGCTCCTGCCGGAATACTTGCAGGACTGATCGGCGGAATCGTAAGATATTTTACCGCATTATTCGGCACCGGCTCCTACACCGGGATCGGCGCCAGTTTGATTACACTTTTAGCGGGCTTTTTAGGTGCAGCTTTACGAAAATGGATGTTTGATAATAAACGTCCCGCATGGTATTACGGCACAGCGGTCGCTTTTGTGCTGGAAGTGATGAATATGCTTCTGGTTTTTTCCGGCAATATGAAAGATGTGCGTGAAGCATTCACATTGGTGCAAAAATGCGCTTTTCCGATGATCGCATTCAATGTCGGAGCGGCAACGCTGGCGATGTTAGTGGTATCTTATTTCGCGGGAGAGTTAACAAGTGCCAATCGTAAAAAATTTAAACTGCAGTTGGCACAGACATTTTCGCGCTGGCTCCTGCTTTGCGTCATATTTGCGTTTGCGGTATCCAGTCTGTTCATTTATGCGCTGCAGACAAGGCTTGCCGTAGACGATGCGGAGAAAATGCTTTCCATCTATATTGAAGATGTCCGAGATGATATCAACGATGCTTCAGATGAGAACCTGCTGGAATTGACCAAAAAGATCCGTGATGATTTAGAACGGATCGGTAATTATGAGGAAGCGACATTGCTGTCTTTGTTGGAAGCAAACGATGTATCGGAGATCAATATTGTAAATGAAGAAGGCGTGATCATTGCAAGCACGGCATCTTACTTTATCGGTTTTGATATGGAAAGCGGCGAGCAGTCAAAAGAATTTATGACACTGCTCAACGGAGAAGAGGAATTTGTGCAGCGGTATCAGCCGATTTCCCATAATTCCGATGTTTCCATGAAATATGCGGGAGCTGTTTTCCGTGACGGCGGATTTGTGCAGGTGGGATATAACTCCCAAAGATTCCAGAAGGATATTGACGAACAGGTGGTAGGGACTACAAGAAACCGTCATGTGGGAGAAAACGGGTTCATGCTGATCGTCAACGAGAATTTGGATTTGGTCAGCGATCCGGACGGTCACGAAGGCATGCATCTGGACGTTACCGGAATCGATCTGCGGGCAGATGCGAACGGAACGAAAGTGGAAGGACAGCTGCTGGAGGAAACGGTTTACGGCGAAAGCTGCTATGTGATGTATGGCACTACAGAAGGGTATTATATCATTGGCGTGATGCCGAAAGAAGAAGTGGTCTTTGGACGCAATATTTCATTGTATATCACAGTATTTATTGAGGTGCTGGTATTTGCCACGCTCTTTGTATTGGTCTATTTTTTGGTGAAAAAACTTGTGGTGGAAAATATTCAAAAGATCAACCGATCTTTGGAGGAGATCACGGGAGGCAACTTAAACGTATCCGTAGATGTACGGACGAACGAAGAATTTGTGTCCCTATCCGATGATATCAACTCGACGGTGCAGACACTGAAGGGGTATATCGCAGAGGCGGCGGCAAGGATCGATAAGGAACTGGAATTTGCCAAAACCATTCAGTTCTCTACACTTCCGTGTGTCTTTCCGCCTTATCCCGAAAGAACGGATTTTGATATATATGCCACCATGGATACAGCAAAAGAAGTCGGCGGGGATTTTTACGACTTTTATTTGCTGGACGAAAACAGACTTGCCTTTTTAATGGCCGATGTGTCCGGCAAGGGAATATCCGCTGCCATGTTTATGATGAAAGCCAAAACATTGATCAAAAGTTACGCGGATAAAGAAAGCGATGTGGCGCAGATTCTAACAAGGGCTAATGCAGACTTATGTGAAAATAATGAGGCGGAAATGTTTGTGACTTGTTGGATGGGGATCTTGGATCTTAGGACGTATACGGTGCATTTTGCCAATGCCGGGCATAATCCGCCGCTGATCAGAAGACAGGACGGAAGCTTTACATACTTTAAAACACGCCCCGGCTTTGTGTTGGCGGGAATGGAGGGAGTCAAGTACAGAAGCGGTGAATTCAAGCTGATGCCGTCAGATGAGATCTTCCTTTATACAGACGGTGTGACAGAGGCGACCGATGCGCACAATCAGCTTTATGGTGATGACAGACTGGAAGCTGCTTTAAACAGGCTTGCCGGGAAAAGCGCGAAAGAGATTTGTCTTGGTGTGAAAGCAGATGTAGATGCTTTCGTGGGAGATGCCCCGCAGTTTGACGATATGACGATGCTTTGCCTTCGTTTGTCTAAAAAACATATGATCGAGGTGGATCCGAAAGAGGACTCTATGCAGGCGGTGGTATCCTTTGTGGAAGACACTCTTGCGCAGGCAGAGGTGCCGCTTAAAATAGCGGTAAAGATGAATATTGCGGTAGATGAGATCTATTCCAATATTCAACGCTACAGCGGTGCGACGAAAGCGATCGTGGAGTGCGCGGTGGAAGACGGGCGGATCAAACTGATATTTACAGACGACGGAAGCCCGTATAACCCGTTGGAGAAAGAAGATCCCGACATTACCCTTTCGGCAGAGGAACGGGAAATCGGCGGACTTGGCATATTTATGGTCAAAAAGACGATGGACGAAGTGACATATGAGTATACGGACGGATTTAATAGGCTGACGCTAAAGAAAAAATGGTAATAAGGTGGCGGATAAATGTGATAACGTCAAAAAAGAAAAAATATTTGATGTCTGCGGAAACGATAGATCTGCTTTCGCAGGAATTTTCGCAATCTCTGGCGGAGGCGGAGGTGGAGCGGAGAGATATCATACGGCTTCGGATCTCGCTGGAGGAGATTTTGGAAAACTGGCTGTCTGTTCTTGCCGATGCGCCGGTTATTCTGGTGGCAAAAAAACATATGGGAAGACAGATCATAGAAATTCGCGTGGAAGGAAAGGAAATCGAGTTAGACGATACCATAGAAAGCTTTGCGCTCTCAAGCAAATTATTGGCACAGGCCGGGCTGAGCCTGTTTCAGTGCTATAAGAACGGGGCAAACTGCCTGACAGTTTATCCACCGAAAAAACAGAAGATGGGACAAATGCAAAAATTGTTTTTTGCCATTGTCATAGCGGTGATATTAGGGCTTGCGCAAAGGCTGCTGCCGACAGAAGTGCAAACGGGCATACAGGCGGTAACGGACTCGTTGTTTACCTTGATTTTAAATTTGCTGCTTACGATATCTTCGCCGATGATTTTTCTTTCTATTTGCTGGGGTATTTTTAACATCGGAGATATATCCGCTATGAGCCGAATCGGAAAAAAGGTCATTGCGCGGATCGTTGTACTGACATTTATCGTAGGCGTGATAGTTGCGGCAGGTTTAGTATGGTTTTTCCCGTTGGAATTTTCGTCTGCAGGTACAACTTTAAGCGGTTTTTCGGAAATCTATCAGATCGTTTTGGATATTGTACCTTCCGATATGGTATCTCCGTTTTTGAATGGAAATACGCTGCAAATTATATTTTTGGGTGCAGCAGTGGGCGTTGCGCTGTTGATTTTGGGGGATAGAGTGTCTGCGACAAGAGCTGTGATCGAGCAGATGAATGAAGTGGTCCAACTTTTGATGGAAGCGATCGGCTATCTGATCCCTCTGTTTGTATTCTTCAGTATTTTCGGCTTGATGGGGACAGATTTTGGTTCTGAGATCATAGGTATTTTTAAGACGCTTGTGATTGCTGTAATCGGTTGCCATCTGTTAAGTTTGGCATTTCTCATTATGCTGTCGAGTCGTTATAAAGTAAGCATTCGCCTTTTGATCAAAAAAATACTGCCCACCTTTCTCATTGGTATTACCACTGCTTCTTCCGCCGCAGCTTTTGCCACGAATATGGAAACTTGCGAAAAGAAGCTTGGCATACCGCAGACACTGGCGCATTTTGCTGTGCCGTTGGGACAGGTGATTTTTAAACCCGGCGCAGTTTTGGGATTTTCCGGCGTTTGTTTATGCATGGCGGAAAATTACGGCATTTCGATCACACCGGCGTGGATCGTTACAATGGTCATTGTGGTGGGGCTGTTATCAATGGCAGCACCGCCCATTCCCGGCGGCGCGTTGACTTGCTATACGGTAATGTTTACCCAGCTTGGCATTCCGATAGAAGCAGTAGCTTTGGCGGTTGCGATCAATTCGCTGATCGACTTTGTTATGACGGCGAATAACCTTATCTGCCTGCAAGTGGAAACCACTGTGGTTTCCGGCAAGCTTGGCATGCTGGATAAGGAATGTTTAAAAGCGAATGTGTGAGTACCAAACAGGGAGCGTATCATAAGACTGCGCTGTAAGAGAAGAAACGATGCAGTTTAGAAATGAATCGTTGGCTGTACGGAGAGAAAAAAAGAAAGAGAAAAGTTGGAGATCCTGCCATGGTCCTATGTTT
>CALWRB010000050.1 GCA_944383855.1 uncultured Lachnospiraceae bacterium
GAATTCAATTAAAAACAGGAGTGGCGCCGCTCACGCTACGCCACTCCACTTGAAAATCAAATATTATCCTCGTAAGAACGCTTTTTTGTGCTGTCCGTACAATCTGGTTCAGTTCACTATTTACGAATTGCTTTTTTTGTTTTGGAAACAGTAAAATAAAATCGACTGCAGAAAATCGTTTGGAAAACGGCGAAGCATGCAGTATAAAGCAGAATTAGATTTTTCAAGGAGAAATGCGAACGTGACAGAAAAAACATATCTTGCCATTGATTTAAAATCCTATTACGCCTCTGTGGAGTGTATGGAGAGGGGATTGGACCCGCTTACAACGCATTTGGTGGTCGCTGACGAAAGCCGCAGCGAAAAAACGATCTGTCTTGCTGTTTCTCCGTCATTAAAGGAAATGGGGATCAAAGGCAGACCGCGTTTGTTTGAAGTAGTGCAGAAGGTTAGAGAAATCAACGAACAGCGACGTCTGCAAGCGCCAAAGGGGAAACTGGAAGGATTTTCATATGACGCAAAAGCATTGGAAGCCTCTCCTGCGCTTGGATTAGACTATATTGTTGCAACACCGCGCATGGCATATTATATAAAGCAAAGCACACATATTTATGAAATTTATATGCGGTATGTATCCCCACAGGATATCCATGTGTATTCCATCGATGAGGTGTTTATGGATATTACCAACTATTTACAGACAGAGAGTATGACAGCGGAGGCATTTGCAAAACGTATGATACAGGCGGTTTTGTGGGAAACCGGTATTACGGCGACAGTGGGCATCGGAAGTAATTTGTATTTGGCAAAGGTAGCGATGGATATTGAAGCGAAGCACATTCCGCCGGATGAGAATGGTGTGCGGATTGCCAGATTGGACGAGATGAGTTATCGCAGGAAGCTTTGGACGCATCGCCCGTTAACGGATTTTTGGCGTATCGGTAGGGGATATGCCAAAAAATTGGAAGAAAACGGTATGTTTACCATGGGAGATGTGGCGCGCTGCTCGATCGGAAAACCGGAGGAATTACGGAATGAAGCACTGTTATATCGCCTTTTTGGCATTAACGCGGAACTGTTGATTGATCATGCTTGGGGGTGGGAACCGTGTACGATGGCGCAGATCAAAGCTTATCGTCCGATGCAAAACAGCATGGGGTCGGGACAGGTGCTGAGTGTTCCGTACCCGTTTGAGAAAGCAAAAATCGTATTGGCGGAAATGGCGGATCAACTTGCGTTAGATTTGGTGGAAAAAGGGCTTGTGACCGATCAGCTGGTGTTGATGATTGGGTATGAAAGAGAAAAGGCAGCGCAAACAACTGCGGGGCGCGATGCACATGCGCACGGGAGTGTTTCATTAAAGCGCTATACAGCTTCTTCCGCTGTATTGGTGCAGGAAGCGTTCAAACTATTTACGGATATTGCGGCAAGCGAACGCTTGATCCGACGTATTTATCTTACGGCAAATCATGTCATCTCACAAGCGGAGATCCCGGTGACGCAAGAGCCGGAGCAGTTGGATTTGTTTACGGATAGCGCAGAAAAAGAAGCGCAGCACAAACAGGAGCAAGAGGAGGAAGAAAAAGAACGGCGCTTGCAGGAAACGATACTTGAGATCCGCCACAAATACGGTAAAAATGCGATCTTAAAAGCGGTCAGTCTGGAAGAAGGCGCGACGGCGCAAGAGCGTAATCAGCAAATTGGCGGTCATAAAGCATAGTGAATATGATATTGGAGGGAAAAAAGAGGAGCATGAGAGAGAAAAAAGAGGATACCGCACGATACGCGGATATCATAGAACTGCCGCACCCGGAGCCAAAAACGCATTCTCGTATGCCCGCCCAAAACAGAGCGGCACAATTTTCTCCTTTTGCGGCATTATCGGGTTATGATACCGCGATCCGTGAAACGCAAAGACAAACAGAGCAAAAGCGTGAACTGAGTGAAGATAAGGTACAGGAATTAAACGAAGTTTTTTCTGCTTTGCAGGAGCGAAAGAGGGGACCGGTTTGGCTGCGGGTAGTATATTTTCAAAAAGATGAAAGAAAGGAAGGCGGCAGGTACCGGGAAGAAGTGATTTTAATGAAACGCTTGGACATGGCAGAAGCTGTTTTGATCGGGGCGGATCACAAAAAAATCCCGCTGGAAGATATTTTTTCGCTGGAGTGGGTGGAAGAAGCGGAAAAATAAACTGCGAAAAGCTGATGCGAAGGCAAAGCGTTTTCTTTGGAAGTCGCAAAAATTAAAAAAACACAGCAATTTATGAAAAACGGTTGCCGACTGAAGTCTTACAGTCAGCAACCGTTTTTGATTACCTTTCGATCATTTTTTAAGAGAAGTTATTCGGCGGACGATTTTTTGTTTTGGAAATGAATGGTCTTTCCGGGCATCGCGCCTGTCAGCTTCTTATCGTGGTAGACGATCTCGCCGCTTACCAGAACATATTCGATACCTTCCGCTAACGCGAGAGAATCCATATAGTCCGCTGTATCGCTCAGCTTGTCATAATCGAAAATAACAAGATCTGCGTCGTATCCGTCGGCGATGATGCCTTTGCTGTCCAAGTGGTACAGTTTCGCGCTCTGAGAGGTCATTTTTTGAATGGCTTCCGCAAGCGTCAGGATCTGTTTTTCTTTTACATAGTACCGAATGACACGAGGGAAGGTGCCGTAAGCACGGGGGTGTGTGCGTTCTGTCATGGATTTTGGCAGAGCGTCGGTACCAAATACAACGGAGTCATCTTTGGCGATATTGAACAGATCATCTTCCGACATACAGAAGTAGATCGCGGACACGATACCGTCATTTTCGATCATCAGTTTGCAAAAAGCATCGAATCCTTCCAGACCATTTGCGGCAGCATATTCCTCGATGGTCATACCTTCGGCATCCGGTGTATTTTTCGCAACGGCGATGAATATGCCTTTATAGCCATCTGCATTTAAGAAATAGTTATCATACGGCGTTGCGGGATCGTACATTTCTTTACGGATCTGCTCTCTAGTTTCGGGGTTTTTCAGATGCTCCACGATACCGGAAACGCCGTTAGTGAAGTATTTCGGTGGAATACATACCGACAAATGTGTTAAAGATGCGGTATAGGGGTATTGATCGGCGGTGACGCGAATGCCTTCTTTTTGCGCATCGTGAATCAGCTTCAATACACGCTGTGAGTCGCCCCATTTTTGCACACCTGCGATTTTTAAATGAGAGATCATCAATCTGACGCCGGATTTTCTGGCAACAGAAATAGCTTCTTGGACAGATTCGTAACACTGTGTGGATTCATTACGCATATGTGTGGTGTAAATGCCGTCATATTCCGCAACAACTTTGCAAAGTGCAACGATCTCGTCTTCGTCCGCATATACGCTTGGAATATAGATCAGACCGGTGGAGAAACCTGCGG
Organism: uncultured Lachnospiraceae bacterium; assembly: GCA_944383855.1. Lineage (GTDB taxonomy): Bacteria > Bacillota > Clostridia > Lachnospirales > Anaerotignaceae > CALWRB01. Next base: position 3,410 of record CALWRB010000050.1, read on the forward strand.
CACCGTGCTCCATGGCATCGCGTAAATATTGTTTCATCTGCTCCAATTCATCTGCGGTCGGTTTTCTGTTGTCACAGCCCATCACTGCAATACGTAGTGCGGCATGACCGATCAAAAAGACGATGTTTTCGGGATGTACTGTGCTTTCCGCATATTTAACGAAGTTTTCGTAGGTGGAAAAAGTTTCCATTTCTGTGGGGAAATCATTGGTCAATGTCCCTAACCCCTGTTTGAGCAGGTATAAGGTGTCCGGATTGACGGGATATAACGATTGTCCGCACATGCCGGCTACTTGCGTGGTGATCCCCTGTGAGATTTTAGACAGATAGGAATATTCATGCCCTAAAGTAATGTCACCGTGGGAGTGCGCATCGATAAAACCGGGAGAAACGTAAAGCCCTTTTCCGTCTATGGTCTGTTTGCTCTCTACGGGAGCGCCTGCCGCTAAAACAGTCAATTTTCCGTCTTTGATCCCGATATCCCCCTGAAAAGGAGCGGCACCGGTGCCATCGACAATAGTGGAACCCTGAATTACGATATCAAACATAATGCGATACACCTCCTAAAACAAATGTCTTTTCACCCAAATTAGAAATTGATAACAACGTTATAAACCATGACACCTAAATAGTTGCCGATCACATAACCGAATACACCTAAAAGAATACCGGGAGCGATCAATGCAGGCCAGCCTTTGCCAATGGCAAGTGCGGGTGCGGTAGTGGGACCGCCAAAGGATGCGTTTGCAGCAACCATAATATCTTCCAGATTCCATTTCAGTTTTCTGCCGATCAGCATCGGGATTGCCAGAGAGAAGAAGGCATTGCTGAAGTAGAAAGCGATGACCATTCCGCCTACGGTAAACATCGTGCTGATATTACCGGCGCCGCCCAGAGCTACAAAGAAAAGACCGATCATAAAGGTACCCATTTCTTCGGAACCTTCCAGTTTTTCGAAATATTTCGGGAAAGCAGTCGCAAGAATTGCGGTAATCAATGTCATAACTAAGTAAAGGCTGCCGAAAAGCTGTTTGATCAAGCCGGGTGCGTTTGTCGCATTAACCAGTGTGCAGATCTGGTTGCTGACTGCTGTGATGACGATTGCGGTAGCCAGAGATAATGCAAGACCCAAAAGAGAAATGTGTTTCGGTTTCCAATACTGCGCTGCGGCAGATGCTGTGCCGTCCATATCTTTTTCAAATTCATCAATATGCGGGTGAGGATAAAGCGCACGCAGTTTCTTGGAGTTTGCAAGAAGACCCTGTACGACCATGTAACCAATCAGGAACAAGTTAGCGGAAATAGATACCGCGGAGATATAATCCTGATTGATATTGAATGTATCGCCCAGTGCGATGATGTTTACAGTACCACCTGTATGTGCACCTGTCAACATTGCCGCAACGCTGGCAGCGCCAACGGGGTCAGAGCTGTGGAAGATAAATCCGCAAAGTGTTGTGGAGAACATAACACTGATCGCAACACATACATAAATCAGCATGGTTTTTCCGCTTTCACGGAAGATCTTACGGATGTTACAGTTTACCAACAGCATCGGAATACACAGCGGAAGCACATAGTTATTGATGGAATCGTATACAGGGGAGGAATTTGGGATAATACCAATGTTCGCAACGATCAGAGTACCGAAAATTGCGATAGCGGCACTGCCTAATTTTCCGCCGAGTTTTGACTTCTGCTCCAACAGGATAGCCAGTGTTGCAATCGTGATACAGACAGCCCACATGGCAAATAGGTTGTCACCGGAAATGAGTGTTGTTTCAAACATAGACATTCTCCTTCCATAACAGAATCCATAACATGATTTGATAGGTTACCTTTGCTTCGAAGCAGACAACATGTTGTTTCATATCGTTAGTATAACACAGTTTTTATACTGAAAAGGTATTCGATATGTCGATTTTTTATAACGAAATTTTCGATAACGTGGTTTTTGTTTTAGTTTTATGATATAATCATATTTGAAAAACAACATTTATTGGGAGAATCTCACAAAAACATCGATTTTTGTGTGCTTTCTGCAGATACAGGAGGTTTTTTGTACGGTATCGGTGCTTTTCATAGTACGCAAGGCTTGCATTTTAGGATAGCTGCGTTAAAATAGAAACAATAAAATAACATTCGAATATGGAACCTATGCCAACGAAGAAAACGGGGAGGGGGCGCGTATGAAAATAGAACAACTAAAACAGGCGATGGAAATTTACCGCACAAAATCCATCAATAAAGCGGCACATAATCTTTTTATCGCGCAAAGTACCTTGAGCTCCTCTATGCAGGCATTGGAAAAAGAGTTCGGACGGGAGATTTTTGTCCGCACACAAAAAGGAGTGGAAACGACTGCTTTCGGAACGGAATTTATACACTTATGCGCGAAAATGCTGGATACTTACCATGAAATGCAAGCCTTGGCAGAGGAATCCAAAATGAAGATGAACCGACAGAAGTTTCATATTTCTGTGCATTATTTGGATTTTGCGATTCGTTTGTTTTACGAGTTTTACAATTCTCATAAGCATTTGAACGCGGATTTTCAGTACCATGAGTGTTCCAGAAGCTGTGTGATCGACCATATTGCCGACGGTATTTCGGAGCTTGGCGTTTTGACATTGCCGAGCCTTCGCAAAACGCATTGGCTGGAATTGATCCATGCCAACGGATCGGAATATTTTACACTTTCGGTAGAAGAACCTAAAATTTTGGTAGGAACGAAAAATCCGATCGCGCAAAAAGAAGACGATGGGATCTATATGAAAGAACTTGCCGAAAACTCCATGATTCTTTACGAAGAAGAAGGAGAACTGTTTCAATCTATCAATAGAAGTATTATCGAAAAATATCAAATTAAAAACTATATTCGTCTGAACGGAAGGGGCTCTTTAAAAGAGATGCTGAAAGAAACCGACGGGTACCATTTAGGCACATTTAATGAAAGAGCCTATGCAAAATACCATTATGATGATTGCATTAAGGTGTACCGTCTGTTAGATGAGGACAGACATCATTACGAGATCGGTTACATTAAAAAGATCGGCGTGCCGTTATCGGAACTGGGAGAAAGTTATGTTTGTATGTTGCGGGAACTTTTGCAGGAAGACCCCAAACAAGTCTGAATGAAAAATTGAAATAACAGGGTAAAACTAAGATAATACGAAATCGGAGGTGCTTAAAGATGAAAAATTTTGGCTTTGGTTTGATGCGTTTGCCACTGCTGGACCCCAACGTGCAGGAGGGAATTGACATCGAGATGACCAAAAAAATGGCGGATACATTTCTTCAAAATGGTTTTACTTATTTTGATACCGCAGCACCTTATCACAATAAGAACAGCGAGATCGCTTTTCGGGAAGCGGTCGCAAAAAGGTATCCCCGTACGGCATATACCGTTACGGATAAATTGACGATGTTTATGGTAGACAGTCAAGAGGAATTGGAAGGCTTTTTTGCAGATCAGTTGGAACGATTGGGATTGGATACGATCGATTATTATTGGCTGCACAACATGGGTGAGTGGTCTTACCGGAAAGCACTGCGGATCGGTGCGTTTGCATTTGTGCAGAAATTGAAAGAGGAGGGAAAGGTAAAACATATTGGTTTTTCTTTCCATGATAAGGCGGAATTGCTGGACGAGATCCTGACAGATCACCCTGAGATGGAGTTTGTGCAGCTGCAGATCAATTATGTCGATTGGGACGATGAGATCATTCAATCCGGAAAATGCTACGAAGTAGCGCGTAAGCATAATAAGCAGATCATCGTAATGGAGCCTGTCAAAGGCGGCTGTCTGGCAAAAGTGCCGCAAGAAGCGGAAGAACTGTTTCGGAGCATTCACCCGGAAGCTTCCCCTGCTTCTTGGGCAATTCGCTTTGCAGCTTCGCTGCCGAATGTCATGATGGTGCTTTCCGGTATGAGCAATGAAGCGCAGATGCAGGATAATCTTAGTTTTATGAAAGAGTTTCAGCCGTTGAGTGAGGCGGAGATGGAAGCGGTCAAGCAGGCGGCAAAAATCATCAAAAACAGTATTACGATCCCTTGTACTGCCTGCCGTTACTGTGTGGAAGACTGCCCGAAAAAAATCCCGATCCCCGAAGTTTTCTCAATTTATAATAATTTGAAGCGTTTCGGCGCGATTCAGGAGCGTGTCGCTGCTACATATTATAAAAATGCGACACAGAACAGAGGGAAGGCGTCAGAATGCCTGAAGTGCGGAAAGTGTGAGCAGCACTGTCCACAGCATCTGACGATTCGAAAGTACTTGGAAGATGTCGCGCAGGAACTGGAATAAACAGATGCCGATAGATATTTGGGCAGCTGCGGAGGGAGAAAAATGGTCATGAAAGAAGATCTGTTGCGTGCAAAGGAGATTCTGATGCAGGGGGAGTATACCTGTGTGCTTTGCAAAGCGGAGCAAATATATAGCAGCACGGAGCGCGGCATCAAGCCTTTTTTGCAGTGGATAGAGGCAGGAACGAATTTGAAGGGCTTTTCCGCTGCGGATAAGGTGATCGGAAAAGCGGCAGCGTTTCTTTATATCCTGTTGCAGATCGAAACGGTGTACGCAAAGGTCATCAGCGAAGGTGCGTTGCAGGTGTTTCATGCGCATGGCATTTCGGTGGAGTATGATATTTGCGTGCCAAGGATACAGAACCGCACACAAACGGGGCTTTGCCCGATGGAAAGCGCGGTCTGGGAGATCACATCTGCGCAACAGGCGCATGCGCTTCTTGTGCAAAAGGTGAAAGAAATGCAAAATACAAGTGGAGAAACCACCCGATAAATCTGTTTGAAATTTGCGGTATGCGCTTGATGGATCCGCTTGAAAACAAAGAAAAAAGCAGGAGTTTCGGTTTTAGCCGAAGGGACTCCTGCTTTTTATATGTTGGGAAATTTATTTTTTGCGTGTTTTTTGGTCAAGGTTGGAGATCACCATGGTACAGGCGGCATCTCCTGTGATATTGACTACGGTGCGCCCCATATCGAAGATACGGTCTACACCGGCAACCAGCGCAATGCCTTCGACCGGCAGACCGACAGAGGCCAGTACCATTGTCAGCATGATCATGCCGCTGCCGGGAACGCCTGCCGTGCCGATAGAGGCAAGCGTCGCGGTCAAAACAATGGTGATCATTTGTACTAAGGTCAAATCTACCCCAAAGCAAGAGGCAATGAATATAGAGCATATGCCTTGATAGATCGCGGTGCCGTCCATATTGATGGTAGCGCCTAAGGGCAATACGAAAGAGGCGACTTCTTTGGAAGCTCCCATTTTTTCTGTGCACTCCAAATTGATCGGAATTGTGCCGACGGAAGAAGCGCTGGAAAAAGCAAACATCATAGCAGGAAGCATACCTTTAAAAAAGGTGATGGGATTTATATTTCCAAGCACTTTGACGGAGAAAGAATATACCAATGCTGCGTGCAGAAAGTAGCAAATATAAGCGGTAAGCAGTACGATCGCCAAAGAACCGATGATCTCCGGTCCGTTTTCTGCCACGACCGGACAGAGCAGGCAAAAGACACCGATGGGAGAGAGCTTCAGGATCAATGCAATGGCGGAAACAAATACTTCATTCAAACTGTTCATAAGTGCTGCGGCATGTTCGCCTTTTTCGGCAGCAAGTAAAATACCAAACCCGATGATAATTGCCATGACAATGACCTGCAGCATATTTGCGTTTGCCATAGGGGCAATGAAGTTAGAAGGAAAGATATTTACTAAGGTATCCATAAACGATACGCTTTGTGCCGCCTCATAGCTTAGCTCGGCGGTATCCAGCAAAGGAAAAAATCCTTTCATCAAAGAAGCGATGAGGAGCCCGAAGGTAATGGCAAAAGCAGTTGTCCCAAAGTAATAGATCAGTGCTTTGATTCCGATGGAGCCGACTTTTTTGATGTCCTGCATGGAAATGATGCCGCAGATAATAGAAAAAAGAACGATCGGAACAACGATGAATTTCAACAGATTTAAAAAGATGGTGCCAAACGGCAGGATATAGTTTTTGCAAAAGAAACTTGATCGGTCAGCAAAAATCCTGCGATCACGGCAAGTGCCAAGGCAATGAAAATTTGTGCCGCCAAAGATAATCTCTTTTTTGTCGTTGCATAAGAAAAAACTCCTTCCGATATAGATTGAAAATTTCTGTTGTTATTATAAAGTTTTTGCATTGATCGGACAAGCAAAAAATCGTATTTGGAAAAAAATTAAAGAGTATGCGGGAAAAAATTGAATTTTTTCGTAAAACGCAAATTTATTGCGGCAGAAAGAAAAAGCGTTTTTAGAAAAACATTGTAGCAGGGTATGTTTTATGGTATACTATTTTTTAAATGCAGACAAACCTTAAATTGTCTGCCAGATATATAAAAAAGGCGGAAAAATCATGTCAATCGAACGAAATAATGTTTTGCCGGCTCAAAAAGAGCTGGAAAGACAACAGGAATTTATTGATAGCATCAGAAAGCAAAACGATGCATACGCAAAAGAAACAGGAAGACAAAAAAAGTTTTATAGTCTGGCAATGGGATGCCAGATGAACGCACATGATTCCGAAAAGTTGGAAGGTATGCTCACAGAGATGGGGTATGTCGCAACGCAAGAGGAATCTGAAGCGGATATGATTATTTATAATACCTGCTGCGTGCGGGAAAATGCTGAGTTAAAAGTTTACGGCAAGTTGGGGTGGCTGAAGCATTACAAAAAAGAACATCCTGATGCGATTATTGCTTTATGTGGCTGCATGATGCAGCAGGACAGTGTGCTGCAAACGCTTCGGCAGAAATATCGCCATGTGGACGTTGTTTTCGGTACGTTTAACCTTTATAAACTGCCGGAACTGTTGCAGACAAGGCTGGAAAGCGGCAGAACGGTTTATGATATATGGCAAGAACATAGAGAAACGGTGGAGGATCTGCCGCAAATTCGACATTTTCCGTATAAAGCGTCTGTGAATATTATGTTTGGCTGCAACAATTTCTGTTCTTACTGCATTGTGCCGTATGTGCGCGGCAGGGAAAGAAGCAGACAGCCCCAGGATATTTTGCAGGAAGTAAAAAAGCTTTCTGCGGACGGGGTAAAAGAGATCATGCTGTTAGGGCAGAATGTAAATTCCTACGGAAAGACTTTGGAAGAACCCATCTCATTTGCCAAGCTTTTGCGTATGGTGCATGAAGTGGAAGGCATTGAGCGGATCCGCTTTATGACTTCGCACCCGAAAGATCTTTCCGATGAACTGATTGAAACTATGGCGGAACTGCCAAAGGTATGCAACAATTTGCATCTGCCTGTGCAAAGCGGCAGCAGCCGTATTTTGCAAGAAATGAATCGCCACTACAGCAAAGAAGATTATCTTCTTTTGGTGGAGAAGGTAAGAAAAGCGATACCGGATATCACGCTCAGTACGGATATTATGGTGGGATTCCCCGGGGAAGAAGAAGAAGATTTTCTGGAAACTTTGGACGTGGTAAAAAAAGCCGATTACAGTACGGCATTTACGTTCATTTATTCCAAACGCACCGGAACACCTGCGGCGGTAATGGAAAATCAAGTGCCGGAGGAAGTGGTCAAGGAACGTTTTTCCAGATTGCTGGAAACGTTAGATGACGGTATCCACCGCTTGCATGAAAAGTTGCTGGGGCAGACGGTGATCGTGTTTGCGGAGGAATGCAGCAAGCAGGACAGCCATATTTTGACCGGCAGAACAGAGCATAATACATTGGTGCATTTTGCAGCCGATCAAACGGATATCGGGCAGTTTGTGCCTGTAAAACTGACAGAAAATAAAACATATTATATGATTGGAGAAAGGGTAACAGGTGAGTAAGAATGACAGTTTATGAATTGGCAAGAACATTGGGAGAAGAATTGGCAAAAACACCGCAGGTAGAGGCGCTCAATGCGGCAAAAGCGGCATATGAAGCAGATCCTTCTATTGGCGCAGCGGTAGAAGAATATACCAGACTCCATGAGGAGTTTCAGGCAAAGATGCAGGCAGGCGGTATTTCTGCGGAAGAACAGAAAGCGATGAGCGATCAAATGAGAGAAAAAGGAGAATTTATCCGAAACAATCAGATTGCGGCAGACCTGTTTGCGGCAGAAAGCAATTTCAATAACTTCATTGCGACTGTATTTAACATCATCACTTCTACTATGACAGGAGAAGAACCCGAAGCAGCAGGCGGCTGCGATCCCAGCTGCTGCGCATCTTGCGGCGGCGGCTGCCATTGATTGTGCGTCGGTAACCATAACAGAAACGATTTAAGCCCGATTTGGTATTTTTTGCCTCGGGCTTTTGCCGCTTGAAGGTATATTCTGCAAGGAGGAAAAAGACTGTGGCAAAAATTACCCCCATGATGGAACAATATTTTCAAATCAAGGAAAAATATAAGCATTGTCTGCTTTTTTTCCGTTTGGGCGATTTTTATGAGATGTTTTTTGAAGATGCTGTGATCGCGTCCAAAGAACTGGAAATCACGCTGACAGGAAAAGACTGGGGACAGGAGGAAAGGGCGCCGATGTGCGGTGTTCCGTTTCATTCTGCGGACAGTTATATTGCCAGATTGGTGGAAAAAGGCTATAAAGTCGCGATCTGTGAGCAGGTGGAAGACCCGAAAGCAGCCAAAGGTATTGTCAAAAGAGAAGTGATTCGTGTCATCACACCCGGCACGATCATTGATAATACAGTATTAGACGAAACCAAAAATAACTATATCATGGCACTATTCGGTTCCAAAAACGGATACGGTATGGCGGTCTGCGATGTCACAACGGGTGTTTTTGAGGCAACAGAGTGGATCGGTGCGGACGCAGTCACAAAAATACTGGACGAAACTGCCAGAATCTCTCCGGCAGAAATTTTATGCAACGATGAAGTTGCGGATTCCTACCTCGCAAAAGAGATGGAAAAGCGTTTTCATATAAGACTCAGCTGCTGCGAAGAGTGGCGGTTCGAGTACCAATCAGCGAAGGATCTTCTTTGCCGTCATTTCCATACGCAGTCTTTAGACGGATACGGTATGAAAAATAAACTGCATGCAACGGCGGCAGCAGGGGCGTTATTGTCCGAGCTTTACGAAACGCAGAAAAACGATCTGCATCACATCAGCGCACTGCGGTTATATACGACCAATGATTTTATGCTGTTGGATATTTCCACCAGAAGAAATCTGGAGTTGACAGAAACGATGCGGGAAAAAAGCCGCAAAGGCTCTCTGCTTTGGGTTTTGGACCGTACCAAAACTGCGATGGGCGCGCGTCTTTTGCGCAAATGGGTGGAACAGCCATTGATCCATGCAGATCAGATCAAAAAACGTCTGGACAGTGTGGAAGAATTGTATACGGAGCTGTTTTTGCGTGAGGAAATCAAAGATATTTTGCATTCAATGTATGATTTTGAGCGCATTATGAGTCGTGTGATTTACCAAAGCGCGAATGCCAGAGATTTGATTGCGCTGAAGAATTCCATTGAAAATCTTCCGCTGTTAAAACAAGTGCTTTCCCGCTGCAAAAGCGCTTATCTGCAGGAACTGTGGGAAGCGCTGGACCCGTTGGAAAACATCTATCAGCTGATTTCACAGGCGATCGTGGAAGATGCCCCCTTTAGTGTAAGGGAAGGCGGTATGATACAGGCGGGTTACAGCGATGAGCTGGATACTTACTTGCATGCGAAGTCCGAAGGCACAAGCTGGATCCATCAGATGGAGGAAGAAGAAAAAGAAAAAACCGGTATCAAAAATCTGAAGATTCGTTATAACAAAGTGTTTGGATATTATATCGAAGTAACAAAGTCTAATCTGGAAAGTGTACCGGAAAATTATATCAGAAAACAGACGCTGGCAAACTGTGAAAGATTCATTACGCCGGAGCTGAATGAACTGGCAGAGTTGATTTTGGGCGCAGAGGAAAAGATCACAGAGTTGGAGTACACTATTTTTAGCCAGATTCGTTCTGCAGTTGCCGCGGAAGTGGAGCGCATTCAGTACTGTGCGCACATTGTATCCTGTGTTGATGTGCTGCAGTCGATGGCGGAAGTGGCGCAGGCGATGGATTATGTGAAACCGGAAGTGGACGAAGGCGACATTATTTCGATCCAAGACGGCAGACACCCGGTAGTGGAAAAAATGATGCAGGGGCAGTTCATTGCGAATGATACTTATTTAGATGCAGACGAAACGCGCCTTGCGATCATCACAGGACCGAATATGGCCGGAAAATCTACTTATATGCGTCAGGTCGCTCTGATCGTGCTGATGGCGCAGATCGGCAGTTTCGTGCCGGCAAAGGAAGCGCACATCGGTCTGGTAGATCGTATTTTTACCAGAGTCGGCGCGTCTGATGATCTGAGTGCGGGGCAGAGTACGTTTATGGTGGAAATGACGGAAGTTGCCAATATTTTGCACCACGCCACCGCAAAGAGTTTATTGATACTGGACGAGATCGGCAGAGGTACCAGCACGTTTGACGGATTAAGTATTGCATGGGCGGTGCTGGAATATATTGCCGATACCAAACAGGTCGGCGCGAAAACATTATTTGCGACACACTACCATGAACTTTCCGAGCTGGAAGGAAAGCTTGCCGGTGTGAAAAATTATTGTGTTACGGTGCAGGAGCAAGGAGAGGATATTCTCTTTTTGCGCAAGATCAAACGCGGCGGTGCCGATCATAGCTATGGCGTGCAGGTGGCGCGCTTGGCAGGGTTGCCGTTAAAAGTGATCCGCCGCAGCGGGCAGATCCTCAAACAGCTCAATGCTGCGGATATTACGAAAAAAGCGAAGAAAATTGCTGCCGAGTCTGCGGAGCAGGCGGAAGAAAATGTGCAGCAGGTAGAATTGTTCCATATGAAGGAAACCTTGCTTGCGGACGAGCTTGCAAATATGAAAATTATGGATATGACGCCTTTGGAAGCGCATCAAGCTTTGTTTGATCTGCAAAAGAAGGCAAAAGGCTTATAAATGATAAGGGGGGGAGAACATGGAGCAAATCAGGCTGTTGGATCAGCATACCATCAATAAAATTGCGGCCGGAGAAGTGGTGGAGTCCCCGAAATCTGTTGTGAAAGAGTTGGTGGAAAATGCCATTGACGCAGGCGCTACCTCGATTGCGGTGGAGATCAAGGAAGGCGGCATTTCCTACCTGCGGGTGACGGATAACGGCTGCGGCATTCCAAAAGATCAGGTGCAGACGGCTTTTTTGCGCCATGCCACCAATAAAATGCGGCAGATCGAAGATCTGGAATCGGTTTTCACACTGGGATTTCGCGGTGAGGCTTTGGCAAGTATAGCGGCGGTAGCGCAAGTGGAGATGCTGACGCGCACGAAAGAGGAGCAAACCGGCACCCGCGTTGTGATCGCCGCAGGTGAAATTTCTGTGATGGAAGATGCGGTTTGCAAAGAAGGCACTTCGATTACTGTAAAAAATCTGTTTTTCAACGTACCTGCCAGAAAAAAATTTCTGAAAAAACCTTCGGTAGAGGGCGGATATGTTTCCGATGTCATGCAGAAGACGGCATTGGGACACCCGGAAATCTCTTTTCGCTATGTGAATAACGATACGGTAGTGCTGCATACTTCCGGCAGCGATGACCCGAAAACCGCTGTATTTTACGCATATGGGAAGGAAACGGCAAATGCCATGATCGAAGTTTCCTATGCGAAGGGAGATTACTCCGTCCATGGACTGATCGGCAAGCCGGAACTTGCCAGAGCCAACCGCGGATATGAAAATTTATTTATCAACGGTAGATTTATTAAGAATAAAATCGTTTCAGATGCTGTGGAAGATGCGTATAAAACCAGAATGCTGGTGGGAAGATTCCCTGTGTTTGTGCTGTATTTACAAGTATTGCCCGCTTTGGTGGACGTGAATGTGCACCCTGCGAAGTTGGAAGTGCGTTTTAAAAACGACAGCGAGGTATACGACTTTTTCTACCAAGCGGTCAGCCGCGCTTTGGCAGATCAGGTGCTGATCCCGAAGGTGACGCTTGAAAAATCCACAAAAGCAAAAGAAAAAATCACGCATGAACAGCAGGAGTTTGATTTTTCTGAGTCGGAAAACGAGCAGGAAAAGGTTTTGGATCGGACTTTGCCCGAAGTGCAGTCTTATTACGGCGGAGAAGGCATTTTAGAACAAAGAACTGTTGCCGCAAGCGACTTGACGCCCGAAACAAAGCGCTTTTCGGTAGATGATCTGCTGAAAAAGAAGGAACCGTCAAAGGACTTTTTGCAGCAGCAGGCAATGCCGTACCGTACGGATCTGCAGCCTGATGCAACGGAAGCAAACTTTGCAAAACAGCAGGCGGAGCCGGAAACTGAACAGACATCTTTTACAAACAAAATACAGCCGGATCCCGCGGCGGAAAAGAAACATACATTTTTTGCGGATTACAGGATCGTGGGGCAGGTTTTTGGAACGTATTGGTTGATCGAGCAGAAGCAAAAACTTTATATTATCGATCAGCATGCCGCGCATGAGCGGGTGCTGTATGAAAAGCTGATGCGGGATTTTCAAGAAAGAACCGTGATCTCTCAACGTTTATTGGTTCCGGTGATGTTAAATTTGACGCCGTTGGAATTTACTGTTGCGACGGAAAATCAGACATTATTGGAAAGCTTTGGGTTCGCGATGGAGCGGTACGGGCAGCAGCTTGCTTTGACAGCAGTACCGTTTTTGCTGAAAGAACCAAGCGATACAGGTTTTTTCCGTGAATTGCTCGATCGGTTGAGCGATCAGAAGATCCGTCATGTTTATGATACCAAAATACTGGCTGTTGCAACAATGGCATGCAAAGCAGCGGTCAAAGCCCATGACCGACTGGACCTGCAGGAAGCAACGGCACTGATCCACCAGCTTTTGAAGCTGGAAAATCCGTTTACCTGTCCGCATGGCAGACCGACGATTATCGAAATTACACAGTATGAGTTGGAAAAAATGTTCAAACGCATACAAAACTAATCAGAAGGAAAGGAATATGCCTTTATGAAACAGCCGCTTATAGTCATCGGCGGACCGACCGCCTGCGGAAAAACAGCATTGTCGATCGCGTTGGCAAAGCGCATCGGCGGGGAGATCATTTCTGCCGATTCCATGCAGGTATATCGCTATATGGATATCGGTACCGCAAAGGTAACGCAAGAGGAAATGCAGGGTGTAAAACACTATATGCTGGATGAGGTTTTGCCGAATGAGTCTTTTCACGCGATGATGTTTCAGCAAAAGGCAAAAGCATATATACAGGAGATTGCCGCAAAAGGCAAAATCCCGATTCTTGTGGGCGGTACAGGCTTTTACATCAATGCCGTGGTGTATGATAACGCATTTACCGAAACACAAGGGGACGACACCTATCGCAACAGCTGCTATGAATTTGCGAAAACGCAAGGCTCGGAAGCTTTGTACCGAAAGTTGGAGCAGATCGATCCCGATTATGCGGCGACAGTACACCATCATAATGTAAAACGTGTGACACGCGCATTGGAGTATTATCATCAAACAGGAGAGCTTTTTTCCGTTCACAATGCCAAACAGAAAGAAAAACCATCTCCCTATCAGCTTGCACAGATCATTTTGACAATGGACAGAGCACTGTTATACCAGCGCATTGAACAGCGTGTGGATATCATGATAGAACAGGGGCTGGTGCAGGAAGTTAAGTGGCTGCTGGAACAGGGATACGACCCCTCTCTGGTATCGATGCAGGGATTGGGGTATAAGGAGATCGTGCCGTATCTGCAAGGCAAATGCACATTGCAAGAAGCGGTGACACAGTTAAAAACAGCAACCAGGAGATTTGCAAAGCGCCAGTTGACGTGGTTTCGCGGACAAAGCGAGGGACTTTGGGTTGATTTGACGCATCAAAGTGCAGATATGGCATTGGAGGATATGCTGGAGTATATCTGGCAGCAAGGTATTGGCAAGAAAGAAACAAAGGAGTTTTAAAAAAATGGAAACAATGGAAGCGATATTGCGGGAAAAATTTGGGATTTCCGAGGAGGTTTTGAAGTTCTGTCTGCAAAAAGAGGCGGAACTTTCGCAGGAATTTGCCCAAATTGACCGCATTACAGAATATAACCAATATAAGGTGCTTGCAGCGATGCAAAAAAACAGACTGAGTGACGCGCACTTTGCTGCTACCACAGGTTATGGCTATAACGATTTAGGCAGGGATACACTCGAGCAGATCTATGCCGATGTATTTGGTGCCGAAGCGGCTTTGGTACGCCCACAGCTGATTTCCGGCACACATGCGTTGACAGTTGCTTTGGCGGGTAATCTGCGACCCGGTGATGAGCTGCTTTCCCCTGTGGGGGCGCCTTATGATACGCTGCAAGGGGTAATTGGGATACGAGCGGAGAAAGGTTCTTTGGCGGAATACGGCATTACTTACCGTCAGGTGGATTTACTGGAAGGCGACCGCTTTGACTGGGAAGGTATCCGAAACGCGATCAACGAGAAAACAAAGCTGGTGACTATTCAGCGTTCGAAAGGTTATGAATGGCGGAAATCATTTTCTGTAGCAGAGATCTGTGAATTGATCACTTTTGTAAAATCCATAAAGTCCGATGTGATCTGTATGGTGGATAACTGCTATGGTGAGTTTGTGGAAACGATAGAGCCGTATGAAGTGGGAGCAGACCTTGTGGTAGGTTCACTGATCAAAAATCCTGGCGGCGGCTTGGCGCCGATCGGTGGATATATTGTAGGAAAAACGGAATATGTGGAAAATGCGGCATACCGCTTGTCCGCACCGGGGCTTGGCAAAGAAGTCGGAGCGACATTGGGTATTACGCCTTCTTTGACACAGGGATTATTTCAGGCACCGCAGGTAGTCGGCGGCAGTTTAAAGACTGCGCTGTTTGCGGCACAGGTGTATGATGCGCTTGGGTTTGGTGTGTTACCGGCAGCAAAGGAAGTCCGTGCGGATATCGTGCAGCTGATACAGTTTGGTTCCGCCAAGAAAGTGATCGCTTTTTGCCGCGGCATACAGAAAGCTGCGCCGGTAGACAGTTATGTAGCACCGGAGCCTTGGGATATGCCCGGATACGATTGTCCTGTAATTATGGCGGCAGGTGCTTTCGTACAGGGGTCGTCTATTGAGTTAAGCGCCGATGCGCCGATTAAACCACCATACAATGTCTATATGCAAGGTGGTCTTTCTTGGCATCACGGAAAAATCGGCATCATGATCAGCTTACAGACGTTGCTGGAAGAAGGTCTGGTCAAGCTGCCTTAAAATAAAGACAGAAAGGTGGAGATTCTTCGATGTGGTCACTGCAGTTTTTGGGAATGGATATGTATGTTTTCATTGTCTGCTTTATGATCTATAGTTTTCTGGGGTGGGCGTTTGAAAGCATTGTGGTTTCCATTGATCAGAAACACTGGGTCAATAGAGGATTTGTCAGCGGTCCATTTTGCCCTATATACGCGGTAGGGGCAATGTTTGTGATCATATTGTTAACACCGGTGAAAAATAACTTGGTTCTGCTGTTTTTAGGAGGAACTGTGATTGCGACGGTGGTCGAGTACTTGGTTGCGGTTCTGTTGGAAAAATTATTCCATGCCACATGGTGGGACTATTCCCATATGCGTTTTCAATTCCAAGGCAGGGTTTGCTTGAGAAGCTCTTTGGCGTGGGGTGTGCTTACAGTTCTGGTAGTGCGTTTTCTGCACCCGGCGGTGGCGCGTGCAATCTCGGCTTTCCCAAGAACACCAGGGGAGTTTATTATGACACTTTGGCTGATGGCAATGACGATGGATACAGGCATTATGGTTTATCACGTACTGAAACTGAATGAAAAATTGCAGAAGTTGTCTGAAGTGCGAGATGAACTGCGGTTGCGACTGGAAAATACAAAGCTTTACGAAAGCAGAAAAGAATTGCTTGAACATCTGGAACAGCTTCCGATTTCGGAAGTGGTTGCAGAACTTTTGGAGCGCATGGAAGAACAAAAACAGGAGCTGCAGGAGGCAGGACTGGAGGCGCGCTTGCGCAGTGAGTATTTGAAGAAGGAAATTCGGGAACGCTTTGAGTATAAAGTGCGTTTGCTGGAAGACAGCGAACGGGTGGAGCGAAGAATTTTGCAAGCTTTCCCCGGACTGCGTTCCAAAGAATTCGAACGCGAATTGGAAGATATCAAAAAACAAATGAAACGGATAACTGCGAAAAAGAAGGAGGAACGGCATGAAAAGAAATAAACGCTGCTTTGCGCTGTTATTGGCGTGCTTGCTTTTTGTAGGCTCATGCACAGCTTGCGGAAAGGAGGAAGAAGCAGATTCTTTAACGACACAGGAAAACAATGCTGTTACAACAGTGCAGACGGAACAGGCACCGGAAGAGAATGCCGTGCCTACGCTGCTTCAAAACGCGCCGAAAGCAGACGGTGCGCCGCAACTGAGTGCTTCTGCGGCAATTTTAGTGGAAGCTTCGACAGGAACCGTGTTGATGGAAAAAAATGCAAGTGAGAAAATGTACCCTGCCAGCATGACAAAAATATTGACGGCGCTGGTAGTTTTAGATTATTTTCAGCCGGAAGAGTTGGTTACAGTAGGTCGAGAGATCAATGAGGTTTCGTGGGACTCCAGCAAGGCGGGACATGTAGTAGGAGAAACGCTAACGGTGGAAAATCTGATTCGGGGGCTGATTATTCCTTCCGGTAACGATACAGCAAATGTATTGGCAGCTGCGACGGCAAGACGCGCAAGCGGAGAGGAAAACATGAGTTTTGCGGATTGCGAAAGCTACTTTGCTGATTTGATGAACGAAAAGGCAAAAGAACTGGGGGCTCTGAATACGCATTTTACCAATGCACACGGTTATCATGATCCGGAACATTATACCACAGCCTATGATATGGCGCTGATTTGCATAGAAGCCATGAAGAACGAAACGATTGCCACGATTGCGGGAGAAAAAAGCTTTTCCGGCAACGGAGCCAATAATATGTTCAGTGAAACAGAATCCATGCAAACGCAGGATTATACTTGGAGAAGTCATAATCTGTTGATTACCGATAACGAATATCAATACGAGTATGCGACAGGAATCAAAACAGGTTTTACGGACGAAGCGGGTGACTGCTTGGCGGCTTCCGCACAAAAAGACGGTGCGGAACTGATCGCAGTTCTCTTTCATGCAGAAGACCCTGCCCGTTGGTTAGAAGCGACTGCATTGTTTGAATATGGTTTTAATTCCTATGCGATGCAGACAGTGGCACAAGCTAACACTGCCTTGGAGGAAGTGCCGCTGCACGGGCATAATCGTTTAAACGGTGATACATTATCCGTGGTTGCAGGAACAGAGGTGAATGCATACTTGCCGACCGGTATGGCAAGCGGCATCACATGGACGGTTTCCTACGAGGAGGATTTGGTATACGAAGGAAAAGAAGGCGAGATCATGCTGCAGGCGCCTTTGACGGAACACCAGCAGATTGGTACGGTTTCTTTCTTACTGAACGGACAGGAAATCATGCAGCAGCCTGTTTACAGCGCTACCGCGGTGGAAGAAGGAACCCTGTGGACCAATATTCGTTATTATATCGGTGCATTTTTTGCACAGGTATTTTCTTTAAAAGGTCTGATTGTGCTGGCGGTGATCGTTGTAATCGTGATAGTGATACTGTTTTTGCGAAAACGACGCAGCCGCAGTTATAGCGCGTATACTTTCCGCAGCCGCAGCAGATTTGGTGGTTATAGCCGTTCCAGAATCGGCGGAAGAAGTGGCAGAAGAAGCGGCAGAAGAAGACGGTTTAAGTAAATGATTCTGGTGATGAAAGAGTGCGATTCTGAACTGAACTGAACCAGATTGTACGGACAGCACAAAAAAGCGTTCTTACGAGGATAATATTTGATTTTCAAGTGGAGTGGCGTAGCGTGAGCGGCGCCACTCCTGTTTTTAATTGAATTCTCTCATGGTTATAGAAATGGATATATCCGTCAATCATTTCCTTTGCTTCCTGAAACGTTGCAGGTTTATGCCGATAAATACATTCTGTTTTGAGAATACCAAAGAAGTTTTCTATCAATGCGTTGTCATAGCAGTTTCCACGCCTTGACATGGAAGGCAGAATACCGTAAGATTGA
>CALWRB010000051.1 GCA_944383855.1 uncultured Lachnospiraceae bacterium
CAATCCATGTTACGCTACCAGATGTATATGTAAGAGTAAGGGGCGTTTCACTTGGTACATAACTTTTTTTTACGTTATCAGATGGAACAAGCACCTTTCCTGAATTTTCACTACGATTTACTAACGCGTTTACCTTCCCCATCAGCGTCCCGGTGGTATCCGATGCACCACTGTCCGTTGTTGTGCCGATTCTGTTGAGCACTTCCGACACACTCGCATTTGCAAGAGCCTCTGCGATCATGTTTTTTAAATCGGTGTCCATGTACTCTGCAAGGTACTCAACACCCTGCCAGAATGTCTGAATCTCTCTTGCGGACGCTATATCTCCGCTCTCTCCAAAATTGTTCACCATATCCGTCATCAACGACAGCGCTTCATAGATATTTTGAAACAAAATCACCAAAGACCCATATTCGTTGGAACTCTCCACACTTCCGCTTGTCAGCAGACTTTTGGTAATGTAGATATGAAATACCTCCGTTGACAGTATTTCTTCGTTGTCTTTCCAAACGCTGATCTGCGTCAAAAGTACTCCGCAAACAGCCAAAGCCTCTGTCGTCAAAAGAAATTGGCATCTTCCGTTTGCGGCATCTGTCAAATCTCCATCGCAAAAGATTTCCGTGCCGTCCGGTTTGACTGCAAAGATCCTGACTTCATGCTCTGTCAAATCCAACGGTATCCCGCCGTCAAACAACTGCACGTCCAGGTATCGGCTGTTGGTATCTCCTTGCACCGCCGTAATGATATCCGTTACCTTTTCGTTGATCTCAATGTCCAGCTTTGTATATGTCTTAGCCAATCATAACCACCTCCAATTCGGTTGTATCTCAACCTTTTCCACATTCCCGCTCCATGAAATACTGTTTTCCCCAACATCAAAAACAGGAAAGAGAAAATCCGCCTCTGCGGGCGGAAGATACTCTACACTGCTTTCCGTCAAAATCTCCATGCACTCACAGTCCAATGTTGCTTTTGCCCGTAAGCCAAGTATCGTATACGCATTCCCATTGACAGAAAGCGTAACATCTCCGTTTCCGTAAACCGTGATGATCGGTTCGGCATAAACCGTACCGCGATTGCGCAGTATGTTCGCTTCCGTCAGTGTCAGAAAATCGTCCGACTGGTTGACACTGTACTTAAAAGGGAAAGTATCAAATGTGACAGTGAATTTTTGGAAGTATTGCAGCATCTTTCCGATACTGATTTGATTATCTACCCGAACACGATATTTCTTATCCAGTTCTGTGGAAAAAATGATTTCTCCGACACCGTCCAGCCACGCGCAGATAGCGTCGATATTCTTTCTTTGTGTGATCGCGCATTCCACGCTCAAGCTATAATTTTCATAGGTCCCGTCATCTATATGCAAAACACCGTTTCTGCCGCCAACTTCGACTTGTTCGACTCTTTTTTTCGCTTTTTGCACATCTGGCATGGAAGTTACGATCACCCCCATGTCCAGACTGTTTTTCCCGTTAAAAATAAAGTACGGTCTATACAGTTCTTCCGCTTGATTTCTCATGTCGCACCACCTTTTGCCAACGCTTGCTGTCTTCTGAAAAACTCCAGCTCTCTGGCAAACGTTTCCACAGTTCTGCCGTTGCTGTTTTCGACCTTCGCAATGTTTAAAACGATGCCGCCGAAGTTATAAGATCGGCTGTTGTTCACGTTGCTTCCGAAGCCGTTCGATACACCGCCGAGTCCCTTTTGGACCGTCCGCATCACGCTTGGTATTTTCTTTAACCAGCCAATCTCATAGCCTTCCGCTGAATAAGCGCCGAATTTTTCAAATACACCGGACGGGCTGTTGATGTCAAGCCTTGCTTTTGCTTTTGCGATCGCAGCCGCCACAACAGAGGCAACCGCATTGATCACACCGCTTTCTCCGTCCAATATCCCCTTTGCCAATCCTTCCATGCAGTACAGTCCGACCTTGACGAAATCCGGCTGAAAGCTCTCTGCCGTTTCGATAGCTCTCTCCTTCAGCTCCGCAGCGTATGCAAACAAAAGAGGCTCTTGCTCCCGCATACCCTCTACCGCAGCCGCAAAGCTTTGCTCGCCGTCCAACACCGTACCCGATACCGCCTCCGCTGCCAATGCGGACGCACCGGTCGCAGATGATGTACCATCTTTGGCAATCGCCTGAAATGCCTTCAGCTGATCACCGAAAAGCTCTTGCGATACACGTGCAATCGCCTGTTCCTTTTGCTCATACAAACTGATATATTCATTCCATTTTTCATCGCTCATGGAAAGCAATTCTTCCATATATGCAGTAGCGTCCCCGATATCTAACCCAAGCACATCATCAAACAGGTTTTGCGGCACAGCTTTTTGCTGAAAATCTGCAAGCAAATCTCCGTACCGTTCCATGTCTGCAATCTGTTCTTCCAAATTCGTCAAGCTGAAAATCTCACCGCCAGATTCGTCCAAAATGCGTTCAAACAAATCGCCGTATCCCTCTAATTTGCTTTCCAGCGTTTCCTTTCGGCTCTCCACCTCGCCGATCAAATCATCGATACTGTCTGTGACGTTTATTTTGATCTGATCAGCCGCTTCCTCGACTATAGAGGCCTTCGAATCCAAACCATTTGCCAAACCTTCATCGACATTTTCGCCGACTTCATGCGACCATTTGGACGGCGAATGCGTGTCAAAACCATCTTTACCCGTGAATGAATCTTTGATGCTACCTATAAAACCGCTAACTTTCCCTTTCAGCCACTGCCATTTTTCATGGATTCCGCCCCAAAGTCCTTCGATGATATCCTTTCCCAACTGCTTCATATTTTCGGGGATCTCTGACAGCCATGACTTAGCTTCTTCTACCGCGTTCGGGATATCCTCCGTGAAAAATTTTTTGAGGGTGCTTACTGCGCCGCCTACGGTTTCTTTCACTTTTGCCCAAGCCACATCGACTTTTTCCCGGAACGTATCGTTTGTCTGGTATGCCGTAATCAGCGCAGCGGCAAGCCCTGCCAACAAAGAAACAACCAGACCGATCGGATTCGCTTTGATCGCCGTATTAAAAGCAATCATCGCAGCTTTGGCTTTTCCGAGTGCGCCTGCCACGCCACCTAAGCTTGTGATAAACATAGCCAAGCCCATAGTCGCCAATGCTGCAGCTATTCCTGTCGCCAGAGCAAGAATCGGGTTTCCTTCTTCCAGCATATCCGCAAATCCGTTGGCAATTTCCGCCTGTTTTTCCCGAAAAGATGTCGCAATCGGCAAAAACATTTCTCCAAGCCTGCCCGTCGCGCTTTCCAGTTCGGCAGTCGCCTCGTTGGATTTTACCAGCTCCGCGTTGTTTTCACGCCATGCATCGGCTACCCCAGGCAAACCCTGCCCGGACAGTTCTTCCATCACCAGATTGACACGTTCTGCCTCTGTCTTGGCAGCGGCTAATTTTTCGTTAAACGCATCTTCGTTTGTTCCTGCCCAATTCAGTACGTCCGCAAATGTACCCGTCACTGTTCCCGCCTTGACTGTTTCATTGATCGCCTCTGCCAAGCCGTCGATCGGAATACTGTCGCCATAAGTCGCCCATGCGCCGATCGCCCCGTCTATCAATTCATTCAGCTGCTCCTGTGGCAATTTCAGTGCCTGAAGGTTTGATAATGCTGTAGCCGCTTGCTGTTGATCACCCAAAACACCGTACAGCGTTTGATAAGACTTGCTTGTTTCGGCAGAGGAATATCCTGCTTTTGCAGAAGCGGTTTCCAGAGTACCCATGATCTTGTTGTACTCTTTCGTGCTCTCCGTAAGTTCCAGTAAACTGCTTGCTAAGCCTGTCACACCGTCTGCAACAATATTGCCGAGAAACGTACCCTTAAAGGTATCTCCAAGCGTATCCATTTCCTTGCTTGTGTCCGATGCCTCGTCGCCAAGTCGGCTCAGCCGGGTCTGCATTTTCTTCATGTCCGCCGTTGCTGTATTGATTTTTTGCGAAAGGTCATTTACAGACTTGACCTGACGATTATAAGCATTCTGTGCTTTGAGTGCTTGCTCTGACGATTCTCCGAATTCACTGTTCATCTTCTGCAGCTCATCTTCCAATGTGCTGAGCTTATTCTTTGCTCGTTCGTATTGTCCTTGCAGCAGCTTAATCTTGTCTGCATTGACTTGGATTGATCGGCTAAGTATATCGCCTTTCACTGTCGCTGCCTCTTGGCTGTTTTCCATACCCTCAAACTCTGCAACTGCTAACTTCATTTCACTACCTAACGTTTTTAACTCCGAATTGATTGCGCTTAGACTGTCACGGAAACTTTTTTCGCCGTCTATGCCGATCTTTGCGCCAATGTCTGCCGCCATATGTTCTCACCACCTTCTTTATATATGCTGTACGATTGTTTTTTCTCCCGATATTATGCTATAATCACTCCGAAGGGAGATGCGTTTATGGCTTTTTTGAAACTTACCAGTAAAGATCAGTACGGAAACCGTGAAGTGCGCTTTATTTATGTGTCAGGCATTATCGGTCTTTGCAAAACCGAGCAGGAGTTGATCGACGTCACCATAGACACGGAAGAAGGCAGTTTGAAGTTTTGCAGTACCGTCGATCGAAACCGTACCGCCGAGCTGCCGCTTTCCCGTGTGAAAGATGTACGGGATTTTATGTTTACCAAAACCTATTATGCCGATAAAAGCGTCATAGGTCGCGCCATTGTCGGCAGTTGGCTGGGCGGTCCTAATGCCCCTGTGATCGGCGCTATATCCGCCTTGCAGGGCAAAGTAAAAAAGACAGACTATCGCCGCCGCATCAGTATTTTTTATGACGATACCGAGGGCAGAGAAAAACAGATCCTGTTAGAGATCTGCGGCGCGTCCATCGGCTGGAGAAAGTTTGTCAAAGAGCTGCCGAAAGATGAAAACTCTGTTTATGCCCCAAAGGAAAAACCGGAATCTACGCATATCAAGTTATAATCATTTTCCCCACTTTCGTGGGGCTTTTTCATTTGCGTTCAAGCAATGTGAAGAATTCAGCCAGTTCTTCGTCCTCGGTCTTGATATATTTCAGCTTTGCGCCTTCGTGTTTTACCTGCTCAATCGCAATAAAATCGCACAGCTCACCAAACGGAAGTGTCCAAATTTCACGATAGGAAAATCCGATTTTTAAGCCGTACCAGATGAGCCAGATGAGGCTTTTTTCTTCTTTGACTTTGGGGAGGCATCATCGTTTTTTCCCTCTTTTTCCTCCTCGATTTCCACCTCTCGTTTTGCCCCTACAGATATAGTGCTGTAAACATCAACACGCAATCTTGCGATATCATCAATGCCAAATACGGTATAGAGCGTATCCTCGTCCAAAGGCTTCGGCGCATTTTCGCCAAGAAATTCCTTATATCGGCTTCCTGCCCGGCTCAATTCCGAAATCAACCAGAAAGTAGACTCTAACAGTGCCCCTGCGTCCTCCGATGCAAGTGCTGCGTCCAATCCGTCCAGACTGCCGAATTTTTTACAAACATTGGCAACCACACGAGTGCTGAAGCACATAGGATACTTTGCACCCAAAACCTCAATTTCTCCAACTCTCATTTTCTCACCCCCACTGTTATGCTGTGATACTGAAGAATTGTTTGATCGCAGCCTCTGCGTCCGCCTCGCTGTCCATAATATTAGACAACTTCTTCCACTGATGATTCACGGTATCGTCCCGCATGATCGTTCCACTGATTTCAGGGGTGCCCCATTCCACGGTTTCGCCCTGCGTAGTAAACGTGTCACTCGGATTGCTGAATTTGATCTTCGGCAGTACGATCGCCTGATATCCGACTTTTCCACCGTTTTGTACCTTTACGATTGCGCCAAATCCAAGATAAGGCGTAGCCTGCGCATCGTCCCAATTATACCATTTGGGTGTTTCCGTTTGGATTTCCTCCGATGTGATCGCCTCCTCCGATACACCCAAAATCGTCAACAGCACTTCCGGCAGAAGGTCATCTGTCGTCAATGTAAAACTGCCGCCGCTAAAGGTATTCGCCGTTTCGGCGGGACCGTTATCCGCGTACAAAATGTTATCGTCCGCATCTTCCAATTCAATGCTGAGTTCTACCGCTTTGCCCATCAGCGCACCGTCGGAATAGGTCACAGTAGTTTCCGTATTCGCGTATTTTGCGAAGTAAGGTTTGCTCAAACCGATTTTTGCCATTTCTATCACTCCTTTTTACAATTTTCGATTTCTTTTTCAAAAATATCTTTCATTTTTGCTTCCGCAGGTTTTTTGGCTTGTCGTATCGCATGTTCCATAAACGGTGTTTTCAAACTAAAGCTTGTGCCGCTTGCCGCTATTCTTGCAATCATTTGATTTGGCTGTCCGTTCGGATATTTCTTTGTTTTAGAATGGCTGTTATATCCATCAAAGCCGACTGCGGTATGAATATAACCGTTCTCATTTCGAATCGGCGCAATCCCAAAGCTTTCCAGTAAGCCTTCCTTTTGTACCTGCCGTATGCCCTTTGCGGGATTCGTGGGAGTGCCCCAACTTTCATCTGTCGGTAAATTTCTGATCTCGGCTTTCACGGCATCTGCTATCATTTCAGTGCCTACATACAGTGCTTTTTTCGCGATTTCTTCGCTACGGTCAGATATCTTTTCTATGAACTGCAAATATTCGTTGATCCCCGTAAATGTAATCTTAGCCATTCAGCACCTCCCAGCGCCATTCAAAATGGTGAAAACCGGTTTCTTCTTCGTACTGGATACTGTTCATCAAAAAAGAGATGCCGTTTTCACCGAAACTTTTTTCCAGTTCTTCCACCCATGGATCAAATTCTGTTTTCGTAAACAAATCTGTTGTTCCCGTTACAACTGTGTTCACGTGAAAATTATCAGCGCTTAAGTCATTCCTTCCGTCTTCCTGCCAGACAAAATATCTGTCTGACTGCATTCTTTCGCAGTGGCTGACTTGCTCGGTTACGGCAAGGTGTGCCGCAATAATCTTTTCGTACCATTTCATGCTTCCACCTCAAATCTCTGCCGAATGATCGATAGGGAGATATCGCAAGACGGCGGATAAACCTCCTGCACCGACTGCACAGATTCGATTCTGTACTGCGTGCCGTCCTCCGTGACCGCAATGTCCTGCGGATCAATTCCTGCCGCGATCGGCACACGAATCACCTTGACCACTTCCGCCATCGCTTGCTTAGAAAGATAAATTCTGTTTATCCCCAAGCGCTGATTTGCATATCTCAAATTGATTTTGGTTTTCAAACCCGCTTTCGGCTGATAACCGGGTGCGGCTGTATTTTCAACCGTACAGATCCGCACCAGTCCGTCATTGAATGCCTGCGTTATTTCATGCTTCGCTCTGTTGGGTGCTTTCCACATATTCGGACACCAGCCTTTCGTTTTGCATCGCTAAAATCAGCGACAGATAATTGTTTTCGAACACATCTAACGCCGCAGAGGACGCATAACGGACATACTCCAACAGCAGTGTTCTGGGCAATCCGTCTGCATCGTAATCCTGCCCGACACCACCCTTGCCGTCCAGATAAACAGATGCAGCGGCGATCAGGCCACGGATTTTGTCGTCCGTGGCACTATCGTTCCATGTGATGTTAAGATAGTTCTTCACATCTGCCAAAAGCTCTGCAGGGATATCCGCTCTTTGCATCATGCTTTGGTTACGGTTACGGTATAAGTCTTGGTGGTGGTACCGTCAGCCGCAGTCACATTGATTTTTACCGTATTTTCTCCGCTGCCCCATTTTGCTGCGGTACCGTTACCGATCTCATGTTCCTCACCGTCCGCAGGGTCAATCAACACTTCGATCTCTGCGCCTGCGTCAGCGGGGGTTGCGTTCACGGTATTTGTCGCTGCAGTCGTAGTTGCTGTGTAGGAGGTTGTCGCAGCTGCAAAAGCAGGGCTCAGCGTCAGATTGCCGATTTTCAAATCAGAAAGCTCCGCAACGGCAGACGCGGCAGGTGCTGTCACTTGTTCCACCTTATACGCAGCAGGGCGCAGAGCGGAAATATCCAGATACAAGAACGCATTGTTATCCATCGGGAAACCGTTTGCGTACAGTTTGATCAAATAAGTTCTGTTGTCTTCCAGGAACTGATAATGGTCAGAAAATTCGATCCTGCCTTCCTTCTCCATGCCAGCCGCCGCGAAATACTTGTACGCCAGACCAATGACCGCATCACCGTTATTGACGGCAGGGGACTGGATCACAGTCATAGGGTAAGGCAATACATCGTTTCTGTAGGTGCCGTCAGGTGCCATAATCGTTGTGGCGGGCATCACTTTCTGGAAATAATCCTGCGGGGATACCACCAGAATGACATCTCTTACCTCTCTTGCCTTGCCGTTGGAATCCACTGCAATCAAAGACAAGAGGTTTCCAACCGTATCCGTATTCAGATCGGTTACTGCGATCTTAGCCTTCACTGGATATGCTCCACCTACCACAGCAACGCCATCTCCGACCTGTTTTGTCATACCAATGGGAGATTCATTGCCGTCACCGTTGATAATCCCCCATTCCAGACCATTTGCCAGCGCCTCATAAAGCACCTGTCTTACATAGCTGTCCAGCCATTCGGGACCCAAATCAAGCATTGCCTTGCACACAGGCAAAAATGCCGAAAGTTTCAAAAGACCGGTATTCACTTCTTTGAATCCGCTCATCAATTCTTTTACAACTCCATCGCACAGATTCCCCCAAGTCGCCATCTGATAGCCGTTGCGATTCATCAGCATTTTCACCGCGCCGTTAGTTGGCGTAAATGTAATCTTGCTCAACAGCGGGTGGCTTGTTTGTAAATCATCAAACACTGCGTCCAATACTGTTTCAGGCATCACAACGTCCATATTGTTCAAGGCTTGCTTCACATCAGGCGCTCTCATTGCCTCTCTCAGTTTCTGGTAGTACTGTTTTTCCGCATTGGTCAGCTGACGAATTCCTCTGGACGCCATCACATTCGTATCATGTTTTTCGGAAATCTCTGCCATCATGCCGTCATAGGTTGCTTTTGTTTCTTCTGCGATGCAGTCCATCATCTCTGTCATAGCATATGCAAACGTTTCTTTGTCATTGTTCTGCAATGCTTCCTGCATCTTCTGTCGGATATCGTCTTTGTTATGAATATCGTTGCTTCTCATGTTCCTCATCCTTTCTTTTTTTCATTAAAAAAACCGGTCAGCATTTGCATTATGCTTTCCGGTTCTATTTTTTCTTTGCCACCTGCCGGATCACACTCCTGTTCTCCGCCACGCGGCTCTGTCAGCGCCTGCAACTGCGCTGCAAGACTTTTCTGCACTTCCATTTGCTGCTGCACATTCCAATTTACTTTTTGCAGGACTTCTGCCGCTTTCGACAGATCCGCATCAACTTCTGCATATCTGTCTGCCAGACCATATTCCAAGCATTGATCTGCCGTCAGCCATGTTTCAGCGTCCATCATTTGCACAAGTTTGTCTTCCGCTATTTTTTCACCTGCCTTAAGAAGATACGCCTGCCTTCCGGCAGCATTGATCCTATCCAAATCATCAGCCGCTTTCCGCAATTCTGCGGCATTGCCGACTGCCGCTACCCACATGTTGTGAATCATCATCAATGCATTTTTCGGCATGACCACCTCGTCTGCCGCCATAGCGATCACAGACGCAACCGAGCAGGCAAAACCGTCAATATATGCCGTCTTATGCGCGGGGTGTCGTTTCAGCTGATTATATATCGCTGTGCCCTCAAACACACTGCCGCCGTAGCTGTTGATATAAATATTGATTTGAGTCACTTCCGGATTGCTTTCCAATTTCTCACGAAATGCATTTGCACTTGTTTCGCTGCAAATCACTTCGTCAGTCCACCAATCGCGGCTGTCACTTTCCACATCGCCGTAGATATACAAGTCCAATGTGTTTGGTTCTGCTGCCTGTTTGATCTCCCACATAGTTTTCATCATCATTCACCCCCTTCCACCGCTTTTGCCGCATCTTCGATTTTTGCAATATTCAGCGTCATAAAATGCTCATTTGCCCACTCTTCCATGATCTCAACGCCACCCAGAGCGCAAATTACATCGTTGATGCTGTAAACAGCGGAACCGATCAGCTTTTCGATCTTATCCGCATTTTCGAACATATCTACATGCAAAATCGTTGTGGTATCGATTTTTAAAAAATCCCCTCTTGCCCAACGCGCAAAGCCGTATCTTTTGCGGATAATCTCCTCTTGCAGCTGATCGCACAGCGGATCGATGCAAGTCGTCAGCCAACGCTGCATCGCGTCTTGCGTCCCTGCCACATCGCCGAACAGCAGCACAGGCGGAATGCAAAACGCCCTCGCCGTAAAATCAAAGATATCGTCTACCAAAGACCGAATATCTCTTGTGCTTCGGTTCGCATCAGCGCCTCCGCCCATATTTTCGTAGGTATACCCATCAAATTCAGGAAGCACGGCATTCTTGCTTTCCATAAACGGCTTTACTTGCCGCTCCATCATTTCTCGGAATTTGCTTTGAAAATCTTTATCCGCACTCAAAATCTGATTGACATGTACCTTCATGTGCTTTCCGCTTGCCCATTCAAAATGTTTCATGGACGCGGTAATTAGCTTATGATAGGATTGGTACATCGCATCAAGAACCGGCTTGATATTTTTTTCCTGCAGCTTAAAATGCAGCACTTCGTTTTCCCGAAATGTTTTGCTGTATTGTACTTCTCCGACAATGACACCTTGATACTCCTGCATCTTTACGGGGTACTCCAACGGTTTTTGGAAGGAATCCGCAACCGCAAGCCTTTCTTTTCCGTCTTGGCGATTTGTGCCGATCACCAACGCCTCCCCCTCCGCGTACAGCTTGTAAATCAGCTTATGCAAAAACTCCGTACTGTTCTGATTCGTATTCGGTTCGATATTCCACAGATAGTATTCTTCCCCTTTGCACTCTTTGTTTTGCAGGTATGTTTTAAACTCGCACTTTCCGACCGCATTGGCAATCATAGACACGCAGGTCTGGAATGCCAGTTCCCGGATCTTGTATTCCTCCAACGCCTCGTATAATTCGCTGCAGGTAATGTCAGAGGAAGCACCGACATCTTCCTTTCTGCCAAGCAGCCAATCGATAAATTTGATCCCCATTTTCCTCACCTCTTTTCTTTAAAACGTAAAGGTCGCAATATCGGGAACATCTGCAGCCGAAGCGCTTCGCAATACATCTTCCGCTGTCATCGCCGCTACCAGTGCCATAAACGGGTCCGTCTTTCTGCTTTTTTCCTCAATTTTGGCATACACATAATTCCCGGTATTCACGCCGCTTTTATTCTTAACGCCTGACGGCACTCGTTTGGTATTATTGACCGCCCACCTGAGTGGCGGATTATCTCCCCATGTAAACAACCGTCGATGAAAACACTCTTGTATCACCGGTTCTACTTTCATGATATCGGACGGACGAACCAGCTTGACATTTTTTCTTTCTGTAAAATCAAATCCGATTTTGGCAAGGCTTTCTTTCACCAGCGTATAGCGGAAATTGTCCAACGCTATCATTTTGATTGCGTATTTTGTTCCCATCTGCGCAATATATTCCGCAAGAAAATCCGGAGAGATGCTGACATCTTGCACTACCGTGACCAAGCCTTCCTGCGCCCATTCCCGCCACGGCGCCCGCACTCTGTGTAACGTCTTAGACTGCGCACAGATCCAAGTATGACAGATGTCATATCGCTGCGCGCCGCTTCGAAAATGCAGCACGACCGCTGCCCAGTCGGAAAGCTCCGCATAGTCGATGCCACACACGCAGCTCCACCTCGACAGGTCAGGCAGCGGCTGATTGGTTGCCTTGATGTTTTCATACTCCGTCACAGCAAGCACTGAATTTGACATCGGCAGATTAAAGCGTTTTGTGTATAAATCCGCCTTCACAGCGGCATCGTAATCCTTCGCGATCCAGTTTTGTTCTATTTCCAACTGTAATGTTTTCAGATACGGCAAAGAAGGATTTGCCATCACCCAAAGCCGCTTATCTTCCGCCTGTTCTTTTTGATCCAACCGATAGAGCAACGGGCAAATTCTGGAATGAATGATCGTTCCGTTCAGCACATCTTCCGCGATCCGCAGCTTTTCGTCCAACACGCCGTCCCTGACATATCCGTTTGTGGTGATGTAAAATGTGCGGCTGTGCTTTCGCTTACCGAAGCCGGAACGAAACACCTTAATTGTGTCACTGTTTTCGTATTCATGTATTTCATCGAAAATCAGACAAGCCGACCGCTTCCCGTCCTTTGTCCTTGCGTTTGAGGTGTTGTATTTGATATAGCTTCTTGTTTTCAAGTTTTTAATGACTTCTTTTGATTTGTAAAAAAACTTTTTTGACTTTGCCCAGGTATCTTCCAGCATCTGATAAATGTCTTCAAACGATGTTTTCGCCTGTTCTTCGCTGTTGGCAATGATATCCACGTTATATTCCTTGATCCCGTGATACTGCGTTGTAAGATACCAAGTCAAGCCGGATATCAGCCCGTTCTTCCCGTTACCCCTTCCCATCATGATCAAAAATTCAGCAAAAACAACGGTATCATCGTCCTTGTAATAGCAATGCACCAACGCGAGGATAAATAATTCCCAATCAAAAAGCGGCATTTGAAAATACCGCTCGATCAGTTCTTTCGCCTTTTGTATTTTTTCGATATCGATAAAAACATTCGGTTGATCCAACGTTTTTTCGATATAATCGCAAGCTGCCAGCATTTGTTTACAAGCAGGTCTGATTCCCGTCCGTAAAGCATGGATATAATCATCAATGTAGTTACATCTCGTCATCGTCATCACTCTCTGTTTGCAGTGGGCTGATGCCGATTGCGTCCAACAGCTTGATCATTCTGTCATTTACTTTGACCAACTCCCCGACAGATTCATTTTTTCGCTTGTTTGTCGTGCCGTTATTGGACACATAATCCACTACCGCTCCTCTGGACTCAATGTCCGCGATCAGCATATTCTTTGTGTCCCAAAGTTTCATGTAATCTTCGATCAAATCCTCGTAATATCTTCCGTTTGTCCCGTTTCTTTCGATTTGGTCTGTCAAATCTCTCTTGATCTCATCTCTCAGCTTGTTTTTTGGCATTTTCATCACCTCATTTCCGTATCATGCGCGTAAAATTCCTGTTTTGTATTGGAACCCTGCGACCAAGCGATTTTTTGCAATCTCCGTTTTATTTTAAGGGGGGGCTAATCCCATCTTTCTTTTGTTATAGTTTGCTGCTGCGCCGACAAAAAAGCCTTCCTGCGTTCCGGGTGTTCCGCCTCATGGCACGCCCGACAAAGACTGATCAGATTTCTTTTCCCATTCTCATCGTAAATACGCAGAGCCAAATCCGGTCTGTTTTTTAAATGATTCACATGGTGCACGATTTCAGCCTTGGTGTGCTTTCCACTTTGTTTGCACATCTGGCATTCGTAATGGTCCAGTCTTAAAACCTCTTTGCGTATCTTTGTCCATTCCGCCCAAGTGTAAAAATTTTCGGCTTTGCCGTTATGGATATATTCGTCCAGATCGCCTATTGTTTTTTTCATTTTATTTCTCCGTAAAAAAGAGCTTTCTCCGCCCTGGAACTTACAAATTTATTTTACATTTTGCTTGACTACCACGTTATAACGTGGTATAATAAAAACATAGAAAGGAGGTAGAAAGCATGAAAAAAGACAAAGACTCAATCCTTAAGATAATCGAGTTAGTAATCCAAGCAGTTATCGCAGCAGCAGCTTTGATTACAGCGATCAAATCTTAGAAGGTCGGGGAGGATTTCCTCCCCCACCTTTGATCAAGTCCATGTCTTTCTGTTATGATATCACACTTTAGGAGGTGTAAGCAAATGAAAAATAAAACTCTGTTATTGACACTCATATTTTTCTTTGTTTTCGGCATTTATAGCGACTGGACTCCTATCGCAAAATTTTTAGTCGCGCTAAATGCCATTGCAGTTTTACTTTCCGTCGTATTCCAATTATGGAGCGTGATGAAAAAATGAATCTCAAAAAAATTCGTCTGGAAAAAGGGCTTTCTGTTCCCGCACTCAGTCGATTGAGTGATGTCCCTGTCAGAACCATTGAAGACATAGAGCGTCGCGGTGATTGCAAAGTTTCCACTGCTGTCAAGCTCGCATCTGCTCTTGCGGTTTCCTTGGACTGTTTATGCGGATATGGATTGCCTGAAAAGTAAAAAGCAAAGCCGTGCAAAATCACTCCAAATGCTTGCGGAATTTTTTTGCCGACTCAAAAGAGGAAGAAGATCGCAAAAGCGGTCTTTTTCTTTTCTTTGAGCCATATTGCATACACAAAAGGCACCGCAAATGCAGTGCCCTTGCGAAAAGAAATTCCCTCTCAGCTACTTCCTGACAATACTATAAAACCACAAAAGTACGTCCCTTTGGTTACCCGATTTATTTTCTGCGTAACGAAAGCAGGTAAAAAAATTTTTTTCTTGCCTCGTAAAAATAGCGTCTGCCACAGGGCACCCCTAAATGTTCATACGGTATTCCGTCCGCCACATTACCGATCAGATACGCATAGATCGCACAGTCCGCTTCTTTTGCGGATTGTTCGATATCTTCGATATCCTTTTGCAAAGACACTCGCTTCAGCGCAATTTGTGAGGTGCGATCTCCCATCTTGGTGCCGGAAGGCACACTGCTTGCCTGCGATGCAGAAATTTCCGTAATCGCGTCAAGCTGCGTCTTTTTTTCCCGATATTGTCTGCAAAAATACTTTAGCTCTCGATATCTGTATTTTCCGATTCCGTAACGCCCCAACCGGATATCCCTTGCATCTGTCATCAATACTCCCTCCCCGTCGGCTTATGCCGGATCCGGATCCGCTCCATAAGCTCAAAATCGCAGATGCGCAGTAAATCTTTGATCAGCCATATGATGCGGCTTGCAGCCTCGTCCGCTTCCTGCTCGCGTGTTTGAATTTCCTGCAAAACGGCAGATGCCGTTGGGTCTTTGTATCCGTCGGCGTTTTGATATCGTTCTTTCATTTCTTCCCTTCTTTCGTTTTCATAAACCGCTTTCGGTAATCTTCTTTTTTTTCTGCAAACAACTTGCAAGAACTTAATAACAAATCAAAATCATTTTTATGGATCGCGGAAGCTATCAGCCCTGCAATCGAATGAAAATCCGGGTAAACTATCAGCGACACGAATTCGCCCAACGTTTTACAGCCACACATTTCAACCAAAAACCATGGGATTTCTTCACAGATTTCACGACATACCATGTTGTATTCATTCTGATACTGTTTCAACACATCTGTTGACAAAGACATCGCTTTTTTCCTTCTCTCCATCAATTTGAAAATATCTTGCGCCACTTTTACCTCCCCTTTCATCAAAATGGTAATTCCTCTTGTGACCAAACAAAACCATCGTCCGCAGGCTTGTCATTTTCCCAACCGTAGCACTTGCCTACGCCATCCATAAGACTGCAGATACGCTTCGAAGATGCGCTGTATACCGTCTGTATCCCCATTTTCCCGACAGCCAAACGCCCGGAAATTCTATTTTTCGTTACCTCTAAGACTCCAATATTTTCCGTATCTGCCGGGCGGTTAAAAAACAGAACGGTATCCGCTTTATTGGTGACATCGCTGCTGCCCGCCACATCATCATTGTCTGTCGTTCTGATTTTTTTCTGCTGTGTAGCTTGTTTTTTGGGATGCGCAACCAGAACGATCACAATGTTATGCTGCATTGCAAACCGTTTCAGTTTTCCGACAAAGATGCTTTGCCCTCGAAAGATATCCTCTTTTGTAAAGTCGTCCATAGCGGTCATCAGGTTGTCAATCAACACGAACCGCAATCCGTACAACCGCACGGCGTTTTCCATTACTTCCATTATGGTTGAAATTTCATCATCTGACGCGGGAACGTAACCGTTGTCGTATATGTATGCCCTGCCCCGGTACCACTCGTTTATTTTTTCCTGCGCATCCGGTTTCACTCGATATGTTTTCCGTTGCAAAACATTTTCAGATTCCAGAATGTTGGCAGGACCAGCCAACTGTAAATCCAGCCAATGCTTGAAGTGAAAGTCAGGAAGTTCCCCGGAATAAACGAATACGCCATAGCCCTGGTCTAACGCCTCTGCTACAAACTGGCTTGCAAGTGTGGATTTCCCGTTCCCACGTTTCCCGGACAACAGAATCACCTGCCCCATGTAAAAACCACCAATCACACGATCCAACAGTGTGTTGCCCGTTTTGATATGCTCCATTTTTTCCAAATCGACGACCTCCACCGTGGATAAATCCTTCAGACAGTCCATTTTAGGCGGCTGTGCGTGTTCGATCGCGAAGCAAATTGCATTCTTGCCGTATTTTCGTAAAATATCGTTGGCATCTTTTTCCCCCAGATAGTCCGCCTGCCGTATCACTTTGATTTTCGAGCGCAGCAGTTTTTGCAATTCAGGAACCAATGAAACCTTGCCGTTTTCGCAATCACCAAACACAACCACCGTATCAAATCGTCCTATCCATTGCGCACAATTCCGGAACCAACTGAAGCCTTTCGCGCCGTTGGGTACTGACACGACATTGTAGTTTCCGCAGGACGCAACGGACAGCGCGTCGATCTGCCCTTCTGTTATGATCAGCTCACCGCTTTTCCCGCATTGATCCATACCAAACAGAATCGGCATCATGTCCTTTTCTCCCCATTCTTTCGGTCCGTTGCCCGGTTTTGTGTTGCGGTATTTCACCATTCGCAAGATTTTATTTTCGTCGTAGAACGGGAAAACCAGTATATTTTCGTTGTCTTTTCGTGTGGTGATGCTGTAGCGTTTCACAACATTCGCTTCGATCCCGCGCCCTGTCAGGTATTCGATTGCTTTTGGTCTGACCTGAATCTTTTTCGTCGGAAATGTCTTATATGCTTTCTTCTGCCCAAAATCCAGCGGGAAATTGAAATCCCGTGCTAGCTCCACAAAGTGTCCGCTCTTTCCGCAACTGGAACGGAAACAATGAAATGTTCCTGTTTTCAGGTTGATGCTGAATGTGTTCTTATCACGATTCTGCCCACCGTTGCAATACGGGCAATATTTGAAAAACAGTTCGTCTGCTATTATTTTCTTTTCGGCTGTCAGGGTGTCGGAGAGGTCAAAAACATCTTGCTGATTCCATTCATATGACATTTACTTGCTCAACTCCCTTACCAGTTCCAAGTATTTTTCTTCTGTCATTCCTTCCGGGACGGTCGGCTGCCAAGCCGAAGCGGACCAAGGAAGACTTTCTTCTTTTCGGGGTGTGCCTTTAGGCACCCCTTTCTTTATATTTCTTCTTATATTGTTGCCCTTTTCTTTGCCTTCTTCTTTGCCGTTTTCTTTGCCCTTCTCTTTGCCCTCTTTGGAATGAAAAACGTCAGAAACGCAGTCATTACAAGTTTTTTTCGTTGTTTTGGCTTTGCCCTCTTCTTTGCCGTTTTCTTTGCCCTTCTCTTTGCCGTTTTCTTTGCCCTCATTTTGGTTTGCCGCACTCTTTGCCCCATTTTGAAATTTTTCGTAATTTTTTATTGTAATTATGCGGTTTTTCGGGCTTGATAGGTTTGCCACACTCTTTGCCCTTTCTAATTTTGCCAAGGAACTTCGCACTTGTTTTGGGGTCAGCCCGCTTATCTCTGACAACCGCTTCAATGACGTAACGACCTGCCCTCTTTGGACTAATTCCCCTTCAAATTCCGCATCAGACACGTTTGCCATAAGCAAGAGTGTAACGAACAGCCGGAAAGCCTTCTGGTCCTGCCACAATTCCCATTTGAAAATATTTCGATGCAGTTTTATGTATCCATTTTGCAACATTTCAAACCACCGCCTGACAATATATCCATAATGACCTTTCCCGCCTCTGATTTTCTGCAGAAAACGAATCGGCAGCCGTGCCGTTCCTCCATCGAGCGCAGTATCTTGGTAAGAGTCTTTCCGTTCAATGCTTTTGATGAGTAAAATCTTCTGGGGTTTTTCCATTTTTCTATATCCGATAAAGAATGGATATTATCTTCTTCCACCAAAACGATCAGTTGGATACCCAGATGCTTTGCCCTGTCCAATTCTTCCACAAAACGCCTGTGCTGTTGGGTCACGTTTGTGCACACCTCGACAAGGTCTTTTTTGGTATCAATGCAAACGGATTGGTCAGTGGGGAGTGTGTAATCCCCCACCACCAACTTCGTCCGCACAATTTCTACGCCGTGTGCCGCAAACCAATCATGCTTCGTTTTATGCTTGTTCGTCTGCTGTCGGCTGTCTTCTAAAATAACCATAGCTCCTCCCTTGCCTTAAAACGGAACATCATCGTCCGTAACATCTGTTGCAGATACGAAAGAAGCAGAAAGGTCTAATTTTTTCAATTCCGGCACAGTAAAATCCCCGGAAAGAATCTTGTTTATATTTTTTGTTGCCGCAACATACAGGCGCTTCTTGATTTTCCCATCATTTCCCCGATATTCTTCCTCAGCCAGAACTAAACCGATCAACTTTCCTTCCAGTCGTTTTTCGTCATCTTCAAAAACGAAACCCGTGTTACTTTCCTTGACAGCGGTCAAAAACCCCTTAAACATGGATTGTGCTTTTTCCTTGTAGGAGCGGTAAAAGGTACCGCCCCAAAATCCTTTTGCCTTATACAGCTCGTTGTAATATCCGGACTGCGGACCCTGCGCAATATCATATTCCATTTTCAAATATTCCTTTTGCGGAACATCTGTCGCAAGGGTGATTTTGCAAACATACCCGCCCGGCTGCAATCGTTCAAAATCTACTTGGTCCGGCACGTTTTTCCAGTTAATTTTTTTCATCATTTGTTCCTCCTAACTCCCAATATTCTCTGATTTTTTGATCTACCAGCTTCAAATCATTGTCCATTTTCAAATCCAACATTTCCATCGGTGACTTTGCCGGATTAGTTCCGTCTGAATTAGTTAAAAAATAATGTTCCAAACCTTCCGCGACACACAACAAGACAATGGAAAACAGTCCCTCAAGCGTCAACTGGTTGTCCAGCATTTTGCCTTGTGTTTTTGCTTTCATCCTTCCTTGGTCCGTTGTTTCAACATGATGCAGAAAATATACAATAATGTCTTCAGGGGTTTTCCGCACAATAAAATCAATTAAATTTCGGAAATTCAAAGCCATATCGGTGAATTTTCCATATCCCGTTTCTTTTGCCCTGTCGAATGCTTCAAACGCCATAAGGTACTGACTGTCATCAATTACATAAGTTTTTAGTTTTGGGTTTGACAATGTTTTGATAATGGTTTCATATCTTGCGTTGTCCGCTTTTTTTAATTTTTTCCGAAACGGTAACGGCTTGCCTGCCACATTGAAAATGCCGACTTCGTCCGCTTCAAAATTCCGCAGACTGGTACTTTTTCCGCTTCCGCTTTCCCCCAAAACCATTACGGGAATCCCCATTATTCCAATCCTCCTTCTATGGTCTTGCCTTTTCTGGTTTCATTTAACATGGATTCATAGACCAGCTCCGCCTGCTGCATCAATCGCTTCTTTTGTGCATACAGTACAGAGATCTGCTGTTCAACGCTTCGCAGTTCCAGATATATGCGTCCAAGCTGTTCCATTTTGGTCATGCCATCACCTCGCGTATACATCTGTCGCACCCCACCCAGAGCTTCCCGTCCATATATTGCAGCGTGTAGCTTACACTGCCGCAGTTGGGGCAAGGCGTATCCTGCAGGAGCGGCACGGGTTCTCTGCAGGACATGCAGCCGTCACACTCTTTTTCTTGCCGCTTCACACAGGGATAAGCCATCGGGATCACCTCCCAGCATGGTATATACCGCCTTTGCGTTCACATACCTTCCATCATTGTTTATGATCTCATCTAAGCAGTAGGCGATCACCGCCTGCACTCTGCCGTTTTGCTCCCAAAGCTCCTGCGTGTCGTTTTCCGGTATGATCTTGTTGGGTAAAAAATCGTAACTGGTCTTCATTTCTATCCGCCTCTCCTTCCCTTTTGACTTTTCTTTGCGGTTATGTTATACTGTGTGTATCTTGTTTTTGGAACAGCATCGCTGTTCTGTCCCGTTTCTTAGTCGCGTAAGGAACGGGATTTTTTTTGTCTTGATTTTTTGTTATATTCCTTCCACTTTTCTCGGTTCTCCTCATAGTACTTCTTCTGTGCAGCAGCTACCTTTTCTCGGTTCTCCTCATAGTACTTCTTCTTGGCAGCAGCTACCTTTTCTCGGTTCTCCTCGCGGTACTTCTTCTGTGCAAGGCGAACAGCGTCAGATGTTTTGTATTCCTTAGCCCCGGAAATCAAATCTATATCCTTTTGTGCGGCGTAGTCTTCATAAAACAAATCGTCGCAAATGCAATCCTCAAATTTACAGTGAAAACAATCCCGATTACACACGGCTTCCATTTTTCTCTTACCTCCTTTCGCGTATTTGCAAAAATTCTCTTTCCCGCCTTGCTTTGCGTTCCGCTTCCGTTTTGCAGCGCAGTCGTTTTTTTAACGCCGAGATCTCTCCCGCCGCCACAAAACACAGCAGTATCAGCATCAGAATCAGCACCCATTGGAACACGATCAGCCGTTCCGCGTCCTGCAGTAAATATGTAAACATGTTACCTCTCCCTTCCTTTCCCGATCCCGTCTATCCGAAGCACCTGCCCGATATCGTGCGGGTGGAAGCATTCCAACCACTTCCCACGCGTATTCCATCTGATCTGCACATAATCGGGATAAACAGCTGCCACGATTCCCCTTTTGACCAAGACCCAACTGCCGTCATCTTTTCTGTGCATTTTCGAGGCAGACATTCCCACCTGTACCGATTGCAGGATCTGTTCTGTTTGCAATCCGGGCATTCCCATCACCTCTTTTCTTCCCAGCACAATGCGGGCAAAGATATCCCCTGCTTGTCCGCAGCTGCCGCGGTATATTCCAAATCAATCCGCATCGGCTGCAGCAGATCTTGCGATATGTTTCTTTGGTCCTTCTCATTTCGCACCTCTTTTTTTCGGCTTGTCCGCCCTTACAGCGCCCGAAGGACGCTCCGGCTATGCTGTAACTGTTTTATCGGTTTCCTCATCTGTGAAATGGACATCATACCCCCTCGCCTGTGCAAGGCTGCGGATCATTCGCTTTCTGATGCTGATGGCAAGCGCTTTCTTTTCTTCATCGCTCAGCGTATCGTAGTCCACATAGCCGTCCCCTTTCGGGACCATGATCTGCACTTTCAGTTCCTGCTGTTTCTTCATCAAAAACCACCTCCTGTTGTTAGATGTATGCTTCGCGCGGATTGTCCTATACTGTCAAAGCACGCTTAGTTTTTGTCCTTCCAAAAACAAATTGATAAAATACTGTTGACCCGTACCAGTTACCTTTACTGTTTTGCTTACACTGGTATGACCATCAGCATGGGAAATCACGGTTTCCTTAATCTCGAACAGATTCATTTCCATAGCACGCTGCGTCGGCATATTCCAGTCGCTTCCTCTGCGCTTAATCAAATAGCCACGGTCCCTCAGTTCAGCAAAAAGCCTATTCTGACCAATATTGATACCATTTTGTTTGAGGATCTTCGCCAACTCCCCTACCAAAATGGAAGTATGGCTGGCAGCTACCGCATCGGCAAACAGCACTTTCGGCTTGTCCTGCTCTACCTTCTGTTCAAGTGCCTTGTTGTCAGTTTTCAACTGTTCAATGGTCTTATCTGCCAGTTTCAATGCTCTCGCCATGACCTGCTCTGGTGTATTCCATGCTTTTTCCAAGTCTATAAGATATTGTCTTACCGCTCTTGCTTTTTCGTTTTTCTGCACCATGCAAATCTGCTTTGCCATGTCAATTGACAAATCGTAGTCTTGAAGTTCCTGCTTTGCTAGGGTGTTAAACTTTTTACACCCTGTATAATCCTCGTTTTCGATAAACCCAAACTGCAACTGTCTTTCAAACCATGACGAAAATCTCTCGGTACTTCCGACTTGTTTATGTAACTCTCTCGCCGATACTGTCTGTGTATCAAAATCAACCGTTATAAGTTCGTTCATTTTCAATCTCCCTTCTTATGTGCTATTTTTCAGCATCAAATCGTTTCTTGTTGACTTTTGTATTCCTATGGCATATTCTTAAAAAAAATGAAAGGAAGATATGTGTGGAATATTTCGACAAGAAGACATTAAAAATTTTGAAATACATTTACAAATGTGGAGATAAAGGCGCTGAATGGTCATATATTCTAGATAACTTTGAAAATGCAAGCATAGAAATGCTCCTCGAGTTTAATACCAGTTTGTATGCAACTGCATTTTACAAAGATGGAAAACCAATTCCTTATGCAACATTCCATATAACTTCAGTTGAAGGAATTCGTTCTTACTGCACTCCAAAAGGTTCTCAACTTTTGGAAGATAGAATTTTTAATTTGTGGAAGTGGGCAATACCAACCATAATTTCTTTAATTTCTCTATTGGTCAGTATCATAACTTTCTGGTTGACACTGAACGGAAATGAAATATTGAAAGTTATGATAATAAACTGATTGCCATTGAAATAATGGATACAATGATTGATATTTTTGCCAACTTGTTTGTAAGCTGAATTCTTCCATTATCAGCCAAAAACATTTGTTGAACATATTCCAATGTAGGTAAGAGTTTTTCGTTGAGAGTAACGAAATACTCATTTTCTTTGGCAGAGCTATTTCTTATTTCTTTCCAGAAAATATCTTGCTTCACTTCTCCTCCTCCTCTCCGATCATTTCTTTGCTTCCTGATTGACTTTCTTCAAATACTTTCCTATTGGGGACACGAATTCTTAAATTCTATCCGATATATCTGCACTTCAACATTTTCTGTAATACAAACTTCCAGTTTAATTGTTGGAAGTTTATTCGCACTTTCGCACAATTCATAGGAGATAACATTCCGAATTTCATTCCCATCAAGGAAGATCTTCGTTGTGTTATCTTCTTTTTTGATAACAACATTTTCTGCCAACTAACATCACCCCTCTCTAGTCGTTTATTCTATGGTTTGTTTTTCGTCTGCTGCTTTTAATCCCGCAATTAGAACATTACGAACTACTTCAGAATAAGAACTTCTTACAAAACGATCACTTTTTTTTAATTCCAGGATTTGTTTGTCCATATCATCTGGAATTGATATTGTAATTCTTTTTAATTCTGTCAAAATCATCACTCCTTTTCCTAAGTTCAGAACTTCATTTCCTCTTGATTATAGTTCATCACTTTTCAAATGTCAATATGAAGTTCATATTTTATTACAAAATTATCAGAACTTATTTTTTTAATTATTTCTGAATTTTCTCTTGCTTAAGTGGTGAACTGATGATATATTGAATAAAAGGAGGTGTTTGAATGCCTACACAAAAACCAAGAATTACAATTACAATGGATTCTGAATTATTTAACAAAATCGAAGATTTTCGCTTTAAAAATAAGTATAAAAATCAAACTCAAGCAATTCTTGATCTAATTAAAAGCGGATTCAATGAACTTGAATCATATAACAAGTCAAACAATGGTATTCTTTTTCATAAAGAAGCTATAAATATGGCAAAAAAATACCGTGATCTTGACGATCATGGCAGAGAAATGGTAGATTTTGTTTTAGAAAAGGAATATGACCGGACAAGTCGTAATAATACAAAAGATTATCTAATGCCTATAGCTGCGCACAATGACAATGCGGCAGACGAGGAGCAGCAGCGACTTATGCAGAAGGATATTGACGAATTGTAAAAAACAAGGAGGTGATCTGTGTATGTGTACCTATGAAAGTTTATTGTCTGATGCAGATCAACTCGGTCTGGAAGTCATTGAAAAAAATTTCCATTCTGATGCGAAAGGATTTTGTAAAGGAAATAAAATAGGAATTAAAAAAAATATGAGTCAGTCGGAAAAAGCTTGTATCTTAGCTGAAGAAATCGGGCACTTTCAAACTACGGTCGGCAATATCATAGATCTGAACAATCTCCAAAACAGAAAACAAGAAAAAGCAGCCAGAAAATGGGCAGTCAAAAAAATGATTTCTACGGAAGATCTGATTCATGCCGCAGAGCATTCTTGTAATACACTTTATGATGCGGCTGAATTTCTCGGTGTAACCGAAAAATTTTTACAAGATGCCATTCTCATTTTTCGAGAAATTTATGGTGTTCAGCACACAGTATCCGATAAAACCGTTATATTTCTGGATCGCGGTTTTTATGTTGTCTCAAAAGACATGTAAATAAAGAAAGGATAAAAAATAATGTTTGGAAAGAAAAAAGAAGCAGAAAAAAAAGTGTCAAAGAATATGTTTGATTTGATTTCCGGTCTGCCTAAAATCCATGATAAAGAAACGATTTTCTATCACATTGATATTGAAAACGGCTTTTTATCAATCCAGGCGCTAAAATTATATTTCAGCAAAAAATCAGAAATACTTCAAGAATACCGCATTCCAGTCGGAGATGTGCTTGCATTTGATATTGTGGAAGAAACACATTATAAACAAAAATCGGCATTAAAGCGTGGCGTAGCCGGTGCCCTCCTTTTCGGTCCGGTCGGGGCTATTATCGGCAGTGCAAGCGGTCTGGATAAGAGCAAAATCAAAGAAACACTCGGCATATCTTATCTAAGCGCAAAAGGTGATGAACCACAAACAATTGTATTTAATTTGGGAGTTCCTGGCTGGACAGCGTTTAATACC
The DNA here is from genome assembly GCA_944383855.1 of uncultured Lachnospiraceae bacterium. Lineage (GTDB taxonomy): Bacteria > Bacillota > Clostridia > Lachnospirales > Anaerotignaceae > CALWRB01. The sequence goes on from CALWRB010000051.1 coordinate 24,670, forward strand.
GCTGCCATCAAAAAACTAAAAGAAGAAGTTGAAAATGCAGAGAAAAGCGAAAGAGCAAAAGCTATCCTTAAAATCTATAACGACTATGAAGAAACGGACGACGGAGCTATTTTGCTTTAATTTTAGAAGAAACTAAAAATGAGCAGGGACCTCTTAGACACCATAAAAATCCGCGGCAGGCTGATGAAGCTCGAAAAACGGTTTTAACTAAAACAGCGAATACTTGGTTATTAAGAAAGATTTTTTGTTTTCATGTGTGAGGTGTAAAATGTACGATTTTATTGCCGTTGACTTCGAAATTGCAAATAAAAATATGAACAGCGCCTGCTCTATTGGCATTGCCGCTATAAAAGATTGCGAAATTATCAAAAGAGAATATTTTTTAATCAATCCGCCAACGCCTGAATTTGATACCAAAAAAACAAATATTCATGGTATCTCTTATGATATGGTAAAAAACGAAGGTTCTTTTGCCGATGTATGGAATAATATCAAAGATTATTTTGAACATTCTTATCTTGTTGTCGCTCATAACGCACAATTTGACATGTCTGTTCTGCGTTGCTGTTTGGATCATTATTCTATTCCTCTGCCTGATTTTAATTATATAAACAGCATCAATATCATCAGGCGTGAATCCGATAGTTCATTAAGTTCATACAACTTAGAATCATCTGCTGCCTATTTTTCAATCGACATTGGAACGCATCACAATGCATTAGACGATTCCATTGCAGTTGCTAATATTCTCATACAAATTCTGAAAAATCATGATATAACACACTTACACGATTTATGCAAACATTATCAACAATACATACACCCGTTTTTAAAGTTAAATGTGAACAGAACTTTTTATACTAAATTTCAGACAAAATATACTGACAGCACAATCGCTATGCAAGAACTAAAATCCTATGCTACTTGTATCATTTCTGACGGAGAAGTAGATATACAAGAAATTACAGATTTATCTGAGTGGATATCAAATCACCCGGATCTTGCCGGTTACTATCCTTTTGATAAAATTTCCGAGTTGTGCGACAGTATTTTTGAAGATGATATAATATCTGACAATGAAAGAGAGCAAATGCTTTTCCTCTTAAACCAATTTGTAAATCCAATGGAAACTAATCGCCATAACTGCAATATCATTTTTCCAGATAAAATTTTTGTGTTGTCTGGAGATTTCACTTGCGGATCTAAAAAAGAAGTAGGAGCAAAAATAATAGAAAAAGGCGGCATCTGCAAAAATGATGTAACGAAAAAAACAGATTACTTAGTAGTCGGTGGAGCCGGAAATGAAAACTGGAAATTCGGCAATTATGGTGCCAAGGTATCCAAGGCTCTCGAAATGCAAGAAAACGGACATCATATTGTAATTCTGAAGGAGTCCGACTTAATACAATGTTTCGAATAATCTCGGTGGTGTTGTATGGAGTAAATATTTTATTTCATCGTACTTCTTGGCGAAAAACACCACGCAAAAAACCGTTCTTCTTTCTGATCCGATATAGAAGATATTTCTACGCTTTTGAAGTTCGATCCGGTGCGAAAAACGGAAAAGGGCGGTGTCGTTTTATATGAAAAAAATGATCCACAGCGAAAGCGTCTGGCTGGATATACCGGAATCCGGAAACCGCACCTCGCATATTTATGATGACAGGATCGCTGCTAAAACCACAATGGATATTGTGAGCCGCTTCCTGCCGGCGCCGTAAGATCCGACAGAATATTTCCGTAAAAATCAAGTCTTTTCTTTTGCGATATACAGAGCAAAATGTGTTTTTTTAATATTTGCTTTGTTGCCTGCCATCACTGGCAATCTCATCAACTACATAAAAACATAATGAAACAGTAATGCTACATTATATAGAATTTCAATAAAAACAAAATCGGAGGAATGAAGTATGGGTTTTACAGACATGTTCAAAGGCAAACAATACAAAGCTGAATTGGAAAAATCAAACAAAGAAATTGAAAAAATGAAGTCTATGTTTACTCCTGAAATGCAAGAGGCTACTTCTCTTCTGCAAATGATCAACTCTTTAAAAGAAGAAAAAGAAGCTTTAGGCGAAACAATCACACGCTTGAACCATGCTGTAGACACACTGGACAAAGAAATCAAAGATAAAAAGAATTTGATTATTACCTTGGACGACGAAATTCTGTTCCAGGAGTTCGGTTTATATAAACCCAGATACGACTTTGCTAACTCCACGCAATATAAAACAAAACTGAATTCTATCAGAGAACAGCAAAAAGAAATGATTAAAGCCGGTACTGCTGTAACAGCAAATACCAACTGGACTGTAAACAATAGTGCAGTCAAAGGCAAAAAAATGGTGAAAGATATGCAAAAACTTTTCCTGCGGGCTTTCAACTCTGACTGTGAAGAAACGATTTCTAAAGTAAAATATAACAATTTTGACGCCTCTTTAAAGAAGATCACTGCTTCCAAAGATGCCATTTCCAAACTTGGTACGGTTATGTCTCTTTCTATCTCCATGGGATATTATGAATTAAAAGTACAGGAGCTCACTCTTGCTTTCGAATATGCACAGAAAAAACAAGAAGAAAAAGAAGAACAGAAAATGCTTCGTGAACAAATGCGTGAAGAAGCAAAGCTGCAGCGCGAAATAGAAGAAGCCAGAAAATCAATTGAAAGGGAAAAACGCCACTACTCCAATGCTTTGGATAAAGCTGAAAGTGCATATGCTGCCGCGAAAGATGATATTGATAAAGAAATCTGGAAAGAAAAGATAGATGAACTTAAAGCGCATCTGGTTGAAATTGAAAAAAATCTGAAAGACATCGATTACAGAGAAGCCAACAAACGTGCCGGTTATGTATATATCATTTCAAACATTGGCTCCTTCGGAGAAAATGTTTATAAAATTGGTATGACACGTCGTCTGGATCCGCAGGATCGTGTAGATGAATTGGGTGATGCTTCCGTTCCTTTTAACTTCGACGTCCACGCTATGATCTTTTCCGATGATGCTCCACAACTGGAGGCAGCATTACATAATGAATTCTCTGATAGAAAAATCAATATGGTAAATCAACGCAGAGAATTTTTCCGTGTAACATTAGATGAAATTGAAGATGCTGTGAAAAAGAATTTTGATAAAGGCGTTGAATTTAAAAAATTTGCAGATGCTGAACAATATCGCCAAAGTTTGAAAATGAAAGAAATGTAAATATATAAAATTTCCTTTGGTACTGCCGATACCACAAGGGGAAGTCTTAATATTGAAAATATCTTATCAAAAGGAAATGAGTTTTATGCAAATTGAAAACTACATCAAAAACAGAGTTGATGATCAGATCGAATGGTATGACAAAAAATCGCAAGTGGCTCAAAAATGGTACAAACGAATACAGATCATTGAAATCATATCTGCGGCAATCATTCCCATTCTTGTTCCCTACGCTGTCTGTGGAAATATATTTTCTGTGTGTGTTGCAGCTTTAGGCGCTTTGATTGCTATTCTGGAAACTGTGTGCCGCCTCTACAAGTTTCATGAAAACTGGATTCAGTATCGAACAACGGCAGAACTTCTCAAATATCATAAATACCTGTTTCTGACTCATTCTGCTCCCTATAATACAGAGGAAGAAAGTGTAGAGAACGTTTTTGTCCGAAACATAGAAAGTATTATCTCTTCTGAAAATAATACTTGGAAAGCATTACAAACAAACACAAAACAAGATGCTGATGAAAACTAATCTTCTATAGGTTCATACGTTTTTTCAAAAATATCTGGTTTGCATGGATATTTTTCACCATGCACTCCTGTTATGATCCAATCACCTGGACTCGCTTTCATCTTTCCTTCTAGTGTTTGAATCATAAGTTCCTCATTTGTTTTATATGCTTCGATGATAACAGGTTTCTTTCTAAATTTTCTTACTTTATCTTTCACTATATCACCTCATTTATGAAAGGAGTATTCTTATGACATATCATATTTTTATTAGCCATGCCTGGAAATATAGTTTCGACTATAATAAAATTGTTGAATGGCTAAATGAAGCACAGGAAGAAGGTCTTCTGACTTGGAAAAACTATTCCGTACCAGAGCATGATCCAAAAATAGATCCTAATACAACTGCAGGTAAAAACAAATTAAAGGAAGCACTTAAAAATCAAATTTCACCCGCATCTAAAATCATTGTTCTTGCTGGTATGTACGCATCTTACAGTGATTGGATTGATTTTGAAATCAGTACTGCTATTTCACAAAATAAATACATTATCGGCGTTAAGCCTTGGGGGCAGGAACAAATTCCGTCAGTTGTAAATAATAATGCTGATATTATGGTCGGTTGGAACAAGAAATCTGTTATTGATGCTATTCTTGATTCTTAAAATAATATTGGTTATATCCCATACTTATATTTTATAAGAAATAACCTGTTATTGCAATGATCGCACAAATATAGTCTAATTTAGTCTCAACATAAAAATCCCCCTTCCTGCGCCAACAGGAAAGAGGATTTCAAAAGGCGGTCCCTGTGGAACCACCAAACGCACATATATTATACCACAGACCGCCTTTTATTTCTATGCAAAAAAAATAAAAAGGAGGTCTTTTTTATGGCTACCCCAAAACAAAACAAAAATGGCACCTGGACCATACTGGTCTACAGTCATACCATCACAAAAAACGGAAAACCCAAACGCATCTACCAGCGCTTTACAGCCGAAAAGAAAAAAGACTGTGAGCGCCTGGCAAAAGAATTTGAAGTAAACAGAAAGCATGAAAAGCTGCCAAACGATCTGACGGTTTCGGAAGCAGTGGCAAAGTATATTGCGCTCAAAACCAATATCCTCTCCCCTTCTACGATCCGCAGTTATGAGTTGATTCAAAAGACAAAATTTCCACTCATTGGGCACATTCGCCTGAATAAACTGACCAACGAGCTGATCCAGTCAGAGATCAACCAGGAAGCGGCACATCATGCCCCAAAGTATATCCGAAATATCTATGGTCTTTTGACAGCCTCTCTGCAAATGTTCGCACCAGAATTTCGGACACACTTTTCTTACCCCGATTACAGAAAAAAGGAAATTGTTATCCCATCTGCGGACGATATCAGCCGTCTGTTACGTCTTTCCGCTCCATTCGACCAAATACTTGCCATAAAGCTTGCGGCGTTTCTGGGGCTTCGTAGGGGCGAAATTTGCGGTATCCATGTAAACGATGTCAACCTTTCTAACGAACGACTACACGTCCGCCGCTCCGTGGTTCTTGCTAATGACAAAACATGGATTGAGAAAGAACCAAAAACAAAAGCCGGCAGACGGGAAATGATAATCCCACTTTTTCTTCAGGAAGATCTGCAAAAAGCCATTGACGGAAAACTGCCAAATGATAAACTGGTTCATTTGACGCCAAATCAAATCTCCGATAACTTTGAAACCATGGTCAAACAAGCAGGAATTCCAAAATGTACCTTCCATGCCCTGCGTCATTATTTCGCATCGGTGATGCTGGCAAACAATGTACCGGACAAATACGCCATGGAGTTAATGGGACATGAAACAACGAATATGTTACAAAGAGTTTACCAACACACCATGCAAGAAAAAAAGAAAGCCGTTGCAAGCCAGATAAATCAATACTTTTCCGACACTTTCATCATGTAAAAAAGTTGCATGGAAAGTTGCATTGTGTTTCTTTTTGGGTAAAATTTTTTAATTTTTGGTGTATTTTATTCATCGTGGTATAAAAAGAAAAATCCCCGTAAAGGTTGATTTCTCAACATTTACGGGGAAACATTGAATTTGCAACATTCCTGCATATTCAAGAAAAATATGCGGCTGGTGGGACTCGAACCCACACGGTATCACTACCGCCAGATTTTGAGTCTGGTGCGTCTGCCAGTTCCGCCACAGCCGCATAAAATTGACTGCTTGATTATCATAGCACAACTATTTTCAAAATGCAAGAAAAAAATAACAAAACATTGAAAAAATTTTCCCCTTCGGAAAAACCAAAGCTGTTCTCCCCTTTTCTCCTTATGAAAATCATTTTCCGCAATTTTATGAAGAAACAAAACGGGTCTTTCCTTTTATTTATGGAAAAACCCGCTTCATGTTCTACAGATACTGCTTTTGCGATTTCGCAAACACAGCATTTCATGAAATAAAATTTTCAATGCTCATGAATATCTTTCTTCGGCTCCTGCAAACCGTCTATGGTTCTGCCTGTTTTTTGTGCATAATCCCACAGCGCGGCATGCAGTGCTTCTTCCGCCAGACAGGAACAGTGTACCTTCACCGGCGGCAGTCCGTCAAGAGCTTCCATCACTGCACGATCTGTAATTTGCAGCGCTTCTTCCAGTGTTTTACCTTTGATCATTTCCGTTGCCATAGAACTTGTGGCAATGGCTGCACCGCAGCCAAATGTCTTAAATTTTGCATCAACAATGATATCATTTTCTATCTTCAGATACACCTTCATAATATCGCCGCATTTTGCATTTCCGACCTGCCCTACGCCGTCTGCTTCGGCAATCTCCCCTACATTCCTGGGGTTCATGAAATGATCCATTACTTTCTGACTGTATTCCATGTTCAAACCTCCTTTGTGTTCTGTCTGCCGCTTTATCCTTTGACTGCCTCATAAAGCGGGGACATTTGCCGCAGCCGTTCCACGATGCCCGGCAGCTTTTCCAAAATAAAATCAATTTCTTCCTCTGTATTATCCCAATCCAACGTCAAACGCAGAGAACCGTGTGCCTGTTCATGCGGCAGACCAAGCGCCATCAATACATGGGAAGGATCCAAAGAACCTGATGTGCAGGCAGAGCCGCTGGAAGCAGCAATACCAAGCGCGTCTAACAACAACAGCATGCTTTCGCCTTCAATATAGGAAAATGAAATGTTGCAGTTGCCGGGCAAGCGATCTGTACGATGTCCGTTGAGCTTGCTGTAAGGAATTTTCTCCAAAATCCCATCGATCAGCCTGTCCCGCATTTGCTGCAGGCGCGGTGTGATTTCTTCCATAGAATTTACCGCCAATTCCACCGCTTTTCCAAGCCCGACGATACCCGGTATATTTTCTGTACCGGCACGCCTGTTTCTTTCCTGCGCACCGCCGTAAATCAATGGTTTGATCGGCGTTCCCTTGCGGATATATAACGCACCGATGCCTTTTGGCGCGCCCAATTTATGCCCGCTTAAAGACAATAAATCAATTCCCATCTTCTCCACATCGATCGGAACATGTCCCACTGCCTGCACTGCGTCGGTGTGGAACAGAATACCGTGTTTATGCGCAACCGCAGCAATTTCTTCGATCGGTTCGATGGTACCGATTTCATTATTGGCAAACATAATTGAAACTAAAATGGTGTCCGCCTCGATCGCACGCTCCACATCCGCAGGGGAAACCTTTCCGTCTGCATCTGTCGGCAGATATGTCACGCGGAATCCTTTTTTCTCCAAGTATTCACAGGTATGCAGCACAGCATGGTGCTCAATGGCAGAGGTAATGATGTGCTTTCCTCTTTTTTCTAAAGCCTCTGCCACACCGCGCAGTGCCATATTGTCACTTTCCGAGCCGCCCGCCGTAAAACAGATTTCTTCCGGCTTAGCGCCGATCGCGTCTGCAACTTGCTTTCTCGCTCTTTCCATTGCCTGTTTGCTTTCCTTTGCAATACCGTAAACAGAGGAAGCATTTCCATAATATTCCGTAAAATACGGCAGCATTTTCTCCAGTACCTCTTTTCTGACAGGAGTGGTCGCTGCATGGTCAAAATATATTTTTGTCTGCATTTACATCACCTTTATTCTATATCATAGTAATATTATATGTTTTATATGATATAATGTACCATAAACTTTCACATTTGTCAACGGAATACTTTTTAACCCCTCTGTATTCTTCACGTTTTGTGAATATAATGAAAAAAATTTTTGCTGTTGATAGAAATGACTTTCGTTCTTGTGAAAATAATTATATAATATATCACGAAAACAGAACTTTTATTGAAATTCCGTGTTTTTGCATTTCAATAAAAAAATATTTTGATTCCGCGTTTATTTTTCTATAGAATATGCCATTCTATATTTGGAGGTACCGATATGGAATTTAAAGAAAGATTAAAAATGCTCAGAAAAGAAAAACACCTGACACAGGTGAAATTGGGACAAATGCTGAATTATGGCTATACTGCCATTGCCAACTATGAATCCGGCAGAAACCAGCCTTCGATCTCGGATCTGAAAAAAATCGCGCAAATTTTTAATGTTTCGATGGATTATCTGCTTTGTGTCAACGATATTCGCCATCCTTATGTCATCGAAGACTCCTCTGCGCAGTTTAATGAGTTCCGCCGCTACTATGCGATGTTGGACGAGCCTTCCAAGCATGAATTGATGCACTATATGCAGTTTCTGATCGCCAGAAGCGAAGCGGAATCCTCCTACGAAACAGAACCTATTCTGAAAGTTGCGCAGGATCCGGCGCCTTATAAAACAGAATAATTTTCGTTGCATCCCTTTGTCCCGTTTGGGGCAAAGGTTTTCTTTTTTTTTACAACTTTCGTTGCAATCAGGATTTCCAGCTTTATGAAAACCTGCTTGACAATTTCATATGGATATGCTAATCTGTTCTCAGCGTGATGAAAAAGCATCACAAAGGGGTACACCACCACGGGTGTAATTCTTTGTGGTGCTTTTTTTATTTTTACAGAAAGGAGTAAGACCGAAGTATGAAAGTCAACGGCAGTGTTTATTCGGATTTTTCCGGAAGCATCTTACAACTTTTGCAACAAAAAAATCTTTCAGCCGAACGGGTTGCGGTCGAATATAACGGAGATATTTTGCCGCGTGAAAAATTCGTCGAAACCTTTCCGAAAGACGAAGATGTCATTGAAATCGTACATTTTGTGGGAGGTGGCTAATGTTAAGTAAACAGGAATTAGATGAGATCTTAGTCAAGCGGCATGGCAAAGATGCACAAAAACGTTTTGCCGCTTCTTGTGTGGGTATCGCCGGCTTAGGCGGGCTCGGTTCCCATATCGCAGTTCATCTGACGCGTCTTGGCATAGGAAAGCTGGTGTTAGCTGACTTTGATCTGGTGGACGCAAGCAATATCCATCGGCAGATGTATGTTCTTTCCGACATCGGCAAACCAAAAACAGAAGCACTGCATGCACATCTGCTGCAGATTCACCCGTATCTGTCCTACACCCTGCATCAAACCAAGATCACGACAGAAAATGCGGCTTCTGTATTTCAAGGCTGCGACATTGTCTGTGAAGCGTTTGACCGCGCAGACCAAAAAGCTATGCTGATCAATACGCTGCTGCAAGATCTGCCGAATACATTTATCGTTTCCGGCAACGGTATGGCAGGCTCTGCCTCTGCAAATCTGATCCAAACCACGCACCCCATGCGCAGGTTATATCTTTGCGGCGACGGAAACAGCGATCTGCAGGACGGCTTGGGACTGCTCTCCCCGAGAGTCGGCGTCTGTGCCGCTCATCAGGCGACCATGGTAATGAGATTATTGTTAGGTAAAACAAATTGTTAAGGAGTGTTGAATATGCAAAATGATGTTTTCAAACTGGGCGGACATGAATTTACTTCCCGCTTTATCTTGGGTTCCGGAAAATATTCTTTGGATCTGATCGAAGCCGCGGTAACACACGCCAAAGCGCAGATCATTACACTGGCACTGCGCCGCGCCAATTCCGAAACAGAGCAGATTCTGGACTATATCCCGAAGGGGGTAACGCTTCTGCCCAACACTTCCGGCGCCAGAACGGCAGATGAGGCAGTTCGTATTGCAAGACTTGCCAGAGCCTGCGGCTGCGGTGATTTTGTGAAAGTAGAGATCATGCGCGATTCCAAATATCTCTTGCCCGATAACGCAGAAACCATAAAAGCAACCGCACGTCTGGCGGAAGAAGGCTTTGTTGTCATGCCTTATATGTATCCCGATCTGAATGTGGCAAGAGATCTGGTCAGTGCCGGTGCAAGCTGTATTATGCCGCTTGGCGCACCAATCGGCTCCAACCGCGGACTGGCGACCAAAGAGTTTATCCAAATTTTGATCGACGAGATCGATCTTCCTATCATTGTCGATGCCGGTATCGGCAAACCCAGTCAAGCATGCGAAGCCATGGAAATGGGTTGTGCTGCCGTTATGGCAAACACCGCCATTGCCACCGCCGGAAATATTCCGCAGATGGCAGAAGCATTCGGCAAAGCCATCGAAGCGGGACGCACAGCATATCTTGCCGGTCTTGGCAGAGTACTGGAGCATGGCGCTGCCGCATCTTCTCCGCTGACCGGCTTCCTTGCGGACTAAACGAAAGAAAAGGAGAGAAAAAGAATGGAACAGCGAATCGACCATATGAAATATCTGCCCGATATGGAGCAGATCGATCCTCAAATCAGACAAAAGGTAGTTGCGGCATACAACAGCTATCAGGAAGATGCATACAGCGCGGCTGATGTTGCAGAGGCTCTGCGCGCAGAACGGCTGACACCCGAGCAGTTTGCCGCCCTGCTCTCCCCAGCGGCACTTCCTTTTCTGGAAGAAATGGCACAACGTGCCAGAGAAAAAAGACGGCAATATTTCGGCAACAATGTTTATATGTTCACGCCGATCTATATTTCCAACTACTGCGAAAACTATTGCATTTACTGCGGTTTTAACTGCCACAATAAAATTCGCCGTGCGAAATTAGACGAAGCGGCAATCGAAAAAGAAATGCAGGCGATCGCCGAAACAGGGTTGGAAGAGATCCTGATTTTAACAGGCGAAAGCCGCCATATGAGCAATGTGGAATATATCGGACAAGCCTGCCGCATCGCAAAAAAATATTTTAAGATGATCGGCATTGAGGTTTATCCCATGAATTCCGATGAATACGCTTACCTGCATGAATGCGGCGCGGATTATGTCACGGTATTTCAGGAAACCTATCACGCCGATAAATACGAAACCCTGCATCTGTCCGGTCACAAGCGTATCTTCCCCTACCGTATCGAAGCACAGGAACGTGCACTGATGGGCGGTATGCGCGGTGTAGCGTTTGCCGCACTGTTGGGATTGGACGATTTTAGGAAAGACGCTTTCGCGACAGGTATGCACGCGTATTATCTGCAAAAAAAATACCCGCATGCGGAAATCTCTCTTTCCTGCCCCAGATTGCGTCCGATCATCAATAACGATAAAATCAATCCGAAAGATGTGCACGAGCGTCAGCTTTTGCAGATCATCTGCGCATATCGTCTTTTCCTGCCGTTTGCAAATATCACCATTTCTACACGCGAACGGGAAGGATTCCGAAATCACATCATCGATATTGCCGCAACCAAAATCTCCGCAGGCGTTTCCACCGGTATCGGCGGTCATACCGAAGAAGCGGAGCAAGGCGACGATCAGTTTGAAATCGCAGATACCAGAAGTGTGGACGAAGTGTTGAATGCGATCAGGGAGCAAGGCTTGCAGCCGGTGATGAATGATTATGTCTACGTTTAAACTGATTTGTGTCACCAATCGAAACCTGTGTCAAGATCCCTTTTTGGAGCGTCTTGCCGCATTGGCAAAAAGAAAAGACATTTCTCACCTGATTTTGCGGGAAAAAGATTTACCGATGGAAGAATACCTTCTTCTTGCGAAACAGGTCGCAGAACACACTGCCAAAAAGTTGATCCTGCATACCTATCCGCAAGCCTGTGAAGCGGTTTGCATCAAGCAGCTGCATCTGCCGCTTGCCCTATTGCAGCAGCACCCAGAAATCAGAAAACAGACCGATCTTCTGGGGGTATCGGTGCATTCCGAAGAAGAAGCGGCGCTTGCCGAACAGCTTGGTGTAGATTATCTGATCGCAGGGCATATTTTCCCGACTTCCTGTAAACCGGGAGTCCCTGCCAGAGGGTTGGAATTCCTAACTTCCCTTTGCCGCAGCACGCCGCTTCCCGTCTATGCGATCGGCGGCATCACACCGCAAAAACTCGAACTTGTGGAAAACACAGGTGCCGCGGGCGCCTGCATGATGCAGTATTTCATGCAGTGCCCGCTTTCATAAAAATACAAAAAACACAGTCACGTCCGCGTTTATTTTCGGTTGTGGCTGTGTTTTTTTGCTGATTCGTTGTTTATCCTGCATCTGTGGGCATCGCTAAAAATATTTTACCGTCTTTTCCGTGCCATGCCTCTTTTTTTGACACACATTTTGTCGTAAGCACGGCGATCCGATCACCGCGCTTTCCCCTATCTTTCCCTTCCTTTTCCTCTTTTCGTAAAATGAATGATCTCTACATTTCATCTTCCAACGAAATAGCCGCCTGCGCTGCCAATGCCAACAGTCTTTGAAATTCTTCCCGCTCCGACTGTGTCATTTGCTGTGTCATACGTTGAAAACTCAATGCGATTTGTTCTTTGATGAAAGGATAGACCTGTCTGGATTTTTCAGTTGGTACAATATCATAAGTTCGTTTGTCTTTGGCGTTGGTTGCGCGCGTTAAAAAACCGGATTCCGCTAACTTGGTAACCGTTTTCGCGATCACACTTTTATCCAGCGCCAAACGCTTTGTAATTTCATCCTGTGTCAATACCCCAAAGTCACAAACAATCAAAATCACAACCGCCTGTGCTGCCGTAAGTCCATACGGTACACAGCTGTTGTTCAGCCAGATATGAGATTTCCGATATAAAATGGAAATAGACTTAAACGGGCTTTCCGTAATATCAAACATGAACTTCCCTCCTTTCCGGATAAAAATATTATACTCTAAATTGGTGGCAAGTGCAACCGGTTATTGACTTGCTCTCTAAAGTTTGTTATATTGTAATTGGTGGCAAATGCCACTTGTTTGAATCAAAAAAGGAGTGTTGTCATATGGAACAAATCACAAAAATTTGGAACAGAAAATTTATTCTGCTCTTTTTCACCAATCTTCTGGTGTTAGCGGCGTTTTATGCCTCTATTCCAATTATTCCGGTCTATTGTCAGGAAATTGGCATCACCGGCTCAAAAGTCGGCATTGTGTTAACGGCAATGTCTGTCGCAACGATTTTATTCCGACCCATTGCGGGCTATCTTTTGGATAACTTTAATCGTTATCATGTATATCTTTTATTTTTAGCCATGTTTTGTCTTTCCTTCCCCGCATTTATCGCCTTTCCCATATTCGGTGTATTGATACTGATTCGATTATATATGGGCGCGGTCTATTCTGTTTGCGGCTCTGCTACGATGACACTTGCGGGAGATGTGCTGCCTCCTACCAAAATTACAGAAGGCATTAGCCGATTCGCATTTACCATCTCCATCGGTATGGCAGTCGGACCTTATGTGGGGATCCAAGTGCAAAACCACATGGGCAGCAAAGAATCTTTTCTGACGGTTTTTGCCATTGCCGTCGTTGCATTGATTTGTGTATCTTGCTGTAGGATCCGCTACCCGAAGGTAGTGCGTAAAAAATTTGTTTTGCGGGACTCCATCTATAACCCCGCCCTGCCTTTTATGTTTAATATGACATTTTTGATGATCCCTTACGGCGCAGTCATCGCATATTCTTCTATTTTGGCGCAGGAAAAAAATCTGATGTCGGTACTGCCGTATTTTTATATCTGCCTTGTCATCGGTATGCTTTTATCCAAGCTCTCCACGCAGAAAATCATTGATGCCGGCAAACACAAAATTTTGGTTTACATCAGCCTTGTCATTTTAATTCTGACTATGGCAAGCTATCTGTTCTTGACTACAGGCATTCATCTGTTACTTGCAGGATTTTTCTTTGGTATCGGATATGGTATTTTGCAGCCTTTATTCCAATCCTTTGTAACCGGTACGACCCCCGCACCCAAACGCGGTGTTGCAAATGCTACTTATTTGTTGTCCTATGATATCGGTATTGGGATCGGCTCTTTGTTAATGGGCTGTTTTCAGGAAATGATCGGTTTGCAAAACGGCTTTGCCATAACGGCGATCGCCTATGTCGTTGGCGGATTGATTTATTTACTTTATTCCGATCAATACTATCGGAAACTGAAAAACAAGAATGCCGTGCAAAGCGACGAATCTTCCGACACCTTGGAAAAAACATTATCGCCTTATATGAAAAAAGAAGTATATGCCGTATCTTCCGACGCAAATGTACTGGACGCAATCACTTATTTCTCCGAGAAAAAATCAGCGGTGCACCGATTATGTCCCACGACGGTACTATTGTCGGGTTCATCAGCGACGGAGATATCATTCGTTATCTGAAAAAAGAGGAGCCCTCCGCTGCTGCAACAGACAGCTCCGCAATGTTTATGAATTATCTATTGGATACGGACTCTGAATTCCAGGAAAAGGTGCGTTCCATCATACACATGAACGTACTGCAAATCGGTACCGATCACCCGATCACGATACAGGCAAACACCTCTATCCAGGAAGCCTGCAGGCTGTTAAGTGAATCCGGCATCAAAAAAATACCTGTTTTGGAAGGAAATCAAGCGATCGGCATTCTGCTTCGTTCTTCCATCACGCATTACTTGGAAAAACAATATATCTTATCTATAAAATAAAAGATAGCTTTTGTCCGATCCGCAAAACCGAAAGAAGCGTGAAAAATTCGATGCGGCAAGCTGTTTTGCCTGTAGCAACGGCAAAATCATATCATTTCTGTATTTTTATAAATTGTTTTTGTCTTTTCTCTGATCTCATATGGTTTAACTGAAAAGTTTTTTCATAAAACCCCTCTTTTTGGCACAAACATCGCTATATTGTTTTTTTAGCATAAAAGTATATAATGGGAATGCAGAAAAAATATCGCAGAGGTATTAAAAAAGTGTGATCGGGTGATAAAAATGAAATCAGAAAAAACAGTGCAAAAAGGCTGCATCATGTCGGCGCTCGGCGGAAGCTGTTGGGCGATCGCAGGGGTAGGCGGTCAGTATCTTTTTTCCGTAAAAGGTGTAGACCCGAATTGGGTGGTAGCTGTTCGCCTAACCTTGGCAGGATTTTGCCTGCTTCTGTTTGGTATGTACCAAAAAGAAAATATCTTTCGTGTCTTTCAGAAAAAAGAAGATATCCGCGATATTGTTTTATTCGGCATATTGGGCGCAGCCGGCTGCCAAATTACATATTTCTGGTCTATACAGGCATCCAATGCGATAACAGCTACTTTTTTATGCTACATCGCGCCGATATTCATATTGATCTACACGCTCATTCGAGAAAAGCGCGCCCCCATAAAAGCGGAAGTGCTTTCCTGCGTTTTGGTCACAACCGGCGTATTTTTATTGGCGACCCACGGGGATATCCACCAGCTGCAGATCTCACCTACCGCTTTGTTTTGGGGGATCATCAGTGCAGTGATGTTTTTGTTCTATTCCGTGATTCCGCAAAGAGTCATGAAAACCTATCCCGTCATGCTGATTTCCGGTTGGGGAATGCTGATCGGTGGCGTCCTTTCCGCATTCGTATTTCGCGTCTGGAATGCACAGGGCATTTACGATCTTTCCTCTGCCGTATGCTTTGTTATCGTTTGGCTCTTTGGCACCATGTTTGCGTACTGGCTCTATCTTTCCGGTACAAAGCTTGCCGGACCCGCCAAAGGAAGCCTGCTTTCTGCAGTTGAGCCGATGGTTTCCCTGCTTCTTTCCGTTGTCTTTTTAAAAGAAAGCATCTCATGGATCGATATTCCCGGCTTCGTCTGCATTTTAGCTACGACCGTTATGCTTTCTTTGACCAGTCAAAAGAGGGTTTCCTCTGCTTCCAATCATCTGCAAGGAAGTGGAAGGTCAGAAAATTGAGTCAAAATAAACGCAAGAGTTGCTTTGAACTCTGCTTCATAAAAAGCCTTGATTTTATAGGGATTGATGAAAAATTTCACCAAAAACCGAGTTGTTTTCAACTCGGTTTTTCTTTTTGGAATTTTAAAAAAGCTGATTTTTTGGCATTTGAACTTCACCCCGTTTGTTAGACAGTATGATCTACCGAAATCAAGCGGTGCGATCTCTATGTCAAAAAGAAAACCACATAGACATTATCCGCCAAAATTCAAGAAAATGGTAATAGAAACTATGCCAAAGAAAAATTTAATCTACTGCGAAACAGCCAGACGATTTGAGGTCAGCTGCAATACTCGAATAAAAAGTTGGGGGCGTATTTATCTAACCGAAGGTCCGGAAGTGCTTGCAGTACAAAAACGAAGAAAAAGAAGGGAAGGTGAATCTAAGCACCTGCTCAAAGAGGTGGAAAACGATCTGTTTGACGAAATACAACGGCTGCGCACAAAAAAATGTCTACCGGAAAAATTTGCAGGTCTTGGTTTTCAAAGAGAAACGACGCCGGCTCAAAAATCGTTTGTAGTTCAAAAACCGAGGCACGATTTTTCACTTTCCCTTTTCTGTCCGGATAATGCAGTTGTTACCGTTACGGACTGCATCGGTTTGGGAGTCGTATTAGACGAGGAACTGATCGAAAAATATCGAATGGATTGATGTTTTTCAAACAACTGTTTATTGGTAAAAATGTTCACTTGTGGCGGGAAATAAAGCATCAGACAGTTTTTTTCAAAAAATCGGATCTCATTTTTTCCGAATTTTTGTAAAATCCTGTTTGTAATTGTCAAAGGTTATTGTTATAATAAATCCATTCTATGAATTTTTTAGGAGGATTTGTATGAAAACAACCGCATCTGCCTCTATTTTTGAAATAGACGGCATTCCCAAACTCAGCCACGCGCTGCCAATGGCCATGCAGCATGTAGTTGCCATGATCGTCGGCTGCGTGACACCCGCCATTATTACATCGGGTGTCGCAGGGCTAAACGCAGAGGATAAACTGATTTTGATCCAAACTTCTCTGTTTATCTCCGCGATCAGTACATTACTGCAGCTTTTCCCCATTGCAGGAAAAAGAATACAGCTTGGTTCCGGCATTCCGATGATCGTTGGCATCAGCTTTGCCTATGTGCCTACCATGCAGGCGATCGCTTCTTCTTCTAATGTCGCGACCATACTCGGCGCGCAGATCGTCGGCGGTATCATTGCCGTCATTGTCGGTCTGTTTGTAAAAAAGATCCGTATGCTTTTCCCGCCGTTGGTCACAGGTACTGTCGTATTTACCATCGGGCTTTCTCTTTACCCGACCGCTATCAATTATATGGCAGGCGGAAGCTCCAATCCCGATTACGGCTCCTGGCAAAACTGGCTGATTGCCTTTTTTACCCTTGCGGTAGTCACTGCCTTGAATCATTTCTCCAAAGGCATTTTAAAACTTGCCTCTATTCTGGTCGGTATTGCAGCAGGGTATATCGCAGCGCTGTTTTTTGGTCTTGTTGACATCTCGGGGATCCATACGGCAGGTTACTTCGCTGTCCCCAGACCATTCTATTTCGGCATAGAATTTGATGCTGCTGCCTGTGCCGCGATCGGTGTGCTCTTTGCGATCAACTCCATTCAGGCAATCGGTGACTTTACCGCAACCACAACAGGTGCAATGGAGCGTGAACCCGAGGACAAAGAGGTACAGGGCGGTATCGTGATGTATGGCATCACCAATATGATCGGCGCTGTGTTCGGCGGTCTGCCCACCGCAACCTACAGCCAGAATGTAGGTATCATCACCACGACCAAAGTCATCAACCGCTGTGTGCTGGGTCTTGCTGCCGTCATCATTATGATCGCGGGCTTCCTTCCGAAGTTTTCGGCAGCTTTGACTACAATACCCTATTGTGTGCTGGGCGGCGCGACAGTTTCGGTATTTGCCTCGATTTCCGTAACAGGCATCAAGTTGATCACCAAGGAACCGCTTTCTTACCGAAACGCAGCCATCGTGGGGCTTGCGGTGGCACTTGGCGTCGGCATTACGCAAACGCCTGCCTGTCTGGCGCAGTTCCCGGAAAGCATTACCACGGTATTCGGCAAATCCCCCGTGGTCATCGCAACCATTACGGCAATTATTTTAAATTTGATATTGCCAAAAGACACAAAACAGTAAATTTGATCCAAACAAAAAGCGGAAGGTATCTATTTTCAGATACCCTCCGCCTTTTTTCTCTCTAAAAGAAACTGCAGCTGTGCAGGTGTGTCTACATCAAACAATTCCCACTCGTTTTTTGCCGTCACACATACCACTTTTTCCGCATTCTCCCGCAGAATGCTTCTTCCGCCGCTTCCTTGCGGCAAATGCTGCAACGCAGAAAAATATGCACTTGGAAAATAGACAGGCATTCCCTTTTGCGTTCCAAAACATAAGCGGTGTATCCGCTCCGGTCGCATTTGGATCATCAACGCCATCACTTCCATGGTTTCTTTTGACAAAAGCGGCTGATCGCCTGCGCAGAACAAACAGCCCTTGAGGGTTGATACCGCAGTTTCCATCGCTTCTACACCAATGCGTATCGTATCATTTCTATCGGGGAAAGCATGTCGTATCACCTCTATCTGACAGCTTTCGCAAAGCCGCGCCACTTCCTCCGATCTGGTCACCGCAACAACTTTGGCAAACGGCAGATCATTTGCCCGCAATACCCACTCCAAAACCGGTTTGCCATCAAACGGCGCAAGCAACTTATTCGAACCGAACCGCCTGCTCTCACCGGACGCCATAATGATGCAGCCGATATCGGGCCATAACGCATCTAAATCCAATAAACAAACATCTTGCCTGTTTTTCAGCTTCCGCAAAAACGGCGTTTCCTGTTTTCTGATGACCGCAAGCAATCTTTTTTGTGCCATCAAATCCCAAAGCGCCTGCATATATGCCGTACTGCCTTCTTCGAGGTAACCGATCTCGTCGATTGCGACCCAAGCATTTTCGCAAGCCGCTAACTGCCGCAAAATCAGCGCACAAATATCCGAGAGATTTTCGTCCAAACGCATTTTATTTTCCGTTTTGCCTGCTTGCTCGCAATATCTGCCGATCCGAATCGTTTGCGTGCCAAAACGAAAATAAACCGCCTCTTTCGGTACAGCAAACGTGGTGATTTGCGGACTTTCCGCTCCGGCAAGGGCAGGAACGAGTTTTTGAAACAGCGTTGATTTACCGATTCCTTTTTCGCCTGTGATCAGAAGATGGCGTTTCCCGCTAAGATCGAAAAATCTCTTGATAGATTTGCTTGCAGGAACGGTTGCATGCATCTTTGTACTGTTCATAGCTTTTCATCAACTTCTTTCCCTGTGCCGTCACCTGACTGCCTCCGCCGTCTTTGCCGCCGATGGCGCGGCGGATCAGCGGATACTCCAGCGCTTTTTCCGCCTGCTTGATGATCTTTAACGCCTTTGTATATGCCATATGCATCTCTGCCGCAGCAGCGTGCAAAGAACCTGTTTTCTCCACACCTTTGAGCAGTTGATAAGGCCCTTCTCCGAAAAATTTTTCTCCGTTCTCATCTGCCAAAAACAGTTTGATTATCGGCTGCATATTCCTTCCTCCGTAATATGAAATAGTACCAAATGCTCGTTTCCATATGCATCTTTGCAGGATAGAAGCGATACATCACCATACAGTTTCGCAAATGCCTGCTCCATTTTTTTTAGGCTGTCTTTTTTCGGATATAATTGTTCCAAGATCGTGCCGTCTTGAATCAGCAGCAGCTTATCACACCAGTGCAATGCCAGATTCGGGTCATGCAGTGCCGCAAGCACACAGGCGTTTCTTTCTTTTACCGTATCCCGAAACAATGCCATCAGCCTACTGCGGTGCTGGATATCCAACGCACTCTCCGGCTCGTCCAATAGAAAAAGTTTCGCGTCCGTCACCAGTGTTCTGGCGACAATGCAGAGTTGTTTTTGCCCTTCGCTCAACAGCCGATAGTTTTCGTCCGCCCGTTCCGCAAGCCCTACCTGCTGCAGAGCCTGCATCGCACGCGCCTTCATCTCTTTTGTCGGCTGCTGTAATATGCCAAGACTGCTGTTAAAACCCATGCAGACCACGTCCAACAGAGATATATCGATCTCGATACCGCTTCTTTGCGGAATATAAGCGCATTTTCTTGCCAAATTTCTGGCAGAAAACGTGCCGATCTCCTCTCCTTCCAACAAACAACTGCCGCTGTGCGCCACCAGCTGGCAAATGGCTTTCAGTAATGTAGTTTTCCCGCTGCCGTTTGCCCCAAGCACACCGACCAGACTGCCCTGCTGTGTTTGAAAGGAAATATCCCGTAATACTTCTTTGCGCGCATATCCCGCCGAAAGATGCTCTACCGCAAAAAAATGCATCATACATCTCTCCTTTTACCGATCAAATAAATCAAAAACGGTGCGCCAATCAGACTGGTGAAAATACTGATGGGCAATTCCGTACTTGCTACGCTTCTTGCCAAAATATCCGCCAAGGATAGTATGACCGCCCCCATCAGTCCACTCAGTAACATTGTGATCTTTCGGTTGTTTTTTGTCAACAGCCTTGCAATATGCGGCGCAAGCAATCCAATAAAACTGATCAGTCCGGTCAAACTGATGGTACACGCCACTGCAAGCGTAGAAATCAGCAAAATCAACATTTGCATCTTTCCTACGTCCACACCCAGCATTTTTGCCTCGGCGCTGTCCGCAGAAAGCAGTATCACCTGTCGATGAAACAAAAACAGCACGACCATACTCAGCAGACACAGCACCGCAGGAATTTTCATATCGTACAGCGTGATCTGATTCAATCCGCCCATGATCCAATATTCGATAGAGGCAAGCTCCTTTTCTGGATCTGCCGTTAACTTCAACGCCATCAGCACGGTCTGCGCTAAGGCATGTACCGCAATACCCGCAAGTACGATACTGCCGTTTTTTCTGCTCATATCCATTCTTGCCAGCAAAAGCGCCGCCGCCACCGCGCAAAACGCACCGAAAAAAGAAGACATTGTCACCGCAAGGCTGCCACCGAAAAACAAAATTCCCGCCGCCGCCCCGGCACTTGCACCGGAAGAAACCCCAATGATATCAGGAGATGCCAGCGGATTTCTGAAAATCGTCTGGAACGCGAAGCCTGTGATCCCCAGACAACAGCCACCCCACACCGCCATCATCGTGCGTGAAAAGCGAAGCGTCCAGAATACCTTTCTTTGTATGCCTTCATCTGCCACAAGCCCCGCTATGCTCAGAGGATATTTCCCGACCAATAAACTGCAAATAACCAGCACCACTAAAATGGCGCCGGTTATCATGCAAACGATATAATCAAATTGTTTCTTCGTAGGTAAAGCCATAGAACGTTTCATAGAACTCTCCAATAATGCTGTTAACGGTGTCCTCGGATACATCTTCCTGCAAAATGCCGCACAGCCATACCGCACCTAAAATACCGCCGGGAACAGGGCTGTCCCAAGCTTCCGCGGAATCAGGCATTACATAGACCCTGTTTTCCTTAACCGCACGCAAATCGGAAAGGTTAGGGTCCGTATAAACATCTTCCACACCGTAATCCGCTTCCGCCGCGATCACAATATAATCGGGATCCCAAGCCAAAAGCTGTTCGTAATCGATCTCCGCCCAATAAGTATCGGTGATCTCTGCAGCCACATTTTTTCCGCCCGCCAGAGTGATCAGGCTGTTCTGGTACATTTTACTTCCCGCTGTGGAAAGGAAAGAAGAATTGCCAGCTAAGTAAACAGTCGGGTTTTCGCTGTTTGCTGTTGCTTCCGCCAAAAATTCCTGCTGTTTTGCCACAAATTCTTCTAAAGCGTCTGCCTGTTCCTTGCAGTTTAACGCCGTCGAAACGATCTCTCTCATTTCATCGGAAAGCGCCTGGTCTTCCGGATTGACCAGCAAAACAGGAATCCCCAGTTCTGTCAAAGTTTCTGCGGCATCACTTAATTTTAACGGCAAAATCACCAAATCAGGTTCCAAAGCGGCACAGCCTTCTAAATCAAACTGTTTCGCGGAACCGACGTTCGGCAGTTCGATCAGCTCCGGTGCACTCAGGCGGTAAATCGGACGTTCGTCCGCCTTCGCTTCGATCCCGACCAGCTTATCTTCCTGACCCAATGCGATCAGCAAACTGGTGGAGATATAATAACCGCTGACGATTTTTTCCGGCTGCGCTTCAATCGTTACCTCGCGCCCTGCCTGATCGGTCAGCGTCACAGGATAGCTTGTCTGTGTGCTTTCTTCCGCAACGGCATTTTGCTGCGTTTCGTTCTGCTCTGTCTGCGCGGTGCCTGTGCAGCCTACGTAAGAAAACAGCAATACGATTGTCATACATAATACAAATATCTTTTTCATACAGAACCCCTCTTAACTTTACATACCTTTTTATCGTTATAGTCAAAAAAATACAACGAAATTGTATCATAACCCACTGTTTATTTCAACCGTATTTTGCTATAATTTAGTTGTGATAAGAGATAGGAGTGATTCCGTATGATTACCATAAAAAATTACATTCGTGCCTCGAGTCTGCAAGAGGCATATGACCTGAATCAAAGTAAACAAAACAGGGTCTTGGGCGGTATGCTCTGGATGAAAATGTCAAATGCCAATGTCAATACCGTCATCGACCTTTCCGATCTTGGGCTGAATACCATTACAGAAACCGAACACGATTTTTCCATCGGCGCAATGGTTTCTTTGCGTCAACTGGAGTTAGACGAAGGGTTAAATCGCTATAGCGAAAACGCAATACAGACCTCTGTGCGTGATATCGTAGGCGTACAGTTTCGCAATCTGGCAACGGTAGGCGGCAGCATTTTCGGCAGATTCGGTTTTTCCGATGTGCTGACCATGTTTTTGGCACTTGACTGCGATGTGGAACTGTTTCAAGGCGGCAGAATATCATTGGAACAGTTTTGTGCCATGCCCAAGGATTCCGATATCTTGGTGCGTCTGATTTTGAAAAAAACACCGGGGCATTTTGTTTACAGCTCTATGCGAAACAGCAAAACGGATTTTCCCGTCATTGCCTGCGGCGTAAGCTTCTTTGACAATACTTATCATTTTTCTATCGGTGCAAGACCCGGCAAAGCCATACTGCTTCGTGACACGACAGGGCTTCTTTCCGACGGCATCACGGAACAAAGCGCAGATGCCGCTGCCAAATGGGTAGCCGCACAAACACCGACCGAAAGCAACCTCAGAGGCAGCGCAGCGTACCGCACCCACCTGATCGAAGTCTTGGTCAAACGAAATTTAATGGAAATAGGAGGGAAAATGCATGGAAATCCAAATCAAGCTGAATGATCGCCCACTGAAAAGCGATGTTTCCCCTGACTGTCTGCTGATCGATTTTTTGCGCGCACAGGGCTGTTACAGTGTCAAACGCGGCTGTGAAACTTCCAACTGCGGGCTTTGTACCGTTTTGCTGGACGGAAAACCCGTACTCTCCTGTTCCGTACTGGCGGTGCGTGCAAACGGGCACCAGATCCATACTTTAGAAGGATTACAGGAAGAAGCAAGTGATTTTGTCACGTTTATCGCAGATCAGGGTGCAGATCAGTGTGGTTTTTGCAACCCCGGGTTTGTCATGAACGCAATCGCATTGTTCCGAGAAAACCCGGACCCCACCGACGATGAGATCCGCGCGTATCTGGCAGGCAATTTATGCCGCTGCAGCGGATACGAAGGGCAACTAAGAGGAATCCGAAACTATTTAAACAGCAAGAAAGCATAAGGAGGAGCTATGGAACACAAAGAGTTCAAATCTGTCGGCAAATCCTGCCGAAAAAAAGACGCTATGCAGCTGCTGTTGGGCAAACCCGTATATATGGACGACATCACAGACGATAAAGCATTGGTCGTAAAGATCCTGCGTTCCCCACATGCTAACGCGATCGTAAAACAGATCAAAACCGATATTGCCAAAAAAGTCCCCGGCGTTGTAGATATTTACACCTGGCAGGACGTGCCGCAAAACCGCTTTACCATCGCGGGACAGACCTATCCGGAACCGTCACCTTACGACCGGCTGATTTTGGACAGGCATGTGCGTTTTGCGGGAGATGCCGTCGCCATTGTTGCGGCGGAAAATGAAGCAGCAGCACTAAAAGCTTTGAAATTGATCAAAGTGGAATATGAAGTTCTGGAAAGTGTTCTGGATTTTCGCACCGCAAAGGACAACCCTGTTTTGGTGCATCCGGAAGAAAACTGGCATGCGCTTTGTAATGTCGGCGCAGACGCCAAACGCAATCTGGTTGCCAGCGCCTCGGATACCCACGGAGATGTGGAAGGTGTAATGCAATCCTGTGACATCGTATTGGAAAGAACCTATCATACCAAGGCATTTCAGCAGGCTATGATGGAAACCTTCCGTACCTATACCAAATTGGACCGCTACGGCAGGCTGCATGTGATCTCATCCAGTCAGATCGTTTTCCATGTACGCCGTATTCTTTCTCATGCACTTGGTATCCCTAAAAGCCGCATTCGTGTTGAAAAACCACGTATCGGCGGCGGATTCGGTGCCAAACAGACCGCGGTTTGCGAAATGTATCCCGCTTTTGTCACGATGCAGACAGGCAGAGCCGCAAAACTGATCTATACCCGTGAAGAAAGCCAGATCGCCGCTTCTCCCAGACATGAAATGGAGATCACCGTTCGTCTGGGCGCTGATCGCGACGGCACCATTCGTGCGATCGATCTTTATACGCTCTCCAATTCGGGCGCTTACGGCGAGCATGGTCCCACTACCGTTGG
>CALWRB010000052.1 GCA_944383855.1 uncultured Lachnospiraceae bacterium
AAACGGTATGATTGACTATATCATAATTGCAATCATTCTCATCATTGTGGTAGCAGCTGGCATATATGTTTATAGGGCGAAAAAAAGCGGACGGAAATGTATTGGTTGCCCAGATGGTTGTTCCTGCACAACAAAAGCAAACGGGCAAAAAAGTTGTTGCTGCGATAAGACAAACAGATGAACGTATTTTTTTAAAGTCATGTTTGAAGAAAAGGATAGTACATCGGGATAGGAAAGAACAGGCAAACAGAGAGGTATGGCGGAAAATGAGGAAAACCATTGACGGATCTTTCAGAAAAAGAGGCTGTCAGCCTCTCATGTGTCTGACCTATTTCGTGTGCTGAAAACCGAAGATCACACCCAAATACCTGCGGGGCAAGGTGCTGTGCGGGAAAACAGAAAAATTTTTGGATTTGATGCTTGCGCAATGCAAAATTTCCTGTTTGCGTTGGGTGATGGCGGGCAGAGGAGTGACATTTTAATAGAGTGCTTGATGCGACGTTCCGTTTTTGCAATGGAGCGTCGCTTTTTTGCATTGATCTTAGGGATACAGCATATCAAAGGATCTCAATAGCACGGGGACCATTTATTTTCACACAAAATGCTATCGCAGAAAGAAAAAGCCATGACGGCACCTTTTTAGGGGGCAGTCATGGCTTTTTGGGGAAAAACTCGTTCGTTTTTATTGCGCGCTTTATATGTTTATCTGCTCAAATAACCAGAAGGTTTCCGAAGAATGTTCGTAGTTTTTGGAAGCAAAGATTTGGACGGAAATTATGGTTTGATCCACTTTTCGGTAGCGCAAGCGCAACGAGTGACCGGCAGCAAGTTCTTGCTTGATATGGGTATAGTTGCAAAATGTTTTTAATGCCTGCCTATCGTCCGGGTGCACCAATTCCTCGATATATTGCTGGAAAGAGCGAAAATAGCGGTATCCGTTTTTTTCCAGCGCTTCGGAAAAATAGTCCGGTATGTAAATGATGCGAGCGGTATCCGTAAAAAGATTGACAATAAAGACGCCTTTAAAATAAGAAGAAATCAGCGAAAGGAAATTATCAGAATCCTGTTTTTCCTGTAACAGTTTTTCCAATTCACTGTTTTTTCCTCGAATGTTACCCAGATGGATATTTTGGTTGTAAAAAGCTTTTTTCTCAGCATACATCATATCTTCCGCCTGGGAGATCAAGTGTGTGATGTTGATCTCATTTTCTCTT
Source organism: uncultured Lachnospiraceae bacterium (assembly GCA_944383855.1). Taxonomy (GTDB): domain Bacteria; phylum Bacillota; class Clostridia; order Lachnospirales; family Anaerotignaceae; genus CALWRB01. Next base: position 1,215 of record CALWRB010000052.1, read on the forward strand.
TGGGAAGCCAGCCCGGCAGAGATATAGTATCCGCTTTCTTCCACACTGATCCTTAATTCTTTGATCCGCTCCGAGAGCTTTTCTTCTTCTTCATGAGAGAAGATCACAAATTCATCTCCGCCGATACGATAGGAATGGGCGAACCCAAACAGATCGCGGATCAGATTGGCAACGGTGCAAAGCATCAGATCGCCTGCATGGTGACCCAATCGGTTGTTGATCTCATGAAGCCCGTTTACGTCAATAAAAATACAGCTGAGATTACCGCTTTCGTCAATTCCTTTATAATAGTCGGCAAGTTCCGCCTCATAGCTGTTTCTGCTTTTTAAGCCGGTCAGTGTGTCGATCGCTCCCATATCGTGTATGATTTGATAGAATCTGATGTTTTTTATGGTGATCATAAAACTATGGACCACACATTCCAAGTAACGGCAGTCGTCCCAGCGCTTTTGCAGATTCACGGCACAGATCACACCTTGTAAAACACCGTGAGAATCTAAAACAGGGACAAGCATCATGCTGCGAATATGGCGATCGCGCAAAAGGGAAAGCTCAAATTCGGGAAATTCGTTGTTTGCTTGATCGATGTAATAAAGAAGACTTTTATTTTGCTGCAGATATTGATAAACATGCGGGAAGCTGCTCTTTAAATTTTCTCCGAGAGAAACATCTTTGAATTCGGCAGTGATATCCCGCCATACGGTCGTATGATGGATCCGGCTGTTGTGTAACGAAAGCAAAAGAATCCCTTCCGCTTCTAAAGTTTTGCCGACTTTTTCCAGCGCGACTTCTATCATTTCCGGTCTTTGGTGAGCATCAAAAAGTATTTGCTGCACTTCGAACATGAATGTGTTTTGCTTGATTTGCATTTGCCGACGGTTGAGGCGTCTATTGTGCTGGAAGAACATGGCAATGACATAGATCAGTGTCATTCCCATGACCGCAAGCCCCATGCCGACAATCGTTTTATTTGTGGCAGTTGCATTTGCAAAGGCAACGCTCTCCAGAACAGTCAGCTGAATGGACCAGTTGTTGATACCGATGGGTTGGTATCTGGTGTAGAAATATTCTCCTGTTGCTTCGGAGAGATATACAAAATATCCGGATTTTCCCGTGGAGATGTCAAGCAGCATGGTTTCATAGTCATAGCCCGCCTTTGCTTTGCGGCTGTCAAGGTTTCCGTCATACAGGTTTCCCAAAGAGCTATGCCACATATCCATCAAATAGTCGCCGGTATTGCCGTCAACGATACAATATTGAGAATTTCCGCCATATGCCATATCATTGGCAAGGTATTCCGGAAGGGAGTTTAGATTTTGAAAACCGTATAATATAGCTGTGGTTTCGCCGTCCTTTAAGACCGGAACGGCTTGATAAATATACCAACCTGTTTCAGCGTTTTCGGAAGGAAAACGGTCGGAAATACAAGGAATTGTATTTTTAGCGGATTCAAAAGACGGCAGAACGGAATAATCAGGGCCTGTTTCACCGACCGATAAGATTTGTCCGTCCGGAAACTGCAGGCAGAGCGCGTCCATGTGCCTTGAACTGCATAGGGCGTTCAGCGTATTTGTGACTTCCCGGATATCTTCCTGCGGATCTTCGGGGAATTGACCCACGATAAGCTCGAGTTTTTCTTCGTTGTTTTGCAAACAACTCCTAAGCGCCGCAGATGCTCGTCCTGTTGCGACCTCAATTTCCTGGTAGCAATCAAGGATAGCCTGTTTCCATATGATTTGTGTGGTGAATGTGTAGCAAATGCCCAAAAGAGCAAATAACAGGATAGGCCATAGGATATCTCGATAAGATTTATCTGGGTGCTTTTCCCGGTGCATGTTGATCGTTCCTTTCCCGCATAATGTTTCATTGATACATGAAGAATATCAAATAAAAGATGTATTTTTATCAAAATGAGATTCATAAGTTCTTATTATACATTGTTTTCCATTTTCCCACAAGAGAAGATAGCGGCTCAGATGAGAAAAGGTATGTTCATGAAAATGGATAAATTGTATATACTGGAAAAAGGCAGCAAGTAATTTTAGACAATGAAACTGCATAATGGAACAAAATAAATTTGAAAAATTATTAAAGAGATTGCATAAAAACAAATCTTTTCAGGCAGGCGAAAAACAAGTGAGCGATACAATTTAGATTGTATAAAATTAAACGAATATGATTGACGAATTTAACTAAAAAATGGTATTCTATAAAAAGCACAGATGCTATTAAAACATAATGTTTATTAAACGATAATGATTTTTTATTATGTAAATCTATGTCAAAAACAGATAAATAGACGCTTGAGATATTTTATATTACATCAGATGTCGTATCGGTATGGGAAAAATGATATTTCAGGCTTCCTTGAACAAAGAGATAGATATATTTTTATTGTGAAAAGGGGGAGTGCGTGTGATCGGTTTGCAAAATGTAAAGTTGTCGGAACGCGATATGTTGCATAAGTGTAATGCTACCAATAGGGTGATCCTCAGAGCGGCGGCGACCTTTATGGCAGTCATTGAGTTGATCAATATCATTCGCGTTCTTTTTTTAACAGATTCAAAATTGGGGACACTGAATAATCGGATATATTTTGCGTTTTACGTTGCCTATTTATTGTGCGGATTGCTTTTTTTGCTGATAGATTTCCATTGGAAAACGGGCATAAAAGAGCGGAATAGGTTGTATATGATATATAGCAGTTTTATACTGTTTTGGCATACATTTTTTAATATGTATGATATTTACAGTGCGGGTGCCGCAGGAGCTAACTTTACGAGTACGACGATCGTTACGGCATTTTTCGGCTTTGCCTCATTGTTAGCTTTCAAACCGCTGTTTTCTCTTTTGCATATGGGTATCAGTTATGTTATTTTCACGGTGTTTTTAGGCTATACCGCAAATTACGGCGCAGCGGTCAATTTTTCCATCATGGCATTCCTATGCATGGTCATTTACATAGTCAAGTATAAACACATTTGCGTAGAAGTTTATCAAGAGCAAATGCTGAAAAAAGCAAAAAGAAAACTGCGGGATTTCGACAGAAACAGTTCCGCCGCGCTGGACGAGGTGGATCTTATTCGCCAGAAGATGGGGTATGTGACTTTTGAGTGGAATATTGCCGAGGATATGGTGTACTTTTCAAAAGAAGTCAGTGACTACTTTCATTTTCCGGAAACGATACCTAATTTTAACAAAAATTTGAAAGAGATAACAACATTTGACGAGGAAGATAAGAAAAACCTCTTTGACTGTATGGAGCATGTGAAACAAGGGATCAACTTTCAGAAGTTGGAGCTGTGTCTTCCTATTGCGACAGGCGAGAAAAGATGGTTTGAGCTGCGTGTGATTGCGCAAAAAGACGAAAAAGGGACTCCTGTTTTTGCGACGGGTATC
>CALWRB010000053.1 GCA_944383855.1 uncultured Lachnospiraceae bacterium
TAAGCAGATTGTAATCTGTGGCGTCAGAGTTTGTCAGGGAGATTTGGTATATGGCGACGACGATGGTGTTGTAGTTGTCCGCAGAGAGGACGCGGAAACTGTATTAAAAACGGCTTTGGAGCGGGAAAAGAATGAAGAAAAGCTTTTGCAAGATATTTTAGAAGGCAAAGCAACCACGTTCCAGATGTTTGAAAAAAATTATTTGGCATTGGGGTTGGCGGAAGAACCCGATTTGGACTGATGGGAGATGAAAACATGAAAATCACTAAGATCACACCGTATTTGTTTTTTCCCGGGCAGGCAAAAAACTTATTTTTGTGCAAAGTAGATACGGACGAAGGTATTTACGGCTGGGGAGAGGCTTATGTAGTGCAGGGAAAAGAAAAAGCGGTTCAGGTATATGTGGAGGCGATGGCACCTTACATTATCGGCAGAAGTCCGTTTGATATCAAGCATACCGGCATGGCGATGTTTGATGATTTTGCGATTCGAAGAAGCAGCTGTGATTTCTACGCAGCTTGGAGTGCTATCGAGATCGCGATGTGGGATATTGTCGGCAAAGCTTGCGGACAGCCGATTTATAATCTGCTTGGCGGCAGATGCAGAGAAAAAATCCGGGTATATGCAAACGGTTGGTGGGGTGGCGCGCAGTCGATCGAAGAAGTTGCGCAGCGCGCTTTAAAAGTAAAAGAAAAAGGATTTACCGCGATGAAATGGGATCCTTTCCAGGGGTATTGGAGAAATTCCATCACGAAAAAACAAGAAGATTATGCCGTTGATTGCGTCAAAGAGGTGCGTGATGCGGTAGGAAAAGATGTAGACCTTTTGATCGAAGTACATCGCAGACTTTCTCCCTATCATGCGATCCACTTTAGTGAACGGATTGAAGCCTATGACCCTTATTGGATAGAGGAGCCTTGCTTGGCGGATAATATTGATTTGGTCGCGCAGGCGCACAGTCGGATCAAAGCGCCTGTAGTAACAGGGGAAACATTATACAGTAAATTTGATTTTGTTCCGGTATTTGAAAAACGGGCGGCAGAGATCATCAATCCGGATATCTGTGTTTCCGGTATCAAAGGAACGACAGAGATCGCCGCAATGGCAGAACCTTACAATGTTTTGGTCAGTCCGCATAATTTCAACAGTACGCTGATCGGCATGGCTGCGATGCTTCATATTTCAGCTGCGATCCCTAACTTCCTGATCGGAGAAATGTTCTTGACTGTGCAGGAAGGCTCGGACGAGATCGCTGTAGAGCCGATCCGGATCGAAAACGGTTTTGTTGCACTGCCGGAAGGTCCCGGTTTGGGTGTAGATGTCGATATGGAAGCTTTGGCGAAAAAGCCATATAAAGTATTTGAAAGAAAATTCCCGTTCAAAGGGGCTGCATATTATTATGATGAATTTCCAAAAGAATCAGATTTTTCTTAAAAGAAAGGAGGGAAAAAAGAGATGAAAAATATTGCTGTGATCGGTTTGGGTGAAGTTGGAAGTTACTATGCATTGGGATTGGCACAGGGAGGTGCAAATGTAAAGGCATTCGATATTTTGATGCTGAAAGATCCCGAAAATAAACATTTTTCTGAATTACGGGAACAGGGGATTCATTTAGCGTGGTCCATGGAAGAATTGCTGCAGGATTGCGATATGGTGCTGGCGCTGACAACGGCAAATGCTGCAGTTGTCACTGCGGAATCCGCAAAACCATATCTGAAGGCAGGGCAGATTTATGTGGAGTTTAATTCCGCAGTTCCTGCGATAAAAGAAAAGATCCAGGGGCTTTTAACAGGGATCGATGTTGTGGACGGGACCACAATGGCATCTGCTAAACAGCTGCGGCATAAAACACCGGTGAACATTTCCGGAGAACGTGGCAAAGAGGTCAGTGAAACACTGAATCAGTTTGGAATGTATACATCATATATCGGGGACAAAGTCGGACAGGCTGCAGCTTTGAAAGTTTTGCGCAGTATTTTTATGAAGGGGTTTGAAGCGTCCTTGATGGAATGCTTGATTTCCGCGCAGGCTTACGGAATTTCTGAGCAGATCATGGATTCGATCCTCGAATTTTTCGAAACAAAGCCGATGGAAGATCTGCTGAATATGTTTGTGACAACGGACGTAGTACATGCGGCAAGACGAGGCGAGGAAATGGATGCGATTCAAGCCATGCTGGAAGAAAAAGGTCTGAACTGTGTCATGACTATGGCTTCCGCGCAAAAATTACATCAGATTGCTGACTTGGGAACGGAAGAATATTTTGATCATCTGCCGCCTGTCACATGGCAGAGTGCACTAAAAGGCATCGAAACATTAACTGCGAAGTAACAGATTGAGGGGTGTGAAGCATGAGAGATTTTGAAACAAAACGAATGAAACGCTGCGAAGGATCACCTACTGTAAAATTGATGAATAAAGGAAAAGAAATGAAGCAAAGGGGGGAAGATGTCTTACTCTTTACGATCGGCGAACCCAACTTTAACAGTCCTGACCCTGTAAAGCTTGCCGGTATCAAAGCGATTACAGAGAATCAGACTTATTATACGATAGCGGCAGGGACGATCGAGCTGCGTGAAAGGATCGCACAAAAGTTGCGGGAAGAAAACGGCATGGAAGTAGATCCCAAAACAGATATCATTGTGACCCCCAGCGGCAAGTTGGCTTTTTTCCAGGCGGCAATGGCATTTCTGGAAGAAGGCGATGATGCTATGCTGTTGGAACCCAACTGGATGACTTATAAAGATATCATTATCATGACAGGAGCAAATTGTATTTCTGTTCCGTTAACGATTCAAGACAATTTCTTGGTAACGAAGGAAAAATTAGAAAAATATGTTACGGATAAAACAAAAATGCTGGTAATGTGCAATCCTTGTAATCCCACCGGCAGAGTGTTCAGCAAAGAAGAAATCGACGCGATCGCTGACTTTGCTTGCGAGCATGATATTTTGGTAGTATCCGATGAAATCTATGAAAGATTGGTATTTGACGGCAGAAAACACATCAGTATCGGCTCGTTGCCGCAGATGAAAGATCGTGTGATCACATTGAACGGTTTGTCAAAAAGCCATGCGATGATGGGTTGGCGCTTGGGTTATTCCGTTGCAAATGCGCAGTTGACCAAAATTATGATGAAAATGCAAGAAAGCACAGTCACGACATCTAACTCCATCAGCCAGGCGGCAGCAGTGGTGGCTTACGACTGTAACGATTATGTGCAGTATATGCTCGAGGAATATCAAAAACGCAGAGATTACCTATATAAAGGGTTGAATGCGATACCTTGCATCACCTGCCCGGAACCGGAGGGAACTTTCTATATGTTCTTCCGTGTAGACTATAAGGGAATGAATTCTTTTGAGTTAGTGGAATATATGCTGCAGGAAGCAAAAATCTTGGCGGTTCCCGGTGAGGTATATGGTCAAGGCGGCGATAAATGTATCCGTTTTTCTTTCGCAACCTCTATGGAAGATATCGTCAAAGCGGTAGAAAGATTGCAGAAAATTTTTGCCCAATAATCAGTGGATAAAACAGAGAAGCAAACAGAAAGCGAGGGGTGAAAAATGGCAGGAGTAGTTAAAAAATGGAGAGAAATACCGTTCGTTTATAAAATGTTGGGCGCACTGGTTTTGGGCGTCATTGCAGGTCTTGTGTTTGGAGAAAGAGTGACAGTGATCTCTTGGATCGGTACATTGTTTATCCGTTTGCTGCAAATGGCGGCTATGCCGTTGATCTTTTTCAGCTTGATTTCCGGTGTGGCGTCGCTGGACGATCCGCAGTTGCTGGGTAAGATCGGTATAAAGATCATGGTCTACTATATTAGCACAACTTTGATCGCGGCTATCGTTGGCTGTGTGGCTGCGACTCTGATTTCTCCCGGCAGCAGTCTTGTGCTTTCAGGTGCGTTTTCCGCTGATGAAGCCGGACAAATGACCAGCATCGGAGAAACGCTTTTGAGCATGATCCCGACAAATATTTTTGAGGCACTTTCTTCCGGTACTTTGGTTGCGGCGATCGTTTTTGGTACATTTGCCGGAATCGGTATTGTTTTAATGAAGGACAGAGAAGCGCAGATCCGCTTGAGAAACGGCGTAAAGGATATTGCGGATATGCTGCTTCGCATCGTAGAGATGATCATGGGATTGGCACCGTTTGGCGTATTTGCCCTGATCGCGAATACAGTAGGTACAAACGGATCAAACGTTATCGGATTTATCGGAAAATATGTATTGACTCTGTATAGCTGCTTGATTTTCATGGTCCTGCTTTACAATGTAGTGATATTTTTGTTTACCAGAATCGGACCTGTCAAATTTATGAAGAAAGCGGCACCGTCCTTTATTACAGCTTTCAGTACCTGCAGCAGCCTTGCAAGTATGCCTGTAAACTTAAAGACGGCAGAATCCTTCGGACTTCCCAGAAAGATTTATGGTTTTACCATTCCGCTCGGTGCACAGATCAATAAAGACGGTACAGCAATTTTGATCACAACATCTTGTTTGGCAGCGGGACAGGCGGCAGGTATGGTGCTTGGCCTTGGGGAGCTTGCACAGATGATCATTACTGTTTTGATCATTACAACAGGTATTGCCGGTGTTCCCGGTGGTACTGTCGTACTGCTGACACTGTTCAGCACCACTTTTGGATTCCCGACAGAGGTTGCAGCGGTTATCATGGGCGCATTTGCGATCATGGAAATGGGTATTACCGCTTCCAATATCGTTGGCGACTTGGCAGGTACGGTAGTGGTATCCTATCCTGAATGTAAAGATACCGAGGAATTCAAAAAAGCGATGTCTTCCTAAAAAACATTGCGTGATTTTGGCTCTTTGATTGGGGAAATTTTATTCTGCAAGGAATGAAAAAAATGAACGGGTTTACAGAAGCTCCAAACCGGTATGGTTTGGAGTTTTCTGCTGCCTGCCGGTAGTTTGCGCAATAGGAGCTGCGCAAAAAGTGAAAAAGAAGAAATATTAGACGAAAATTAAAAATTGGAGTGTTTTTTTAGAGATTTTATTGCGCTGCAGCTGAAAAATCAATATAATAACAACAAATTGTTTCGCTCGGGAAAGGATCGCAGGAAAGGGAATGATACGATGGATCGAAAAATAAAAAGTATGACGGGATACGGAAAGGGAGAATTTATTGCCAACGACCGCAGGTTTACGGTAGAGATGAAATCGGTCAACCACCGTTATAACGATATTTCCATTAAAATGCCGCGTTCCCTGATTTCTTTGGAAGATGCTGTGAAGAAAAGAATTATGGCAGATGTCTTTCGCGGCAAGACAGATGTATATATCAATTATGAAACATTTTCCAAGGACGATGTGGAAGTAAGGCTGAATACAGTTTTGGCAGATGCTTATCTTGAAAAATTACATGAACTCAGTCAAACCTTTGCGTTGGAAGAAAAAGACGTATTCGGCTTGACAGCGAGATTTCCTGATGTCATTACCGTGGAAAAAGCGCAAAGCGAAGAAAGTATCATCTGGGAAACACTGCTGCCTGCGTTAGAAGAAGCGATCACGCGCTTTGTGCAGATGCGCTGCACAGAGGGAGAAAACTTAAAACAGGATATCTTGCAAAAAAGAGAATCTATTATTTCTTTGGTTGCGCAGATCAAAGAACGCGCGCCTTTGGTCGTGCAGGAGTATAAAGAAAAATTAGAAAACAGACTGCAGGAGCTGCTTGGCAATGTGCAGATCGATCCGCAAAGAGTGGCGATGGAAGTCGCGGTTTTTGCAGATAAAGGCTGTATCGATGAGGAAATCACCAGATTGGAAAGTCATTTGACACAGCTGCAGGAGATTTTGCAAGAAGGCGGTCAGGTAGGCAGAAAGCTGGATTTTTTGGTGCAGGAAATGAACCGAGAAACCAATACCATTGCCTCGAAAGCAAATGATATCAAAATCGTGCAGACAACGATCGCCTTAAAAAGTGAGATCGAGAAGATCAGAGAACAAATTCAAAATCTGGAGTGATTTGTTTGGAAAAAATACAGTTTCTGAATATCGGGTATGGCAATGTAGTTTCAGCGAACCGAATCATTGCGATCATCAGTCCCGATTCCGCACCGATCAAACGTATCGTACAGGACGCAAAAGAAAAAAATACACTGATCGATGCAACATACGGAAGAAAAACAAGATGTGTGATCATCATGGATGACGGACATGTCGTCCTTTCGTCCAATATGCCGGAAACCATAGGGGGAAGACTTTCGGCGGAATAAAAAGAACAAAGGAGTAATTTTTATGGGGAAAAACGGAATTTTAGCCATTATTTCAGGCCCCTCAGGTTCCGGAAAAGGAACGGCTGTGGAAAAGTTGCTGCAAAAGGGGAACTATGCGCTTTCCATTTCTGCTACGACCCGCTCGCCAAGAGAATATGAGGTGCCGGGTGTACATTATTTTTTCTACAGCAAAGAGCAGTTTGAGGAAATGAAGAAAAACGGTTTGTTATTGGAGTGTGCCGAGTTTTGCGGAAACTATTACGGCACGCCGAAGGCTTATGTAGAAGAACAGCTGCAAAGCGGGAAAAATGTAATTTTGGAGATCGAAGTGCAGGGTGCACTGCAGGTCAAAAAAATATATCCCTCTGCGGTTTTGATTTTCCTGATTCCGCCAAATCTGGAGGAATTGGGACGACGTTTGGTGCAAAGAGGAACGGAAGATAAGGAAACGATCAATAAACGTATGCACCGCGCGATTGAGGAGATGGAATTTGTGGATGATTATGATTATGTTGTCATTAACGATTCCATTGATACCGCTGTGGAAGATATCGATATGATCCTTCGCGCGGAATCTATGAAATGCAGCAGAAATAAAGATATTAAGAAAGTATTCAAAGGAGAGATTTGATTATGTTACGTCCGTCTTATACAGATTTATTGAATGTAATGTCCCAGACTAATGATGATGTTACCATTGCCAGCAGATATACTATTGTTATTGCTGCGGCAAAGCGTGCCAGACAGCTGGTTGACCATGCAGAACCACTGACAGATAAGATAAAAGTAGATAAACCCGTATCTATTGCTGTAAACGAACTGTACGAAGGAAAAATCAGAGTTCGTGCCGGAAAAACAGAGGAAGAATGTCAGCAGGAAGAAGAACAGTTGCTCGCTGAGGAAATGACTGAAGAAAATCAGGCAGAGGAAGAGGCGTAAGCAAAGCAAATGATGTATCCAATGACCGAAACGGGGTTGCAAAGCGGTTTTCATTATGAACGGAATGCGGATATACGGCATACCGTTTGTAGAGTATGGACCCAATACAGGCAATGCCGTGCGGTCATTTTTTCTTTATTTGATTCTCTGGGGAAAAGAGGTGGTTTGGTTGGCACAGTATGCGAAAGTGATTTTAGATATTCCGCATAGCGCGTTAGATCGGATCTTCGATTACTGTATTCCGCAATGTTTTTTGAATAGGATTCAAACGGGTGTGCGCGTTGTTGTACCGTTTGGCAGAAGAAATCAAAAAACGGAGGGATATGTGATATCGGTTAGCGACGAAACAGAGGTACCGCAGGATAAGCTGAAAAACATTTTGCAGCTTTTGGACGACGGTGTGCCGATTTTTACCGCGCCTATGATGCAGTTAGCCTTTTGGATAAAAGATACCTATTTTTGCACACTAAGTCAGGCGTTACAAACTGTGATGCCGCCGGGAATACGAACCAAACAGGAGCGTTATCTGCATTTGCGGGAGGTAGAGCAGGAGCAGCAGCTTACACCGCTTCAGGAGCAGATCATTTCCGCTTTGCGTTTGCATGGCGGCAGTATGCGATTAAAAGAGGTACAGCTTCTTTTTCCGCAGGCGGAGCAGGAAATCCGTAATTTACAAAAGAAACGCATTTTGCAGATAGACAGCCAGATTTTTTACCATACCCATCAAAAAGAAAGATCCGTGTATTTTTTGCAAAAAGAACATCCGCTGTTGCAGCAGGCAGTGCAAAAAGCGCAAAAGGATTCCAGACTGGAAGGGCAAAGAAAGATTTTTGCCGCCTTGGAGAAGGAAACAGAATTGACAGAGGAGCAATGTAAAAGCATTGGTATCTCACCTTCCGCAATTCGGACTCTGATGAAAAAGGGAATCTTGCTGTGCAGAAAAGAGCAGATGTATAGAACGGTCGCTGATTGGGAAACAGTGGAGAGAAGCGAACCGTTTTTGCCTACGGAAGAACAACGGGCGGCAATGGAGCAGATCCTTGCAGAATGCGCAAAGCCGAACCCAAGACCGATCTTGCTGCACGGTGTTACCGGCAGCGGAAAGACAGAGATTTATTTACAGTTGATCGCAAAGACATTGCAGGAAGGAAAACAGGCGATCGTTTTGGTGCCGGAGATTTCGCTGACACCGCAGATCTTGAAACGTTTTCTTTCGCGTTTTGGACAGAGGGTTTCTGTGACGCACAGCAGACTTTCGGTTGGCGAAAGACTGGACCAGTGGAGAAAGGCAGCAGCGGGAGAGATTTCTGTGATGATCGGACCGAGATCAGCACTGTTCATGCCATTTCAAAATCTTGGCATGATTATTGTAGATGAGGTGCATGAAAATGGATATCGTTCCGATACCACACCCAGAATAGACGCAAGAAAAGCCGCTGTCGCGTTGGCGCATATCACAGGCGCTGTACTATTGATGGGAAGCGCAACGCCGCCGGTTTCTCTGTATTATCACGCCATGGAGAGGAAGTATCTTCTGGTGCGTTTGTTAGAGCGCGTACAGGGGAGAAAATTACCGGAAGTGGTGATTGCCGATATGCGTTTGGAACTGGAAGCAGGAAATCGCTCTGTCTTTAGCCGGGGATTGGAGGCGGCAATTCGTGAAAATCTTGAGAAGAAACAGCAAACCATGCTTTTGCTGAACCGCAGGGGATATGCGACATTTGTTTCCTGCAGGAGTTGTGGGCATGTGATGACTTGCCCGGATTGCAACCTATCCTATACATATCATGTAGGAAAGGAGAAGCTGGTTTGTCACTACTGTGGTCGAGAAGAAGCACTTCCGAGGACTTGCCCGAACTGTGGTTCAAAATATATCAAATATTTTGGAACAGGAACGCAAAAAATAGAAGCAGCGGCAAAAAAAATGTTTCCAAACGCTGTGATACTGCGTATGGATTCCGATACGACAAGCAGAAAAGGAAGTCATGAAAAAATATTAGCCGCATTTGAGCAAAAAAAAGCAGATATTTTGATCGGAACACAGATGATCGCAAAAGGGCATGACTTTGGCAACGTCACATTGGTAGGTATCTTAGCGGCAGAAAGCGCTCTGTATCAAAACAGCTATGCCGCGGCAGAGCAGGCATTTCAGTTGATGACACAGGCTGCGGGACGTGCCGGGCGGGATCAGACGGAAGGAAGAGTCTATATCCAAACCTACCAACCGGAGCACCCTGTGATACAAATGGCACAAAAGCAGGATTATACTGCATTTTACGAGATGGAAATTGCTTTTCGCCGCTTGATGGAATACCCGCCGTTTACGAAAATATATGCGATCATTTTCAGCGGGAAGGAAGAAAAAGCTGTCTGTGATGCGGCAGATGCCTGCGCAAATCAGTTGAAAATGTCTTTGCCGGAAGGGATCCTGTTTGGTCCTTCCGCTTTGGGAAGCGGAAAACGAAAGGGAGAATATCGCATGCATTTGCTTTTGCGCGGTAAGGAGGAAGAAAAATTGTCATCTGCCGTGCAGGAGGCGGTAAAGAAAGTGATGGCGGAGTATGAGGAAAATGTGTATTTTACGATATTGCCGGATCAGGAGCTTTAAAAGAAGCAGAGGGAAAGCTGATAACGCAGTTGTTTCTGCCATAGATTTATGGTATGATAACCGCAAGCAGAATTTTTGCCGCACAAAAAGAATTTGGTTTTTGCTGCGACTGCTCGAAGCTTTTGGGGTAAATATACGGCAGATGTTTTGTCATTAGATACAGGAGGCTAATTATGGCAAAAAGAAATATCAGAACTAATTCAGACGAAATATTGAGAAAAACCTGCAAACCTGTCAAAGAGATCACACCGAATATTTTGACCTTGTTAGACGATATGGCAGAAACGATGTATCGGGCAAACGGTGTTGGATTGGCAGCGCCGCAGGTGGGTATATTAAAGCGTATCGTAGTTATTGATATTGGAGAAGGACTGGTCGAAATGATCAATCCGGTTATTTTGGAAACGGAAGGAACACAAACAGGAGAGGAAGGCTGCCTGAGTATTCCCGGTGCGACAGCGGTCGTAACGCGGCCTAACTATGTGAAGGCGCAGGCGACGGATCGCGACGGCAATTTATTTGTAATCGAAGGAGAAGAACTGATGGCGCGTGCGATTTGTCATGAGTTGGATCATTTGGACGGTGTGCTGTATACAGATAAAGCACAGCCGGGTACATTTCGTGAAAACGGAATGATGGAAGCAGAGTAAACACAGAGAGAAAGGAGATGTGCAGATGCGTGTGGTTTTTATGGGAACGCCGGAGTTTGCGGTACCCACATTGGAAGCGCTGTTAGATGCACATGAAGTAGTGGCTGTCGTATCACAGCCGGATAAACCGAAAGGCAGAGGGAAAAAAATGCTGCCGCCTGCTGTAAAAGAATGTGCGCAAAAACATGGAATCACTGTTTTGCAGCCGGAAAAAGTGAAAGATCCTGCCTTTATAGAGCAGCTGGCATCGTACGCGCCGGAATTGATCGTTGTGGTCGCATTTGGTCAGATCTTGCCGATAGAAATTTTACAGATGCCGCAATACGGCTGTGTTAATGTGCATGGTTCTCTCTTGCCTGAGTATAGAGGTGCCGCACCGATGCAATGGTCTGTAATTGACGGCAAAAGTGTGACCGGCATTACTACGATGTATATGGCAAAAGGGCTGGACAGCGGAGATATGCTGCTGAAAAAAGAAGTGCCGATTTTAGCGGAAGATACCTACGGGTCGTTATATGAAAAAATGAGCCATGTCGGTGCAGAGCTTTTGATAGAAACAGTTCAGGGATTGCAAAACGGCAGCATTACGCCGATCCCGCAGGATCATACTGCCGCAACCTATGCACCCATGATCACAAAAGAAACCGGGCATATTTCCTGGGAAAAATCAGCACAGGAGATCGTGAATCTGATTCGTGGTCTTTCTCCTGCGCCGGGAGCTTATACCACTTACGAGGGAGAAACTTGGAAAATTTGGTCCGCTCGTAAAACGGATTTTACCGCGGAAGATGCCGCTTGCGGCGAGATCGTGGATTGTGGCAAAAAAGGAATTGCCGTGCGGGCGGCGGACGGCTGTGTATTGATCGAGCAGATGCAGGCAGGCAGCGGGAAGCGTATGGCTGCCGATGCATATCTGCGGGGGCATGAAGTAAAGAAAGGTGTTCTTTTGCAGTAAGGATTCAAAAAAATCGATGATTTGATAGGAGGACACAAATATGGAATTTGTACTATTATTGATCGCGATCGCGTTTACTTTGGTGGCGCAAACGAAAATACAATCAACTTACCACCGTTATTCTCAAGTACGGAACCGTCATGGATTTACCGGAGAACAAGTCGCACAGCAGATGCTGATGAATGCGGGGATCTATGACGTCAGAGTGGAGCGGATCGGCGGGAATCTGACCGATCACTATGATCCAAGAAACAAGGTGCTTCGTCTTTCTTCGGGTGTATATGACAGCACATCAGTCGCTGCACTTGGGATTGCGGCGCATGAAACAGGTCATGCGATACAGCACGATGTGGGATATCTTCCGTTGGTGCTGCGCAGTATGATGGTGCCTGCTACCAATATTTGCTCCAGAATGGCGATGCCGCTGATCATCATTGGTCTTTTATTCAGCAGCCAAAGCGGAAATGCTCTGATCACAGTGGGTATCCTGTTTTTTGCCGTTGCGGTGCTGTTTTCATTTGTAACGCTTCCGGTGGAATTTAACGCTTCAAAACGTGCGTTACAGCTGTTGGAAGATTATAATTTCCTGGACGGAGAGGAAATTTACGGCGCCAAAAAGGTGCTTTCCGCCGCTGCCATGACATATGTGGCTGCCGCTGCGGTTGCCTTGGCTCAGCTTTTGCGTTTACTTGCGATTTTTGGCAGAAGAAACGATTAAAGCGGGATTTGTGTTGCGAAACAAAAGGGGAAAATAATATGGGATTATTTTTATTATGTCCGAAATGCGGTAGATTGGCGATTGCGGCAGTTAGTCCGAATTGCAGCTACTGCGGTACGCATTTTGTTTCTTTCGAGAGCAAAGTGGCAGAAGAACTGCCGCATACGATGGATACCATGGCGCAAAATCAGATCAGATTCGAGTACCAGCCGATGGCAAAATACGATCAGGGCGCATGGGATCATAGAGAACGTATGAATTATTCTCAATATGTGATCGGCAATGGTCGTATTCCCAGAGGATTTGACTGGAGCTATGACAAAAAAGCGGAGGTCAGACAATGCCCTCATTGCAAAAGCTATTTTACGAAAAAAGAAAAGACGGACGGTGTGGAAAAGTGGCATTGTTTCCAGTGTGAAACGGATTTTTGAATGCTGTCCGTTGTAGAAAGAACGGAAAAGAAGGAAAAGACCTGTTTGGAAAGACCCAAATGGGTCTTTTTTTATGCAGTTTTGTGTGCGACGGTTTTGCTTTGCGCATATAGCATTATCAAAACTTGCGGTGGTAAAAATACGGCACTTAAAAATACTTTCGACTGCTGTTTTATCAAATCAGCCGCTTCGGTTGATAAAACGGAGCGAAAGTCAATTTTTATCGGAATAAATATGACAGACATTCCCTTGTGAGGCAAAATCAGCTTTGATATGATAGTATCAGGAAAGGTGATGCAAAATAAAGCACAAGGAGGTTGAAACTATGCCATTGGGAAAAGTGATTCGAAAGTACAGAAAGGTGCAACATCTCACACAAGAGGAGGTGGCAGAGCGTCTTGGCGTAACGGCTTCTGCGGTCAATAAATGGGAAAATGAAATTTCGTATCCGGATATTACACTTTTGGCACCTATTGCCAGGTTATTTGGGATCTCGTTAAATACATTATTATCCTTTCAAGAAGAATTGACGGCTGCAGAGATCGAGCTGATCTTGCGGGAAGCGAATGAAAAAATAAAAACGATCGCTTATGACGAAGCTTTTCAGTGGGGAAAGAAAAAGCTGGAAGAATATCCGAATTGTGAGCAATTATTGCTGCAGATGGCGATGATTCTGGAGTCGGGGCTTATTTTGCAAGACATACCGAAGGAAAAAACGACGGAATATGAAGATTACTTTTGTTCCTTGTATCTTCGGGCATTGAACAGTGGGGAAACACCGAGCCGCGTACAGGCGGCGGATCGTTTGGTATCGCATTACATGAAGAAAAAGCAGTACGAAAAGGCAGAAAAATATCTGGAATATTTTTCGATTCAAAATCCGGAAAGAAAAAGAAAACAAGCGGAGATTTATGCCAAAATGGGGAGAACAGAAGAAGCCTACCAAGCTTATGAGGAACTGCTGTTTTCTGACTATCAAAGAGTCAGCTTGGAGCTAAACGGAATCTATATGCTTGCATTGCAGGAAAATAACAAGAAAAAAGCACGCGAAATGGTGGAAAAACAAAAACAAATGGCAATATGTTTTGAAATGGGGGAATATTATGAATATTCCTGCGAACTTGATTTTGCGACAGTAGAAAAAGACGCTGACCGTGTGATCGCAGCAATGGAAAAAATGCTTTCCTGCGTGGAAAGGATCGGGGAATTTAAAAAATCCAAACTATATGAACATATGAATTTTCGTCAGACGGAGGAGAATTTTGCGGCGGAGCTGAAAGAAAATCTTTTGCAATGTTTTCGCGATGATGAAAGCTATGGATTTTTAAAACATGATGACAGGTGGATAAAATTGACCGAGCAAAAGGAAGAAAACAAGACGGATATTCTATCATAGAGAAAAAAGGATCGGACTTTCCGATAAATGAATGTATGACCTGCTTTTGTATTGCTGCAAAGGCGGGTCTTTTTGTTTTTATATAACTCGATCGCAGATATGCTGCATTTTTTTCACAACAAGATGCCATACTACACAAAAAGGGGTGAAAAAATGCAAATTTATATCAAACCCATGAAAAAGGCACAGATCATAGAAACAAAAAGTGTTCGTCTGCAAGATGTTGCCGATGTGTATACAGATAATGAAAAATTGGAGAGTGTAAAAAATATAGAGGTATTTCGAATATCTCAGGACAAGGAAGAAAGCTATCTTTTGACGGTTCTGGATCTGATCGAAGCTTTGCAGCGACATTTTCCGAAAGCAGAGATCTGCAATCTGGGGGAAACGGATATTTTATTGGAATATCACCCTAAGGTGCAAAAAGAACTCCCGCTGTGGCAATGGTGTAAAGTAGCATTTGTCGCGGTCGTTTTGTTTGCGGGTGCGGCAACTACGATTATGTGTTTCCATACGGATAATCAGGTGCCACTTGTCTTTCAGAATTATTATAAGATTTTTTTTGGTGAAACAGTAGAAACGCCTGCGATTTTGACGATCCCTTACAGTGTGGGTCTGACTTTGGGCATTATCCTTTTTTTCAATCATTTTTCCAAAGTACAGATCAGCAAAGATCCTACTCCGATCGAAGTGGAAATGACGACGTATGAAAAAGAAACGGTTGACAGCATGATCGATCGTTTGGATCAGCAAAAAAGGGGGAGCGGCACATGAAAGATGTGATATTGGCATTATTGGGTTTTTCCTCCGGAGTAACGGTAGCAGCCGGCACGTTTGCGTTTATTGCGGCGATCGGGATCGTGCCGCGTATGGCGCAGCGTACCCATACGAGTCAGTGGATCCGTTTTTATGACGATATTATCGTACTGGGCGGTCTGTTTGGGACAACGACAATGTACCTAAAATACAATCTTCCGATCGGTGCCTTTTTGTCTGCTTTGTGGGGTCTTGCGGTCGGGATATTTGTCGGAGTGTTGGCAATGGCATTGGCGGAGGTGCTCAATGTAATGCCGATTTTGATGCGCAGAGGCAGGCTGAGAAAAGGCATTCCGTTTCTTGTGTTAGCGTTTGCATTGGGCAAAACTGCAGGTACACTGGTCTATTTTTTTATGCCGGGATTTTACGAATAAGAAAGGAAGCGAGAATATGGATACATCACAAGAAAGCAAAAAACAGTATGAAAAAATGGTGGAAACCGTTTCACCAAACAGTCCTATCTTAAAAAACTGCTTACGCGCATTTTTTTCAGGCGGAGCGATTTGTGCGTTTGGCGAGGGGCTGTATCTGTACTACAGTACATTTTCTTTTGCGGAAAAGGAGGTATCCTTACTGGTTTCGATTACTTTGATCGCAATTTCCGCTGTTTTGACCGCATTTGGAATTTATCCGAAGTTAGGAAAGCACTGTGGTGCCGGTACGATCGTTCCAATCACCGGTTTTGCCAACTCAGTAGCATCTCCTGCGATCGAGTTTAAAAAAGAGGGGATGATTCTCGGTATGGGAGCGAAAATGTTTTTAGTGGCAGGTCCTGTCATTGTTTATGGCACATTAAGTTCCGTTTTGGTGGGGATCGTCTATTATTTTTTGGGAAGGTGACAAAATGGAAACAAAAAGAATCGGAAAACAGACCGTTCGACTGCGGGAACCGGTGGTGATCCGCGCTGCTGCCTCTACAGTGGGACCCAAAGAAGCGGAGGGACCATTGAGGAAGTATTTTGATGAAACGGTGGAAGATATTTTTTATGGCGAAACAACGTGGGAAAAAGCAGAAAGTCATTTTGTAGAAAAAAATATGCGTTTGGCGGTGCAAAAAGCGGATTTACTGATGGAAGATATGGATTATATCCTTTGCGGTGATTTGTTGAACCAATGCAGTGGTTCCATATTTGGAACCAGACAATTCAAACGTCCGTTTTTTGGTTTGTTTGGAGCTTGTTCTACGATGGGAGAGGCAATGAGCCTTGGTGCGATGCTGATTGACGGCGGTTTTGCAAAATATGTATTAGCCGGAGCGTCCAGCCATTTTTGCTCTGCCGAAAAACAGTTCCGCGCTCCTTTGGGATTGGGGACACAACGACCGCCGACGGCTTCATGGACAGTGACCGGAGATGGGGCAGTGGTGTTAGGCAAAGGCGGATATGGTCCGGTGATCACGGAAATTACGACAGGAAAAACGGTAGATATGGGCATTACCGATGCGAATAATATGGGTGCCGCGATGGCACCTGCCGCAGCGGATCTCATTTTAGCGCATTTTTTAGATACTGGGAGAAGTTGTGCGGATTATGATGCGATCGTGAGTGGAGATTTAGGGTGGTATGGACGAGATCTGGTCGTGGAATTACTCGAAAAAGAAGGCTGCCATTTAGATGAACGCTATACTGACTGCGGGATACAGATATTCAATCAGCGCCTGCAGGACACACATGCGGGCGGAAGCGGCTGTGCTTGTTCGGCAGTCACATTTTGCGGGTATTACTATAAGATGCTGATGGAACGGAAGATCAGACGTATGTTGTTTTTGCCCACGGGAGCGCTGATGAGTCAGACCAGTGCTCAGCAGGGGGAAAGCATACCGGGCATAGCGCACGGACTGGTGATCGAATGCCCGCCAAAGGAGGAGAAATAATGGAACTGATAAAAGCATTTTGGGTAGGGGGATTGATCTGTGTCATTGGGCAGATTTTGTTGGATAAGACAAAGTTGACTTCTGCCAGAATTTTGGTTGCTTTTGTTTGTGCAGGTTGCATTTTAGGCGGACTTGGCATTTATGAACCGTTAAAAGAGTTCGCCGGTGCCGGTGCAACAGTCCCGTTGACAGGATTTGGAAATAATCTTGCGGCAGGTGTCAAGGAGGAAATCGATGCGATCGGGTGGCTTGGAATATTTACCGGCGGACTGAAATCTGCCGCGGGTGGGATCTGTGCTGCGGTAGTGGCTGCATTTTTGGCGGCTGTCTTTGCGGAACCGAAAGGAAAGTAGAAAAATAGCACATGATGTTGTTTATTTTAAGGAGAATTTACTATATATGCTGAATTTGACAAAAATACAGAGAGAAATTCTCAAAAAAATGTTGTTTTTTTTCACAAAAATATATGTATTTTTTTCAAATATATGCTATAATAAATTATGTAAAGTAAACAATAAAGGAGAAGAGACTGCATGATGACAAGAGCCATCGGATCCCGAAAGGATTTTGCTGCAATGGAGGAGGATTCACTCCTCTCACAGTACCAAGACTGTGTGTCTGATTTGATTTGCCAGGATATGGTGCAGAAAATGCGCGAATATGTGCAGCATTGCCAGACCAGCAGACTGCAGCACAGCATCAACGTTTCCTACTACAGTTTTCTGATTTGCTATAAATTGGGGTGGGATTACCGTTCTGCTGCAAGAGCAGGATTGCTGCATGATTTGTTCTTCTACGATTGGAGAAAAAAATCGAAACTCAGAGGCAACCATGCTGCTTGGCATCCTCGTGTAGCATATGACAATGCAAAAAAGATCTGTGAATTGAATGACATTGAGAAAGATGCGATTTTAAAACATATGTGGCCCTGCACACTCGTTCCCCCGAAATATAAAGAATCTTATGTTTTGACTATGGTAGATAAAATTTGCGCTGTAATGGAAGCAACTGAGCGCAGCTATCACAGAGTCAGATGGGGAAGAAGTGTTCAGCAAGTTTAAATCAAATACACATCTTGTCTGTTGTCAGCAAGAAAAGTACGAAAGAAAAAAGACGATGTCGGTATCTCTGCCGACATCGTCTTTTTGCGTTTGTCGGTGGTATGACCAACGAACAGTGTTGTACTCAAGACAGACGTATCTTTACGGCAGTAAGAAAGATCAGGCCGATGATAGTTAATTACTTTTATAATGGAAAACAATTTATCTGCGTGGATAAAAGCCGATATAAAAAACCGCCGATGATTTCGGCGGTTTTTGCTCAGCATGAAAGATATTCATATTTTTTGATATAACAGATACCTACAGCGGTAGGACCTGCGTGTACGGCAATAGTAACACCAATGACCCATTCTTCGGGGAAAGGGGTGAAGCCAAGGGCTTCTAAGCTCTGACGAATCTCCTGTGCCGCTTCTTTTCTATCTCCTCGGATAATGACAACGTGATACTGCTCTTTCTGCTCTCCGATTTCCGCGTTGGTCATATCCACAACGGTTTTTAACGCTTTTTTATGCCCGCGCACTTTGTTTTCCGGAAAAAGTTCTCCGTTTTTTACAACAATGATCGGCTTGATGTTAAGAATCGTTCCTGCCAGAGAGGCAGCTTTTCCGATCCTTCCGCCGCGCTGTAAATGCTCCAAAGAATCGACGGTAAAATTGATTTTGGAAGTGGTTTTTTGAAGATCGAGTGCTTGTATGAGCTGATCCAGAGAATAACCGGCGTCCCGCATGCGTGCGGCTTCGTAAACCAAAAGACCTTGTGTTCCGGTTGCGGATATGGAATCTAAAATTTCGATGCGTCTTTCGGGATAGTTTTCCAAAAGTATGTTTTTAGCATTTGATGCACTTTGATAAGAGCCGCTGAACTTTGCGGTCAAACAAATGCAAAGAACATCAATGCCTTCTTTCAGATAAGGTTCAAAAATATCAATATAATCCTGGATCGGAGGCAATGAGGTTCTCGGCTGCGCATGAGGATCACGCATTTTTTCATAAAACTCCGCAGGCTGCATTTCTACCAATTCCTTTTTGTAGACAACGCCGTCAAAAGAAGAATAGTAGGGGACAAAATCGATCTGCAATTCTTCCATCAGCTGCTTGGGCAAATCGCAGGAACTGTCAGAAATAATCTGATAACTTCCCATAAAAATAGATACCTCCTGTTTTTCAATGTACTCAATAGTATAGTGGAAGTTGATTTTGCTGTCAACCAAAGAAAAAATATCGATGAAAACAGAAACAAGAAGACATTTTGTCTTCCTGTTGTTTCTGCTTTAATTTGTATAATCGTAAAAACCTTTGCCTGTTTTTTTGCCGAGATGTCCGCCACGTACCATCTTGCGCAATAACGGGTGCGGGCGGTATTTGGGGTCGCCGGTTTCCGCCTGCAAAACTTCCATAATGGCAAGAACGATATCCAGTCCGATCAGATCGCCCAATGCCAAGGGACCGATCGGGTGGTTTGCGCCAAGTTTCATTGCGGTATCAATTTCTTCCACAGAACTGACGCCATCAGCATAAATACCGACTGCCTCGTTGATCATAGGGATCAAAATACGGTTGACGACAAAGCCAGCCGCTTCTTCTACCTGCACAGGTGTTTTTCCAAGGTCTTCTGCCACTTTTTTAATAGTATCTACCATTTCCGGAGTTGTATTGATGCCTGCAATGACCTCGATAAGCTTCATGACAGGCGCAGGATTGAAAAAGTGCATACCGATGACAGGACGATCCAATCCTGCACCGATTTGTGTGATAGAAAGCGAGGAAGTATTTGTAGCAAAAATACAGTCTTTTTTGCAGATGTTTTGCAGTTCACGGAACGTTGCCTGTTTGACTTCCATGTTTTCCAATGCAGCCTCTACGATCAGATCACAGTCAGTGCAGATTTCTTTAGTACCGGTCTTGATGCGCCCTAAAATTGCATCTGCCGCATCTTGATCCATTTTGCCTTTTGCTACACGCTTGGACAATTCCTGCGCAATACGGTTTTTCCCGTTTTGCGCAAACGATTCTTGAATGTCGCATAAGTATACTTCATAGCTTTCCACTGTCGCAAATGTTTGAGCGATACCGGAACCCATAGTTCCTGCGCCAATGATGCCAACCTTCATTTCTTTCACTCCTTTTGTCCTGTATTTATTGATTTTTGAATGCATCCGGTTTTCTTTTTTCCAGAAACGCTGTCATCGCGTCTTTTTGATCTTGTGTAGAAAAGCAGTTGCCAAAATGCTTTGCCTCGACTTTGATCGCTTCCGTGATCGGAAGATCAATGCCTTCGTTGATGGAGGCTTTACACATACGAACGGCAACAGGTGCGTTTTGGGCGATCTGCTTTGCCATAGTTTCTGCCTGCCCCATCAACTCAGAGGAGGGATAAACGGCATTGACCAGACCGATACGGTACGCTTCCTCGGCGTTGATATTTTTTGCGGTAAAAATGATCTGTTTTGCCATACCTGTGCCGATGATACGGGCAAGCCTTTGCGTTCCGCCCCAACCGGGAGTGATGCCAAGACCTGTTTCCGGCTGACCAAAGACGGCGTTTTCCGAACAGATACGAATATCGCAGCTCATGGCAAGCTCACAGCCACCGCCCAAGGCGTATCCGTTTACGGCAGCAATGACCGGAATCGGCAAAGTTTCTATTTTGCGGAAAATCTGGTTGCCCCATAAGCTGTAAAGCTCCGCTTCCTCTTTTTGCAGCGGCAGCATTTCACTGATGTCTGCACCTGCAACAAAAGATTTCTCTCCCGCTCCGGTGATGATCAGACAACGGATCACGGAAAGATCGATATTGTCCAATGCCGTGGATAATTCTTCCATTATGGTGCGGTTTAACGCGTTTAACGCTTTGCTTCTGTCTAATGTAAGTATTGCAATTTGATCCTTTACTTCATATCGAATCATTTCCAAAACCATCAAACTCCTTTCTGCAGTCAGGATAAAAGACAGAGATGACTCTGTCTTTTTGATACGGTATTGATCGAAACAACAAATAAACGGCTGAAAAAGTGCAGTTTTTATTCCATTTCTACTAAAGTGGAACAACCCATGCCGCCGCCGATACAAAGCGTGGCAAGACCTTTTTTGGCACCTTTTGCCTGCATTTCATGCAGTAACGTAACCAGAATACGGCAGCCTGATGCGCCTACAGGGTGTCCCAAAGCGATAGCTCCGCCGTTGGGATTGAGTTTGTTTTCATCAATTCCCAATTCTTTTCCGACAGCCAATACCTGTGCGGCAAAAGCTTCGTTTGCTTCGATCAAATCGATATCTGCCAAATCCCAGCCGGATTTTTGCAAGACTTTTCTGGTAGAAACGATGGGACCGACACCCATGATCGCGGGATCAACACCGCCCAATGCGCCTGCGACCCAAGTCGCCATCGGCTGAACGCCGAGTTCTTTTGCTTTTTCTTCGCTCATGACGATGATCGCTGCGGCACCGTCATTGATAGTGGAAGCGTTGCCTGCGGTCACCATACCGCCTTCTTTTTTGAAAGCAGGACGCAGTTTTGCCAAGCCTTCCATGGTGGTAGCGGGGCGGGGACCTTCATCTTGCGCAAACAGAATGGTTTCTTTTTTCTTTTTCACACTGACAGGAACGATCTCTTTTTCGAATGCACCGTTTTTCTGTGCGGCAACGGCTTTCATCTGCGAACGATATGCAAACGCGTCCAGATCTTCCCGCTTTAAATTCCATTTTTCGCATACGTTTTCTGCGGTAATGCCCATGTGGTAGTGGTGGAATGCGTCTGTAAGTGCGTCATTTACCATAGTATCGATCATGGTCGCATTCCCCATGCGATAGCCGTAACGTGCATTGGGAATAGCATAGGGACCCATGGACATATTTTCGGTACCGCCGGCAACCACAATGTCCGCATCTCCTGCTAAGATCATGTGTGCAGCCATATTGACACAATTCAAACCGGAACCGCACACCACATTGATGGTAACTGCCGGAACTTCCACAGGAAGACCCGCTTGGATAGAAGCCTGTCTTGCGACGTTCTGTCCCTGTGCTGCCTGAATGACGCAGCCCATATAAACCATATCTACCATTTCCGGTGAAATACCTGTACGATTTAATGCTTCGCGAATGACAACAGCGCCGAGATCTGCTGCGGGTACTGTGCTAAGTGCGCCGCCCATGCTGCCGATCGCGGTACGGCAGGCGCCTGCCAATACAACTTTTTTTGCCATAGTGTTCCCTCCTAAGCTTTGTTTGTTCGTTTTATGCTGTTTGCTGAATTATAAGCAATTTTTTCCTTGCATATTGTAAATATTATAGCATGGAAGAATTTGACTCGCAATCTTTTCCTAAATAAGTTTACGAAAGGTTTAATGCTCTCCGTAAGCAGTTTCGAAATGCATTGTCCCAAGATCTGTTTCGTTTTGGAATATGTCCATGGTGTTTGTGCTGTCTGCGCATTTCTTTTGACAGATGTCGTTCAAACAATAGCCTGTCCATATTTTGATCGGTATAAAAAAATCCGTTCGGGTGGATTACAACTGCTTCCTTTGCTTGTAACATCGCAGCAAGACCATAATCCGCTGTAATGCAGATATCTCCTTTTTTGGCACGGTTGACTAAAGCAAAGTCCACACTATCCGCACCTTTTTCGACGACTACAACACGAATCAGATCGGAAGGATAAGAAAGAATATGACTGCTGTCAACTATAAAAATCACCTCTGTCTTTGCGGAAGCGCTTTCCTCTACGATGATCTCTTTGACAGGGCAGGCGTCCGCATCTACTAATATTTTCATTGTCTGTGACACTCCTTTTGCAGATTTTTGGTTTAAGTCCAGTATACTATAAAAACGAAACTTTGACAGGGAAAATGATGCTTCTTGCAGTAAAACGAGTTTGAAAAAATCAGTACACAAAAAAGCGAAACCGGAAGAATTTCTTTCGGTTTCGCCGGAATAAATCGTGTTCTGCCTGAAAAAAAGGAAGTTTAAAAAGACAGAGGATACAACATGCGTTTGGTTTATAAGATCATTCTGACATGACTTTTTTGGCGATGTCTGTATTGACAAAATCATCATAAGGAACTCGTTTGGATAATTCTCCGCCGGCTTCCATAATGTCCTGCAGCAGTTCAAATCCTTCTTCGGGGAAGTCCGGATCGCTTCTCCAGGTATCCTGTGCCTGATAACGCTCGATGATGGAAGTCAGTGTTTCTTCGTCGCTGTCGGGAAATTGCGGCAAAATGACCTGTGCAATTTCGGCGGCGCTATGCGTTGCGACCCATTGCTGACCTCTGTAAATGGCGCGCGCAAATGCCTCTGCGACATCGGCGTGTTCCGTCAGGAAGCTTTCATTTGCCATATAAACGGTGTAGGGGATATAACCGCTTGCTTCTCCCAAAGATGCAACGATATGACCGACACCTTCCTGTTCCAACGCAGTCGCGGTAGGTTCAAATTCTACGGTGTAATCTCCTACATCTGCGGCGAATGCACCGGCGGTAGAGGTAAATTCGATATTATTGACGATATCCACATCTTCAAATGGTACCAGTCCGTTTTCTTTCAAAACATATTCCAATACCAATTCCGGCATGCCGCCGACTCTGCCGCCAATGACGGAAGCACCCTTCAAATCACTCCAGGAAAAATCAGGCATTTCCTCTCTGGCGATCAAAAAATTGCCTGCCCGCTGTGTCAGCTGCAAAAATGCCTTCGGGCAGTCTTCTTTGCCTTCGTTGTAAACATAAATGCCTGCCTCCGTTCCAAGCAGGGCGATGTCTGCGGAATCACTCAACAGTGCGACCATCGAAGTGTCCGCGCCGTTGCCGATATCAACGGTGACATCTAATCCTTCTTCTTCAAAGAACCCAAGTTCCTGCGCGACATACTGCGGCGCATAGAAAACCGAGTGTACCACTTCATTCAGACGTACAGGCGTCAGCGAGGCTTCTGTTTTGCCGCAACCGCAAAGACTGCCCAAAAGCAGCAAAACGGATACCCCGATCGCAACCGTTTTTTTCTGTTTCATACAGTCAACCCCTTTTTTTATTTTGTTTGGATTATGTTTTTAATGTATGCACACAAAAAAGAAAAGTGCTTTTGCAAAAAAAAAGATTGACGGCAGTGCTAAAATATGGTATAAGTATTCCATAAACCGATGAGAAAGAGTAGTATTTGGCACAATGTCTTTCAGAGAGCTGCCGTTGGTGGGAGTGCAGCAGGCTAATGTCAAAGAATGGACTTTCGAGGGTGAGCAGAACGTACGGTATCCCGTATCAGTATGCAAGACGGAGTGGATCTTCGTTACCAAAACCGATGTGTGTGATGGCACATATCTGAGAGAGGGTATTTTTAATACCAAGTTGGGTGGCACCGCAGGAATGAACGTTCTTGTCCCTTCGAATAGAGAAGGCGACAGAGCGTTTTTTTATTTCTGAAGAAAAGATGAGATGAGAAGCAAAGACTGAAAGGAGAGAAAAGAAATGGAAAGAAAAGAAATCCCCTACAAAATTTATCTGGAAGAAAACGAGATGCCGAAGCAATGGTATAATGTGCGTGCGGATATGAAGAATAAACCCGCACCCTTACTGAATCCGGCAACGAAACAGCCTATGACAGCGCAGGAACTGGGCGTTGTATTCTGTGACGAACTGGTCAAACAGGAATTAAACGATACAGATGCTTATATCGATATTCCGGAAGAAATTTTGAATTTCTACAAGATGTATCGCCCTGCGCCGTTGGTTCGTGCATATTGTCTGGAGAAAAAATTAGGGACACCCGCGAAAATCTATTACAAATTTGAAGGCAATAATACCAGCGGCAGTCATAAACTGAATTCTGCTATCGCGCAGGCATACTACGCAAAACAGCAGGGTTTAAAAGGCGTGACAACAGAAACCGGTGCGGGACAGTGGGGCACAGCGCTTTCTATGGCATGTTCTTATTTTGATTTGGACTGCAAAGTATATATGGTTAAGGTCTCCTACGAGCAAAAACCGTTCCGCAGAGAGGTCATGAGAACATATGGCGCCTCTGTAACACCTTCTCCTTCGGAAACGACGGAAGTAGGCAGAAAGATATTGGCAGAGCACCCGGGAACGACAGGAAGTCTTGGCTGTGCGATCTCTGAAGCGGTAGAGGTTGCTTGCTCCACAGAGGGATATCGTTATGTACTGGGCAGCGTTTTGAATCAGGTATTGCTGCATCAGTCCATTATCGGTCTGGAAACCAAAGCGGCTATGGATAAATACGGCATCGTGCCGGATATTATCATTGGCTGTGCAGGCGGCGGCTCCAACTTAGGCGGCTTGATCTCTCCGTTTATGGGAGAAAAACTCCGCGGTGAGAAGGATTACCGTTTTATTGCGGTAGAACCTGCTTCCTGCCCGAGCTTTACCAGAGGTAAATTTGCATATGATTTCTGCGATACCGGTATGGTTTGCCCGCTTGCGAAAATGTATACGCTTGGCAGCGGTTTCATTCCTTCTCCGACCCACGCAGGTGGTCTGCGTTATCATGGCATGAGCTCTGTATTGTCCCAGCTGTACCATGACGGCATGATGGAAGCGGTTGCGTTGGAGCAGACTGCTGTATTTGAAGCGGCAGAATACTTCGCAAGAGTGGAAGGCATTTTGCCCGCACCCGAAAGCAGCCATGCGATCTGTGCTGCGATCAATGAAGCGAAAAAATGCATCGAAACAGGCGAAGAAAAAACAATTCTGTTTGGTCTGACCGGTACAGGTTATTTTGATATGGTGGCTTATGAA
Organism: uncultured Lachnospiraceae bacterium; assembly: GCA_944383855.1. Taxonomy (GTDB): domain Bacteria; phylum Bacillota; class Clostridia; order Lachnospirales; family Anaerotignaceae; genus CALWRB01. The sequence continues at coordinate 25,433 of CALWRB010000053.1, forward strand.
AAATTCCATAACGGACAGATGACAGACTACATTCCTACTGACGCGGATCTGCAGATCGGTTTTGACGGAATCCCGAAGTTTGAAGGAAATGAATTTTGATCTGGACCAAGCGAAAAAAACAATATTCTGACAGAAAGAGAGCATCTTTTTCGATGCTCTTTTTTGTTTGCGAAAAAGAGCATTTTTTCAGAGTATGTGAGAGCTGCAGCGATTTGACACGACCTTTGTTTTGCAATATAATCTTACTGTAAACAATCAGCAAACCTACAGAATGAAAAACTGCGGCAAGCGGTTTTTTTATTCTGTGATAAATCGGAGGTTTTTTATGTCTGAAAAAATCATGTTGATCGATGGGAACAGTATTGTGAACCGCGCATTTTACGGCGTACCTCTTTTGAGTAATGCGGAGGGGAAATATACCAATGCGGTTTATGGATTTTTGAATATATTGTTGAAATTATTGGAAGAAGAAGAACCTACCTATGTCGCGGTTGCGTTTGATCTGCCGACACCGACATTTCGCCATCAGTCTTACGCGGAATATAAGGCAGGCAGAAAAAGTATGCCGCAGGAGCTGAGAGAGCAGATCCCGTTGTTAAAAGAAATGCTCACTGCCATGCAGATTTGCCAATATACCGCAGAAGGCTATGAGGCGGACGATATTTTGGGGACGCTTTCGTTATTGGCAGAGCAACAGGGTATGATTCCCGTGGTGGTGTCTGGTGACAGAGATTTGCTGCAGCTGGCAGACGATGTACTGAAAGTTCGTATCCCTAAAACCAAAGGCGGACGTACGGAAACGGAAGATTATTATGCTGCAGATGTGGTGAAAAAGTACGGTGTGACCCCGCAGGAATTCATTCAGATGAAGGCTTTGATGGGAGATGCCTCAGACCATATTCCGGGTGTGCCGGGGATCGGAGAAAAAACAGCGGCAAAAATCATTCAGGAATATCACGATGTCGAAACTGCCATCGCGCATGCGGATCAGATCAAGCCGAAAAAAGCCGCCGAAAATCTGGCAGCGTATGCCGATCAGGCAAGAATGAGTCTTTTTCTTGCCAAAATCGTCAGAGATGTTCCGATTGCGCTTGACCCGTCTTGTATGGGGATCACGCATATCTATTCCGATGAGGCTTATCAGTTGGCAAAAAAACTGGAGTTTCGGAATTTTCTTTTGAAATTCGAGAAAAAAGCAACGGTGGAACCTGCAGAGAACAAATATCAAAGAATTACAGACACCGCCGCTGCAAAAGCCTTTTTTGCCTCTTTACCGAACGGAGAAACGGCGTATATTTTGTATGAGGAAAATGAACAGGTTGCTGCATTGGCACTCTATCACCGCACAACAGGCGGTGTTTTATTAGAAGTAAATGAGAAGCTGTCACAAGCATCTTTATTTGAGGTCAGCGCAAAGTTTTTTGAGAGTGCGCAGCATCAAAAAATCGGTATCGATGTAAAAAGAGAGATCCATTGCCTGCGGAAAAACGGGATCGATCCATCTAAAGTGGTCTTTGATGCCGCGATTGCAGCGTATTTATTAAATCCGTTAAAAAATAGCTATTCTTTTGATACTATTTCCTCGGATTTTCTGGGGGAAACTTTGCCGACGCAGGAAGAAATTTTAGGCAAAGGAAAGAGCCGAAAGAGTATTTTTTCTCTTTCCGAAGCGGAACGCACTTCTTTTTTGGTCAAACAGGCGGAAGTGATTTACCGTGCGAAGCCGATCATGCTGGAAAAATTGCAGGAAGAAGATCAGCTTATGCTGTTTGAAGAAATTGAGATGCCGTTGATTTATGTTTTGGCGGATATGGAAGAATTCGGCATCAGCGTAGACAAAGAGAAAATATTGGAATATCAGGAAATGCTGAGAAAGGATATTGAAGCGGTGACGGAGGAGATCTATGCGTTATCCGAAACGCCGTTTAATTTGAACTCTCCGAAACAGCTGGGAGAGGTCCTGTTTGAAAAGATGGGGCTAAAAGGCGGCAAAAAAACAAAGACAGGCTACTCCACCGCAGCAGATGTATTGGAAAAACTGAAAGGCGATCACCCGATCATTGAAAAAATACTGTACTACCGCCAATTATCTAAACTGAAAAGCACCTATGCAGATGGGCTGCTTTCCGTGATGGACGAAAAGACTGAAAAAATTTATTCTACGTTCCATCAGACCATTACAGCAACGGGACGGATCAGTTCTTCCGAGCCGAATCTGCAAAATATTCCGATCCGATTGGAACTTGGCAGGCAGTTAAGAAAAGTTTTTGTGCCGCAAAATGAGCAGTACTGTTTTTTAGATGCGGATTATTCCCAAATCGAGCTGCGGGTTTTGGCGCATATTTCGGGAGATGAAACATTGATCGAAGCATTTCGTACCGGGCAGGATATTCACCGTCTGACGGCATCACAGGTGTTCCATGTGCCGTTTGATGAAGTGACTCCTTTGCAGCGCAGCAATGCCAAAGCGGTCAATTTCGGTATCGTTTACGGTATCGGTGCATTTAGCCTCAGCCAAGACCTTGGGATCACAAAAAAAGAAGCGGAACGGTATATGGAAGGCTATTTTGCGAAATATCCCAAAATCAAGACGTATATGCAGGAAACGATTCGAAAAGCAACGGAAGACGGCTATGTTTCCACCATGTGGCACCGCAGACGCCCGATGCCTGAGTTGCAGAGCAATCAATTTATGCAGCGTGCTTTTGGAGAGAGAGTTGCGATGAATATGCCGATACAGGGCAGTGCTGCGGATATTATCAAAATCGCAATGGTCAAGGTACACCGCGCTCTGAAAGAAGGCGGTTTCCGTTCTAAGCTGATCTTACAGGTACACGACGAACTGCTTGTGGAAACCTATTTGCCGGAAAAAGAGGCAGTTGAACGGATATTGAAGGAAAATATGGAACAAGCGGCACAAATGGCGGTACCGTTAGAAGTAGATGTGCATGCCGGTAAAAGCTGGTTTGAAGCCAAGTAAAGACGGGGAAGGGTTTTCAAAATGAAAAAAGTGATTGGTCTGACGGGAGGAACCGGCAGCGGTAAGAGTGTGGTTTCCGATTATCTGCGGCAAAAACGCGGATTTATCATCGATGCAGATCGGATCGGGCATGAGATCATTAAGCGGGGGCAGCCTGCGTATGATGAAATTATCGATCATTTTGGTAAGGGAATACTGGATTTGAGCGGAGAGATCGTGCGCAAAAATTTAGGTGCGATCGTCTTTCAAAATCAGCAGGAACTTGCTTTTTTAAATGAATGTACGCATAAATATATCAAGCAGGAGATACTTCGCCAGATCGCTTTAGGCAGACAAGACGGACAGAGCCGTTTTATGGTGCTGGATGCGGCGCTGTTGTTTGAAGTGGCATTGGAATATTTTTGTGACTCGGTTTGGGTAGTGCTTGCAGATAAAGAAGTGCAGCTGCAGCGTATTATGGCAAGAGATGGACTTTGCAGAGAAATTGCACATGCCAGAATCAACAGTCAGATGAAAAAAGAAGAATACGCGGCAAAGGCACAGATCCTGTTGGATAACAGTAAAGATCTGCCATGGTTATACGGGCAGATCGACACAGCATTGAAAAAAATAACAGATTAGGGTGGAGAGAGCATGCTCTTTAAACGATTGGGGAAAGCGATCAGAAACGTGATCCTATTGTGTATTGCGGCGCTTTTCGTATTTTATGTGATTATGCCGAAGGTGTTGCCGAGGGACTATAGTGAATATGTGGAAAAATATGCTTCGGCTTTTGGCGTAGAGCAGTCTTTGGTCTATGCGGTCATTTTTTGCGAGAGCAGATTTGATGCGCAGGCGGTTTCCTCTGCCGGTGCGGTCGGTTTGATGCAGATCACGCCGGATACCGCAAAGTGGGCAGCAGGAAAGATTTCTTGGATGGAAGATACAGATCCGGATATGACAGACCCGGAAAATAATATCGCTGTCGGCTGTTGGTATTTAGATTGGCTTTCGGATCAATTTGCCAATGAAACCAAAACGGTATTGGCGGCTTATAATGCCGGGCACGGTAAAGTTGCCTCTTGGTTGGAAGAACAGGAGCACAGTCAGGACGGTGTACGGTTGGAAAATATACCGTATGCCGAAACAGACCAATATGTCGCAAAAGTCATATTTGTGGAAAAATTATATCGGATATTATATGGTTTATAGAAACAAACCAAGGAGGTACTCATGAGAAGGAAGCTGTTGTGTATAGTGCTGATGGCTGTTTTTTTCATGTCAGGGTGCAATTCAGCGTCGACGGAAGGAAATTTTGTTGTTTCCGGCGGCTCACAGCAAACGGAATCAGAAAGTCAGGAAACATTGACGCTTTCCATGCAGATGCCAAAAACACTGCATCCGCTCTATAATAAAGATGAAACAGTCGATCGGATCTTAAAATTGATCTATCTGCCGTTGATCGATATTGACGGAAGCGGAAAAGCGCAGCCTTCTATCGCACAAAGTTGGACATTTTCCGAAGACGGTCAGTCGGTGACGATACAACTGTATGAAGATATTTATTGGCAGGACGGAACAAAGATCACGGCGGATGATGTGATTTATTCTCTTGGACTTTTGCGGTATGCGGAAGATGATACGGTTTATGGAAAAGTAAAAAACTACGTCGCTTCTTACCGTAAAAATTCCGAAACGTCAGTTACCGTGTCGTTTTATCATGTGTTTTCCGGCAACCTGTATGCTCTTGCATTTCCGGTCGTGTCCGAAGCATATGACACATCTGCGCAAAACGCACAGATGCAGCCGATGGGAAGCGGACCCTATAGCTTTTTATCTTACCAAACTGCTAATACCTTAGAGCTGAGTGCAAATGCGGGCTGTCACACAGGGGTGCCCGCTATCGATCGGATCACGGTGAAGATACTGAACGGGGAAGAAACCGTTCAAAATGCATTCGAACAGGAACTGATCGATGTTCTTGTTTCAGATGCCATTGATACAGGAAGGTATGAGGAAAATAACAACTGCAAGGGGTATTCCTACCCTACGATGTATTATGATTTCATCGGATTTAATTTTCAGAATAATCTGTTCTTAGACAGGTCTATGCGCGAAGCGATTGCTTGTCTGGTACCGATGGAAAGCATTATGCAGAGCGCTTATCTGGGATATGCCGATGCAGCGGTATCTCCCATTTGCCCTTCGTCATGGCTTTATGAAGAAAATGTGCAGACCTATACCTATGATATGGAGTATGCGAAAGAGCTGTTGGAAGAAGACGGCTGGCAGGATACGGATAATGATGGGACCTTGGAACGGGTGACTAATGAGCTGACGGAATATTTGTCGGTCAGCATTTTATGCAATGAAGAAAATGATGTCAGAAAGCAAATCGCGGTCAAACTTGCGGACGAATTGAAAGCGGCCGGTTTCCGTGCGACGGTGGAATCGGTAGACTATGCAACTTATGCACAGCGTTTGCAGGACGGGAATTTTGATTTGTTTGTCGGTGGCTGGGAAATGGCATATGTCAGCGATCTGCGTAATTTATTCGGAACGGACGGTACATGGAACTACATTCGCTATTCCGATGAACAGATGGACGCGCTGTTGGCGGCGGCATACACTGCGGTAGAGGAAAATCAGATGTTACTTGCTTTTAGCCAGCTGCAACAAAAACTTGCAGAGGAATTACCGTATATCAGTATTGCGTATCGACGGGAAGCGGTCTTTTGCTCTAACCAAATCGGCGGCGTAGTTTCGCCGACAGCATTTAATGTTTTTGATACGATCGATCAATGGACTTGGAATCAATCATAGGAAGTGAGCGGATATGTCTGAGTTTCGACAGAATTTTTTGACGGGGGAATGGACCGTTTACGCAGTCGGCAGAAAAAAACGTCCATATGAGTTTGAAAGAATGGTAAAACCGAAATATACGGATACTTCACAGTGCCCTTTTTGCTGCGGAAATGAGGAAAAAACGACGTCTGTCTTATATCAGGACCGTCCGGGTGCGGAATGGACAGTTCGTGTATTTCCGAACCTCTACCCGACGGTGTGCCCGACCGATCATTGCGGAAAGAAACAGGAAGGGCTGTTTCAAGCTGTGGGCGGGATAGGGCAACATGAAGTTTTGGTAGATACCCCTGTGCATACGCAAAGGATCCATTCCTTTGATGCGGGACATTTGAAACGGGTATTGTCCGCTTTACAGATGCGCAGTGCAAAGATGAAAGAAGAAAAATATATCCGTTATGTGCAAATATTCAAAAACAACGGACCCGAAGCGGGAATGAGCATTTCGCATTCTCATTGGCAGATCGTTGGGCTTCCGTTGATCCCGTCCAGAGTGGGTGAACTGCAGCGGCATATGCTAAGCGACAAAGGTTGTCTGGTATGTCAGATGCTGCAACAGGAGTTGGAAAAACAAGTACGGGTTTGTGCCGAGAATGCGTCATTTGTTGCATTGGCACCGTTTGCTTCCCGTTTTCCGTATGAGGTATCCATATTCCCGAAGCAACATCAGGCTTCCTTTTCGCAGGCGGAAGAAGCACAGCTGACTGATCTGGCAAATCTCTTACTGCCGATTTTAACAAAGACTGCCGCACTGCAAAATGGAGAAACCGGATACAATATCTGCCTGATGGACGCACCGAAAGGAGAAGATTTTCATTGGCATATGGAGATTTTACCAAGGATCGGCGGCTTTGCCGGCTTTGAATACGCTACTGATACTTACATCAATTCTGTCTTGCCGGAAGAAACGGCACGATATTTTCAAAAAAAGTAAAATGATCACATAAAGCTGTGTCGGCAAAGAACGCCGGCATGGCTTTTTTTATTTCATATAAGATTTTAGGCTGACAGGCAAAAAGATACGTCTTACGGCATATGGTAAATAAAAAAGGCAGGTGTGTTCATATGGCGCAAGTACAAAAAAATACTACAGATTGGCAAACAGACTCATTTCCAAATCCGTTGCCAGACGGAACAGGTGATATGGAATATTTAAAAGAAGTAGAATTGCTGTTTCCCATCGAAGAAGGGGTGGATGAAGAAACAGTAGAACTGGAACTGCCAAACTTACAGGAGGGGACAACATCTCCCAAGGGATTGGAAAATGTAGGAGGGAACCAACAGACAATTTCTTTTTGTTTCCTGCGTTTTTTTCATGCAAATCCTTCCGTCGGTGCGGTAGATATTTATATCAATGGCATTAAGGCGGTCAGCGGCATTACCTACCGTAAATTTACGGAATATAAGAAAGCAAGGCAAGGTTATTACCGTATTTCCGTTTATGCGGCAGGGGACATCAGAAAACCAATTTTTACAGCAAGACTTAATTTGATCGGCGGCAGGATCTACACAGCCGCACTGATCGGAACAGCGACTTCGCCGGGGCTGGAGTTGATCACGGATAACCAAAGAGTCCTTGGCAGTAATTTTGCATTTGTAAGATTCATTCAATTATCCCAGAATGCGCCGTTATTAGATGTTTATATCGATCAAAGGCTGAGGATAGAAGATCTGGCTTATCAGGAGATCAGTCGATATCTTTCTTTGCTGCCGGGGTCGCATCAGCTGAAGTTTCTAAACAGCGAAACACAGGCAAATATTTTGGAAGACCCCGATATGACACTTCGCCGTGCAAGAGCATATTCGGTTTATATCATTGGAGATTTGGATGACAGAGTCGGTTTGCAGGTCGTGATCGCATTAGAAGGGGTTTCCTATCTGATTTTTTCTTAACACAGATAAACACAGAAAAAGGCGGGACCAAAAAGTCCGGCCTTTTTTACATTTAATTTAAGATATTATTTTAATATTGACTTTAATAAAATTAAAGTATATATTTAATATAATAAAACAATTAGAAGGAGGGCGGAATATGTCTATATCGGTATTGCCTCCCTGGATAGAAGGATTGGAGGAAGAAGATCTGAATTTTATCAAAAAATTCGTATTGGCGTCCGGTTCCTTGAAAGAGATCGCCTCGATCTACGGAGTTACTTATCCGACTGTACGATTGCGGCTAGATAAACTGATCCAGAAGATCCAGTTAAATGAATCGGAAGAACAGGAGCCATATATCATGCTGATCAAGCGTTTGGCGATCAATGAAAAGATCGACTTGGAAACGGCAAAACAGTTGATTCAGGCATATCGGAAAGAAAAAAAGAAGGAGGAGAATGACAGGTATGTCAATGGTAGGTAGTTTTCTGATAATCGGCTATTTGATTTTTTTTGTTTTTTTGATTGCGATTGCAGGTGTTGTTATTTACTTAGCGATAAAAGCATTGCGTAATTATAACAGACGCTGCGAGATGGAACTGCAACAGCATAAGCCAAAAGAAGAAAAAGAAATGAAACAAATGAAAATAGATGATCTGTAAGACTGGAATGAGATTCCCTGTAGCAAAATGTTCTGATTTATGCTACCATAAAATACAGAACAACAGAAAGCGGGGGCTTGGAATTAAATGGAAAAGAAAAAAATTGCGGTCGGCATGTCCGGCGGTGTTGATAGTTCTGTGACTGCTCTTTTACTGCAGGAGCAGGGATATGAAGTGGTTGGCATTACCATGCAGATGTGGGACAGTGCACAATCTCCTGCGGAAGATGCCAAGAGGGTTGCAGAACAGTTAGGGATACAGCATGTGGTATTGGATTTTCGGAAAGAATTTCGAAAGGAAGTAGTTGATCGTTTTATTGCGGATTATGAATCCGGAAGAACTCCAAATCCATGCATTGTCTGCAATCGGAAGATCAAATGGGCAGCTTTGTTGGAACAGGCAAAGAAAATGGGGATCCCGCAAATTGCGACAGGTCATTATGCAAAAGTTGTGCAGCACCCTGTGAGCGGACGATGGACCATTGAAACAGCCGATGCCCTGCAAAAAGACCAGACCTATGTACTTTATCAGCTGACACAGGAACAGTTGGCGGCAACACAAATGCCGTTAGGAAGTTATGATAAATCCGAAGTACGCAAGATGGCTGAAAAAATCGATCTTCAGATCGCGTCCAAACCGGACAGTCAGGATATTTGCTTTATTCCAAATGGAGATTATATCGGTTTTATTCGCAGTCAAACGAATCAAACTTATCCGGAAGGAGATTTTGTGGATCTTTCGGGGCAGGTTTTGGGACGGCATCAGGGAATGATTCGTTATACTGTTGGTCAGCGAAAGGGATTGGGAATTGCTTTTGGCAAACCGATGTATGTGCATCATCTGGATGCGGAGCATAATCGGGTGGTATTGTCTGAAAATCAAGATCTGTTCCAAAGCACGTTGTACGCAGATCAGCTTTGCTGTATGGCAATAGATCAATTTGAAAGCGGAATGCGTTTGCAGGCAAAGATACGCTATAGCCATCAAGCGGCATGGTGTACTATCACTTGTCTGTCAGATGGCAGACTGCAGTGTGTGTTTGATCAGCCGCAGCGCGCGATTACTCCCGGACAGTCAGTTGTTTTTTATGACGGTCCTTATTTGGCGGGGGGCGGCGTTATTTTATCCGCAGAATAATCAAAAAAACTCTTGCATTTTGATTTATGCAAGAGTTTTCTTTTTTGGTTTAGTTTTCAGATTCCAATGTTTGCAGTGTTTTTTCCATTTCGCTCAGGTAAACGTCCGCACTTTGTACGCCTTCGATGCGATCTCCAACGACATTTCCGTTTTTGTCAACAAAAATAGTGGTAGGAAGCCCCTCTAAGTTGGAAACGATCCAGTTGCCCAGGGTTGCATTTGGCATGATAGATTGGAAGGTCGCTCCTGCTTCTGTTAGAGCGTCTTTGGCGACCTGTTCATTATTTTCGTCCGGTGTATCGATAACGACCTGCAGGAAATTCACATTGGGATAAGACGATTGCAGTTGCTGATAAAGCAATTCCAGCTGATCCAGATCGTTGATGTCCGGATAACAGTAAGATGCCCAAAATTCAACGATCGTCAGATCATATTCTGAAAATACGGTAGAGTCTATATATGCACCGTCCAATGTGGAAGTTGCAAATGAAATATCACCGTTTGTAACAGTTTCGTTTTCATCTGATTGCGACTGTTGTTCGGCAAGAGATTCATCGGGTTGATAGGTTTGGATGCTTTTTTCCAGATCAGGCAGTTTTTTCAGCAAATCCTGATAGACAGAGATCTGTTCTTCTGTGAAGCGTTCCATCGGTTCATACCAGTCGGTCAGATAATAGAAGTGAAATCCTTCCGCTGCGGGCAATTCCGTAACCGTTTCAAAACGGTCCAGTTCATTCTCAATCGCATCACTATCTACCATTTCTTCCCGTACTACAAGAATTTCAAATAATCCTGCCATCAGTTCGTCTAATGGAATATCGGAAGAAAGATCATTCAGCTCGTCCATATGATCTTCCGGTGCGTAGTAGTACGCAATTTGTCCATAAATCTCACCTTCCGGGTTTAAAGTGGATATCGGGATCAGGTTTGCTTCTGTTTGCAGTGTCCAAACTTCCGGAATGACAAAGGAAACACCGCAGGCGTCCAGCGTGACTTGTTCGCCCTTTACCGTATTATCGGAAGCGCAGCCGGCGCAGATTGCCATAACTAAAAAGACAGCTAACAATTGCTTTATCATATGTCGCATAAAATATTACCTCCAGTTTTCAAAAAGCTCTTTTCATTTTACGCAAGTTTTTTTCTGCCTGCAATGAAAAGATTCCTAAATTTTGTTTTCACTTTGATTTTCTGTCTTTTCTAATTCTATTCTAATGCGGAAACAATACCTTTTTAACAGACCAAAGCTATACTGAAAAAAATAACAGACAAAACAGGATATAACTGTTATAATGGGAAAAGAGATTTGAATTTATGCGGAGTGAGCGAACATGAATGGGAAAAAAATACTTTTGATTGAAGATGAAGTTAAACTTGCTCGTTTCATCGAGCTTGAACTGAAATATGAAGGATATGACATAACCGTTTGTCACGATGGCAGGGAGGGCATGACGGCGATCAATCAAGGTGATTTTGATATGATCTTGCTGGATTTGATGCTGCCCGGTCTGACAGGAATTGAAATTTGCCGCAGAGTCAGAAAATTTTCTCGTGTGCCGATCATTATGTTGACTGCAAAGGACGAAGTCATGGATAAAGTTGCTGGATTGGACAGCGGTGCGGACGATTATCTCACAAAACCGTTTGCTATTGAGGAGCTGTTGGCAAGAATGCGTGTCGCTTTCAAGCATTGCGGCGGTGGCGAGATCAAAAAAAGCATTTTGCAGGTACAGGACTTGACCATTGATGTGGAAAAACGGGTGGTCAAGGTTGGAGATAATCTTGTGGAATTAACCAAGAAAGAATATGATCTTTTGCTTTATCTGGTGCAGAATAAAGATATTGTCCTGACTCGTGAGCAGATACTCAATCAAGTGTGGGGTTACAGTTATATCGGAGAAACCAATGTGGTGGACGTTTATATTCGTTATTTGAGAGCCAAAATAGACGAAACCTATCAGAAAAAATATATACATACCATTCGAGGGGTTGGATATTATGTCAAAGACGAATAAAGGGATTTTTTTTGGGAAATGGTCGAGTATGACCATTGCAAAAAAAACAACGCTGTTATATGGCGGGATTTTTTCCCTTTCTCTTTTGGCGGTCAGCCTGTTTGTGCTCTTAAATGTGAACGATCTGCAAAGAAGCAGTATTCGCAGGGAGCTTTATCAGACGATCAGCAATATCGAAAGTTATGTGACAGAGAACGATTCGATTGATGATCAAAAATTGACGGAGTTATTGGATAATAAATATGTTGAAGTCGGTGTATACGACACAAAAGAGAAAAAAATGTATACCAGTTATATTGGTGAAGTTCCTCTTTTTATGGAAGGAGGAGGGAAATTTAATTTTCCTCCGGAACCTATGCCGGGAGATATGGAAAATATACCGGAAGATTTTCGGAATGACTGGAAAGATTATCTGATTGATCGCGGATATCGCGTTTATCAAGAACAAAGCGGTCAGGAAGAAAGTGTGACTTTTACGGCTGAAGGTGAAACAGGACAGCAACTTATGCTGTCATTTAAACGTGTGCATACAAATGAAAATGAATATTTGATTATGGCATTCAAGATGTTAAGCGGAAATACTAACGCCTATTTTTTTAGAACATTTTTGCTGAAATTGGTTGCAGTAGATATTATTGGTATTTTCTGTGCTTTTTTAGTGGGACGTTACATCAGCAGAAGAATACTGATGCCTATGGAGCGGATCCGTTCCATGGCAGAACGGATCAGTATCGAAGATTTAAGCCAGCGTTTAACAACAGATGGTCCGGATGATGAAATGAAAGAGTTAACAATCACGTTTAACTCAATGATCGAACGACTGGATGCTTCTTTCCAAAAACAGAATCGTTTTGTTTCCGATGCTTCACATGAACTGCGGACACCAATCTCTGTAATTCAGGGCTATGCAAATTTGATCAACCGTTGGGGCAAGAGTGATTCCAATATTTTGCAGGAATCGATCGATTCGATTCTGAGCGAAACGGAGCATATGAGTGCACTGATTAAGCAGCTGCTGTTTTTGGCAAAAGGCGACCAAAAGAAGGTCATCTTCCAAAAAACAGAAGTTTCATTGACAGAAGCGGCAGGAGAACTCTATAAAGAGCTGGAACTATTGGATGTCAATCGTGAGATTACCCTGGAAGCACAAGAGGATGTCAATGTATATGCAGATGCGGATTTGCTGAAGCAGCTATTTTGGATTCATGGAGAAAATGCGGTCAAATATACTTCGGAAGGCGGAAAAATTCAAATTAAAGTTTGGAAGGACAAAAAATATGCGTATTTGTCTATTCAAGACGATGGAATCGGTATTTCCGAAGAAAATCTTTCCTTCATTTTTGACCGATTCTTCCGTGCCGATAAATCCAGAAACAAAGAAATTCCCGGGACTGGGTTAGGTCTTTCCATCGCGAAGTGGATTATGGATTGTCATGATGGTGAAATTTTAGTTTCCAGCAAAGAAGGAGAGGGGACTTGTTTTACCGACAGATTTTATCTTCCTTTCACGGAAGAAGCCAAAAAAGGCAAAAAGAAATCATGAATGCGCAGTACAAAGCGTACTGCGTATTTTTTAAACTTTTGAAATTTGAACAGACTATAAATAGCTTGTATGGTTTCTTCGGTTGTGCTTCATGGAAAAATATGGTATTCTTGTATTTGTATTTTGGAAAAGAGAAGATGTTTGAGATATAAGTGAGGAATAGAAATGAAGGATAGAAAGAAAGTCATTTTTTATGGACTGACAACAATTCTGATTTGGGCAACGGCATTCCCGTTGACGAAAGTATCACAAGATACTTTTTCGCCGGAAGTGTTGGGATTTATACGATGTAGTGTTGCGGCGGTCTTTTTGCTTTTGATCGGAAAGAAAACGCACATTCGTCCGCTCCAAAAATCACAAGTGCCTATTTTCTTATTAGGCGGATTCGTTGGTTTTTCCGGCTATATGATCGCTTTTAATACCGGATTGAAAACTTTGCTTTCCTCTACGTCCAGTGTTATCATTGCGCTGACACCTATTTTAACGGCGATCGCAGCCTATGTGTTGTACCGCGAAAAAATCAGTGCGGTTGGTTGGACTACGATCGGAGCCGCTTTTGTGGGCGTTTTGGTACTGCTGCTTTGGGAAACGGGACTTTCCATCAATATCGGTGCGATCTGGACTTTAGCGGCATCTTTCCTGTTCTGCTGGTATAATATTTTGACGCGGGTTTTGTCTGCAAGAGGATTCTCCGCGTTAGAAATCGTGACGTACTGTATGCTCTTTGGCGCGATCGAGTTGATCTTTGCACTGCCGACTGCTGTAGCACAGATACAACATGCTCCGATAGAGGATATCCTTGCAGTCATTGCAATGGGTCTGCTGCCCAGTGCAACAGCATATTTGTCTTGGGGCAAAGCCATGACATATGCGGAAAAAACGAGTGAAGTGACAAATTTTTTGTTCTTGTCTCCGCTGATGGCAACGATACTCGGTTTTGTTTTGTTAGATGAAGTGCCGAATGCAGGTACATTTATCGGAGGAGGCATGATCATTCTTTCGCTGGTTATTTTTAACACGAAGGGGCGTGCGCAATCGGTTAAAACCAGTACTTTATCACAGGATAAGGTATCTGCAAAATAAAACGATATGGCATAAATGTGAAAAAGCTTACATTCCAATTTAAGAATGTAAGCTTTTTTAATGTTGGAATTTTATATTGGAAACATATTGGAAAACCAAAATAACATTATCTTCTACAGAATATGGTTGCTTTTACCTAATTTAATATAAAAATATGTTTTCTTTCGGTTATTTTTTGATCTCTATCGAGGAAAAGTACCAAACAAAAAGAAAAAAAAGAAAAAAGTTGAAGGAAATAAATCGTTTCTTAAACTCTTTGCACAAATTAGTTTCCAAAAACTATATTTTTATGGGAGAGTTTTCTGCGTGATATATTTTTAGAAAATAAAGAAATATTTTTGTTTATTATACATTTATTATGATATATAATACTTTTTATTCAAAAATGAATTCCTCTTATTTTTTTTAAAATAATTTTGAAGATAGATTTTCGTTTTTTTATAGACTTCAAACCATACAGTAAGTGAACAGTTTTTTATCATTTTCTGAAACAAATTTTGAACTTAAAAAAACTCACTATTGACTGTCCCTTTGCGGTATGTAGTATATTAAATCCAGATTATAAAATATCACAAATTAAGCGCATAACATTTATGTTTTATTATCTAACATTTTGATTGTTATGTGAAAAACAGATATTTCCGCGGGTGTTTGTAGTGATATTTTATAAAAGAAGACGTGTTTTTTCTGTCTTCATTATTGTTTTTATTGACTGGATTGAAAAACATTTTTCAGTAAAAAAAGAACAAAGAAACTGATGAATAACGGCAGGGTTCAGGAAGTTTCAGAAGGCATCTGTTGGTGAACGGGTGTCTATCGGCAATCATTCATTTAAGTTATTTCATGATAGGAGGATAGCTTATGTCTGAACAACAACAACAAGGTAGTTTTAAGAAGGATTTGCGTAAGATAGATATTTGGGCGCTTGCGCTTGGTGCAATTATCGGTTGGGGCTGTTTCGTAATGCCCGGTACATCTTTCCTACCTAAAGCGGGTCCCGTTGGTTCCATGCTGGGTTTGATTTTAGGTGGTGTCATTATTTCCATCATTTCCGTCAGCTATGGGTACTTAATTCAGAAGTTTCCTCTTTCGGGCGGTGAGTTTGTTTATGCGGATGCTGCGTTTGGTAAAGTACATGCGTTTATTTGCGGTTGGATGATCGTTCTCGCATACTGGTCCTTGATTCCGCTGAATTCTACAGCTTTGGCAATGGTATCTCGTTATATTCTGCCCGGTTCGCCTTTGCAGATTGGTTATTTGTATACGATTGCAGGTTGGGATGTATATGTCGGTGAGATTGCCCTGGCTTACCTGTTTATCATTGGTTTGGGTATAATGAATATTAAAGGCATCAAATCTGCCGGCTGGTTCCAGACATTGGTTGCAGTAGCGCTGTTTGGCTCTGTGTTATTCGTATTTATTGGCGTTTTGCTGACAAAACCTGATTTTACAAACCTGCAGCCTTACTTCCTGGAAGGACAGTCTAAATTCTCCAGCATTCTTGCAATTATTGCATTTACACCTTACTGTTTCGTTGGTTTTGACTGTATCCCGCAGGCAGCGGAAGAATACAACTTCTCTCACAAAGCTGCGCTTGGTCTGATGATTGGCGCGATTATGGTTGGTGCGTTTATCTATGCGGCAGTTGTATTTGTAACATCCGTTGTAGATCCTTGGCAGCCTATGCTGGCTTCTAACCCTGACTGGGCAACCGGCGAAATGATTCTGAAATCTATTGGCTATATTGGTGTATTCTTCATTGGTATCGCAATGCTGTGTGCGGTTGTTTCCGGTATGAACGCGTTCTATATCGCTTCTAGCCGTCTGATCTACTCCATGGCTTATGCAGATGCTCTGCCTGGAAAATTTGCAGTTTTGACTCCTCAGGGTACACCGAAAAGAGCGATTTTGTTTATGATGATCTTGGCTTTGATCGCTCCTTGGTTCGGTCGCCAGGTATTGAGCTGGATCGTAGATATGACATGTGTAGGCGCTGCGATGGGCTTTATCTATACTTGTGCTTCCGCAACCGTTCTTTCCAAGAGAAATGGTGATACAAAACAGACTGCAATCAGTGCCCTCGGCGTAGCGGTTGCATCTATCTTCCTGATTATCACCTTTATTCCTGGTATGCCCGGTTTCCTGTCCGTACCTTCTTTCATTATTTTAGGTATCTGGATTGTCATTGGTATCATCTTCTTCTTTATCATTAAACATGATTATATCAATGGTAAATGGAAGGGTGTTTCCGTAGAAAAGATCTTGCTGTCTAAGATGGAACAAGATGGCAGACTGTAAACAAAGAAGCGGAAAAATTTCTGCAATACGAAAAAAGAAAATAACCTCCTAAAACAAAACATGTTGTTTGTACTTTACCTTAGGGACTGCTGTTTATCGGCAGTCCCTTTGCAATGCGCAAAAAAATGATACACGCGAAGGAAAGAAAGTCTTTTTGGAGAAAGTTTTTTTTGCATGATGAGGATCGCAACTGTTTTTTTGCGTGAAATAGGGAGATGATAGGAAAAATAGGGGGGCAATGCGAAAAAAGAAGAAAACCACTTGCAATATGTAAGAAGATATGCTTTTGCATTCCGTCAGCAAAAGAAAAATGAAAAAGCTCTTAGAAGCAAGTGGCATCTTTTACGGTAAAAAACAAGATAAATAGATAGATACAGGTGCAAAGACGGCATAGCCGCAAATACCTTTGATACAAAATAAAAGTGACAGAAAGATCGTTCTGCCACTTACGGTGATAATATTTCAATATCCGATTTTTTTTGTTGTATCACATGGTGATTCTGTTCTGCAAGCTGCTTTTTTAAAAGCAAGCAGAGGAGTGACAAAAGCATGGTGACGAATGGATCCGATAAACAGACAACACATTTGGTTACTCCTCGATCATTCGATAGCCAACACCGACCTCTGTAAAGATATATTGCGGCGCGGCAGGGTTTTTTTCAATTTTTCTGCGAATGTTTGCCATATTCACTCTTAAAATCTGATTATCCTTTACTGCGTACGGTCCCCAAAGCTCTGTGATGATATGATCATACGTCATAACTCTGCCGGCGCTCTTTGCAAGTAAAGATACAATTTTAAACTCAATTTGTGTCAAATGAACTTCGTTCCCATCAACGGTAACCAAGCGTTTGCCAAAATCGATCGTAAGCCCTTTGGCAGAAAACACTTCTTCTTGTACGCCTGCACCTCTTTTCAGGTTATGACGTAACGCTGTGCGGATTCTTGCTAAAAGTTCAGAAGTACCAAATGGCTTTGTGATATAATCGTCCGCACCAAGATCAAGAGCTTTCACTTTTTCTGTTTCATCTCCTCTGGCAGAAACAATAATGACAGGAATCGAGGACCATTCACGGACAGTTTCCAACACTTCCACTCCATCAATATCGGGAAGACCGAGGTCTAATAAAATCAGATCCGGACAGTGAGATGAAACCATTGTCAGGGCTTCTTTTGCCGTTTTTGCCAATACGGTGATATAGCCGTTAGACTTCAGTGTGGTTGCAATAAAATTGCTGATAGCATCTTCGTCTTCTACAATTAGTATTTTGATTTTATTGGTCATGCTGATTTACTCCTTTCAGTGGCAAAGAGAAGGTGAATGTGGAACCACCTTCCGAATTGTTTTGTGCATTGATCTCTCCATCATGGGCCAAGATAATCGATTTACAAATCGTTAGACCGATACCAAGCCCACGGCTGGAATCACTGATCTCCTGTGTTGATTTTCCATCAAATATATTTGCGAGTTTTTCCGGGGGAATACCTTTTCCATGGTCCCGTACGGAAAAATATGCGTTCTTTTTGTCTTTGGAAACAGATACAAGCAAGGGTTTTGTATCCCCGGAATGATGAATCGCATTTTCCAATAAATTGATCAGTACCTGTTCGATCAAAGTAGCGTCCATTGGTACAATCAAAAGTTCCTCAGGAACTGCCACCTGAATTTTTGCCTGTGGAAATCTGCTGTATACACGGCTGATTGCTTCCGCGACAACTTCTTCCACTAATTCTTCCTGTTTTTTCACTTTTGCGGTATGGTCGCTGATACGTGTGACAGAAAGCAGATTTTCCACCATATGAATCAGCCATCCGGCATCGGATTGAATATCGTTTAAAAGTTTATCACCGTTTTCCGAGTAAATAAGGTCTTTATTGTCCTGCAGGGTCGCACTTGCGCCAAGAATACAGGTTAGTGGTGTTCGTAAGTCATGAGATACAGCTCTTAAAAGGTTGCTGCGCATTTTTTCTTTCTCTTTTTCCAGCAAGATCTCTTGTGATTCCGAAAGAATATTTTGTCTTTCAATGGCAAGGAAAAGCTGCGAAGTCATAAAAGAAATGAATGTCAACATTTCAGTAGTAATCCATTTAGAATGAGGAAATAAAATTCCAATTACACCGTAAGTAACTTGATTCCCCATAATGGGAAAGTATGTGCCAAGACAATTATGCTGACCTTCTTCTGTTGCGGCGCCATATGCTTGATTGCTGTTGAAGGCTTTGTGCGCAATTTGGCGTTCCAGCATACTTGTAAAAATTCCCTCATCTCTTTCATTTTTACAACGGAAAATAATTTTTTGCGGTTTTATGGGATCACCAAGGCATAAAAAAACGCTGCTTTGATTTGCGGAATAGAAGTGATCCGCTCCAATATTCAAGATTTCATCTATACTTTGCGCGCTCAGCAGATGTTTGATCATATTATTGATGCTGTCTGTTCTTTTTTCTCGCAATGCAGAAAGTTGAGCTTCTTTTTTTACCTTTGCTGTCATGGCACTGGAAATGATCGACATCAGCAAAAGGATCGCAAATGTGATGGGATATCCTGCCATGGTAAAGTTGATCGCGAAATACGGATAGGTGAAAAAATAATTGATACTGACAACACCGGCTATAGAGGACAAAATCCCCCAAAAATAGCCTTGCGTCAGGATCGATACCAACGCGACGGAAAGCATATATAGTCCGAAAATATTGTCACTGATGAAACTTGCTTTGATCAACAAAAACGCCAATAACGTAGCGATAATAAAAATGGCGATTGTCTTTAACAAATCCAATATAAATACAATAGGTTGAAAATTACTTTTTTCAAGACGGTTCATACGCACCTCGTTATCTCGTTATTTGATATTGATTGTATAACTTTTATGAAATACAGTGTGTCACAAAAAACTATAGCAAAAATAGAAAAAACAAAATTCAATCAGAATTTGCATTTTTCATAATATTATACCATAAAGGAAGAGAAAAGGAAAAGAAATGTGTTGCAAAAAAGCGGAAAATTTGGAAATAAATTGAAAACTTCTTTTTTAAGAATACAATGCATAAAAGTCGTTACCCTTTGGGGTCTTGCATGTCACTTAGATTTCTCCTATAATAAAAAGTTAGAAGAAGTGAAGCGAAAGAGGGAGAAGCATATGGCAAAAGAAAAAACCAGGTTTTATCTTATACGGCACGGTCAGACAGATTGGAATCAGGAAGGGCGCTACCAGGGATGGACGGACATTCCTCTTTCCGAGGAAGGCAAAAGGCAGGCTGCCGCACTGGGGGAACGCTTCCGTCGTCTGCCCTTAGATGCGCTTTATGTTTCTCCTTTAAAACGTGCACAGCAGACCGCTATGCCAATTAGTGAGATAACGGGAGTCCCGATCAGAACCGAGGAGCATTTTAAAGAAATCAACTTCGGCAGTTGGGAGGGGCATACCATTGCGGAATTGGAAGAAAAATTTCCAAACGAGTATCGTTCTTTTTATTTAGATCCTTTTTCGTCGGTATTTCCCGGGGAAGGTTCGTTTCAGGCGGCGGCAAAAAGAGCGGTAGAGGGATTCCGAGAATTATTGGAAAAACACAAAGGGAAGACCATTGCAGTTGTGTCCCATGGCGGACTGCTTCGTGTCATGTTGGTTTCTTTATTGGAAATGGACACTTCCTTTTACCGTAAAACTTGGATGAGCAATACATCTATCACAACAGTAGACGTTTTGCCGGACGGTAAGATCATGCTGTTTGGTTTGAATGATAAAGCGCATTTGGATGCACTGTATCATAAAGAAAGGTGACAGAAAGATGGCGAAAGTGATTGTGATCGGTGCAGGAGCTGCCGGATTGATTGCAGCAGGACACGCAGCGCAAAGAGGACACGAAGTACAATTATTTGAAAAAAATGATAGAATCGGAAAAAAGATCCTGATTACCGGAAAAGGTAGATGTAATTTGACCAACGACGGGGATCTGGACGTCTTTTTGGACAATATCCCGGGGAATCCTTATTTTATGTATAGTGCGTTTTCCTATTTGGATAGTGCGGCGACCAGAGAATTTTTCCGCTCCTTGGGGTTGGAAACAAAAGTAGAAAGAGGCAATCGCGTTTTTCCCGTTTCTGACCGTTCCCAGGACGTGGTAAAAGCTCTGGAAACATATATTTTTCAAAATGGAGTAAAGCTGCATTTGAATAGTACCGTATCAGGACTTCTCATCGAAGCAGGTGCAGTCAAAGGAATTGTTTTACAAAATGGAAAAAAGATATCTGCGGATGCAGTGATTGTTTGCACAGGCGGACTTTCTTATCCCGGAACCGGTTCCACCGGCGACGGATACCGCTTTGCCAAAGAAGCAGGGCATCATGTAACGCCTTTGCACCCTTCTTTGGTACCGCTTCGCACGGCGGAAAGTTGGTGTAAAGACTGCATGGGTTTAAGTTTGCGCAATATCGCAGTCAAGATCAAAGATCAAAAAGGGAAAAAGCTCTACGAGGATTTTGGGGAATTGATGTTTACGCATTATGGTGTATCCGGTCCTGTGATATTGAGTGCAAGCAGGCATATCGCACAGGCACAGGGACAAAGTTTCTCTTTAACGATCGATCTGAAGCCGGCGCTTGATGAAAAGACACTGGACGCAAGGCTGTTGCGTGATTTTGAAAAGTACAGTAACAGGAATTTTGCCAATGCATTGGACGATCTTTTGCCAAAAAAGTTGATTCCGACGATCGTTTCATTATCCGGCATCGACCCGAAGAAAAAAATCAATGCGGTCACAAAAGAAGAACGGAAAACGCTGTTACACTTATTAAAAGCTCTGCCGCTTACTATCACGGGCGTTACGGGGTATCACGAGGCGGTGATCACCTGTGGCGGAGTTGAAACGGACGAGATCGACCCGTCTACCATGCAAAGCAAATTGGTGCAGGGGCTTTATTTTGCGGGAGAAGTGTTGGACGTAGACGGATATACAGGTGGTTTTAATCTGCAGATCGCTTTTTCGACTGGATTTACAGCGGGAGAAGCAGTATAAAAAGGAGAAAGCTATGAAACATTTTACCATTGCGATCGATGGACCGGCAGGTTCCGGAAAAAGCACTGTGGCAAAAAAAGTTGCCGCTGCTTTAGGCTTGATTTATATGGATACCGGGGCGATGTACCGTACGGTTGCTTATGCCTGTCTGAAACAAGAGATAAATTTAGAAGATGAAACGGCAGTTTGCGCGTCCTTACAGAATTTGAAGATGGATATTATCCTGAAAGATGGAAAACAGAGGATCTGTTTAGACGGGGAAGATGTGACCGAATTGATCCGCAGCCCACAGATCGGTAAAGGCGCCTCTGCTGTAGGAAAGTATTTGCCGGTCAGAGAATATCTTGTTCGCTTGCAGCAGTCTTTGGCAAAAGGCAACGATGTGATCATGGACGGAAGGGACATTGGTACGAAGGTTTTACCGGAAGCGTCTTTAAAAATTTATCTGGACGCCTCTGTGCAGGAACGCGCGAAAAGGCGAATGGGTGAGCTTGACGCAATGGGAAAAGATACACCTGCCTTTGAAGAATTGTGTAAGCAGATGCAGCTGAGGGACAAGCAGGATATGGAACGAGAGCACAGCCCTTTGGTGCGTGCGGAAGATGCTGTCTATCTGGATACCACCGGGTTAAATATAGAGCAGGTGACAGAACAGATTTTGCAGATGGCAAAAAAAATCAGAAATGAGGTGTAAGGGATCATGTTGTATCCGATCGTGAAGAATTTCTTTAAATTATATTTTAAGATCGCATTTCGTGTGCAGGTAGAAGGGAGAGAGAATATCCCGAAAACAGGGGCAGCGGTGCTTTGCTGTAATCATACCAGTAATTATGACCCGATCGGTATGGCGATTTATATTGATCGACTGCCGCGTTACATCGCGAAAAAGGAGTTATTTGAAAATCCCATTATGAATAAAGCATTACTGGACTTAAAGGCTTTCCCGATCGACAGAAGCGCTGCGATGGATATGAAAGCGTTTAAAAAAGCGGTCAGCGTTTTAAAAGAAGGAGAAATGCTCGGCATTTTTGCGGAAGGCAGACGAGTTAAGGAAGGCGAAAAAGCAGATGCCAAAGGCGGTGTAGCATTATTTGCGCTCAAAGGCAATTCGCCCGTGATTCCGGTGGCGATCAGCAGCAAATATAAATTCCGCAGCAAGGTCGTCGTACGCTATGGCAAGCCTATTTCTTTGGAGGCTTATCAGGGCAAAAAAGTGGACGCTGCAATGCTGCAGGAAATTGCAGATATGATCATGGAAAAAATTGAAGAACTGAAGGAGAAAACAATATGAATCTGACAGTTGCGCCCTCTGCCGGGTTTTGCTTTGGCGTAAAAAGGGCGATCGATATTGCTTACAGTCAAACAGGCAAGCAGGAGCCCGTGGCGACATTGGGTCCGTTGATCCATAATAAGACCGTTACGGACGATTTGGCGGCAAAAGGTGTCGGGATCATTGAAACACCGGAAGAAATGGATAGTGGCACTGTCATTATTCGTTCTCATGGTGTCGGTAAGGAAATTTATGAACGCTTGAAACAAAGGGGACTGCATGTTTTAGACGGAACCTGTCCGTTTGTCAAAAAAATTCATCAGTTGGTCGCAGATGCGCATGAAAAAGGAAACCGTATCATTATAATCGGAGATGAGAAACACCCGGAGGTAATGGGGATCAACGGCTGGTGCGATTCTTCGGCATTGATACTGAATGAGCCTGCGCAGGCGGAATGCGCGCAGTTATCCGCAACGGAACCATATACTGTGGTGGTACAAACGACATTTCGCCATTCCAAATTTCAAAATATTGTTGCGATATTAAAGGAAAAAGGGATCACACTGCAAATCCATGATACGATTTGTTCCGCAACGGAAAAGCGGCAGAGGGAAGCAGTGGAATTATCCGCTAAAGTGGACAAAATGATCGTTATTGGAGATCGTAAAAGTTCCAATACGCAAAAATTAGTAGAAATTTGTGCAAAAAATTGCCAAAATACATACCATATTGAAACAATTCGTGATTTAGTGTTGAATAATTTCGACAAAGATGATAAAATAGGCTTAACTGCGGGCGCGTCAACACCGCCTGCGATAATTAAGGAGGTAATTGTTACTATGAGCGAAGCATTCGACAATGCAGTACAAAATGCAGGAGGAAGTGAGGAAGTTTCTTTTGAGCAGATGCTGGAAGAATCTCTTGTGACTCTGCACACAGGTGATATTGTAAAGGGTACAGTCATCAGCGTTTCCAACGAGGAAGTATCCGTAAATCTGGGCTTTAAGTCCGATGGTATCATCTCCAGAGATGAGTTCAGCAGCGATAAGAGCGTGATCCCCAGCCAGACAGTAAAACCCGGCGATGAGATCGAAGTTTTTGTTGTTCGTGTCAACGATGGCGATGGCAATGTTCAGCTTTCCAGAAAACGTATCGAAGCACAGAAAGGTCTGGAAGAGATCGAAGCTGCTTACAACGACAAGACTGTTGTGACCGGTACCGTAACCGATGTGGTAAAGGGCGGTTTGATCGCAGTTGTAAACGGTGCGAAGGTATTTATTCCTTCTTCCCAGGTTTCCAACAAATTTATCGAAGATCTGAGCGTTTTCAAAGGCAAAGAACTGGATTTCAATATCATTGAGCTGGATCGCACAAAACGTCGTTTTATCGGCGGCAGAAAAGCAATGATCGAGAAAGAGATCGCAGAAAAGAAAGCTGCTATCTTTGCTACTTTGGAAGCAGGCACAAAGCGCATGGGTACAGTAAGCAGACTGACCGATTTTGGCGCATTTGTTGACTTGGGCGGTGTAGACGGTCTGATTCACATTTCCGAAATGAGCTGGGGCAGAATTTCCAACCCCAGAGAAGTACTGAAAGAAGGACAGGAAGTCGAAGTTATCGTTCTGGATGTAGATAAAGAAAAAGGCAAAATCAGCCTTTCCTTGAAAGACAGTGCAAAGAATCCTTGGATGACAGCTTCCGAGAAATATGCTGTAGGTTCTATTGTAGAGGGTAAAGTTGTTCGTATGGTACCTTTCGGCGCTTTTGTAGAACTGGAGCCCGGTGTGGACGGTCTGGTACATATTTCCCAGATCGCAAACAAACACGTTGTAAAACCCGAAGATGAACTGAAAGTTGGAGAGATCATCAACGTGAAGGTTCTGGAAGTAAATCCTGAACAGAAAAAGATCAGCCTTTCCAAAAGACAGGCTGATGCACCTGTAGAAGAAGCAGCTGCAGCTGAGGAAGCTCCTGCTGCTGAGGAAGCTCCTGCTGCAGAAGAAGCAGCTGCAACAGAAGAATAATTTCAGATGAAAAGAGTGCCGAATGTATCGGCACTTTTTTATTATGTTTTGCGATTACCTTTGTTCCCCAAAAGGGGATAACAAAGATTTTAAAGAGAAAGCTTTTCTTTTTGTATACAATTTACAATCATAAAAAAGAAAACAATATATAGTGTCTTAAATACAAAAAATACATACATTTAGTATGAAGTTCTATAGCGATTTTAGAAATATCCGACGAGAACTCTCGCGGGGAAGGGAAACAGAAACAAGAAATATGGGTTGACAAGCGTTGTAAGTCATGTTACCATCTAAGCGTAGATTATATGACTGACGGAACCGTGGATTCACCACATGGAGTATAATCGTTAACCAAGCCGACCGTCTGGGCAAGAAAAGGCCCGGACGTGCGGCTTTTTCTATTGCGTGAAAACTGAATAGAAAGAGGTGATGATATGACTGTAGGGAGAATTCATTCGGTAGAGTCGATGGGACTGGTCGATGGACCCGGGATCCGAACGGTATTGTTCTTTCAGGGCTGTGATCTTCGCTGTAAGTACTGCCACAATCCAGATACTTGGCAAAAAAACGGTGCGAAAGAAATGACGGTTGCTGAAGTGATGAAAATGCTGAAAAGATACCGTCCGTATTACGGGACAAACGGCGGCGTGACCTGCTCCGGCGGGGAAGCGTTATTACAGCTGGATTTTCTGACAGAACTTTTTCAGGCGTGTAAGCAGGAAGGAATTTCTACCTGTCTGGATACGGCAGGATATGCGGAAGGTCCGTTTGATCAACTCCTTGAGGTGACAGATTTAGTGCTGTTTGATGTGAAGCATTTCGAAAAAAATGCTTATCGTACCTTATGTGGCGGAGATATTTCCGTACCGACTCGGTTTTTGAACGAAGTACAAAAACACAATGTCCCTCTCTGGATCCGTCATGTCGTTGTTCCGGGTATCACTGACAGTATCGAGCATATACAATGGCTCGGTCGCTACTTGAGAGGTATCTCAGGGGTGGAAAAAATTGAATTGCTTCCGTACCACACCTTAGGCGTGGGAAAATACGACACGATGGGAATTCCGTATGCTTTCAAAGGAATACCGCCGATGGACAAAAGCAAATTAGAAAAATTACAAGAATGTTTAGAGAAAATTGTTTCCGAAACGGAAAGAAAGGATTGATACCATGAACACAGCGGCTTGGCAGGGATTTGTACTTGGAAAATGGACAGAAGAAATCGACGTTAGAAATTTTATTCAAAAAAACTATACTCTGTATGCGGGAGATGACTCTTTTTTAGAGGGCACTACCGAAAGAACACAGAAATTATGGAATAAATGCCATGAATTGATCGTAGAAGAAATGAAAAAAGGCATTTTGGACGTGGAAACGGATATTATTTCCGGGATCGACAACTTTGCGCCCGGCTATATTCAAAAAGAGAACGAGGTCATTGTTGGTTTGCAGACAGATGCGCCTTTAAAACGTATCGTAAACCTTTACGGCGGCATGAAGATGGCAAAAAGCGCTTTGGATCAATATGGCTATCAATTAAATCCGCAGGTGGAGCATGATTTCCATGCGTATCGTAAAACACATAACGAAGGTGTATTCGACGCATATCCGAAAAGAACCAAAGTGGCAAGACATGTAGGTCTTTTGACCGGATTGCCTGATGCCTATGGCAGAGGTCGTGTGATCGGCGACTACAGACGTGTTTCTCTGTACGGCGTAGATTTCCTGATCGAACAAAAAGAGGTGGAACTGGATAATCTGGACGGCGCAATGACAGATGAAAGAATCCGTTTAAGAGAAGAGATCCGTATGCAGATCAAAGCGCTGGAAGAAATGAAATCCATGGCTTCTAAATACGGTGTAGATCTCAGCAAACCCGCTGCGAATGCAAAAGATGCGGTTCAGTTCTTATACATGGCTTATCTGGCAGGGGTAAAAGAGAATAACGGTGCTGCAATTTCTTTGGGACGTACTTCCACATTCTTGGATATTTATATCGAAAGAGATCTGAAAAACGGTGTCATCACAGAAAAAGAGGCGCAGGAACTGATCGACCAGTTTATCATTAAATTAAGATTGGTTCGTCACTTGAGAACACCGGAGTATAACGAACTGTTCGGCGGTGACCCCACTTGGGTAACAGAGGCGATCGGTGGTGTTGGGATCAACGGCAAGCCTTTGGTTACAAAGAACTCTTTCCGTTATCTGCACACATTGACCAATCTGGGCACAGCACCGGAACCGAATATGACTGTGCTTTGGAGCAGAGATCTGCCGCAGGCTTTTAAAGAATACTGTGCGAAAATGAGTATCGAAACAGATTCCATTCAGTATGAAAATGATGATGTGATGCGTCCGCTTTACGGTGACGATTACGCTATCTCCTGCTGTGTATCCGCGATGCGTGTCGGAAAGCAGATGCAGTTTTTCGGTGCAAGAGCTAACCTTGCAAAATCTTTGCTGCTTTCCATCAACGGCGGTTTAGATGAACTGCAAAAAGTTGCAGTCGTTCCCGGTATCAAACCGATGCAGGACGAAGTGCTGGATTATGATACGGTAATGAACAGCTACAAAAAAGTTTTGGATTATGTGGCTGAACTGTATGTGGATACGATCAACATCATTCACTATATGCATGATAAATACGCTTATGAAGCAAGCCAGATGGCACTGCATGATGCGAATGTAGAGCGTTTGACTGCTTTCGGTATGGCGGGTATCTCCGTAGTTGCGGACTCTCTGTCTGCGATCAAATATGCGAAAGTGACACCGATCCGTGATGAATATGGTGTAACAGTTGATTTTAAAGTAGAAGGAGAATTCCCGAAATATGGTAACGACGATGATCGTGTGGACGATATTGCGGTAGAAGTTGCGACATATTTCTCCAATGCATTGAAAAAACACCCGATTTATCGTGGTGCAAAACATACTTTGTCCGCTTTGACGATCACCAGCAACGTCATGTACGGCAAAAAGACAGGAACTACCCCCGATGGCAGAAAGCACGGAGAGCCTTTGGCACCCGGTGCAAACCCGATGCATGGCAGAGATGAAAACGGCGCTTTGGCATCTTTGAACTCTGTGGCAAAAATTCCTTACAGAAATGTATGCCAAGACGGTGTTTCCAACACATTCTCTATCGTGCCGGACGCTTTGGGAAAAGATGAAAAACAAAGAGTGGATAATTTGATCCATATTCTGGACGGTTACTTTATCCAGGGTGCGCATCATTTGAATGTAAACGTAATGCATCGTGAAGTTCTGATCGACGCAATGGAACACCCCGAAAAATACCCGACACTGACCATTCGTGTTTCCGGATATGCGGTCAACTTTAACAGACTTTCCAGAGAACAGCAGCAAGAAGTGATCATGCGTACATTCCATGAGGCAATTTGAGAAAATTGCGATCGGAAGTCAGTTGATTTTTGAAAGTACAAAAGAAAAAAACAGAGGGATCTCCCGATAGAAAATGAAACCAAAAGAGCAGCGAATATTTGGGCTTCCATTGCCGATGATTCGCTGCTTTTTTATTTTTTTACGGTTTTGAAGCGTCGGTAAGAGATATGCTTTGTCACTTGTGTGTAGATAAGCGAAAAAAGTGTTTTCTGATCTTAAAAAAGAAAACGGAAATGAAATTGTATGATATAATGTCTACATCTGTATGAAAAACGATGGATTCAGAGAGATGCATGGCGGTGATACATTTCAATTTATATACTTTTGAAAGAAAGAATCCCTGCAAAAAAGGTACTATGCCTATTTTCAGCAAGTGCACCCGTCGTTTTGTAAGGAAAGGAGAGAGGAAATGGAGATCGTTTTAGAAAGAAGGGGATTTCAACTGACAGCATTTCATCTGAAAGTGATCGCTATGGTTGCAATGCTGTTGGACCATGCCTATAAAGTTACGGGAATTGGCGGCGTTTGGATGACATATGTCGGTAGATTGGCGTTTCCGATCTTCGCGTTTCAACTGGTAGAAGGTTATTTTCATACGAAAAATTATAATAAATATTGCAAAAGGATTTTGTTGTTTGCGCTCGTTGCCGAGATCCCCTTCAATCTTGCGGTAGGCACAGGCGGTTTATTTTACCCGTTTCATCAAAATGTGCTTTGGACGCTTTTGATCGGGCTGATCGCGGTGCAAAAAATAGATAAAGTTTTATTCTGGGGCGGCGCACAGAATATTTACAGTGCCTTTTATGCCGCCGGCTATGCGATATTAGCCTATATTGCAGGCGCTTGCCTGATGGTAGATTACGGCGGATGGGGCGTTTGGATGATACTGTTGTTTTATATGGGAAAAAGGCTGCCGCAGCATGGCAGAGAGCTGGAACTGCTGGGAATGATTTTTTTGAATCTTGCATTGGGTGGGACCTGCATGGTCTTACCGCTGTTTGGCAGGGAATTTTTGATCCCCATACAATGCTTTGCGATACTTTCTTTGTTTATCATTTGGTTATATAAAGGAGAAAAAGGGTACAGCGGTGAGGCGTGGACAAAATTTTGTTATTGGTTTTACCCACTGCATTTGATGGCACTGAGGCTGATCGCTGCCGGGATCAGTTAGTGTTACCCCAAGGCAACGTCCAGAATCATCATCAGAACAAAACCCGCGGCAAAGCCGAGCGTTCCTAAGTTGCTGTGGAAGCCTACTGCCGATTCCGGGATCAGTTCTTCCACAACAACATACACCATAGCCCCTGCCGCAAATGCGAGCAGGTAAGGGAGAAATGGCAGAAGTTGTGCGGAAAGAAGAAAGGTAATGATCGCCGCGATCGGTTCTACAATGCCGGAAAGGGTGCCAAACAGAAAAGATTTTTTTCTGGATATGCCGTTTTCGGAAACCAAAGGGAGAGAAATGATGGCGCCTTCCGGGAAATTTTGGATCGCAATACCGATAGATAATGCCAAAGCAGTACTGAAGGTAACCATACCATCTGTGCCTGCGATCCCTGCGAATATCACTCCAACTGCCATTCCTTCCGGTATGTTATGCAAAGTAACAGCCAATAAAAGCATGGCGGAGCGAGAAAGTTTACAGGGCATTCCCTCCGGCGAAAGGCTTTGCATGTGCAGATGTGGGATCAGATGATCCAAAAGCAGCAAAAATAAAATGCCGCCGATAAACCCCACTGCCGCAGGAACAAAAGCGAATTTTTCCATTCCTGCAGAAAGATCCATTGCCGGGATCAGCAGTGACCAAACAGAAGCAGCGATCATAACGCCTGCGGCAAAGCCAAGCAATGTTTTTTGCAAGGTATCCTGCAGATGATCTTGGATAAAAAAGACGCAAGCCGCGCCGCATGCGGTGCCGATAAAAGGTAAAAGAAATCCAATAGCCAGTCCCAATTCGTTTCCCTCCTGAGTTTGCTTTTTTGTTTCTAATTTACGTTGTTTTGTTTGGAATGTCAAATCAAACAGACGCTTTTTTCTGTGAGGCGGCACTCTTAGATCAAGTGAAAGTAAGATATCGTGAAAAATATGGCTGTTTTTTTACGATCGACGTGAGGAACCTCTCCAAATAAAAGAATAAACTTTTTATTTTGGGGGAAAACATGGATAAGAGCTTGTAAAACATCATTTCTATATTTTGTAAAAAACGTAAAAAAAACGCATTTGTGCTGTAAGAATTTGTGTAGAAATGTAGAGATAATTTTTGCGAAATAGCTACTGACAAACAGCATGAAATAGAGTATATTATTAAAAGAAAAATGAAACATGAAAGTAATGCGGGGGAGGCATATCAATATGGACGAAGCAACAGTGATGCGTATTATTGCCGAGCAGATCGGAATACCGGAGGACAGCCTAAGTGAAGATACTGTGTTTTCCGATATCGGAGCGGACTCTTTAGATATTTTCCAAATCGTTTCCGCTTTGGAAGAAGAATATGACATTGAATTTGACATTGAAGAAACCGAACAGTTAAAAACGATCGGTGACGCAATGGAGTATATTAAGGCGGCATTGGAGAATTGATATGAATTATTTTAATCTGGAAGAATTTGAACGAAAAATTGCATATTCTTTTTCAGACAAAAGCCTGTTGATGTTAGCGCTGACACACAGCTCCTATGCCAATGAGATCAAAAAAGGCAGTCACGAAAATAACGAACGGTTGGAGTTTTTGGGCGATGCGGTATTGGATATGGTAGTCAGTGAATACATGTACCGTACTTTTCCGAAAATGCCGGAGGGGGAATTGACTAAGCTGCGTGCGGCTGTAGTTTGCGAATCTTCTTTGGCATCTCTTTCCAGAAAACTTGGACTTGGACGCTGCCTGCTTTTGGGAAAAGGGGAGGAGAGCACGGGGGGCAGAAACCGTGACTCTATTTTGGCAGATGCTTTTGAAGCGGTGATCGGTGCGGTTTGTATCGATGGCGGGATCGAGGCGGCTTCGGCTTATGTGATGCACTTTATGCAGGAACAGATTTCGCAGACGAAAACGAATTTCCGTTCTATGGACTGCAAAACTCATTTGCAGGAAGTGATTCAAAAAACGAGTAAGATCCCGCTGCATTATGCGATTGTGAACGAATACGGACCGGATCATAACAAAGTATTTGAGTCGGAAGTCACACACGATGGACATGTTTTGGGCAGAGGGCAAGGCAAGAGTAAAAAAGAAGCGGAACAAAATGCTGCTAACGATGCATTGGAAAAGATGAAGAAATAATCGGATACCGAGAGAAAAGCGATGTGCCGACTCTTGGTATTTTTTATTTTTGAAGAATGCCAAAAGGAGAATGGAAAATGGAGTGCAAAAGCAGTCTGCAGATCGAACAGCTGACAGAACGGGAGCCAAAGGCGCTAAAGCAGATCACGGAGTGGATGTATGACTGGTGGGGCAAGAAAGAAGGATACAGGAAAGAGGCTGTGTACCATATGATGTCACACAGTATTTGTACCAGCAGAATCCCGCAGACTTATCTTGCGAAGAAAGCGGGGATATTGGTCGGTATGTTTCAGATCTCTGTCCATGACTTGGATTGTAGACCGGATCTGTATCCTTGGTTATGCAATGTATATGTTGCAGAAGAATACCGTGGGCAAGGTGTTTTTTCGCAAATGATGCGCTTTTTGCCGAAATGCTTGCAGACGCTTGGAATACAGAAGCTTTTTTTGTTCACCGAGCATGATGGATTATATGAAAGGTATGGTTGGGACTTTGAGGAAAAAATCGAAACATTTTTGCCGGATGCGCATTGGCAAAGGTTGTATTCTCTCTCAATAAAATCAGATGAATTTATGAAACCGTAAAAATAAAAACACCCGATTCTTTTATCAAAAAGAGTGGGTGTTTTTTCGTTACAGTCTATTTTTTTTACGTTTGCGGCAAAGCCGATTCTTTTAGAAAGTGCAAAACTTCCTCACAAAAAGCCTTCGGCTGTGCAACGGCGATAAAATGATCTCCATGCAGAAGGGAAAGCGTACTGTTTGGAATAGAGCGAAATATCGCAATCGTATGCGCATTCCGTATCATATCATGCGTGCCGGCGATTACCAGTGTCGGCATAGGCAGAGCGTGAAGCCGTTGTTTCCGAATCCACGGTTCCTTTACCATCAGTGCAAATAACTCCTGTTTTTTTCTAAACTGCGGGCAGACAGGCGCAAAAAGCGAAAAAGCTGCATATGCACTATATAAAAGAAAAATTTCTTTTGCTTTCAGCCCGAAGGGGGAAAGATTTGCTCCGTTTAAAATCAAAGAACGAACCGCGTAAGGATAGCGCAGTGCAAATAACAGTGCGATATTTGCGCCATCGCTGAAGCCAAGTAAATGCGCCCGTTGAATATTTCTCTTTTTACAAAAATAATGCAGATCCAAGGCAAATTGTTTCAGGCAAAAGGGTGCGGTCCCTCTGGGGGTTTTTCCATGACCTCTGGTATCAATGGCAATGACATGATAATGTTTCGCCAAAATCGGAATAATATCCCGAAAATAGGAGGAGTCTTCTCCGTTACCATGCAGCAAGATCAAATCTTCTCCTTGACCTTGTTCCTGTGTATGCAGTGTAATGTCCATGTTTCAACCTCTTTCCGCGATTACTTTTGGGATCCCTTTTGTAATGCAGCACCGATCAGACCGTAAAAAAGAGGATGTGGCTTATTCGGTCTGCTCTTAAATTCCGGGTGGAACTGTACGCCGATATAAAAATCGTTCTGAGGTATTTCTACAGCTTCCACTAATCTGCCATTCGGGGAAGTGCCGCAAACAGAAAGACCTGCCTCGGTTAAGATTTGTCTAAAATCATTATTAAATTCATAACGATGACGATGACGTTCATGAATCAAATCAGAACCATACAGCTTGGATAATTTACTCTGTGCTTTCACAACACAAGGATAGCTGCCCAAACGCAGTGTGCCGCCTTTATTGATCTCATCATTTTGCCCAGGCATAAAGTCGATGACTTTATAAGGGCTGGCTTCATCAAATTCTCTGGAGTTTGCCGTGGAAAGATTTGCTTTGTTTCTTGCGTATTCAATGACCGCTATCTGCATGCCGAGGCAAATTCCTAAGCAGGGGAGATTATGCTCTCTGGCATATTTTGCGGCACAGATCATTCCTTCGATTCCTCTGTCACCAAAGCCGCCGGGAATGATGATACCGTCTGTTTTGGAGAGAACTTCGGAAACGTTTTGTTCAGTAATTGTTTCGGAGTCGATCCATTGGATATCCACTTTAGTGTTTTGTGCAAAACCAGCGTGACGAAGCGCTTCCGCAACAGAAAGATATGCGTCATGCAGTTGAACATATTTTCCGACGATTCCGATAGAAACGGATTGTTTTAAATGTGCAATACGTTCGCAAAGATCGGTCCATTCGCTTAAATCGATCGGCAGTGTTTCCAGATGCAGTTCTCTGCAGACAATATCCGAAAAATGCGCTTTTTCCAGCATCAAAGGTGCTGCATACAGATTCGGCAATGTCTGGTTTTCAATGACGCAATCCGGTTTTACATTGCAGAAAAGTGCGATTTTCTGGAAAATACTTTCGTCTGTAATGGGTTCATCGCTGCGCAGAACAATAATATTGGGTGTAATGCCCATACTGCGGAGTTCTTTGACCGAATGCTGTGTAGGTTTCGATTTATGCTCACCGGAAGCTTTCAGATACGGCACGAGTGTAACATGGATAAACAAAGTGTTTTCTTCACCGACTTCCAGATTGATCTGGCGGATAGCTTCCAGATAAGGCTGGCTTTCAATGTCACCGATGGTACCGCCAATTTCGGTTAATACAACATCGGCAGCGGTTTCCTTGCTAAGGCGGTAGATAAACTCCTTGATTTCATTCGTGATATGTGGAATATATTGTACTGTCTTTCCAAGATAGCCGCCCTGACGTTCTTTTTGAATAACCTGAGAGAATACTTTACCTGTAGTCAAGTTAGAAAACCGATTCAGGTTTTCATCAATGAAGCGTTCGTAATGTCCCAAGTCCAAGTCGGTTTCAGCACCGTCTTCTGTCACAAAGACTTCACCGTGCTGGTAAGGACTCATTGTACCGGGGTCCACATTCACATAAGGATCCAATTTCTGCGCGGCAACCCGAAGACCTCTTGATTTTAGAAGCCGACCTAAAGACGCGGCAGTGATTCCTTTTCCCAAACCGGATACTACACCGCCGGTGACAAAAATAAACTTTGACATAACATAACGCTCCTTCCTTCGTAACATAGATAAAACATATTAAAAAAATTTATAAATAAAAAAGAATTATAATCAAAAAAACGTCAGCTTGCAAGTAGTATTTTGCTGAAAAAATGGATTTTTTTTGCAATTTTTTTTACAGTGGATTTTCATGATCCATCATGGTATAGTTGAATAGAATAGAGTGGAAAGAAAGAAGGTATTATATGCTTTCGCAAAAGCAAAAAGGAATTTGTTGTTTAGTTGCATCTGCGTTTTGCTTTGCGTGGATGAGTGCGTTTGTTCGTTTATCAGGTGATCTGCCATCTGTTCAGAAAAGTTTTTTTCGTAACTTTGTGGCGATGATTTTTGCCGCGCTCATTTTGCTGCAGGAAAAACCGGAAATTAAGCTGGACAAAAAAAGCGGAACAGATCTGCTGATTCGTTCGTTTGCCGGAACAGTGGGTATTTTATGCAACTTTTATGCGGTGGATCATCTGGTGCTGGCAGATGCATCTATGCTGAATAAGATGTCACCGTTTTTTACGATTCTGTTCAGTGCCTTATTATTAAAAGAAGGAATTACGGTATTTCAATTCAGCGCGGTCTGTACTGCATTTGCAGGAGCTTTGTTTATATTAAAACCAACCGGGTTTTCCGCTGATTTGTTTCCTGCTGTAATTGGACTGCTGGGTGGTTTGGGTGCTGGTCTTGCGTACACAATGGTACGTGCTTTGGGAAAAAGAGGGGTAAAAGGTCCTTTTATCGTGTTTGTATTTTCTGCTTTTTCCTGCATTGTTACACTGCCTTTTTTGATTTTTTCCTATACCCCAATGTCGATGCAGCAGATTTTGATTCTGCTGATGGCTGGATTGGCTGCCGCAGGCGGTCAGTTCTCAATCACAGCGGCATATTTTTACGCTCCGGCGGCTGAGATCTCGGTTTATGATTACAGTCAGATCATTTTTTCTGCGGGACTCGGATTCTTTTTGTTTCACCAGACGCCGGATCTATTCAGCTGGCTTGGCTATGTCATCATTTGCGGTGCGGGAATAGCGGTATTTTTACACGATAGAATGCAGCTGCAAAAGCATACAAAAGTGCAGATCTAAACATATGAATAAAAGGAAACAGCCGGAAATTTTCCGACTGTTTTTTTCTTTACTTTGCGCAGGAAGCAGCAAAGTTTCTAAGCTGTGACATGGTATTGATGTTTTTTCCGTCCTTGGATATAGTAAGCTGAACTTCATCGGGCAGAGATTTATAAAAAGCCTGCGCACGTTCATTGTTTAACAGCAGATCAGCTAAGTCTTGGTAAGAGCTTGCCATAAAAAATCGTCCTTTCTATCGTAAGTTTTGATTAGTATGCGAAAATGTGTCTGAAAGCATACATCAAAATACGAATAAAGAAAAAGGAAGAGAAGAAAATGAAAAAATGGCAGAAACTATGGCAAAAAACAGATGTTTTTCTTGACTTTTTTGTCAGATATGGTACGATGAAAACAAACAAAATAGTAATGTATCGAAATTCTATTGGCAACCGGTTTTCCGGCACCAATACCGATTTTATGCATTCGGGACGGGAAACCTGGTCGTTACAAACCGGGTTTTTTTTGTGGAAAAATACCGACACAGAAAAAACGAATCAGACAGGACAGAAAGGAGAAATTATGGAACGGACAGTGGCTACATTAAAGGAAAGAATTCGTGCAGGCAGTGCAAAGATCCCTGCGCAAAAAGTGATCAAAGGGGGTATACTGGTCAATGTTATGTCCAGTGAGATCTATCCTGCCGATATCGCGATCTATAAGGATATGATTGCCGCAGTGGGCGATGTGGAGCCTTATATCGGACCGGAAACAGAGATTATTGATGCGGAAGGAAAATATCTCGTACCCGGCATGATCGATGGGCATATCCACAGTGAGTGCAGCAAACTGAGCATCACAAGCTATGCAAAAGCAGTCGTACCGCATGGAACGACCAGTATGATCTCAGGTCTGGACGAATATATTTCCGTATCCGATTTAGACGGATTGCGTGAAATTTTAGATGAAGTAAAGAAAAGTCCCTTAAAGGTATTCTGGGGCGCGCCTTACAAAACACCTTATACCGTGCCGCAGTCAACAGTATCTTTTAATTTCAACAAAGATGTCCACGAAACAGTTCAGCAGTGGCCGGAATGCTATGGTGTGTGGGAAACCGTAACGGAGTTCGTGCAGGAAGAAGACGAAGATACTTTGAGTGCGATTTCCCAGGCTTTCCATAATCGTCTGCCTGTTTTTGGCTGCGCGCCAATGGCAAGGGGAACAAAATTGAACGGATACCTTTGCAGTGGTGTACGTCTGGATCACGAAAGCTATGACCACGAGGAAGTAGTAGAAAAAATGCGTAAAGGTATGCATATGTTGATCCGTGAATCGTGCG
Source organism: uncultured Lachnospiraceae bacterium (assembly GCA_944383855.1). GTDB lineage: Bacteria > Bacillota > Clostridia > Lachnospirales > Anaerotignaceae > CALWRB01. Next base: position 62,240 of record CALWRB010000053.1, read on the forward strand.
TGACACATTTTCTGGCGGAAAATATCCGTGCCGTGACAGAAGTGAATCCCGCTTTTGCCCGCAGAGTCAGCTTCTGTACCGATGATGTGACCGCAACGGATATCCTTTCTAAAGGACATATGGATCATGTGGTTCGTCTTGCGATCGCAGCAGGGGTAGACCCGATGACAGCGATTCAGATGGCAACGATCAACAGTGCGGAGGCGTACCGTATCGACCATTTGGTCGGCTCTATCTGCCCCGGCAGAATCGCAGATATTTTATTTGTAGACAGTTTGGAAGATTTTAAAGTATCTAAAGTTATGACAAACGGACAGATGGTTGCGGAAGATCATCATATTACTTATGATCTGAAAGCACCGAAAAGAAGCCCCATCTTCCAAGGTCCTCTGAAATGCAAGAAAACGACGAAAGAAGATTTCGAATATAAAGTACCGATTCAAAACGGAACCGCAAAAGTTCTTTCCATGGACGTACAGGGACCTTTTGTCCGCAAGAGAAGGGACGTTGTGCTTCGTGTAGAAAACGGAGTTGTTCAGCCCGATACAGAACAAGATGCGATCATGGTTTCTGTTTTGGAACGCTTTGGCAAAAACGGCAATCGTTCTTTGGCATTTTGCTCCGGCTGGAAATTGAAAAACGGCGCGATGGCATCTACCTGTGCGCCGGACGATAATAATTTGGTTGTCATGGGCTCCTCGGCAGAAGATATGTCGATCGCAGTGAATTATTTGATCGAGCAAGGCGGCGGTCAGGTCGTTGTAGAAAATGGTAAGGTTCTGGAATTTTTACCGCTTCCTGTCGGCGGCATCGTCAGCGATGCGGAACCGGAAGAAATTGCCGCAATGGAAAAGAAGATCGATGAAGCGGCAAGAAAAATCGGCTCAGATCTACCGAATCCTATGATGTATATGTTCTTCCTACCGATCACAGCTATTCCCGATTATGCTTTGACAGACGTCGGACCTGTGGATTATCGTGCGCTGACAACTTATGATCCGATTTTGGAACTGACAGAGGAGTAAGAAGCGAGGTTTTGCATATGAAAAAAGAAGAACTGAAAAAACTGATTTTGACAGGAAAAGGTGAGATAGAGGCGGATCTTGTCATTAAAAACTGCAAAGTCGTAAATGTATTCAGCGGAAAAATCGAAGAAGGCGATATTGCCATCAGCGGAAATCAGATCGCGGGCGTTGGTTCCTATCATGGTAAAAAAGAAATCGATGCTGCGGGAAGATATGCAGCCCCCGGTTTTATCGACAGCCATATACATGTGGAGTCCTCTTATGTATCACCGGAAGAACTGGGCAGACTTCTGGTCCCGCATGGCGGTACAACGATCATTGCGGACCCGCATGAGATCGTCAATGTTATGGGGATCAAGGGTTTGGATTACATGATGGAAGCCGCAAAAAATACTAAAATGGATATTAAATTTATGCTTCCTTCCTGCGTTCCCGCAACACCTTTTGAACATGCTGGACTTGTTCTTGGTGCGGATATGATGGAAGAACCCATCAAAAGAGAAGATATTCTTGGTTTGGGTGAATTTATGAATTATCCCGGTGTGATCCAAGCAGATGAGGATTCTTTGGATAAACTGATGGTAGCAAAAGAAGCAGGAAAGCTGATCGATGGGCATTCTCCCGGACTTTCCGGCAAGGATTTGACGGCGTATGCCTGTGCCAGAATTCAAGGTGACCACGAATGCTCTACTGTAGAACAGATGCAGGAACGTCTTTCACTTGGTATGTATGTGCTGCTGCGGGAAGGTTCTGCGTGCAAAGATCTGCGGGTGCTGATCAAAGGTGTAACACCCGAAAACAGTCGCCGTTGCTTGCTTTGTTCCGATGACAGACAGCCGAAAACTATTTTGAGCGAAGGGCACATAGACAATCATTTGCGTGCATGTATCGAAGGCGGATTGGACGCAGTGACAGCGATCCGTATGGCAACACTGAATGCAGCGGAGTGCTTCCGTCTGTATGACAGAGGTGCTATTGCTCCAGGATATTTAGCCGATATTGTTTTATTAGATGATTTGGTTGATTTTCATGTCAATCGCGTTCTGATACAAGGAGAGCTGGTTGCCGAAGAAGGAAAATATCTTCCTGCAGTAGAAAAATATGATATTTCCTCGGTCAGAAACAGTGTGCATCTGAAAGATTTTTCTGTCGAAAAATTCAAAATGCACTTAAAAGGCAATCATGTGCATGTCATCACAATTCAACCCGGCGGCGTTGTCACGAAAAAAGAGGAAGCGGATATCCGTGTGGAAAACGGTGAGTTTGTTTGGAGCGCTGATACGGATATTGTAAAGGTCGCTGTAGTAGAGCGGCATCAGATGACCGGAAATGTTGCTTGCGGATTTTTAAAAGGATATGGCATTCAAGCTGGCGCGGTGGCGCTTTCTGTTGCACATGACTCGCATAATATTATCGTAGCCGGTGTCAGCGACGAAGAAATGGCATTTGCGGTAGAAAAATTAAAAGAGCAAAACGGCGGCATTGTTTTGGTCAAAGACGGTAAAGTTGTGGAAAGCATGCCGATGCCGATCGCAGGGCTGATGAGCGACCAAAGCGGAGAATGGGTCAAACAGAAACTGACGGATATCCATGAAAAGGCTTATCAGGAATTGGGGATCGCGCAAGATGTTGAACCCGTAATGACGCTTTGCTTTATGTCTTTGGCAGTGATTCCGGAGATCAAGCTGACCGATATGGGATTGTTTGATGTAGGAACATTTTCCTTTATTCCGGTGGAGTGCTGAGGCGGAATAAAAGAAGTGCGCTAAACGAAAGAATCTCGAAAAGATCCTCTGTGGATAAACAGAGGGTCTTTTTATGTAAAAAACAGGCGTGTTTTTACTTTTTTTCCTGTTTTCAAAGAGAAATTGCGGATAAAACAAGCAAAACAGAGGGTTTTGCTGCTTTTTCGCTATGACAAAATCGTATTTCTTTATAGCTTGCTATATAAATATTTAACAAAGAAAGCTTGGTTATTTCTCGTATCTCTCAGAACTTGAAGAAAATTTAACAAAAAAAAGAGGTTTTTCTATGAGCAGAAAGAATTTGAAAAGATAGCTCAAAGAAGAGGGAAGTTTTGATTTTTCTCAAAAGTGCACCAAAAATTTTTGGCTTTTTCACTGACAGTGCAATGTACAAAAAATACAGAATGGTTTCACAATAAATCTGTTCGTTTTGACTACAAAATCAAATTGCGGCGAAAAAAATGTGGGAGAGTTTTCAGAAATCTGCATTTTCTGCGATTTGCCAAAAAAATTGGAAAATACAATACAAATAATAACAATTTTTTAACAATATAAGTTGCATTTTCTTTCTGTCAGTGATATAATGAAACAAAAATGAGATGGAGTTTGCAAAGAAGGCAAAATTTGTCTTGTTTTATCGGAAAATATCTTTCCGATGTGCAGGGAAATCCTTTATGGATTTTTGTGCGGATCTATTTTATTTAAGGAGGTAGCAAGATGTACACAATGGGTGTTGATGTCGGTTCCGCATCTTCGAAGGTCGTGATCCTCAAAGACGGAAAAGACATCGTTGCTGCGGAAACTGTACAGTTCGGTACAGGTTCTACAGGTCCTCAGAAGGCGCTGGAAAAAGCTTACGAGGTCAGTGGTCTTACCAGAGAGGATATGTCCTTTGTTGTGGCAACAGGTTACGGCAGATTTAATTTTGAAGGCGCTGACAAACAGGTCAGCGAAATCAGCTGCCATGCAAAGGGTGTTTTTCATTTGGTACCGACTGCACGTACCATCATTGATATCGGCGGACAGGACGCGAAAGCGATCCGTCTGGATTCCAAAGGTGGTATCAAGCAGTTTTTTATGAATGATAAATGTGCGGCAGGTACAGGAAGGTTCTTGGAGGTAATGGCAAGAGTTTTGGAAACCACTTTGGACCAAATGGCAAGTCTTGACGAGTTGGCTGATGAGGCAGCGCCGATCAGCAGCACTTGCACAGTATTTGCTGAATCTGAAGTTATCAGCCAGCTCTCCAATGGTGTAAATCGTAATAACATCATTAGAGGCGTGCATCTTTCCGTTGCCAGCAGAGCCTGCGGTCTTGCTTATCGCGGCGGACTGGAAAAAGACATTGTGATGACAGGCGGTGTAGCACAGAACGCCGGCGTTGTCAGAGCGATGGAAAGTGTTTTAAAGAAGGACGTTATTGTCGCTCCACATCCACAAACGACAGGAGCACTCGGTGCAGCTTTGTTTGCATTTGAGGCGGCGCAAAAAAAATAAGAAAGAGGGATTAAAATGAGTTTGACACAAGGCATGAAAGCAAAACAACTGTTAGCATACTATCAGAACAAAGCTGATCAGGATGCCAGAGAAGCAAAAGCAAGAGGAGACTTGGTTTGTTGGTCTGCTTCCGTTGCACCCCCTGAGTTTTGTGTAACCATGGGCATTGCTATGGTTTATCCCGAAACACATTCCGCAGGTATCGGTGCAAGAAAAGGTGCGCTGGACATGTTGGAAGTAGCTGAAAGAAAAGGCTACAACATCGACTGCTGCTCTTACGGCAGAGTTAACATGGGTTACATGGAATGCCTGAAAGAATATGCAAAAACAGGCGTAAAACCCGAAGTGCTGGTAAACTCTCCCGCAGCTGATGTTCCGCTGCCCGATCTGGTAATTACTTGCAACAACATTTGTAACACACTGTTGAAATGGTATGAGAACCTGGCTGTTGAGTTGGATATCCCTTGCATCGTAATCGATGTACCTTTCAACCACACAATGCCTATTCCCGAATATGCAAAAGAGTACATCGCAGACGAATTCAGAAATGCAATTTCTCAGCTGGAAGTAATCTGCGGCAGACCTTTTGATTGGGAAAAATTTAAAACAGTAAGACAGCAGACACAGCGTTCCGTATATCAGTGGAACAGAATTGCTGACTTTACAAAATATAAACCCTCTCCTTTGAATGGTTTCGATTTCTTCAACTACATGGCTCTGATCGTAGCTTGTCGTTCTTTGGACTATGCTGAAATCACTTTCAAAGCATTTGCTGATGAATTGGAAGAAAACCTGAAAGCAGGCATCTATGCATTTAAGGGTGCTGAAAAGACTCGTATTCAGTGGGAAGGTATCGCTGTATGGCCTCACCTGAGCCACACATTTAAAACTTTGAAAAATATGGGTGCTATCATGACCGGTTCTGCTTACCCCAGTATGTGGGATCTGTCCTATGATGCAAACGATGAAACTCTGCATTCTATGGCAGAAGCTTACACAAGAACTTACATCAATACATGCCTGAGCAACAAAGCAGAAGCATTGATGAAATTGATGGAACATGGTCAGGTTGACGGTATTATTTACCACCTGAACAGAAGCTGCAAACTGATGAGCTTCCTGAATGTAGAAACAGCAGAAATCATCAAAGAAAAGAACGGACTGCCTTATGTAAGCTTTGACGGCGACCAGACAGACCCTCGCGTATACTCTCCTGCACAGTATGAGACTCGTGTTCAGGCTCTGGTTGAAATGATGGAAGCCAATATGGCAGCAGCTGAATAAGGAGGAAGAGAAAATGAGTAAAGTAGAGACTATTTTATCCCAATTGAAAGATGTTGCAGCAAACCCCAAAAAGGCGTTGGCTGACTATAAAGCAGAAACAGGCAAAGGTGCAGTAGGTATTATGCCTATTTACGCACCCGAAGAACTGGTTCACGCAACAGGTTATCTGCCTATGGGCCTTTGGGGCGCACAGGGCAAACAGATTTCTCAGGCTCGTACATATCTGCCTCCTTTCGCTTGTTCCATCATGCAGCAGATCATGGAACTGCAGTGCGAAGGCGCTTATGACGAACTGTCCGCAGTTCTGTTCTCCGTACCTTGCGATACACTGAAATGCATGAGCCAGAAATGGAAAGGCACTTCTCCTGTTATCGTATTCACACACCCTCAGAACAGAGGTCTGGAAGCTGCAAACAAATTCCTGGTAACAGAATATGAACTGGTGAAAAAACAGCTGGAACACTATCTGGGTGTTACGATCACAAATGCAGATTTGGAAAAATCCATTGCTATCTACAACGAAAACAGAGCTGTAATGCGTGAATTCGTTGAAGTTGCAGCTGCATATCCTCAGGTGATCGATGCTGTAAGCCGTCATGCTGTATTTAAAGCAAGACAGTTCATGCTGAAAGAAAAACACACAGAACTTGTAAAAGAGCTGATCGCTGAAGTAAAAGCTATGCCTGTTGAACCTTGGAACGGCAAGAAAGTTATCGTAACAGGTATTTTGCTGGAGCCCAACGAATTGCTTGAAATCTTCAACGAATTCGGTCTGGCTATCGTAGACGACGACCTGGCTCAGGAATCCAGACAGATCCGTGTAGATGTTTTGGACGGTGAAGGTGGTCCTCTGTACAGAATGGCAAAAGCTTGGCAGCAGATGTACGGTTGCTCCGTTGCTACAGATACCAAGAAGGGTCGCGGCAAGATGCTGATCAACAAAGTTGCAAAGACCGGCGCTGATGCAGTTATCATCGCAATGATGAAATTCTGTGATCCTGAAGAATGGGATTACCCGATCATGTACAGAGAATTTGAAGAAAAAGGTATCAAGAACCTGATGATCGAAGTCGATCAGGAAGTTACTTCCTTCGAACAGATCAAAACAAGACTGCAGTCCTTCGTTGAAATGATGTAATCTTTTTATCGAAAGACGAACCGGAAACACTACCGGGGGCGATCATTCTCCCCCGGTGTTTTCGAATAGAGGCTTTTCCATGTTTTTACAAGGCGGAAAAGCATTCCGTTTTTTGTTTGATGGAACAAAAACAAAATAGAAATTAGGAGGAAACACAAAATGAGACAAGTAAAGATCATCTCCGCTCAGGAAGCAGCAATGCTGTTAAAAGACGGTGATACTTTTACCACCAGCGGTTTTGTTGGAAGCTGCATTCCCGAAGCGATCAACAAAGCAGTAGAAAAAAGATTCTTGGAAACAGGCGAACCCAGAAATCTGACATATGTTTATGCAGGTTCTCAAGGTAACAGAGATGGCTGCGGCGCTGAGCACTATGCACACAAGGGTCTGCTGAAAAGATATATTGCAGGTCACTGGGCAACTGTTCCGAAGCTGGGCGAGATGGCAATGAATAATGAAATGGAAGCATACAATGTTTCTCAGGGTGCTCTGTGCCACCTGTTCAGAGATATTGCTGCTCACAAACCCGGTGTATTTACAAAAGTTGGTCTGGGTACTTTCATTGACCCCAGAAACGGCGGCGGTAAAGTAAACGATATCACAACAGAAGATTTCGTTGAACTGATGAACATTAAAGGACAGGATTATCTGTTCTACCCTGCATTCCCGATCAATGTTGCTTATATTCGCGGTACATATGCTGACGAATGCGGTAACATTTCTGTAGAAAGAGAGCCTTTGACACTGGAATCCACATCTGTTGCACAGGCTACAAAGAATACAGGCGGTATCGTAGTCGTTCAGGTTGAAAGAATTGTAAAAGCTGGTTCTTTGGATCCTCGTCTGGTGAAACTGCCTTCTATCTATGTAGACTATGTAGTAGTAGCAGATCCCGAAGATCACGAACAGTCTTTGCACTGTGAATTCGATCCTACACTGACAGGTGAGGAACGTGCACCTGAGGCAGTTGCTTCCGGCGAACTGCTTCCTTTGGATGCAAAGAAGATCATCGGCAGACGTGGTGCTCTGGAACTGAAGAAAGATGTTGCTGTAAACCTGGGTGTTGGTGCGCCTGAGTATGTTGCTTCTGTAGCAAGTGAAGAAGGTATCGGCGACTATATGACATTGACAGCAGAGAGTGGCGCTGTTGGCGGTATTCCTCTGGGCGGTGTTCGCTTTGGTACTGCAAGAAATGCCGATGCTATTCTGGATCAGGGTTACCAGTTCGATTTCTATGATGGCGGCGGTCTGGATCAATGCTATCTGGGTCTGGCTGAATGTGACGAAAAAGGTAACATTAACGTTTCCAGATTCGGTCCTAAGATTGCAGGTTGCGGTGGTTTTATCAACATTACCCAGAACACACCTGAAGTATACTTCTGCGGTACCTTCACAGCAGGCGGTCTGAAACTGAAAGTGGAAGACGGCAAGCTGGTTATCACACAGGAAGGCAGACAGAAAAAGTTCATCAAACAGGTTGGTCAGGTAACCTTCAATGGTGAGCATGCATTCAAGTGTGGTCAGCATGTAATGTATATTACAGAAAGATGCGTATTCCTGTTGAAAGAAGACGGTCTGCATCTGACTGAAATCGCACCCGGTATCGATCTGCAGACACAGATTTTGGATCAGATGGAATTTGAACCTAAGATCGATTATGTAGACGGTAAAATCAAAGAAATGGACGCTCGTTTGTTCAGCGAAGCTTTGATGGGTCTGAAACACTAATTTTAATAACAAAAAGGTGTCGGCAACAGTCGGCACCTTTTTTATGGATTGAGTATTTATTCATTAGGGCAGATAGCAGAAAGAACAAAGCTACAACAAGGAAGGAGAAAATGCATGCTGCAAGAAAGCAAAACAATCGGTTCGTTGTGTTTTAAAAACAGATGGATCTTTCTTTCGCCGCCTACGGGTTATTCTAAAACAGACGAATTTTCCGAAAGAGAGGCAGCGTTTTTCTGTGCGCGGGCGGAAGGCGGTGCAGCGGCTGTTCTCATGCCGGTAGGCGTGAGAAAGGAGGATTGTCCGTGGGGAATGATTTCCGCTGATTGCATTGAGAATGCAGAATTTTCTGTATTTTTACAGCAAATGAAGGAATATGAATGCAAGTGGATCCCATTGCTCTCAATGGATCATATGGAAACAAACGAGTTTTCTTCTTTACAATCGTTTGCATTGGAAGAGATAGCAACGGCTTATTGTGCTGCGATACAAAAAGTAAAGGCGATCGGTGCAGAAGCAGTCGCTCTTTCGGTCAAAGATGGGGATTTCTTATCTTCTTTCCTTTCTCCGCTTTGTAACCACAGGGAGGACAGATACGGTATCGCAACGGAACAAGGACATACATTTCTTTTGGAACTGCTCCGAAAAATCAAATCGCAAACAGAGGATTTCCCTGTGTTTATTTTCTTATGCGCGGCAGAAATGAGGAGTGGGGGATTTGGTCCGGAAAGTACGATCTCTCTTTGTCATGCCGTAGAAAAAGAAGGGTTATGCGATGCAGTGATATTAAAACCGGCATGGGAAGGTGCGGCAGTCGATCAAGATTCTGTTTTTACTTCTGATGGCGCTTTTTTACCGCTATTTCGTGCAATGCGAAAACACATACATATGCCGCTGATTATAAACGGTATGATGGGAGAGAAGGAAAGCGCAGAAAACGCGGTTGCTGATAATGTCGCTGACCTGATTGTTTCCAGTAGGGCTTTTTTAGCAGACGCAGCATTTGCAGAGAAGCAATTTGCGGATAAACCATTCTATCCTTGCCAAAAATGTGGGCATTGCAAGCAATGTGTGGTGAATCAAACCGCTTTATCTTGTGCATTTTCCGCTGACTGCGGAAACGAGTGGATCGAAAAACAACGCCGCAAAATTGCG
>CALWRB010000054.1 GCA_944383855.1 uncultured Lachnospiraceae bacterium
ATGCAGGTGACCACCGATGAGATCCACGATCAGATGATCGCCTATACTTCACAGCTGGCGCATGTGGTTTCCAGCGCTTACATCAAGAGTGAACTTTCTCCGCATTTTAAAGGCTTTTCCGCAGGCAGCTTCCATGATATGACTCGTGTGGCAAAGCTGAATGAAGTGATGTGGACGGAACTGTTTTTGGATAACAAGGACTTTTTGGCGGAAGAAGTGGACGGTCTGATCGAACGCCTTTCGGCTTACAGCAAAGCGCTGCATGAAAGCGATGCCGAAACATTGTGCAAACTTCTGCGGGAAGGAAAAGAACGTCGCTTGGCAGTAGATGATATCAAAGCGTTCGAGTAAACGGACGCGGAAGGAGAATAGCATGAGAACAGTAACGGTAGAAGCGTCTGTTTCTTATCAGATATTGATTGGGAAGGGCTTGCTTGCGGCAGTCGGCACAGAAACGGCAAAGCGGATCTCCCCTTGCAAAGCCGCATTGATCACGGACAGTGTGGTGGAAGCGTTATATGCCGATACCGTGCGGACTTCTTTGGAAAAAGCCGGGTTTTCGGTTTGCACGTTTTCCTTTCCCGCGGGGGAAGCGAGCAAGCGTATTTCCACCTTGGAACAGATATTGGAATTTTTGGCGGAAGAAGAAATGACAAGGCAGGATATCATCGTTGCGCTGGGCGGCGGTGTAGTCGGTGATATGGCAGGGTTTGCGGCTGCCGTTTACCAAAGAGGAATCCGTTTTATACAGATACCTACCACGTTTTTGGCGGCGGTGGATTCTTCTGTCGGTGGGAAGACCGCGATTGATCTGGCGGCAGGCAAAAATATGGCAGGTGCGTTTTATCAGCCGCATCTGGTCGTATGCGATATCGATACTTTGCAGACCTTGCCGCAGGCAACCTTTGCGGACGGCTGCGCGGAAGTGGTCAAATACGGTGTGATCGGGAACGAAGCTTTGTTTGAGCAGGTCAAAGACGGCTGCAAGAAGGAAGAATTGGAAGAAATCATTGAGGCGTGTGTCAAGATGAAACGGGATATCGTGATGGAAGACGAATTTGACACCGGTACGCGTCAGTTGTTGAATCTGGGGCATACATTGGGACACGCGATTGAGAAAAAAAGTGATTTTTCCATTACACATGGCAGTGCAGTCGCGATGGGGCTTTCGCTGATTGCGCAAATTGCGGAGCAGAGAAAGATCGCACAGGCAGGGATTACTGACCGCATCAAACAGGCGCTTACGGCAAACCATTTGCCGACAGAAGCGCCGTACAGTGCCGCGGAGATTGCACAGGAAACCTGTTATGATAAAAAAAGAAGGGGAAATACCATTACATTCGTATTTCCGGAAAGAATCGGCGCCTGCCGCTTGGAAAAAATCCCTGTTTCGGCAGTGGAAGAAATGGTTGCGGCGGCGTTGGCAAAGAGGTGAAACAGACATGGAAGTGAGAATCGCAAACGGCTATTTGCAAGGAACAGCGAAGGCAATCTCCTCCAAATCAGATGCACACCGTATCTTGATCGCGGCGGCACTGGCGGACGCACCGACAGATGTCTTTTTACAGGGAACGAATGCAGATATTTTGGCTACCATACGCTGTCTGAAAGGATTAGGCTGCCAAATTACGCAAAAAGAGCAGACCATTCACGTCGAACCGATTCGCAGGGACACTCCTGTCAGCGGAGAAATGGACTGTGGAGAAAGCGGCTCCACACTGCGTTTTTTGGTACCTGTGGCAGCGGCTTTGGGCGGCGGCGCTGTGGTAACGGGAGAAGGCAGATTGCCACAAAGACCGATGGAGCCTTTGCTGCAACTGCTGCGCCAGCATGGCTGTACGGTGCAGGGGGACAAACTGCCACTGGAGATCACCGGAAAACTGACGGCAGGCAGTTTCATGCTGCCGGGCAATATCAGCTCACAGTATATCACGGGATTGCTGTTTGCCCTGCCGTTGTTAAAAGAGGACAGCGAGATCGTGCTGACTACACAGATGGAGTCTGTGGGGTATGTGAATATGACACTGCAGACATTGGAAAGATTCGGTATACATGTGAAAACAACGCCGACAGGCTGGAAAATACCGGGAGGACAGATTTACCACTCCCCGAAAGAGATTTATGCGGAAGGGGATTGGTCGAATGCCGCGTTTTGGCTGACGGCAGGCGCGGTCGGAAAAGAAAAAGTCGGCTGCAGCGGGCTGGACGAAAATTCCAGGCAGGGGGATAAAGAAATCCTTTCTCTTCTGGAACGATTTGGCGCAACGGTGGAGCGGAAAGAAAATACTTTTACCGTTTGCGGCAAAAAGCTGCAAGGCTGCGTGATTGACGCTTCACAAATTCCCGATTTAGTTCCGATTCTCTGCGTGGCGGCAGCGGCGGCGGAAGGCAAAACAGAAATTATCAACGCGAGACGCCTGCGATTAAAAGAAAGCGATCGTCTTTCTGCGATGGCGGATTGTTTGCAAAGATTGCAGGTGCCTGTGGAGGAAAAAGAAGACGGATTGGTGATTTACGGCATCGGCAGAGCGAAAGCATCTGCTCCGGTCACGGTATCTTCCTATCAGGATCACCGCATTGTGATGGCAATGGCGATCGCTGCTGTGGCATTGCAGCAGGAGATCGTGATAGAAGGCGCGGAAGCGGTGGAAAAATCATACCCTTCCTTCTTCGCAGAGTTTACCAAGTTGGGAGGTGCGGTACATGTCCTCTAATATCGGAGAACAGGTGAAGATCACCATATTCGGACAATCCCACTCCGAGGCGATCGGTGTGGTCATTGACGGACTGCCGCCCGGGGAAGAAATCGATCTGGAACGTGTGCGTGCCTTTATGCAAAGAAGGGCGCCGGGACAAAATGCTTATTCCACACCGCGCAAGGAGGCGGACGAGGCAAGGATACTTTCCGGACTATTCGAGGGAAAGACCTGCGGTGCACCGCTTTGCGCGATGATCGAAAACACCAATACCCGTTCTAAGGATTACGAAAGGGATATCCCAAGACCGGGGCATGCGGATTATACGGCAATGGAAAAATACAACGGTGCGAATGATTACCGCGGCGGGGGACATTTTTCCGGCAGACTGACGGCACCGCTTTGTTTTGCGGGTGCGGTTTGTATGCAGATCTTAGAGCGCAGAGGCATTTATATCGGGGCGCATATTGCACAGATCGCAGAGGTGAAGGACGTGCCGTTTCCGCCATGTGATTTGGAACGCGCGGTGCTGCAGCATACGGCAAGTGCATCGTTTCCTACGCTTTCAGAAGAAGCAGGGGAACAGATGCAGGCTGTGATCGCTGCGGCAAGAGCAGAGGGCGACTCCGTTGGCGGCATCGTGGAAGGCGCTGTCATCGGACTGCCGGTCGGTGTGGGAGAACCGATGTTTGACAGCATGGAAAGCTGTCTTTCGAAGCTGTTATTTTCCATACCTGCCGTCAAAGGTGTGGAGTTTGGCGCAGGCTTTGCGGTGGCAGGCATGCGCGGCTCCGAAAATAACGATGCGTTTTATTATGACGGCGAAGGGTTGGTACGGACCAAAACGAACCGCCATGGCGGCATTTTGGGCGGCATTTCCTCGGGTATGCCCGTTTTGGTGCGGGCAGCATTCAAACCGACACCCTCTATCGCAAAAGAACAGGACAGTATCAGTTTTCTGAATGCCGAGGCGTGTAAGCTGCAAGTCAAAGGCAGACACGATCCTTGCATCGTACCCAGAGCGGTCCCTGTGGTAGAGGCAGCTTTGGCGCTTGGTGTACTGGACCTGCTTTGTGTGGCAGGCTTGGCGGAAAGAGAATTTTAAAAATATAAAAAAGATGATAAAAAGAAAGGTGAGTTACCCATGAATTTAGAAGAATTACGCAGTCAGATCAATACCATCGATGAACAGCTGACAGATCTGTTTGTCAAAAGAATGCATGTCAGTGCAGAGATCGCCGGCGCGAAAGCGGAAAATAATCTGCCTGTGTTAGATATTCGCAGAGAAAGAGATGTACTGCAAAAAGCAATGGAGCGCAGCGGTGAGGAAATGGAACTGTATACCAAAATGTTATACAGCACCATTTTTGACTTGAGCAAGAGCTATCAGTCCGGTCTGATGGTACAGGAAACACCGTTATCCGCTGATATTCTGGCGCATGTGGCACAGGCGAAGATGGAATTTCCCAGAAAAGCAGTCGTTGCCTGCCAGGGTGTAGAAGGCTCTTATGCCGAAAAGGCTTGTGAAAAATTGTTTGCCCTGCCGAATATCCTGCATTTCAATAACTTTGAAAGCGTATTCCATGCGGTAGAAACCGGTCTGTGCCAGTTTGGCATTTTGCCGGTGGAAAACAGCTCTGCCGGCTCTGTCACAGAGGTGTATGACCTGATGGTAAAACATAAATTCTATATTGTAAAAAGCGTAAAACTGCATATCAATCATGCGCTTTTGACCAATGGCGAAGTTGCGCTGTCCGATGTGAAAGAAATCATCTCCCATGAGCAGGCACTCAGTCAGTGCAGTCAGTTCCTGAAATCTCTGCCCGATGTGAAGGTAACGGTATTTGAAAATACAGCAACCGCTGCAAAATACGTTGCTGAAAGCGGCAGAAAAGATATTGCTGCGATTTCTTCTCATGAATGTGCAAATCTGTACGGACTGCATATCTTAAAAGACGATGTGCAGAACAATCAGAATAACTATACCCGTTTTATCTGCATCACAAAGAACATGGACATCTACGCAGGTTCCAACAAAATCAGCCTGATGCTTTCTTTGGCACACAGACCTGGTTCTTTGCATGAGATGCTGGGTAAGATCGCTTCCCACGGTTTAAACCTGTGCAAACTGGAGAGCCGTCCGATTCCCGGAAAAGATTTTGAATTCCGTTTCTATTTCGATCTGGACGGCAGCGTATTCAATCAAGATGTGATTACACTGCTCAAAGAAATGGAACTTTCTGCTGAACATTTGGCATTCCTTGGCTGCTACAGCGAAGCATAAGGAGGCAGAGGGAACATGAAACTGTTGATTCTGAACGGTCCAAATCTGAATATGCTGGGGATTCGGGAAAAGAATATCTACGGAACACAGACCTACGCGGACTTGGAGGCATTTGTGAAAGAAAGCTGCAAACAGCATGGCGCTGTGTGTGAGATTTTCCAGTCTAACAGCGAAGGTGCTTTGGTGGATCGAATCCAGCAGGCGTACTTTGACGGTACGGAAGGCATCGTCATCAACCCTGCGGCATATACCCACACCAGTGTGGCATTGTTAGACGCATTGAAGGCGGTTTCGCTGCCGGCGGTAGAGGTGCATCTTTCCGATGTATCCAAAAGAGAAGATTTTCGACAGATCTCCTATGTTCGTGCCGCTTGCGAGAAAACGATCGCGGGTCACGGTTTTGAAGGATATGCCATGGCGATCGCGTATTTAACGGAAGAAAGAGAAGGGGGTAAGAAAGCATGATCTCCAAACATATACAAAAGATTATGGATATGGGAGAAGCCTTCAGCGAGGTGTTTGCGGAAGGCGCGAAGCTGAAAGAGGCTGACGGAGCGGAAAACGTATTTGATTTTGGTATTGGCAATCCCAACGTCAAAGCACCGGCGATCGTGAATGAAACAGCGATTCGTCTGCTGCGTGATATGGATTCTTTGGCAGTACACAGCTATACGGATACCAGCGGTCTGCCTGCGGCAAGAAGGAAGATCGCCGCAAGCCTGAACAGACGCTTCGGCACGGATTATAATGAGAAAAACATTCTGATGACAGTCGGCGCTGCGGGCGGATTGAATGTCATGATCCGTACTTTGATGGACGCCGATGAGGAGATTTTGACGATTGCGCCGTATTTTAGCGAGTATGATTGCTATGCGGCAAATGCAGGCGTGAAAATTGCTGCGGTTCCGCCCAATACGGTGGATTTTATGCCGAATCTGGAATTGTTTGAACAGATGATCCACGAAAAGACCAAAATGGTGCTGATCAATACACCAAACAATCCTTCCGGTGTGGTTTATAGCTTGCAGACATTACAGAAAATGGCGGAGATTCTGGAGAAAAAGCAGGCGGAATACGGTACAACGATCTATCTGATTTCCGATGAACCTTACCGTGAACTGGTTTATGATGGTGCTACCTGCCCTTGGGTCCCGAATATTTACCGCAATACCATTGTGGCATATTCTTTCTCGAAATCCCTTTCTTTGCCGGGAGATCGTATCGGCTATTTAACGATCCCGTCCCAAATTGACGATTTTGAGGAAGTGGTAACGGCGGCAAGTGTTGCCAACCGTACACTGGGCTTTATCAATGCGCCTGCGTTACAGCAGATGGTGGTGGCAGAGTGCTGTGACGAGCAGACCGATGTTTCTTATTACGACGGAAACAGAGAATTGCTGTACCGCTCTTTGACGGAAATGGGTTACGAATGCATCAAACCGCAGGGCGCATTTTACCTGTTTGTCAAAGCGTTGGAAGAAGATGACCGCGCGTTTTGCAAGAAGGCAAGGGAGCATAAGCTGCTTTTGACCATGGGCATTGGTTTTCGCTGCCCGGGGTATGTGCGTATTTCCTACTGCGTATCCCGAGAGATGATCGAAAAAGCACTGCCTGCTTTCCGTGCATTGGCGCAGGAATATCAAAAATAACAAAATACGGACAGGGTGTCGTTTTTTGCGGCACCCTTTGGCTGTTTGCGGATAAAAAATGGGGAAAAGGTGAGAGTATGAAACCATACCGTGCGGTGCTGTTTGATTTGGACGGTACGCTTTTGGATACATTGAATGACTTGACGGAGGGCATGAACCGTGCGCTCAGGCAGATGGGTTATCCGCCTTGCACAAAAGAAGAAGCGAGAAGTTATTTAGGCAACGGCGGCAGGGTCTTTGCACAAAAAGCATTGCCTCTGCAGGCAAGCCAAGAAGAAGCGGAAGCGTGCTATCAGGCATTTCGGCAGCAGTATGCCCGCTGCTTTCAGGAAACAACGAAACCGTATCCCGGCGTGCTAAAACTGCTTTGCGCTTTGCATAAGAAAGGGTATCGCATCGGTGTTGTGACCAATAAATACCGGGAAGCGGCAGAAGCGCTTTGCGAAGCTTTTTTTGTGCCCTATGTAGAATGCGTGGAAGGAGAGCGTGCGCAGGTGCCGAAAAAGCCCGCGCCCAATATGCCGCTTCGCATTCTTGAAAAATGGGGTATTTTACCGCAAGAAACGTTGTTTGTGGGAGATTCCTCGGTGGACGCACTGACCGCTTTACATACCGGTATGGACTGCGCTTTGGTCACATGGGGATTTTCCGATGCGGAAACGCTAAGAAGCTTTCGGGATTGCCATATCATAGAGGAGCCTATGGAGCTGTTAGGCGTGCTGCAAGAAGAAAAAGCGGCAGAAAAATGACATAAAATACAAAGGAGAAAAAAGAGTTATGTTTGGAGTTTTGTTTAATACCGCAACGGTGCTTGTGGGCAGCGCCATCGGGCTTGCGTTAAACAGGGGGATACCGGAAAAACTTTCCGCGACATTGATGCAGGCATTGGCGTTATGTACGGTATATATCGGCATCGACGGTGCGCTTGCAGGTGAGAATACATTGATTTTGATCCTCTCTTTGGCGATCGGCACCATCATTGGAGAGGGGTTGGACTTAGACGAGAAGCTGAACCGTTTTGCCAAAGGATTAGAGTCAAGGTTTCGTAAGCAGGACGGAAAAGTCAGCATCGCGGAAGGCTTTATCACGGCTTCTTTGCTTTTTTGCGTGGGCGCGATGACGATCGTCGGTTCTTTGCAGGCGGGCTTGACGGGAAACCAGGAAATGCTGATTACAAAAGCACTGTTGGACTTCGTTTCTTCTATTGTATTTGCGTCTGCATTGGGGATCGGTGTGATGTTTGCGGCGGGATTTGTGCTGGTGTTACAAGGCGGCATCGTGCTGTTGGCGCAACTGGTGCAGCCGTTTTTTACAGATGCGGTGATCGCGGAAATGAACTGTGCGGGTTCGGTGCTGATCATTGCACTGGGGCTGAATATCTTAGGGGTGACGAAGTTAAAGGTGCTGAATTTTTTACCCGGGATTTTTCTGCCCATTCTGCTTTGCCCGCTTTTGGCGAAGATCCCGTTTTTTTCCTAAAGGCGGAAGCGGACAGAAAAAATGCGGAAAATACTTGCATTCTCATATAAAACATGGTATAGTACTGATGTATGAATAGTAACTTGGACAAAAGAGTGGGTAGATGCCCACTCTTTCTTGTTGCATAGGCGCAAAAAAAGCGCAGCCAAGAATCAAAAGCCGAAGGAGGTGCGAGAAAGTATGGCAAAGCTTAACAATACGGAACAAAAAGTCCTGCCGTTGGTGACACCGATCGCGCAGGAGATGGCACTGGAATTGGTGGATGTGGAGTTTGTAAAAGAAGGTTCTAACTGGTATCTGCGTATCTATATCGATAAAGAAGGCGGTGTGGATATTGATTCCTGCGAAGCGCTCAGCAGAAAGCTGGAAGAAAAGCTGGACGCGGCAGATCTGATCGAACAGGCTTATATTCTGGAAGTCAGCTCCCCCGGATTGGACCGTCCGCTCAAAAAAGAGGAGGATTTTGTCCGTTTTCGCGGTGAGATCATTGATGTAAAGCTCTACCGCGCGATGGATGGCAAGAAAGAGTACCAAGGTCGGCTTTTGGGTCTGGAAGATGACACCATTGTTTTGGAAGAAGATGGAAATGAAATTCGGATTGCCCGCAAAGATGCGGCGGACGTCCGTTTGGCAGTGATATTTTAACGGATTTGGAGGGAATTTGAAAAATGGATAGAAAGGAATTCATCGAGGCTCTGAATTTGATCGAGAAAGAAAAGGGCATCGATAAAGAAATCATTTTTGAGGCGATCGAGGCATCTTTGGTTTCCGCCTGCAAGAAAAATTTCGGTTCCGGTCAAAACATCAAAGTTGTGATCGACAGAGAAAGCGGAGATGTT
Source organism: uncultured Lachnospiraceae bacterium (assembly GCA_944383855.1). Taxonomy (GTDB): domain Bacteria; phylum Bacillota; class Clostridia; order Lachnospirales; family Anaerotignaceae; genus CALWRB01. The sequence goes on from CALWRB010000054.1 coordinate 8,948, forward strand.
GCCTGCTACGCGCAAAAGACTGTTGCCGATCCTGTGGAAGATCCCCAGACAGAAATGACACTGGAAGAAGCAAGAGCCTTAAATCCCAACTATCAGGTGGGCGATATTGTGGATCTGGAAGTAACACCGAGAGATTTCGGACGTATCAGTGCGCAGACCGCAAAACAGGTAGTCGTTCAGAAATTCAGAGAAGCGGAACGCGAGATCCTTTACAATCAGTATATTACAAAGGAACGGGAAGTTGTGACTGCTATCGTGCAGCGCAGAGAACGCAGAAACGTGATCGTGCAGATGGGTAAGATCGATGCGATTCTGCCTCCCAATGAGCAGATTCCGCAGGAAAGCTATAATTTCATGGATCGCCTGAAAGTGTATGTGCTGGAAGTGAAACAGACCACCAAGGGTCCGCAGATCTATGTTTCCAGAACACACCCCGAGTTGGTTAAACGCTTGTTTGAACAGGAAGTTCCAGAGATCCATGACGGAACAGTGGAGATCAAAAGCATTGCCAGAGAAGCCGGCAGCCGTACTAAGATCGCGGTTTATTCCAAACATGAGAATGTGGACGCACTGGGCGCTTGTGTTGGGCAGAATGGCTACCGTGTCAATGTGATCGTAGAGGAGTTGGGCGGAGAAAAAATCGACGTCATCAACTGGAGTGAAGATCCGAAGAAATTCATCGCCGCAGCGCTGAGTCCTTCCAAGGTTTTGGCGGTTGCCATTGATGAAGAAGAACAGAGCGCAAGAATTGTAGTGCCTGACCATCAGTTATCCCTTGCCATCGGTAAGGAAGGACAGAACGCAAGACTTTCCGCAAAACTGACCGGCTGGAGAATCGACATCAAGAGCGAATCCCAAGCGAAGGATACAGATTTTTTGGAGATCAAAAAGCATAAGGAAGAAGCTGGGGATCAGACAGCTGAAACAGATGCGGCAGAGATAGTTGAAGAAGCGGAACAAGAGGCTTAATTTGCAAAAAGGGAGGCGGCAGTGATGAAGCAGAGAAAAATACCCCTGCGCAAATGCACAGGATGTCAGGAAATGAAGGATAAACGGGAGATGATCCGCATCGTCAGAAGCGAAGACGGCGTTTTTTCTCTTGACCGTACCGGAAAGAAACCGGGGCGCGGCGCGTATATCTGTCCGGACCCTGCCTGCCTTGCCAAAGCGCAGAAATCAAAGGGATTGGAGCGTTCTTTTAAAACTGCGGTCCCGAAGGAAGTTTATGAGGAACTGATGCAGGCACTGGAGGCAGGCGAAGATGCATAAACTATACGCCTTTTTGGGACTATGCAAGAAAGCGGGAAAGATTGCAGATGGCGAAATGGCGGCGGAGATCGCCGTGAAAAAAAATAAAGCCGTACTGCTGCTGCTTGCGCAGGACGCGTCTTTTCGCACAAAGAAAAAATTTACCGACGCCGCGGCATATCGGAATATCTCTCTGATACAGTTTGGGGAGAAAGAAGCGTTGGGCAGAGCCATCGGAAAAGAGGAAAGGGCAATCCTTGCTGTATTAGACGAAGGGTTTGCCAAAAAAATCGCACTGCTTGCGGCGGATTCGAATGCATAAAGACAGAGAAGAAGAAAGCGGAGGTGTAGCCAATGTCGAAAATTCGTATTTATGAACTGGCGAAACAGCTCGGTGTTGCCAATAAAGAGTTAATGAGCAAACTGAAGGATTTCGGGATCGAGGCGACCAGCCATATGAGTATGCTGGACGAAGCGGAAACGGCTAAGATCATGGAATTTTATCAGCCGAAGAAAGAAGAGAAAAAAACGCCTGAACAGAAGCAGGAGCCGAAGAAAGACGCGGCAAAGCAAAGAAATGAGATAGATAAGCGGGAAAAACGGGAAGACCATAAAAAGCAGGAAGGACCGAAGCATGCCCCTGCCGAACAGGATAGAAAGTTCGGCACACAAAAGCCTGCCGCACCCGCACAGAAGCATAACGACAGAAACGACCGTGCAGAGCGTGGCGGAAAAGCGCCTCAGGGCAGTATGCAGAAAAAAGAAAATAAACCGGAACATGCAGCGCAAAAACAGCCCAATCCGCCCGACAGAAACGGCGATAAGAAAAATAAAAAAGACAGAAAAGACAAAAAAGATCAGAATAACAGAGTCAGAGAAGACCCGATGGAACGCAGAAGAAGAGAACGGGCGGAAGAGGAAGCAAGAAAAGCAGCCGAAGCGGCAAGAGCAGCTGAGGAGGCAGCCAATGCCGACCCCGAGATCAAATATATCCCCGAGTCCATCACTGTAAAAGACCTTGCGGAAGTGCTGCATAAAAAAGGCTCCGAGTTGGTAACACTTCTGATGAAACAGGGCAAAATGATGAATATTAACGCAGTGCTGGATTTTGACACAGCTTCTGCCATTGCGGAACAGTATAACGTGATCTTGGAGATCGAAGAAGAAAAAGACATTCTGGAAACAGTATTCGGCGAGGAAGAGGAAGATTCCGAGGAAGATCTGCAGGAAAGACCGCCTGTTGTAGTAGTAATGGGTCACGTTGACCACGGCAAGACCTCTTTGTTGGACGCAATTCGTCACAGCAATGTTACAAAAGGCGAAGCCGGCGGTATCACACAGCATATCGGTGCGTACACCGTACAGATCGATGGAAAACCCATTACATTCTTGGATACTCCCGGACATGAAGCCTTCACTGCAATGCGTATGCGCGGTGCGCAGATCACGGATATTGCGGTTTTGGTTGTTGCGGCAGACGACGGCGTAATGCCGCAGACCGCAGAGGCGATCAACCATGCGAAAGCGGCAGGCGTTGAGATCATCGTTGCGATCAATAAAATGGATAAACCTTCCGCAAACCCCGAACGTGTGAAACAGGAACTGGTAGAGTATAACCTGCTTGCCGAAGACTGGGGCGGTGAAACGATCTGCGTACCGGTCAGTGCGGTGACAAAAGAAGGCATTGATACGTTGCTGGAAATGATCACACTGGTTGCGGAAATGAAAGAACTGCGTGCAAACCCGAACAGAAAAGCAAAGGGTACCATCGTTGAGGCAAAACTGGATAAGGGCAGAGGCCCCGTGGCAACTGTTTTGGTACAAAACGGTACGCTGCAGGTGGGCGATCCTGTTGTGGCAGGTCCTGCCTACGGTAAAATCAGAGCAATGACGGACGATAAGGGCAGACGTGTGAAAAAAGCAGGTCCTTCCACACCTGTGGAGATCTTGGGTCTTTCCGAAGTGCCTTCCGCAGGCGACAGCTTCTATGTAGCGGAAAACGAAAAACAGGCAAGACAGGTAGCGGAAAGCATCATTGCTAAGAATAGAGAAAACCTGATCAAAGAAACACCGCAGAAAGTATCTTTGGACGATCTGTTCAGCCAGATCCAGAGCGGTAACATGAAAGAACTTAATATCGTGGTCAAAGCAGACGTACAGGGCTCTGTGGAGGCAGTGCGCCAGAGCTTGGAGCGACTGAGCAATGAAGAAGTGCGGGTACGCATCATTCATGGCGGTGTCGGTGCGATCACAGAAAGCGACGTCATGTTGGCGTCCGCTTCCAATGCCATCATCATCGGCTTTAACGTACGTCCCGAACCTGCGGCAAAAGCATTTGCCGATGCGGAGAAAGTAGATGTTCGCCTGTACCGTGTTATCTATAACGCCATCGAAGATATTACCGCGGCGATGAAGGGAATGCTTGACCCGGTTTATGAAGAAAAGGTAATGGGTCATGCAGAGATAAGACAGCTGTTTAAGGCTTCCGGTGTGGGTACTATTGCCGGCAGCTATGTCAAAGACGGTAAATTCCAGAAAAACTATCAGGTTCGTATCCTGCGTGACAATATCGTCATCTACGAAGGCGAACTGGAAAGTCTGAAACGTTTCAAAGATGACGTCAAGGAAGTTGCGGCAGGCTACGAATGCGGTCTGGTGTTCAAAAAATTCAACGACATCAAAGAAGGCGACTGGGTAGAAGCCTTTACTATGGTAGAAGTGCCCAGATAAGAAAATCCACATTTGCGGCAAGCGTTTTGCCGCAGCGCGGAGGTGAAAGAAAATGAAAGGCAATACAAGAATTGCAAGAATTAACGATGAACTGCAAAAAGAATTATCCCAAATCGTACGCGGTGAGCTCAAAGACCCCAGAATCGGTGTGATGACAAGCGTCATTCGTGTGGAAACCACACAGGATCTGAAGTTTTGCAAAGTATTTGTTTCCGTTCTGGGAAATGAAGAAGAAAAGGCTTCCGTCATGAAAGGGTTAAAGAACGCGGCGGGCTTTATGCGCCATTTGATCGCGGAAAGAATCAATTTGCGAATCACGCCGGAACTGATTTTCAAGCTGGATGAGTCCGCAGAGTATGCGGTACGCATGAATCAGCTGATGGAACAGATTTCGCAGGAAAGAAAACAGCGGGAAGACGGTGAGGAAAATGCGTGAGGAATTTTCCGCTATTTACCGCCTGATCGACAAGAGTGAAACGATCTGCATCGCGGGGCATACGAATCCTGACGGCGATGCGATCGGCGCTTGCCTTGCACTTGCGCGTTCTCTGAAAAAAATCGGAAAACAAGTTTGGGTGATGTTAGAGCCGTATGCGCCAAAGTATGATATCATCGCGGGCAAGGAGCTGATCTCGGCGCCGGAGCAGACACAGCAGATCGATCTGTTTATCTCTTTGGACTGTTCCGATACGCTGCGTTTGGCAGATGCCTATGCCGTTTTGCAGCGGGCATCTCACAGTTGTCAGTTGGATCATCACAGAAGCAATGAGATGTTTGCGGAAGTGAATCATGTGGAGGCGGAAGCTTCCTCCACCTGTGAGGTGCTGTATCAAATGATGGAAGGGTACCTGCCCATCGACAGAGAGATCGCGACGGCATTGTACGCGGGTCTGGTGTATGATACGGGCGGATTCCGCCATTCTTCCACAGCGCCCTCCACCATGGAGGCGGCTGCAAGGCTGATGGCGTTTGACATACCGTTTACTGCTGTTTATGAACGCTTTTTTTCGGAAAAAACATATTCCGAAACAAAGATTTTGGGAAAAGCGATCGAAAACGCGGCACTGTACTTTGACGGCAAATGCATCTGTTCTACCATTACGGCAGAGGAGATCGCTGCCTGCGGCGGAAACAATAAAGAGTTGGATACTGTCATCAATGTGTTAAACGGCGTGATCGGAACGGAGATCGCTTGCTTTTTGTACGAAAAAACACCGCGGGAAACCAAAGCCAGCCTGCGCGGCAAAGACGGCAGAGATGTCTGCGCGCTGGCGCAGCTTTTTGGCGGCGGCGGTCATGTGAAGGCGGCAGGGTGTACGATCCACGCGCCGGTAGAGCAGGCAAAGGAGAAAATACTTTCAGAGATCGAGAAACTCTTTTTACATGAAGGAGGCTGTCCGTGAACGGTATTTTCAATATTTACAAAGAAGAAGGATTTACCTCGCATGATGTGGTCGCCTTGGTGCGCAAAATCGTCGGCACCAAAAAAGTGGGGCATACCGGCACATTAGACCCCGATGCCGAAGGGGTGCTGCCGGTGTGCGTCGGGCAGGCGACAAAGCTGTCGGATTACATCATGAACGGGAAAAAAAGTTATCGTACCATATTGAAATTGGGTGTGACGACTACAACGGAAGATGCTTCGGGAGAGATATTGGAGCAGAAACCCGTTTTGGTTTCAGAGGAAGAAATCAGGCAGGCGGCAGCTTCTTTGGTTGGAGAGCTGATGCAGGTGCCGCCGATGTATTCCGCTGTCAAGGTCAACGGCAAGAAGCTGTATGAACTGGCAAGAGAAGGAAAAGAAGTGGAGCGCAAGGCGAGGAAAGTAGAGATCTATGACATTCGCATTCTGCAATTTTTGCCGCAGGACCGACTGGAGATGGATATTTTCTGTTCCAAAGGCACCTATATCCGTTCTCTTTGCAGACAGATCGGTGAGATCCTTGGCTGCGGCGGACATATGGAGAAGCTGCTGCGGACGGCAAGCGGACAGTTTCGTCTGGAAACAGCCGTAAAACTGGACGAGCTGAGGGCTCTGGCGGAACAGGGAAGACTATCGGAAGCGCTTTTGCCGATGGAGGAGGCGCTTGCGGAGTATCCGAAAGCAGTCGTTTCGGAAAAAATGACAAGACTGCTGCACAACGGCGGCAAGATCCATCTGTGCCATGTGCAGGCGTCTGTACCTTTGGAAGAAGGGCAGACGGTGGTCGTTTATGACGCGGCAAAATGTTTGACAGGAATTTATACCGTTGCCGCAACAGAGCAGGGATTGGCGGTAAAACCGCTGCGTTTGCTTTTGCAGGCGGAAACATAAAGGAGTTCAGAACAAACATGGAACATATTACAACGACGAATATAACACAAAAGATGCCTACGGCAGTGACATTGGGCAATTTTGACGGACTGCATCTGGGACATCGTTCTCTGATCCGTCTGATGAAACAGTTCGCTGAGGAAGAAGGCTTAAAAAGCGTGGTATTCAGCTTTTCTCCGCACCCGAAGCTGGTGTTTGGAAAGGACGAGGACTTTGCGCTGATCATGTCTCCGGAAGAAAAATGTTTTGCCATCGAGCAGATGGGTGTGGACGCCTATGTGGAATATCCTTTTGACAAAGAATTTGCGTCCATGTCACCGGAAGATTTTGCAAACGAGCTGATTTTCGGTCAAATGAATTGCAAAGTGCTGGTGGTGGGAGAAAACTACCACTTTGGCAAAAACGGTGCCGGAGATTATGCCCTGCTGCACCGTTTGGGCGAAGAAAAAGGCGTGAAGGTTATCGCTGTACCGTTTGTACGCTATCAAAACGAAAGAGTCAGCAGCAGCAGGATCCGTCAGTGTTTGGTGGAAAAAGATTTGGAAGATGCCAACTGTATGCTGACAGAGCCGTATTTTATACTGGGCAAGGTGGCGGAAGGCAAAAAATTGGGCAGAACGATCGGGTTCCCGACAGTCAATATCGTGGCGCACCCGTTAAAACTGTTTCCGCCCAACGGTGTATATGCCACAAAGACATTGTACCGTGGGAAATATTATTACGGCGTGACCAATATCGGCAAAAATCCAACGGTAAACGGTACACAGAAAATTGTGGAAACTTATTTATTCGATTTTAACCAGATGATTTACGGGGAAACACTGCAAATCTTTTTCTATGAATTTTTGCGCAGCGAAAAGAAATTTGCCAGTGTAGAGGAGCTGCAGCAGCAGATCGCCATTAACGCGGAACAGACCAAGGAATATTTTGCCTCTGCGCGTTATGCGCACTGGAAAGCGGAAGCAGAAAAGTAAGAGGAAACGGTTATGGAACAAAATAAAAGAATGCAGGCGCATGCCTTGCTTTTGCTGACAGCGATCATTTGGGGCAGTGCTTTTGTATTCCAGAAATTCGCGACAGAGGAACTGTCCTCTTGGTTTATTACCGCAGCCAGATTCAGTATTGCGGCTTGTCTGCTTTGGGTATTGACACGCCCCAAATGGGGAAGGCTGAATAAAAGCTATCTTTTGGGCGGCGTGATTACAGGGACGACGATGGGGCTTGCCACTGCCATTCAAACGGTGGCATTGACATTGGGCACCACACCCGGGAAAAGTGCCTTTTTGACAGCGGTATACTGTGTGATCGTACCGTTTTTTTACTGGTTTGTATCCAAAGAACGTCCGCAAAGAAACCATGTGCTTGCCGCTGTGATTTGTTTGGTCGGGATCGGATTGATTTCGCTAAACGGTGACTTGCAGATGCAAACAGGGGATCTGGTGACTTTGGTTTGCGGTGTGATTTACGCCTGTGACCTAACGGCGGTAGCTTGGTTTTCCAAAGGCAGAGATCCGCTGCTGGTGGCGACGATGCAAATTACATTTTCCGCTGTAGTGGGGTGGATCGGCACCTTTTGTGTGGGCGGTATCCCTGCTTCTGTTTCTTTGGAGGCGGCGGGCAGCGTATTGTATTTGTCGCTGTTTTCTACTGCATTATGTCTGTTTTTGCAGGCGTACGGCTTGAAATATACAGACCCTGCCGTAGGCACAATTTTATTGAGTCTGGAGTCTGTGTTCGGCGTGCTTTTTTCCGTGCTGCTGTACCATGAAGTGGTGACGGGACGCATGGCGATCGGCTTTGCGGTGGTGTTTGTGGCGGTGCTGTTGTCGCAGTTTCGCCTGCCGGAGAAGAAAAAAATGCAAATACAGGACTAAAACATGCCAAAAAGCTGTGAAAATCAAAGGAAATCGCTGTTTTTTACTTGCAAAGCGGCTTAGAGTATGATAAACTGTAAAGGCTGTAAAACCGAAACTCAGTGAAAGGAATCTCCGACCGTCACTTAGTTTACGGGGTTGCATATAGAATATTTATTATTTTAAGGAGGCTATTCAAATGGCACAGATCAACAAACAGGAAATTATCGAAAAATACGCAAGAACACCCGGTGACACAGGTTCTCCCGAGGTACAGATCGCGCTGCTGACCGCTCGCATCTCCCTGCTGACAGAGCATCTGAAAGGTCACAAGAAAGACCATCACTCCAGACGTGGTCTGCTGAAAATGGTAGGTCAGAGAAGAGGTCTTTTGAACTACCTGAAGAGCACAGATATTGAAAGATACCGTGCAATCATTGCAGAATTGGGTCTGAGAAAGTAAGAACCTGATGTGATAGAGAGGAGCCATATCCTCTCTATCGCTTTATATCGGCGGTTTTTGATGCGGAAGAAAGCGCGCCGAGATGTTTTTTATCATTTTTTTCCGCAGGAAGTGCACTATAGATTTCCAACTTTGCAAATGTGGAGGCGCCACGTTTTTGAAGTTGAAGATCTATGGTGCAAAAGGCAAAATCATAATTTGAAAAACCAGTAAAGGAGAAAAAAGTATGTTTAGAACCTATTCCATGGATCTGGCAGGCAGAACTTTGTCCGTAGAGATCGGCAGAGTGGCAGAACAGGCAAACGGCGCGGTTCTGATGCGTTACGGCGATACCACAGTTTTGGTGACCGCAACTGCATCGGACAAGCCCAGAGAGGGAATCGATTTCTTCCCTTTGAGCATTGATTACGAAGAAAGACTGTATTCCGTCGGTAAAATTCCCGGCGGTTTCATCAAAAGAGAAGGCAGACCTTCCGAAAAGGCGATTTTGACTGCACGCTGCATCGACAGACCGCTGCGTCCCCTTTTCCCGAAGGACTATAGAAATGACGTTGCGATCGTTGCGACAGTTATGTCTGTAGACCAGGACTGCTCCCCCGAAGTAGTGGCAATGATCGGCGCTTCTTTGGCACTGAACATTTCCGATATTCCGTTTACGGATTTGGTTTCTTCCGTCAACATCGGTTATGTGGACGGAGAGTTGGTAGTAAACCCCAATGCGGAACAGAGAGAAAAGACACGTCTGTCCCTGACGGTTTCTTCCAAAGAAGATAAAGTTATGATGATCGAAGCGGGTGCCGATGAAATCCCTGATGACCTGATGATGCAGGCGATCCATCTGGCATTTGACACCAATTTGCAGGTGGTAGAATTCTTCCGTGAGATCGTGGCAAAAGAAGGTAAGGAAAAAGCACCTTATACAGAGCATGTGATCGATGAGAACGCATACCGCATGGTAACAGAGTATGTGACAGACGCAAGAATGGAAGAAGCTGTTTTTGCGGAACTGAAACAGGACAGAGATGCCAAGATCAAAGTCATCACAGAAGAAGTCAATGAAGCACTGACAGAAAAACTGACAGAGCTGATGGGCGAGGAAACAGATATTCCTGCTTTGATCGATGATATTATTTATAAATTCGAAAAAATGACTGTTAGACGTATGATCCTCAGAGAGCATAAACGTCCCGACGGACGTGGTATTGAGGAGATCCGTCCTTTGTCCGCTGAAGTAGATGTGCTGCCCAGAGTACACGGTTCTGCGCTTTTTACCAGAGGACAGACACAGGCACTGACAGTTACTACATTGGGTGCGATCAGCGAAGGTCAGAGATTGGACGGACTGGACGCCAACGAAACAGGCAAGCGTTATATCCATCATTATAACTTCCCCGGCTTCTCCGTCGGCGAAGCAAAGACTTCCAGAGGACCGGGACGCAGAGAGATCGGTCATGGTGCATTGGGCGAAAGAGCACTTTTGCCTGTGATCCCTTCCGAGGAGGAATTCCCTTATGCGATCCGTCTGGTATCCGATATTTTAAGTTCCAACGGTTCCACATCGCAGGCTTCTATCTGTGGTTCCACATTGAGTTTGATGGCGGCAGGTGTGCCGATCAAACGTCCCGTTGCGGGAATTTCCGTTGGTCTGGTGACAGGAGATACCGATGATGACTTTATCGAAATCACCGATATTCAGGGCGTGGAAGACTTCTTTGGCGATATGGACTTTAAGGTGGCAGGTACCAGCGAAGGTATTACTGCGATTCAGATGGATATGAAGATCAAAGGTCTGACATTTGAAATGATCGAGCAGGCTTTTGCGCAGACCGGCAGAGCAAGAGAATATATCCTCAATGAGGTTATGCTCAAAGCGATTGCGGAACCCAGAAAAGAACTTTCTCCTTACGCACCGAAGATCGCGACGATTCAGATTGATGTGGATAAGATCGCGGAAGTCATCGGTTCCAGAGGTAAGGTCATCAAAAAGATCATTGAAGAAAGCCAGTGCGAGATCGATACCGAAGATGACGGTACCATTTATATCAAAGGCACAGACCCTGCGGGTATGCAGCGTGCGATCGATATGATCATGGCGATCGTAAAAGAACCCGAACCCGGTACCATCTTCAAAGGCACTGTCACCAGATTGATGACATTTGGTGCATTCGTAGAGATCGCGCCCGGCAAAGAAGGTTTGGTACACATTTCCAAACTGGCGCATAAGAGAGTGGCTAAGGTAGAAGATGCTGTTTCCGTTGGCGATGAAGTGATGGTAAAGGTAATGGAGATCGACCAGCAGGGCAGACTCAATCTTTCCATCAAAGATGCGATTCCCAGACCCGAAGGCATGCCCGAGGAAGAGGAAGAAGAAACCGACAGACGCAGAGAACGGAAAGATTTCAATCGTGACAGAAAAAACTCTGATCGCAGAAAATCTTCCAGAGAGCATACCTATAAAGGCATTCGCTACAGAGAAGAAGACCCCAGAGATTAAACAAAAAAGAACAGACAGCGGCAGACGATAAACTCTGCCGTTGTTTTTATTTTTCTGAAGAAACATCGGATTTTTCAAAAAAATGACGTTCCTTGCTTTTCCGTTGTGGGAAGATATGCTACAATAGGAGCGGAATCGGAATAAAACCGCCTGTCCTGCACATACTGGAAGCAGAGAAAATACAAAGCGTCAGGCAGGTGAAACTATGGTCGAGATCAGAAAACTGGCAAACGGTATCCCGGTTGTGATCGACAGCATGAAAGAGGTAAGAAGTGTTTCTTTCGGCGTTTGGGTGCGCAATGGTTCGCGTAATGAGCGGGAAGAAGAAAACGGCATTTCACACTTTATTGAGCATATGCTCTTTCAGGGGACCGAAAGCAGAACGGCGGAGCAGATCGCCGCACAAATGGATGAGCTTGGCGGGCAGATCAATGCTTACACCACAAAGGAATCCACTTGTTTTTCGACAAGGGTATTAGACGAGCATTTTCCGCAGGCAGTGGAAGTGATGAGTGATATGCTGCTTTATTCTGTTTTTTCTTCGGCTGAGGTGCAAAAAGAAAGACAGGTTATATTGGAAGAGATTCGGATGTATGCCGATGCGCCGGAAGAATTGATCCACGATACGCTGATGGAACGTGTTTGGCATGGTTCCAGCCTTGGCATGCCGATTGCGGGCAGCGAAGAAAGTGTTTCCGCGCTGAAAAGAGAGCAGATCAAGGCATATTATGAAAAAAACTACCATACGGAAAATATGGTGATTTCTGTAGCAGGGCATATTCATGCGGCGCAGGCGGAAGAAGTGCTGAACCGCTGCTTCGGTGCTTGGCACAACCAGAACCCTTATGTGCCTTATGATACGAAAACGATCTATCACCCTGCCAGACTTGCACTGCCAAGAGAAATGGGGCAGGTGCATTTGGCAATGGCATTTCCTTCCTTGCCCAGAGATCATGCACTGCGCTATGCAGCTGCCGTTTTTCAGACAGCATTTGGCGGCAGCATGAGTTCTCGCCTGTTTCAAAAAATCCGGCAGGAACACGGACTGACGTACCATATTTACAGCTATAGCGCTGCGTTTCAAGATGCCGGTCTGTTTGTGATCAACGGAAGTATGCAGCCCTCACAGATGGAACAGGTCTGTTCGCTGACAGGAAAACTGATTACTGCACTGAAGCACGATCCGATTTCAGAAGAAACCGTTGCCGCCGTAAAGCGGCAGATGCTCAGTAATTTTTGGATGGGCAGAGAAAGTACGCAAAATCGTATGACATCTGCGGGAGCGACATTTTTATTCAAAGGCAAAACGGAAGAAGCGGCGCAGATCGCTTCCGAAGTGGAGCGAGTGACGGCACAGCAAGTGGCACAGGCGGCAGAAATGATACTGCTTCCCGAAAAAGTCAGCCTTTTTGCAGTCGGAAACGTGAAAGAGGAAGATGCAGACAGGTTGTGTGAAAAAATATTTTCATAAATTTACAGAATTTTTGGGATAATAACCTTGCGGTGATTCGCAATGATCTCAAGGAGGACTGATTTTTATGAAACTGGTAAACGGACTTGTATTAACATTGATCATCGTCGGCGCATTAAACTGGGGTCTGATCGGCTTTTTCAAATTCGATCTGGTGACCACATTGTTTAACAACAATTTGTTCTGGATCGCAAGGGTGGTATTCGCACTGGTAGGGTTGGCAGGCATTTGGGCGCTGACATTCTATCATTCCGTTATGCGCGAGGAACGATTACGCGCACAGGCGGGACAAAGACAGTGAAAAAGGAAAAAAAGGCGGCGCATTTTGCCGCCTGTTACATAGATGAGGGGGAAGAAAACATGCGCTTTACGAAAATGCAGGGATGCGGCAATGATTATGTATACATTGATACCGCACAGGAAGAAGTGCGAGATCCGCAAAAGCTTGCACTTCGCATGAGTGAACGCCATTTTGGTGTGGGTGCGGACGGACTGGTGCTGATCATGCCGTCGGAAACGTCGGATTTCCGTATGCGGATGTTTAACAGTGACGGTTCGGAAGGTGAAATGTGCGGAAATGCCATTCGCTGTGTGGGAAAATATGTCTACGACAGAGGGCTGACGCAGAAAAAAGTGATCACGATAGAAACCCTTGCGGGGGAAAAGAAATTGCACCTGATGACGGAAAACGGTGTGGTAAAAGAAGTGCGTGTGGATATGGGTACGCCTGTTTTTTCAGGGCGGGAAATCCCTGTGGCGGTGGAAGGTGAAAAAATTACTGTGCAGCTGAGCGCAGCGGGGCGCACATTTGCGTGTTACTGCCTTTCCATGGGAAATCCGCATTGTGTCATTTTTGTAGAGAACGCAATGGAGTTTCCGGTGGAGATTTACGGACCGTTGTTGGAAAAAGACCCGTTTTTTCCGAATAAAACCAATGTGGAATTTGTGGAAATAAAAGACCCGACGCATCTTTGCCTCAGGATCTGGGAAAGAGGCAGCGGCGAAACGCTTGCCTGCGGAACAGGCGTATGCGCGGCAGCGGTGGCTGCGGCACAGTGGAAAGGCGCCGAAAGACAGATGACGGTCACGATGCGCGGGGGAGATATGCAAACCGAATGGTCGGCGGAAAACGACCATGTATTTATGACAGGACCTGCGGCGTTTTCTTTTGACGGCGTCTGGCTGGGGAAGGAGGAATAACGCATGGCGAAGGAGATCCATGAAACGGAAGAAATCAGGGAACGAGTGATATTGGTTGCGGTGGAGCCGGAAACAGGCAATGCAAAAAGTGCCATGACAACGGAAGCTTGCTTGGACGAGTTGGAGGAGCTTGTGGAAACGGCAGGCGCACAGACGGTTGGAAAAGTGATTCAAAAAAGAGAAAAAGTACACCCCGGGCATTATTTAGGGAAAGGAAAAATCGAAGAAGTCAAGATGCTGGTCAGAGCAATGGACGCATCGGGAGTCGTGTGTGATGATGAGCTTTCGCCGGCACAGCTGAAGAATCTGGAACAGATGTTAGATACCAAAGTGATGGACCGTACGATGGTGATTTTGGATATTTTTGCAGGCAGAGCGATTTCCGGTGAAGGTAAGATACAGGTGGAGTTGGCACAGTTGAAATATCGCCTCTCCAGACTGGCGGGCATGGGTGCGTCCATGTCCAGACTGGGCGGTGGCATCGGTACGAGAGGCCCCGGTGAGAAAAAACTGGAAACCGACCGCCGTTATATCAAAGAACGGATCGCGGAACTGAATCGGGATCTGAAAGAAATCGAAGTACACAGGGAACTTCTGCGTGGGCAAAGAGGGAAAAAAGGCACGCCGGTCGTTTCTTTGGTGGGGTATACCAATGCGGGGAAATCTACGTTGATCAATCGGCTGACAGATGCCGGCGTTTTAGCGGAGGATAAGCTGTTTGCAACACTGGACACTACCACAAGAAAAGTGAAGCTGCCAAACGGTTCCGAGATTTTGCTGACAGATACGGTTGGATTTATTCAGAAATTGCCGCATCACTTGATTCAGGCATTCCGTGCGACATTGGAAGAAATGAAATATGCCGATATTTTGCTGCACGTTGTGGACGCGTCCAATCCGAACCGCAAGGAACAGATGGATGTGGTATACGACACGCTGCGCTCGTTGGGCTGCGAAAAAACGCCCGTCATTACGGTTTTCAACAAAATGGACAGGGAAGTGGAACTGCCGCTCCCGCTCGATGGTATTTGCTGCGGCAGACAGCAGATCTCAGCTGTGACAGGTATGGGGATCGAGGAAATGCTCAGCGGCATCGAAACGCTGTTAAAAACTTTCCGCCGCTCCGTAAAGGCGCTGTTGCCCTATACCGAAGGCGCGTTATTGGGCTGGGTGCATGGCAGATGTGAGATCCTTTCCGAGGAGCATACCGCAGAGGGTGTGCTGTTGGAGGCATATGTCGATGAGGAGGCTGCCAACCGTTTGGAGCCGTATTGTGTGCAGGAATAGACTGATTTTCAGAATGGATAGAGAAATGCCGCAAAGAAATAGGCACTTTGCCATTCCTTTTTAGAATCTTAACTGTTTCTTTATTGGTTTTTTACGAAAAAATGTTATAATTATAGTAGAAAACAGATAAAAAGCACAAGAAACGGAAAGAGGTGTGGTGAGAATGAAAAAGACATTGTTTTCTGAAGAACAAAGAGAAATGTTAGGGATCAGCTATTGGTTTTTGAATCAGATGCATGATGATACAGAGAACGATGCGGGACAGAAGCAAAGGGATATCTTGGATTTTCTTACCACGTTATTTGAGGATGCGATAGAGCCGGAAGATATGATCGAAATGCTGCGGGGATTTTCCGCGGAATATGGCATCGCATAAAAAATTTACGCAAAAGAGAAAAGACGAACGGATCGAGGCTATCCCAAGCGATAGCAAGCAGCTGATGTGATAGTGCCCGCTTCCTTGCAGAAGAAGATGAGTGTGCGAAAAAATGAGGTGTAGCATTCTGCAGGAAGAAAAAATCCGTTCGTTTTTTATGTTTTGCAGTATCCGAGAGAAAAAACCGCTTTTTTTCGAAGCGGCGAGGGCTTCTTAAAAACCGAATTTCTTTTATCTGCTTTTTATTTGGGAAAAAGCGGCAGACGGCTGATTTTTCCGAGCATCTTTTGTTTCAAAAACAGATTTTTGCACAAGGCATACACGATGGAAGTGTATGCCTGTTTTTTATGATGTCATATTTTTTTCAGCAGCCATTTTTGACTGTTGCAATGGTAGGAGAGTTCAAACAGCTTTTCTTCTCTGCCGCACAGAGTGCTGCATCGAAACAAAAGAATAGGAGAGCCTCCGAAAAAATGCGTTTCGGTGCGCAAAACTTTTCCGACTTTTACCACGACAGGTTGCCCGTTTTGTTCCATGCGGAAGCGAACAGGGGTCACATTGCCGTCTTTGGAAGTCCAAGAGATCATATCGATTTGTTGATTGAGCAGCTTCATAAAATCACCTCCGTCTAAACTTGTCTTTATTATATACGAACAAATGTTCTTTTTCAAATGGAAATTTTTACAAAAAAATATACACATACTAATCTTGTCATACAAAGACAAAATGCAGATTTTAAAGAATACAAAGATTTTAGAGAAAATAAAAGCAGATATGCGAAAAAAGGGGAGAGCGGTACCTTTTTTCGGGAATTCGGATAGTGAGAAGGTATATTTGTATGACAAGATGCGGTCGGAAAGTACGGATATTGATACAGAAACAGAAAAAAAGCTTTAATAATTGTGCAAATAAGATAAAATGAAAAAAGAAAAAACTGGAAAAAGATAAAAAATAACGAAATTTTCGGGTCGTTCAAGAAGGTGGGAGAGGCGGAATCTATTGCAATTAGAGCAAAATACAGGTATAATAAAATCAGAAAAAGTGATTTTGACAAAAAAGAATTTGTGTGCATATTGTATACTTTCGTTTTCTGTGCATAATGCATAAATAAAGACGGGGTATATTTGTTAAAAACAAAAGGAGGTTGGCAGATGTTTGCGCAGGATAAACGCATCCGTATCATTACGGGGCATTACGGCAGCGGGAAAACGGAATTTGCCGTCAACTATGCCGAAAAGCTTCGCCAGAGTCTGCCGCCGGAACGGAAGGTAGCATTGGCAGATCTGGATATTGTAAATGTATATTTTCGCTCCAGACAAAAGCAGGATGAGATGCAGCAAATGGGAATTTTGGTGATTGCTTCTTCCATTCAAGGGGATAGCGCGGATTTGCCAGCGGTTTCTGCGGCAATGACCATGCCGGTCAATGACCGTTCCTACGATTATGTGGTGGATCTTGGCGGCAATGATGTGGGGACGCTGGTTTTGGGGCGGATGACCCCTTTGCTTAAGGAAGAAGAAACTGATTTTTTCATGGTAGTAAATGTGTATCGTCCGGATACAGCCACACCGGAGGGCGTGATCGAGCAGATGCGTTCACTGGAACGTGGAGCCGGACTGAAAGTAACCGGCTTGATCAATAATACCAATTTGGTACGGGAAACAACAGCGGCATGCTTGCGGCACGGAGATGATGTACTGAAAGAAGTCACTGCGCGTACGGGTGTGCCGGTGAGGTATATCAGTTATGTAGAGGAATTGTTGCAGGAAGAACTGCCAGAGGGATTGAGTGGAGAATGGTTCCCGATGCAGTATCACATGAGAGAATCTTGGATGTGAACGCTTGTTTTTTAGGATGTTTTGGAGGTGCGTCAAATGGCAAAAGGAAAAGTAACGATCAATGAGGACATCTGCAAAGGCTGCGGGCTTTGTGTTTCTGTATGCCCCAAACAGGTGTTGGAACTTTCTAAAACAAAAATCAATGCGTCCGGCTATAATCCCGCGGAAGCGGTGAATGACGAGTGCATTGCCTGCACAAGCTGTGCAAAGATGTGTCCCGACTGTGCAATCACAGTGGAGCGGTTTTAAGTGAGGAGGGGATTTTCATGGCAAAAGTGTTGATGAAAGGCAATGAAGCGATCGGTAAAGCTGCGATCGAAGCCGGCTGCAGATATTTTTTCGGCTACCCTATTACGCCGCAGAGCGAATTGCCGGAGTATTTATCCAGCGAACTGCCGAAAGTAGGCGGTATGTTTGTGCAGGCGGAGTCTGAGGTCAGTGCGATCAATATGGTATACGGTGCAGCCGCTGCGGGGGCGAGAGTTTTGACCAGTTCATCTTCTCCCGGTATCGCTTTGAAACAGGAGGGGATCGGCTATATCACCAATGCAAGCCTGCCTGCGGTCATCGTGAACATGATGCGTGGCGGTCCCGGGCTTGGTACCATTCAGCCGGGTCAGGCGGACTATCATATGACAGTAAAAGGCGGCTCCAACGGAGATTATCAGAATATCGTTGTAGCACCTGCTTCCGTGCAGGAGGCTGTGGATATGGTGATGGAAGCTTTTGATTTGGCGGACCATTACCGCGTGCCTGTAATCGTTTTGGCGGACGGATTGATCGGACAGATGATGGAGCCTGTTGAGTTTCATTATGTTCCGAAGTGGGACCTGCCGGAAAAAGATTGGGCGCTCAGAGGAAAAGGCGACGGCGAAAAGCACATGGTGGAAAACCTTGTGATGGAAGCCAGAGAGTGCGAAGAATGGAATCTGGCGCATTATCGGGTATATCGAAAAATCGAGGAACAGGAACAGGACTGGGAAGAATATAAATTGGAAGATGCCGAGTATGCGTTTGTGGCATATGGCACGGTATCCAGAATCGTAAAATCCGCAATCTCGCAGCTGCGGGAAGAAGGATATAAAATTGGTTTGATTCGTCCCAAAAAGCTTTGGCCGTTTCCGCAAAAGGCATTTGACCGCTGGGATGGACAGATCAAAAAATACCTGGATGTGGAAATGAGCATGGGTCAGATGGTACAGGATGTTGCCTATGCGTGCAACGATAAACATAAAATCGAATTTTACGGCAGAACCGGCGGTATCGTTCCCGGTGTGGAAGAAATCGTTGTATTCGCCAAAAAAATCATGGGAGGTGACAAGTAATGGCTGTTGTGTTTGAGAAAACAAAAGCTTTGACAGACCTGAAGATGCATTATTGTCCCGGCTGTGCGCATGGTATCGTGCATAGACTTTTGGCGGAATGTCTGGAAGAAAGCGGAGATGTAAAAGATGCCATTGTTGCCGTTCCGGTAGGCTGTGCCGTGTTTGCGAATAAATATTTTAATTTTGACGGGATCCAGTGTGCGCATGGTCGTGCACCTGCTACGGCGACAGGCGTGAAGCGTGTGCAGAAGGATAAAATTGTCATTACCTATCAGGGAGATGGCGACCTTGCCTCTATTGGTACCTGTGAGATCGTTCACGCAGCGGCAAGAGGAGAAAAAATCACCACTATTTTTATCAATAACGGTATATATGGTATGACAGGCGGACAGATGGCACCGACGACACTGCCGGGTATGAAAGCGACTACGGCGAAAAACGGACGTGATCCCGCGGTCAATGGCTTCCCGCTTCGTGTCAGTGAGATGCTTGCGACATTGGACGGTCCTGCCTATATTGAGCGTGTCAGCGTATCTACGCCCGCACAGGTGACGCAGGCGAAAAAAGCGATCCAAAAAGCGTTGGAAATTCAGAAAAAAGGTCTGGGCTTCACATTTATCGAAGTCGTTTCCAGCTGCCCGACCAACTGGGGCATGACACCGGTCAAAGCAATGGAATTTGTCAGAGAAAAAATGATTCCCTATTATCCTCTTGGCGTTTATAAAGATATTACAGCAGAGGGGGGCAAATGATATGAGTACACAGAAAATTTGTTGTGCGGGTTTTGGCGGACAAGGCGCACTTTCCTTAGGTAAAATTTTGGCATATGCAGCCATGCTGGAGGGAAAAGAAGTTTCATGGTGCCCTTCTTATGGACCGGAAATGCGCGGCGGTACGGCAAACTGCCACGTGATTGTATCAGACGAAGCGATCGGTTCTCCTGTGATCGCGGAAAACGCTGCTTGCTTGATTGCGATGAATCAGCCGTCTTTGGATAAATTTCAGGATATTATCGCAGACGGTGGTGTGATCGTGCTCAATTCCGATTTGGCGCAGCTGCATGGCAGCGCAAAAACGGATAAGATTTATGCGGTACCTGCCAATACCATGGCGCAGAATGCATTCGGCAGCGCGAAGCTTGCCAATATTATTTTACTGGGGGCAGTGGTACAGTCTGTGGGCGTAGTACGAACGGAAAGCATTGAAGAAGCGTTTGCACAAGTGTTTGGCGGCGCAAAGGAAAAATTTATTCCGGATAATAAAAAAGCATTTGCTTTGGGTTATACTTTTGCAAAAGGAGAACATGCATAAAAAGTGAGTTGCATAAAAAATCCTGTTTGCGTTTCTTGGGAAAAAAGAGAAGAGAAGGTAATATACAAACAATACAGCAAAGCAGCGCGAGGCAGTTCGTGCTGCTTTTGTATTTTATTTTTTTCTGATTTCTTACATCGCTTGACTTTTGTTTTGCCGTATGCTATCTTGATTTGCGAATGATTTGCATATTTATAAAGAAGAAAAGTTTGAATGGCGGGATTTTTTTGAGATGGGTGAAAGACCGCTAAAAGGTACTTTACTATCCGAAATATGCCGATTATACGGGCTTTGGATAGAAAAACATATTTTTTTGATTTTGGAGGGATTCTATGAAAAAACTCTTTTTGGCACTATCCTGCCTTTTGCTTGTGTTAAGCGCTTGCGGCAGTCAGGAAAAGGAAATGGCATTGGAAGCGGGAAACGTGACCGAAGAAGAAAACGTTTCTTCCGAACAGACTGAAGAAGACGGTGTGGAAGAAATGGGAATATTATCGCAGTTTAGTGCAGTCGATTTGGATGGAAATGAAGTGACACAGGAAATTTTACAGGGGTATCCATTGACAATGGTCAATGTCTGGGCAACTTTTTGCGGACCATGTATCAATGAAATGCCCGAGCTGGGAGAGCTTGCGGAAGAGTACCGCGAAAAAGGAATACAGATCATCGGCATGGTTTCCGACAGTATGTCAACAGACGGCAGCCCGGATGCGGAGCAGATGGCATTGGCGAAGGAGATTGCGGAGGAAACGGGAGCGAATTATACTCATATCGTTCCGGGAGAAGATCTTTATGGACTGCTGTATCAAATTTCATCGGTGCCTACCACATTTTTTGTAGACGAAACCGGAAAACAGGTCGGTACGGCATATTTAGGTGCAAAGGATAAAGAATCCTGGCAGGAGATCATGGATGAAATGCTGGCGGAAACGGAGAATGCGTCATGAACGAAAGTCAGAAAAAGTGGATACCGATATTTTTGATTGTACTGGGGATATGCTTTGTTGTCATTGGCGTGTGGCAGCAGGAAACAGCTGATGTTTTCCGTAAGGCGGTCAATATTTGCATGGAGTGTATCGGTCTTGGTTAAAAAGATGAAGCGCCATCTGCGCCTGATGGTACAGGTCTGCTTTACCGCCCTGACAAACGGTTACGCCGCCGGTTTTGCCAAGGGGACGATATATAAAGGCAGTACGAAAATGTACTGTGTTCCGGGGTTGAACTGCTATTCCTGCCCGGGGGCATTGGGCTCTTGTCCGATTGGCTCTTTTCAGGCTGTTGTTACCAGCAGAGATCATATCTTCTCGTTTTATGTTGTAGGGTTTTTGCTGTTGTTTGGCGCTATATTGGGGCGTTTTGTCTGCGGGTGGCTCTGCCCGTTTGGTTTGGTGCAGGATCTGCTGCATAAAATCCCGTTTTCGAAAAAATGGAAAAAACTACCCGGCGATCGCGTTCTTCGATGGCTGAAATATGTGGTGCTGATGGGATTTGTAGTGATACTTCCGCTTGTGGTGGTGGATATCGTCGGACAGGGGCAGCCTTGGTTTTGCAAATATATTTGTCCGTCGGGGACACTGTTTGGCGGCATTCCGTTGATCGTGTCCAATCCATTGCTGCGCTCGGCACTGTCATGGCTGTTCGCGTGGAAAATGTTGATTCTGGTGGCATTGGTATTGCTGTCGGTCGTGGTATACCGTCCGTTTTGCCGTTATCTTTGTCCGCTTGGAGCTGTTTACAGTGTGTTCAATCCGATCGCATTGTACCGCTATCGGGTGAATGAGGCGGCATGTACCCAATGCAAGACTTGCCAAACTGCCTGTCCGATGGATATTCCCGTTTATCAGACACCAAACAGTGCGGAGTGCATTCGCTGCGGAAAATGTAAGGCTGCTTGCCCGCATCAGGCGATTGTATCCACATTGGAAAAATCAAAAACACCTTGCCAAGAAAAATGCGGCGGAATGTCGCTAAAGAAATGATCGGCGAGAGGTGCTCAATCAAGAAAAAAGAACAATACCGATATTCGTTAGGAAACGATGTCGGTATTCTTTTTTACATGATGATATGCCTGTTGGTGGTTTTGCATTTTTCGGGGAAAAAGCGGTAAAGCATGGGTAAAATCAAGGGAACAAGATTCCTTATAGCAAGTTTTTTGAGAGAAGATATGACGAAAAAAGCGTTTGAAAGGGCGAACGGAAGATTTCATTTTTATAAAAACGGTTTTCCCGTGGGCGGGTTTGTGGTATAATGACCGCAAAGTATGCATTTGCGGTCGCAGTCGGTCGCATAGGACCGCCTGCCCTGCTGCAAGCAGCAGGATTCTACGATTCGCAGCCGAAAAGCGCCTGCTCATGCCGAGCCTTGGGAAAGAAAATAACGGCTACGCCGTTGCTTTCTTATCCCTGCGGCAACGGTATAATGACCGCAAAGTATGCATTTGCGGTCGCAGTCGGTCATAGGACCGCCTGCCCTGCTGTGGCGGGTTTTTCAGAGAGAAAATCCGCGGTTTCTTACAAAATTCAAGTAAATGGACAGAAAATGATACGGGGAAAATTTGGAAACAAACAAAATATGCAGACAAAACGTATGCAAAAGGGGTGGAAGCAGTGAAGAACAGGACAAGGATCTCCATTGACGGAAAAAATTTTACTTTGATGGGCGACGAATCGGAAGCGCATATGCAGAGGGTTGCCGCGTACATTAATGGAAAAATGAAAGAAGTGCGAAATACGACAGCGGTTGTGTTGGATTCCAGCTTGGCATACGTTTTGACTTCGATCAATGTGGCAAATGATTATTTGAAAGAACTGGAACGAAAAGATTCCAAAGAAACGGAAGAAGCATCAGTCGAAAAATATAGGATGAAAATTCAGGAGTTGGAGGCAAAGCTTGCGGCAGCCGAAGCGGCGGACAACAGCGGATCTCTGGTGGCTTATGTACGGGAACTGGAAGAAAAGCTTGCAGCTATAGAAGCACAGCAGCCGACAGAAACGCAGAAGGAAGCTGTTACACAGCCGAATGTATTACAGGCAGACCCGATGCTTTTGGTAAAACTGCAAGAGTTGGAAGCGAAGCTTGCGGCAGCGGAAGCGGAACGAGATATGTTAAAAAGAGAAGCGATCCCTTCCGAAACGACCCAAGCGGCACAGGCGGGGCTTGCAGACGGCGGCGCTGTCGGGGATATCACAAGAGATATGGCGATCCGAATGCAGGAGTTGGAAGCGAAGCTTGCCGCAGCTGAGGCGGAGCGGGATATGCTGCGCAAGGAAACGACATTAGAAGATAAAATCAACGAAATGGAAACGCATCTCGCTGACTTTGGCTCCGCAGAGGAGATAGAAAAGGAAATGGCACTTCGAGTGCAGGAATTGGAAGCGAAGCTGGCGGCTTCGGAGGCTGCCAGAAAACAGGCGGAAAATGAATTGGACGACTACCGTTTGGCGGTAGAGGGGAATCTGAATTACAGTGCCGGCGGAAGCACCCGCGCAAGTCAGGTGCGGCATACTGCCAAGGCAAGAAGAAGATAACAGAGGCTGCAATGGGGATAGCAAATAGGGCGAAGAAGACCGAAATGCTATCTCTTTGCTGTTTTTCGAGTGAGAATCGAAAAAAGTCGGGAAATTTAGAATACCAAGCGAGAGTAAAATCGTTTTAAGCAGTAAGGGCGGAGGAAATAACATGCAGCAATGGAAAAAAACAGAACTTTTAGCACCGGTCGGTTCCATGCAGAGCTTATATGCGGCAGTGCAAAACGGCTGCGATGCGGTTTATTTGGGCGGAAAGAGTTTCAGTGCCAGACAGTATGCGGGCAATTTTTCCGATGAGGAGTTGGAAAAAGTCTGTGATTATTGCCATTTACGCGGTGTGCGTGTGTATGTGACAGTCAATACGGTGTATAAAGAAAGTGAATTGCCGTCATTTTTGCGTTTTATCGATCATTTGTACCGCATCGGAACAGATGCGCTGATCATACAGGATCTGGGTGCGGCAATGGCGGTGCGTGAGCGTTATCCCGATTTTCAACTGCATGCCAGCACACAGATGACGGCAAACGATGTAGATGACGTTAATTTCCTGTATGCACATGGGTTTTCCAAGGTGGTGCTCAGCAGAGAGCTTTCTTTGGGAGAAATCGCGCAGATCGCGGAGCAGACAGAGGCGGAGATCGAAACGTTTGTGCATGGGGCATTATGCGTGTGTTACTCGGGACAGTGCATCATGAGCAGCATGTTGGGCGGTCGCAGCGGAAACCGTGGGCGTTGCGCGCAGACCTGCCGCCTGCCGTATCAGCTTTACCGTGAGGACGAGGAGATCGCCGAAGGGTATCTGCTTTCGCCGAAGGATATGTCTACACTTCGGATTTTGCCGGAGCTTGTGGAAGCGGGAATTACTTCCTTTAAAATTGAAGGCAGAATGAAAAGTCCGGAATATGTCGGCGGTGTTACGGCGATTTATCGGAAATATATGGATCTATATGAAAATGACCCCGAAGGCTATGAAGTAGACCCTGCAGATGAGAAAGTCCTGCTGCAGTTGTTTAACCGAGGCGGTTTTACGACGGGGTATTATGAAAGTATTGCGGGCAGAAACATGATGAGTGTGGAACGCCCGAAAACATGGGGCTTGAAAGTAGGTTTTGTGGATCAATACCTGCCGAAGTACCATAAAGCGATGATCCGCACCAGAGAAGCGCTGGTGCCCGGAGATGGCATTGAGATCTGGGCAAGCGAGGGAGAGCATGTCGGGACGCAGATCACAAAGCCTTCCAAAGCAGGAGAAGTGATCACAATTACCATCGAAGGCGGCATTGAGAAAAACGATGTGGTTTACCGCACATATGATAAAGCACTGCATGACCGATTGGAAAAGACTTGGGAAAAAGATACCAGAAAATCCCCTGTTTGGGGCGCTTTACGCGCAAAAGTCGGTGAGCCGCTTGCACTGCAGCTTTGGGATAATCGCGGCAGCAGCGTCTATGTTACGGGAGAGGCAGTGCAGCGTGCCGAGCAGAAACCGCTTTCGCAAGAAGAACTGCGCAGTCGGGTGGAAAAAATGGGTGCAACGCCGTTTTATCTGGAAGGATTGGAACTGGAAGCAGATGATAATATCTACTGCGGGATACGTCAGATCAATGAACTGCGCAGAGAAGCCGCTGCGGCACTGGAAAAAGCGATGCTGCGTAAAACCAAACGCAGTGCGCAAGAAGAAAAGGAAGCGCTTTTTACACCCCATACCGATCCGCACAGCGGTGTAAAGCGGCTGCAAATCCAAGTGGAAACTTACGAACAGTTTAGTGCGGTGGTGCGTACGGAAGGGCTTTCGACGATTTATTTTGAAGTGAATGCGGCATTGATGGAGCACCTGGAAGATGCGATCACACTTTGCCACTCTCGCGGTGTGAAGTTATACGCTTCCATGTCGAGGATCCGTCGGGAAATGACCAGACATTTGACGCAAAAATGGCTGAAAGAACTGAAAGGAAGCAAAATCGATGGATTTTTGGTGCGTTCCGCAGGCGAATTTCAGCAGGCAAAAGAATACGGAAAAGAAATTGCCGTAGACTATACCCTCAATGTGACAAATGCCGAAACCTTGGCATTTTGGCAAAAAGAGGGCGCGGCAAGCGTTTGCCTTTCTCCCGAGCTGAATGCAAAAGAGATCGCAGCATTCGCCAATCGAGGCAGTGAGCTTTTGGTGTATGGCTATTTGCCGTTAATGACCACGCAGCAGTGCCCGATCGGTAATTATGCCGGCGGAAAAGACGGTAAAATGTACTGTACGAAAAGAGGCGACAGCGCGTTATATTACCTGAAGGACAGAAAAGGTGCAAAATTTCCGCTGATGCCGGACTGCACCCACTGTGTTTGCAAGATATTAAACGGAAAACCTTTGTTTACATTGAAGTTTTATGATGAAGTGCTGCAAAATGGTGCCGGCAGTGTGCGGCTGATGTTTACCAAAGAAAGCGGCGCCCGCGCGGCGCAGGTAGCAAGAGCCTATGCGCAGATGACGGAAAATCCGAAAAAACCGGGACAGGCAGCACAGGAACTGCTGCGTCAGATGGAACGCAGAGGCAGCACAAAAGGACATTTCTTCCGGGGAGTGGAGTGATGGTATGTTTGACTTGATCATCATGTTGAGTCGATTTTTGTTTGTATTTTATATCGGTTTTTTCCTGTGGCAGGGGATCGTCTATATTGCGTATGAACAGGGAGGGTATTTAGGCAGCCCGTACCATGCGGTATCGATACAGAGAAGACTGGTGGTGCTGATGCACCTGACCGCTTTTTTGATCCTGTCGTATCAGGGGGAGTTCCGTTTTGATCTGCCGTCTTTGGGCATGGGTGCAGTCACGCTGGTGTTTTTGCTGGTTGCGATACGGCTGTTAGATCGCTTTTATTATGAAGGCTGCCCGCTGATCTGGACGGGAATGCTGTTTTTTTTTTTTTTTATCTTGATCATGTTATGGCGGCTGTATCCTTCTTTGGCGGTGCGTCAGCTGATGTGGATGGTAATTGGATTGTGCGGTATGTTGTTTTTGCCGTACTTCTTGCGCCTGATCCCAAGATTTGAGATGTTTGAATGGGCATATATCATTGTTTGCTACGGCTTGTTTCTCTGTACCAAGTTTTTCGGCGTGGAAAAAGGCGGCTCCGTCAACTGGCTTGCCATCGGTCCGGAAGGGTATCAGCTGACATTTCAGCCGTCTGAAGTGGCAAAGTTTTTGTTCGTGTTCTATCTGGCAAGTGTATTCCGCAAAAAAGTCGGGCTGAAGGAATTACTGATCACAGGTTCTTTATCGGCAGGCTTGGTGCTTTTATTGGTGATGCAGAAGGACTTAGGCAGTGCGCTCATCTTTTTTATGACATATATGGTAATGCTGTATGTCGCTACCTCAAATGAGATTTTGTTCTTTTTGGGAATGGGCTCCGCTTCCATTGCCGCGATCGGTGCCTATAAGCTCGTTTCACATGTGCGGGTGCGTGTGGCGGCATGGCGGAATCCTTGGGCGGATATTGACAGCGGAGGATATCAGATCGTCAATTCTTTGTTCGCCATTACCACATGGGGGTTCTTTGGCAGCGGTCTGACAAAAGGCTTACCCAAAAGTATCCCTGTGGTGGAAAGCGACTGTATTTTCGCGGCGATCTGTGAAGAATTCGGTGTGCTCTTTGGCATGGGCATCATCGGTATTTTCCTGATGCTTTTGTACCGCGGTGTCCGGATCGCACTGGACTGCAACAGAAGGTATTACAGCATTATTGCGTTAGGGATCACGGCGCTGTTGTCTTTCCAGGCGTTTTTGATCATCGGCGGCGTGATCAAGCTGATCCCGCTGACAGGTGTTACCCTGCCTTTGGTCAGCTACGGCGGTACGTCTGTATTGGCAAGTTTGATGATGTTGGGGCTTTTGCAGTGGGTTTGTGTATACAGTGAGCAGGACTACCGCAGAAGGGAAGAAGAAAAGCAGGGACAAGCGGATCAGGAGGTAGATGTGCTGTATGAATAGAATGAAAAACAGTATGCGCCGTGTGTTCTGGTTGTTTGCGCTTTGTTTTTTTCTTGCGTTGGGATATGTAGTGAAATTAGCGGTATTTGACCGCAAGGAAATTTCTACGAATGCATATAACAGAAGGCTGTATGTGGAAGAAGAAGATGTCAAACGCGGGGATATTACAGATATCAACGGGGAAGTGATCGCGCAAAGCGTGGCAAACGGTGACGGCACTTATCACAGAGAATACCCCCGTTCCCGTATGGCGGCACATGTGACAGGTTACAGCAGTGTCGGCAAAACAGGCGTGGAAGCGGCGGAAAATTTTGAACTGAATACATTGCATCATGAGCTTTTGCAGCGGCTCAAGCACGCCTTTTTGGGCGAGGAGTTGGTCGGCAACAGCGTTGTCTTGACGTTGGATATGCAGGTGCAGTCCGTGGCAGGCGATCTGTTGGGCAATGCGAAGGGCGCGATCGTTGTGATGGAGCCTTCCACCGGTCGTATTCTGGCATTGCAGGCTTATCCGGATTTTGACCCCAATACGGTAGAGGAAAACTGGGACAGCCTCAAAGATGACGAGGACAGCCCTTTGGTCAACCGTGCGACACAAGGGTTATACCCGCCGGGTTCTACTTTTAAAATCGTAACGGCATTGGCAGGTATGAATTACTGCAAAGATTGGGAAAACTTTACTTATGAATGCACAGGAGAGGCTTCTTTTGAGGGAAAAGTGATCCACTGCTATAACGATAAGGCACATGGCACAGTGGATATGGCAGGCGCATTAGCGGCTTCCTGTAACTGTTATTTTGCGGCGCTGGCAAAAGAGATCGGCGCAGGCAATTTGCGTAATATGATGACAAAAGTGGGTATGGAAGACGAGCTCGATTTTACATTGGAAAGCAGTTTAAATCGTGTGAACCTGACTGCCGACTCGACAGAAAGTGAATTGGTGGAAACTTCTATCGGACAGGGCAGAACTTCCGTTACACCTTTATATATGGCGATGTTAATTTCTGCTGTCGCCAATGACGGCGTGATGATGCAGCCTTATCTGGTGGATCATGTGGTATATGCCAATGGGGAAGAAGGCAAAACAACGGTACCGGAAAAAGTGATGAATATTTGCACTACACAACAGGCGGAACTTCTGACACAGATGTTGGTGGGTGTTGTGGAAAACGGTACAGGTACAGCAGCCGCAATATCCGGTGTGACGGTTGCCGGAAAAACAGGTACGGCGGAAAACGCGACAGGCAATGACCATTCCTGGTTTGTCGGTTTTGCGCCTGCGGAAGATCCGAAAGTTGCGGTGGCAGTCGTGATTGAAAACGCAAATGCTTACGGCAGTGCAACGCCGATTGCGGGCAAAGTACTGCAGGCAGCATTGGAAGCGGTAGGAGAATGATATGGAACTCAAATTTGACCCAACCCAAGAATATGCTCTGGTGCTGGAAGGCGGCGGAGGCAAGGGCGCGTATCAGATCGGTGTCTGGAAAGCACTGCGGGAAGCCGGTGTACGCATCAGTGCAGTCTGCGGTGCTTCTGTCGGTGCGCTCAACGGTGCGCTGATTGCGATGGGAGATGTGGAAAAAGCGGTCAGCCTTTGGGAAAATATTCGTTTTTCTCAAGTGATGCAGGTAGATGATGCGTTGATGGAGCATTTGTTTTCCAGGGAATGGGAACAGATTGTACCGCATGATTTTTTGGAAACAATTCGTGGAGTTTGGAAGGAAAAAGGGGTGGATATCGAACCACTCAAGCAGCTGTTGGACGATACGATTGCGGAAGAACGCATTCGTACATCGCAAACAGAGCTGTTTTTTGTGACTTACTCCATCAGTGAGAAAAAAGAACTGGTAGTGCATGCCAAAGAAACACCGCAAGGGCATTTAAACGATATGCTGCTTGCCAGCGCATACTTTCCCGGATTTAAGCAGGAAAAACTGGGTGGGAAATATTATTTGGACGGCTGCGTGAGCGATCTGGTGCCGATAGAACCGTTACTGGAAAGAGGATATGACAAAATCATTGTCATTCGTTTGTATGGACTGGGGCGGGAGCGAAAAGTCACTTTGCCGGAAGGCGCTTTGGTCTATACGGTCGCGCCGAAAAGAAAATTGGCGGGCATTCTGCAATTCGAAGCGGAGCAGAGCAAAAAAGACCTTTTGTTGGGGTATTATGACGGTCTGCGGCTGCTGCATGGGCTCAAAGGAGAACATTATTATATCCAAAGGCAGTGGAGTGAACAAAGAGCGTATCTGGTCTTGGCAAAGCTTTTGCATAAAGCGGCACAAGAAAAGGGGGAAACGCTGACACTGCGCAGGTTGAATGAGGAAGAACTGCCGCGTTTTGCCAAAAAAATGAAGGCAAAAGGCGGATATTACGAAATTTTGCTTGCGTTTTTGGAAGCGGCTGCCCAAGCGTGCGATATTTGCTGTGAGCAGATTTTTACGGAAGAACGCTTGCTTGCGGAAATTTTACGACAAAAGGATAAAATAAAAGCACGGGAATTGCCGAAGATACTACGCTTTTTCCCGACTGACTGCTCGTTGGAAATGCTTTTGCCAAAGCGGGATACGGAAGCATAAAAACAGAAAAAAGCGGCATACTGGAAAGAAAACAAGGAGGTTATCATTCCATGCTGCTGCAATTTGCCGCCGTGCCGGTCTGGATCGGTCTGTTTTGTCTGTATTTATGGGATCGGTATGAAAAAGAGCCTTTTTCCATGTTGTTTTGGGGCTTTTTATACGGTGTGTATGCCACGTTTTTGATCTATGGCTTGGGTACTTGGTTAGAGGGTACATGGCTGCATCGGGAAACACCGTTTTTTTCCGCTTTTGTTTCCTCTGCCGCGGTGGAAGAAGCTTCTAAACTGCTGTTTTTGTTTTTTCTGATCTATTTTAACCGTAATTTTAATGAACCATTGGACGGCGCGGTGTATGGCGCGTTTGTTTCTTTGGGGTTTGCATGGTTGGAAAATATTGTATATGTGACACACCCTGCGCTCGGCGGGTGGCAGACGGCGCTCAGCCGTGCGGTTTTTTCTGTGCCGTGCCATGGTTTGTTTGGCATTGAGATGGGGTATTGGCTGGCAGAGGCGAAATTTAAAAAGAAAGCATTCGGAATGGCTTTTTTGGGACCGTATGTGCTGCATGGCGTCTATAATTATCTTCTGTTTTTGCAGACCGGTTGGGCAATGGTGCTTTTTTATGTATTTGTGGGCTATCTTTGGCTGAGGCAGATCAGGCACTGGAAGCACCTTTTGGCAATTTCTCCGTTTCGCACAGAGAAAATTTCGTCCTAAGCTTGAAATGCATCTCAAAAAGCGGTATACTGTCTGTAATGGTGTAAAATGATAGACAAGCGGAGGTAATTCAGTGATTGAAGCAGTCAGTTGCGGCGGTGTCGTCATTCACAGATGGAAGATCCTCCTTCTGTATAAGAATCAAAACGGCAGATATATGGGTTGGGTACTGCCCAAAGGCACTGTGGAAGAAAATGAAACGTATCGCCAGACCGCACTGCGCGAAGTGTGGGAAGAATCCGGCGCGACAGGTGAGATCCTGAAGTATGTTGGCAAAACACAGTATTCTTTCAAAGGAAATACGGATTTTGTCAATAAAACGGTCCATTGGTACCTGATGAGCGCCAATTCGTTTTATTGCAAACCGCAGAGCGAGGAGTTTTTTGCCGATGCCGGTTTTTATAAGTTTCATGAGGCATACCATCTGCTCAAATTCAATGACGAACGCCAGATATTGAAAAAAGCATATTACGAATACAGTGAAATGCGAAAAAACAAGGAAATACTGAAACGAAAATAATGCGGGCGCAAAAAGCGTCTGAAAAAAAGGAGTGATTGCACTATGAAAAGATATTTTGATACGGCAGCGATCGACGGTTTGAAAGAGAAAATTGTTGTGCTGAAAGAAAAAGACGACGACAAAAAGACCATTTATCTTGTGATCGCTGTGATTGCAGTTGCTTTGATCGCAGTGGCAATGGGTGTTGTTTATCTGTTGAACAACAAAATGGAAGACGAGTACGAAGACGAATGGGATTATGACTGGGACGATTTGGACGATGATGCATGCTGCTGCACAGACAGCGATGTAGATGATACTGTAGAAATCGAAAAAATCTGATGAAACAGGCGCTTTTGAAAAAACGGCAGTTTTTTTTGGAAGCGCTTTTTTTCTTCTCGGTGGGTGAATTTTGTCCCGATTTTTTGCCGAAATCCTGGAAAAAGCTTGTAAAACAACAGAATTTGGGATATAATGCGAATAGACCTATTCGCACGATTTCGATAGGTTTTTGTTTTTTGCAATGTGGGACAAAATTGATTTAGCAGGGACGGAAAATGTCCGGAAAGGCGGCGGTAAAGATGGAGGAACTCTTGAAGCTGACAAGGCGAATGGCACCTGATCTGACGGAGGAATGGATCAAGCGGTACCGTATTTTAAAAACCATACGGTTGCTTGAGCCGGTAGGCAGAAGAATGGTGGCGGTTTCCATCGGCATGCCGGAGCGTACGGTACGCGGAGAGATCGATAAGCTGAGTATTCAGAAATTGATCGACGTTTCTAAAATCGGCATGGTAGTCACGCAGGATGGGCATACCGTATTAAAAGGATTGGAACCGCTGTTTCTGGCGTTGACGGGCATTTCCGCTTTAGAGGATAAAATGGCGCAGCTTTTGGGCGTAGAAAAAGTATTGATCGCGCAAGGAAACTGCGATGAGAATGAAAATGTCAAAAAAGAAATGGGCAGACTGGCAGTTTCTGCTATGTTAAGCCAGATCGAGGAACATAGTAAGATCGCTGTGACAGGCGGCACTTGTTTGGCGGCTTTTGTGGAAGCGATGCCGCATTTTTCCGGGAAAAAAGCGGAGTTGGTGGTGCCTGCCCGCGGCAGTATCGGCAGAAAAAATGAGGTACAGGCTGATACGCTTGCCGTAAAGCTTGCCGAGAAACTGGGAGCGGATTATCGCTTGCTGCACTTGCCCGATACCTTGAGCCAAAAGGCATTGGACGAAATGAAACAAGACCCCGAGATCAAAGATACCATTGAAGAAATGCATCAGGCGAAAACATTGATTTTCGGTGTGGGTAATGGCTTGGAAATGGCAGAAAAGCGCCATGTGGACGAGCAAACTTACCTGAAACTCAAACAGCAGCAGGTAGTGGCGGAAGCTTGCGGCTATTACTTTAATGCCGCAGGCGATGTGGTGCATGTATCTCGTTGCATCGGTATTGATTTTCACGATATCGGTTCCATGAACTGTGTTATCGCCATTGCAGGCGGAAAGCGCAAGGCGGATTGTATCCTTGCCGTCAGCAAACGAATGCAAAAGGGCGTGATCGTGATGGACGAAGGCGCCGCAACGGCAGTCCTGGAGCAGGTGGAATCAAATTTTTCCGCATGATGCAAGCCAAAAAAGGGAACGATGAAACAAAGAAATGTTTGAAATAGAAAAATGAGGATAGGAAAGGAGAATCTTTATGCTTCGCAAAAAAACAGTGGATCAACTTCAGGTAAAAGGGAAAAAAGTTCTGGTACGTTGTGATTTTAATGTACCGCTCAAAGACGGCGTGATCACAGACGATAACCGCATCACGGCAGCACTGCCGACGATCCAAAAACTGATCGATGAGGGCGCTAAGGTGATTCTTTGCTCTCATATGGGTAAACCGAAGGGAGAGGTAAAGCCGGAACTTTCTCTGGCGCCTGTGGCAAAACGCCTTTCCGAATTGTTGGGCAAAGAAGTGGTGTTTGCAAAAGATGATACCGTTGTGGGCGAGAATGCCAAAACAGCCGCAGACAACATGCAGGACGGCGATGTGATCTTATTGGAAAACACCCGTTTCCGCAAAGAAGAAACCAAAAATGAGGAAAACTTCAGCAAAGAACTGGCTTCTTTGGCAGAAATTTTTGTCAATGACGCGTTTGGCACCAGCCATCGGGCACATTGCTCCACAGTGGGTGTTGCGGCATTTGTCAAAGAATCTGCAGTAGGGTATTTGATGCAAAAAGAACTTGAATTTTTAGGCAATGCGGTGGAAAACCCTGTGCGTCCTTTCGTGGCGGTTCTGGGCGGCTCCAAGGTTTCCGATAAGATCAATGTGATCAATCGACTGTTAGAGAAGGTGGATACCCTGATTATCGGCGGCGGTATGGCATATACATTTGCCGTGGCACAAGGCGGTCATGTCGGAAATTCCCTGTTGGAAGAAGATAAAGTGGAATACGCAAAGGAAATGATCGCGAAGGCAAAAGAAAAAGGGGTGAAACTTCTTTTGCCAGTGGATACGGTGATTACACAGGAGTTTAAAAACGATTCCCCTGCCAAGACTGTGCCGACAGGCGAGATCCCTGACGGTTGGATGGGGCTGGACATCGGCGAAGCAACCAGAAAACTGTTTACGGAAGCACTGCAGGGTGCAAAAACCGTGATCTGGAACGGACCGATGGGTGTATTCGAATTTGAAAACTTCGCGGCAGGCACCAAAGCAGTTGCGGAAGCGATGGCAAATCTGGACGCAACGACCATTATCGGCGGTGGCGATTCCGCAGCGGCGGTCAATCAGTTGGGATATGGCGCGCGTATGACGCATATCTCTACCGGCGGCGGCGCGTCTTTGGAATTTTTGGAAGGAAAAGAACTGCCCGGTGTTGCGGCAGTGCAAGATCTGTAAAAAGAGATAAAGCGAGGGAAAGCGATGCGTAAAAAAATCATTGCAGGTAACTGGAAAATGAACCAAACCCCGATGCAGGCAAAACAGCTTTGCGATATGCTCTGCCCGCAGTTGGAGCATGCGGCGGCAGATGTCGTGTTTTGCGTACCGTTTACGGATTTGCAGACGGTGTTAGATGCGGTGCAGGGAACAGATATTGCGGTCGGCGCACAAAATATGCATTTTGCAGATCAGGGTGCTTATACCGGTGAAATA
Source organism: uncultured Lachnospiraceae bacterium (assembly GCA_944383855.1). Taxonomy (GTDB): domain Bacteria; phylum Bacillota; class Clostridia; order Lachnospirales; family Anaerotignaceae; genus CALWRB01. The sequence goes on from CALWRB010000054.1 coordinate 43,309, forward strand.
TCTGCGCCGATGTTAAAGGAAATGGGTGTTTCTTATGTGGTTTTGGGACACTCCGAACGCAGAGAATATTTCGCGGAAACAGACAGTGCGATCAACCAAAAAGTCAAACAAGCATTGGCATATGGCTTGACACCGATCGTTTGCTGTGGGGAAACGCTGGAACAAAGAGAAGCGAATATCACGATCGAATGGGTACGGATGCAGCTGAAATTAGACCTTGCAGGGCTTAGTGAACAGCAGGCGAAAGGTGTTGTAATCGCGTACGAACCGATTTGGGCGATCGGTACCGGAAAAACAGCGACAAAAGAACAGGCGCAAGAGGTTTGTGCCGCGATCCGTACGGTTTTGGGCGAAATGTTCGGAAAAGAAACGGCAGAGCAGATACGTATTCAGTATGGCGGCAGCGTGAATGCGAAAAATGCCGCGGAATTGTTTGCGATGCCGGATATTGACGGCGGCTTGGTGGGCGGCGCCAGCCTAAAAGAAGAATTTGCGCAAATCGTTCGCAGCTGAATAAAAACGAGTCGATGCGGGCGAGGGGGATTTTTCCCCGAAGGAGGCAGAAGAAAATGGAGAAAAAAACAACAGTCCTGATGATACTGGACGGTTTCGGTATCTGCGAGAGGACGGAAGGAAATGCCATTGCTCTGGCAAATACACCTGTTTTGGACGCTCTGCGTAAAAAGTGCCCTTGTGTGAAAGGGTATGCCAGTGGTCTGGACGTGGGGTTGCCGGAAGGGCAGATGGGCAATTCCGAAGTAGGACATTTAAATATCGGCGCGGGGCGTGTAGTCTATCAGGAACTGACAAGAATCACAAAGTCCATTGAGGATGGCGATTTTTATGAAAATCCTGCGCTTTTGGACGCAGCGGCACACTGCAAAAAATACGATTCCGCACTGCATTTGTACGGTCTTCTTTCCGATGGCGGTGTGCATAGCCATAATACGCATCTGTATGCGTTGCTGCAGCTTGCCAAACGGGAAGGGCTGGAAAAGGTATTTGTGCATGCGTTTTTGGACGGCAGAGATACGCCCCCGGACAGCGGAGCCGGATATGTTGCGCAGTTAGAAGAAAAGATGCGAGATATCGGAGTGGGTGAAATTGCCTCTGTCATGGGGCGGTATTATGCGATGGACCGCGATAAACGCTGGGATAGAGTTTCCGAAGCCTATCACGCGATGGTTTGTGGTATGGGAGAAAAAGCGGAGAATGCGGAACAATGCATTTTGACATCTTATGAAAAAGGGATCACAGATGAATTTGTACACCCTACCGTCATCGTGAAGGAAGAGAAGCGTCCGGTGGGCTTGATACAGGACCATGACAGTGTGATCTTCTTCAATTTCCGCCCGGACCGTGCCAGAGAGATGACCCGTTCGCTTTGTGACCCTGATTTTGACGGGTTTGTACGGCAGTATCAGCCAAAAGATCTGACATACGTCTGCTTTACGGAATATGACCCGACGATACCGAATAAAGAAGTGGCGTTTCAGCCGCAGAAACTGACCAATACCTTGGGAGAATATATTTCTTCTTTGGGATTGAAGCAGCTGCGCACGGCGGAAACGGAAAAATATGCGCATGTGACATTTTTCTTCAACGGCGGTGTGGAAGAACCCAATCCCGGAGAAGACCGATGGCTGGTGCCCTCACCAAAGGTCGCGACGTATGATCTGCAGCCGGAAATGAGTGCGGTGGCGGTGACAGACGGTGTGATCAAAGCGCTGCGGGAAAAAATGTATGATTTGATTATTGTCAACTATGCCAATTCCGATATGGTGGGACATACCGGTGTATTGGAAGCGGCGATCAAAGCGGTGGAAACGGTGGACACCTGCATCGGTAGAGTAGTGGGCACATTGCTGGAAGTGCATGGGCAGATGTTGATCTGCGCAGACCACGGCAATAGTGACCAGATGACAGATGAAAGCGGAAAGCCGTTTACCGCGCATACCACGAATCCTGTGCCGTTTATTCTGGTCAATATGACAGACGGCATCGGGTTAAAAGACGGCGGCAAGCTTGCGGATATCGCACCGACGCTGTTAGATATGATGGACCTTCCCAAACCGGAAGAAATGACGGGGGAAAGTCTTTTGATCGGCAAATAAGGAGCTTTTATTGAAGGAGGAAATGCAAATGAAAGGTTTTTTTGAAATTACAGATGTATATGCAAGAGAAATTCTGGATTCCAGAGGCAACCCCACGGTAGAGGTGGAAGTTGTGGTAGATGACAGTGTGATCGGCAGAGCGGCTGTGCCCAGCGGCGCGTCTACAGGTGCGTTTGAGGCGGTAGAGCTTAGAGATGGCGGCGAGCGTTACAATGGCGTCGGCGTGCAGGACGCGGTGGATAATGTCAATGATATCATCGCGGAGCATGTGATCGGTATGAATGCACTGGATCAGGTTGCGATCGACCATGCAATGATCGAGCTGGACGGCACTCCCAATAAAGGAAAACTGGGTGCAAACGCAATTCTGGGCGTTTCCATGGCAGTGGCAAAAGCCGCTGCAGAAGCGTTGGATATGCCTTTGTATCAGTACTTGGGCGGTTTCCACGCAAAAAGAATGCCTGTGCCGATGATGAATATTATGAACGGTGGTAAGCATGCGGATAACACAGTGGATATTCAGGAATTTATGATTATGCCTGTGGGTGCAGAGTCTTTCAAGGAAGCGCTGCGTATGTGTGCGGAGATCTATCATAAACTGAAAAAAGTGCTCAAAGACAAAGGTCTTTCCACGGCTGTAGGTGATGAAGGCGGTTTTGCACCCGATCTGCCTACCGCAGATGCTGTATTGGATCTGATCAAAGAAGCAGTGGAGAAAGCAGAGTACAAATGGGGCGAGGATATCAAAATCGCACTGGACCCTGCCGCAACAGAACTGTATGATGAAGCGGACGGTAAGTATCATTTCCCCGGCGAGAGCAAAATGCTGGGCAAGGAAATCGTGCGTACTTCCGAGGAGATGGTAGAATTCTGGAAAGCTCTGGTGGCAAAATATCCGATTATCTCCATTGAAGACGGTCTGGCGGAGGAAGACTGGGCAGGCTGGCAGCTGCTGACAAAAGAATTGGGCGGCAAAATCCAGCTGGTAGGCGATGACCTGTTTGTAACTAACACCGAAAGACTGCAAAAAGGCATTGATCTGAAAGCCGGCAATGCGATCTTGATTAAAGTCAACCAGATCGGTACATTGACAGAAACATTTGACGCGATCGAATTGGCAAACAGAAATAAGATGACTGCAGTGGTTTCCCATAGAAGCGGGGAAACAGAAGACGCAACGATTGCGGATATTGTTGTGGCTGTGAATGCGGGGCAGATCAAAACAGGTGCGCCTGCAAGAACAGACCGTGTCGCAAAATACAATCAGCTGCTGCGTATCGAGGAAGAATTGGAAGATGCTGCGGAATATCCCGGTATGAAAGCGTTTTTTAATCTGTGATATTCCAATTTTGTACCGTAAAAAATAGAATACAATAGTAAAGAGGCGTATCCCTGTCGTGGGGATATGCCTCTTTTGTTATAAGGTCTTAAAAATTTCTGCCATACCATCTTTTTCATTTCTGGAAAGCCAGTCAATGGTACTAAAAACGATTTGAAGATGCTGCTGAATCAAATCTGCGAGCGCCTTCTCATCACCGATACGCAGCAGCCGAAGCATTTCGCGGTGCTGTTCAAACGAAAGGCGGTGTTTATAGATCGGCATTTTGGAAATCGTGAACATGTAAAACATGGAGCCTACACCCCAGTTGCTTTCATATATTTTGGTTAACTGCGCATTGGAAGCTAAACTTACAAACAAAGTGTGGAATCTGTTTTCCAATTCTGCTGCGCGGGTATAATCCGTATCTCGAATCTCATCCAATGTTTCGCAAATTTTTTCCATCTCTTCTATGATTTCAGGACAAAAATCAGCGTTTGCAATCGCAAACTTTACGGCATAGAGTTCGATCATTTGACGAACCTCTGTGATTTCCCGCAGTTTCTGTGTGGAGAATTCAGCGACAATGACACCTCTTCTGGGAATTGCGACTGCCAGCCCCTGTGCAACCAATCGATTGACAGCTGCAACAACAGGTGTACGGCTAATGCCTAAGGAATCTGAAATTTCCTGTGTGGATAATTTGGTTCCAGGTGGATAAGTCCCATTTTGAATGCGGCTTCGTATTTCACGAAGCGCATACTCTACCAATGTTTCGGATTGACTCATAGCATACCTCTTTTCATATTTGAAATGAAGAATCATTTTTGTTGTTTTAAAATAGAGTTGTTCGATATAGGAACAATTTTGTCTAATTCTATTATAAAGATGATAAAAGTATTTGTAAACAATTTTTTGGACTTGATTGGAATTCAAATTATGCAATAAAGAGTAAAAAAATAATTAAATTGAATGTAAATTTATCTATTTTTGCATTTTTAGAAAATCGAAATTACAAAAATTTACAAAATTCGAAAGGAATAGACTGGAAAAACTAAAAAACGTTGACAAAAGCGATAATGAATGCTAATTTATAGATAAAGAATTCAATAAAGATATATTTTGAATTCAAAAAATAAATTCCAATCACAGAAGAATTGGTGAAGGACAGAAGAAAAGGAGGAGTCTTATGTTTGATTTAGGTGGAAAGGTTGCGATTGTAACAGGCAGTGGATCTGAAAGAGGAATCGGTCGCGCAACGGCAGTAGCTTTGGCAGAGCAAGGCGCTACAGTGATTGTAACAGATATCAATGCAGAAGGAATTCAAAACACAGTGTCTATCATTCAAAATGCGGGTGGAAAAGCAAACGGAATTACGTTAGACGTCACCGATCAGGCATCGGTGGACTCTATGGTAAAAGAAGTGATGGATACATACGGTCATATCGACATTTTGGTAAACAATGCCGGGATTTCACAGAGATTATCTGTGGCGGATATGAAAGTGGAAGATATGAAACGCCTGTTTGAAATCAATGTATTTGGTTTATTCCGCTGCACAAAAGCGGTTTTAGATATTATGAAAGCACAAAAGAAGGGGCGAATTATCAATTTGTCTTCTGTAGCAGGCAAAAGAGGGGGCGGAGTATTTGGAGGTGCTCATTACTCCGCTACCAAAGCAGCAGTGTTAGGATTTTCCAAGAATTTGGCGAGGGAGGTGTCAAGAGACGGTATCACCGTCAACTGCGTAGCGCCGGGATTGACCAATACGGATATTTGGGCGTCTTTGACAGAGGATGTGACAACGGCATTGATTAAAGACATTCCTGTCGGAAGACCCGGTGAAACCAGAGAAATTGCTGCTGCAATTGCATTTTTGGCTTCTGATGAGGCGGCTTACATTACAGGAGAAGAAATTGATATTAACGGCGGCTCGCATATGGATTGATGCAGGAAAGAGTTTAGTTGTAAAAGGAGGATATGTATGAAAAAGAAACTTTTGGCTTTAGGTATGGCAGCTGTGATGGCAACGGCAATGGCTGGCTGTAGCGGATCTTCCTCAGAAAATGGAGGCGACTCTGTAGAGCTGACTATGACATGTGTTGGTACGGACCAGGGAATTGACTATATTACCAGTGTGGAGTTTGCAGATGTGGTTGCGGAAAAGAGTGGCGGCACAATTCAGATTAAAGTTTACGGCTCTGACCAGTTGGCAGGCGGCTCTACCAATAAGGCTTTGGAAATGTTGGCAACCGGTCAGGTAGATATCGGTGTTTATTCTAACAGCGTTTTGTCAAACATTTGTGCAAATATCGGTGTTACATCGCTGCCTTGGATTTTTACCAGTTATGATGATGTCAACGAGAAGATGCAGGGCGCTGCCGGAGATTACTGCAAGACAGAGCTGGACGCAGTGGGCATTACATGGATTGACTATACACACAACGCTTTAAGACAGATTTCCAACAGCAAGCATACAGTCCGTACACCGGAAGATGTCAAAGGGCTGAAAATCCGTATCCCCGGCGGTAATGTATTCATGGATACATGGAAAGCACTTGGAGCAGACCCTATCGCTATGGCATGGAGTGAAGTATTTACCGCTTTGCAGCAGGGTACCATTGACGGACAGGAAAATGGTGTAAAAACATCTCAGTCCAATAGTATTCAGGAAGTAAATAAATTCTTTACCGTTTGGAACTATGCGTATGATCCGTACCCGATCCTGTTTAATAAAGAATGTTGGGAAGGCTTGACGGAAGAACAAAGAAATATTATCACAGAAGCGGCAAATGAAGTTTGCGCATGGAGCAGAGAATGGGTAGAAACAGAAGAAGAGGAACTGCTGACTTCCTTTGAAGAAGCAGGTGTAGAAGTAACCAGACTGACAGAAGATGAAATGGCGGCATTCCGTGAGGTGGTACAGCCTGTCATCGATAGTTACAAAGAAGTTTTCGGAGAAGAAGCTTACACCGCATTCGGAATTGAGTTTTAAAAAGCATTGGGCTCTGCTCTAAGAGCGGAGCCTGCTTTTTCAAACATTACGAAAGAGAGGAAGTGGCGAAATTGAAGAAATTTTTCAATAATATAGAAGAATGTGTAGGCGCCGTGTTGCTTGCGGTGATGACATTGATTACTGTAACAAACGTATTTTGCAGATATGTACTGCATGCATCGATTTCTGCGTCAGAAGAAATTACTACGCTGCTGTTTGTGCTTTTATCCCTCTTGGGTTCTGCGGTAGCCGTAAAAAGAAAGGCACATCTTGGTTTGACGATTTTAACGGATCGCCTTTCCCCGAAAGCGCAGAAATACATTACGGTATTTGGCTATTTATGCGGCGTATTGTTCTGTGCGATTTTAGTTTACGAAGGTATTTTTATGGTAAAAAATGAATACGACTATAAAGTTTTGACTATCAGTATGAACTGGCCGGAATGGATTTTCGGTATGTTTGTACCGATTGGCGGAACATTTATCGGTATTCGTTTTATACAAATGATTTATAAAGAATTGAAAGGAACAAAAGAATTGAGCGGAAAGGACGGTGAGTAAGTATGTCGGCTTTGGCTTTGATCATTACATTTGTGATACTGTTGATTTTGAATGTACCGATCGCCATTGGTCTTGGCGTTTCCAGCATTGCGGCGTTGCTTGTAAGCGATCTGGGATTCTCTATGATTCCTTCCAATGTATATGCGGCAACCAGCAAATTTGCGCTTTTGGCAGTGCCGTACTTTATTTTAGCAGGTAATATTATGGAAAAAACCGGGATCTCCGCGAAATTGATCCGGTTTGCACAGAGCTTGGTCGGACATAAAAGATGTGGTCTGGCTCTGGTGTGTATCATTGTTTCCTGCTTCTTTGCCGCAATTTCAGGTTCCGGCCCGGCAACAGTAGCAGCCCTTGGTTTGGTTATTATTCCGGCGATGGTGGAACATGGATACAGAAGAAATTTTTCCTGCTCGCTGATGGCAACATCAGGCGCGATCGGTATTATTATTCCTCCCTCTATTGTATTTGTTATTTTCGGCTGTATCTCCGGTGTATCTATTGGTAAACTCTTTATCGGTGGTATTATTCCCGGCTTGGTTGTAGGTATCAGTTTGGCGATCGCCTCTTTGATTGCCACCAGAAAAGATGCCTTAATCAAATTGCCAAAAGCAACAGGCAAACAGAGATGGGATGCGTTTAAAGATGCATTTTGGGGACTTTTGATGCCTGTGATTATCCTGGGCGGAATTTACGGTGGTATTTTCACACCGACAGAATCTGCAGCGGTATCTGCAATTTATGGTTTGATCGTTGGCTTATTTATTTATCGTTCTATCCGCATCAGAGATTTATATCGCATTTTGGTAGATTCTCTTTCTCAAACTGCGGTAGTTATGTTTATCATGGCAACAGCGTGCCTGTTCTCTTGGGTAATGACAGTAGAAGGTATTGCAACGCAGGCAGGTGAAATTCTGACAGCGCTTTCCGGCGGAAGTCAGATTAAATTCCTGTTGATTCTGAATATTTTGCTGCTGTTGGCTGGATGTGTTTTGGATGGTTCTTCTGCGCTTTATATCTTCGCGCCGATTTTTGTGCCGGTTGGTCTGCAGCTTGGCATAGATCCCGTACATCTGGGTGTTGTTGCTACCGTAAACCTTGCGATTGGTTTGGTTACACCGCCGGTTGGGGTAAATTTGTATGTAGCTTGTGGTATCGGTGGTATTTCGATCAAAGAAATGGTAAAAGGCATGGCGCCGTTTTTGATTGCTTCTTTTGTTGCGCTTTTGCTGATTACTTATATCGAACCGTTGTCAACCTTCTTGCCGAACTTTATGGCAAGTTGATCGGTCATAAAACTTTGTTACAATATCTGTAATTTTCGGATTTTTTAAAAATCGACTGCCTTACCTCCCTTTATGGTAGTCGATTTTTTTTTAAAAAATATGGTTTGCATATGTTATTTCGCATTGGTCACATTATATAAAGAAACAAAACTTTTTTGTTTCAAACAGCAGTTTGTTTATTTTTTGATGCGGGAGTTGGAAAACATGACGCAGAAAGGAAAACGCTGTTTTGCCGCAGTTTTTGCGGCAGCGGCAGGTCTTTTTTTTGCGGGCGGCATTTGGCTTTGCGTTTCATGGCTGCTGCCAGATACGCTGACGCTGACGGAAGGAGAAGCGCAGAGTATCCAACTGCGCCTTCCGGTCACGGCAAAAGTGGAGGAGGAAACGGCAGCGGTGTTAGAGATCACATCTCAGGCGGCGCTGCCTGTGGAGGCAACCTCTGTTTTTTCCTTTACCGCAGAGCCGGTCAGTGCAGGCACGGCGAAGGTGACGTTCTATCTTTTTGACAGTCTGCCTATAAAAACGGTGGAAGCAAATGTGCTGCCGCAAAAGGAATTGGTTGCGGTGGGCAAGACTGTGGGGGTGACGATGGATACGGACGGCTTGCTCGTACTGGGTACGGGAAGTGTCATCACTTCCTCCGGACAGGCGGAGTATCCCTGTAAAGACGTGCTGCAGGCGGGGGATCTGCTGTTGGCGGCAAATGGCATTGCTTTGGAAAACAAAGAGCAGCTGACAGAACTGATTGCAGACGGTCAAGGAAAAGAGATCACTTTTTCGGTGGATCGAAACGGAACGGAAAAAGAGATCTGTGTAACGCCTGTTTTCAGCGGTGCAGACCAGGGGTATAAAATCGGCGCGTGGATCCGTGACAGCATTCAAGGAATCGGTACCGTCACTTATTATGATCCGCAGACAAACGCCTTTGGCGCTTTGGGGCACGGCGTCTATGATGTGGACACAGGTGATCTGATGGTCATAAAAGGCGGCAGGCTGACTTCCTCTGTGGTCACGGAAGTCAAAAAAGGGGTCGCGGGAGAACCCGGAGAGTTGACAGGCAGCTTAGATTTAAGCACTACCCTTGGGAAGATTTCTTCCAATACAGAATGGGGGATCTATGGGGAAGGCGAGCAAAGCGAGCTGTTTGCGGGGGAAAGCTACCCTGTGGCGGCAGAAAGCCAGATCCATGAAGGTGAAGCGGAGATCATAAGCTGTGTGGACGGTGATGTGCCAAAGCATTATCAGATCATGATACAGGATGTCAATGTATACAGCAAAGATAAGAGCAAAGCTTTGCAAATTGAGATTACGGATGAAGCACTGTTGCAAAAAACAGGAGGTATTGTACAGGGAATGAGTGGCAGTCCGATTGTGCAGGATGGAAAAATCATCGGGGCACTAACACATGTATTGGTCAATGACCCGACGCGCGGCTATGGGATCTCTATTCAGACAATGCTTGCAGTGCAGCAGCAAAATGCGGCATAAGCCGTGATGCCTTTTTTCGGCGAAGTGCGGAGCCTTCTGTCGGAAAAGGCATCGTTACATCGGGAAAGAAGAATGTTTGGCAGCAAAAGGTATGAATGACAGCCAGAGAGGAACGAACGGGAAGAAATTTGAAAAAAATGTAATTCGGGGGCGAAAGGCTGTCGTTCATGCCAAAGTATGGAAATAAATGGGTGTTTTGCATATAATATAGACAAACGAAACGAAACCATAAAAGATGTCGTAATTGGTCTTTTTTTGTCCGAAAAAATGGATCAGTAAATGGGGGAGTCTGTATGGAGAAACAGAAATTGAATATTGTACTGGCAGATAAAGACGGTTTTTATCTGCAAAAATTAAAGACGTCTTTGGAACGCAAAGGCAGGCTGCAGGTAGTTGGTTTAGCGGATAATGGAATCCAGGCAATGGAACTGATCCGCCGTACGAAACCGGATGTAGTGGTGATGGATATTTTATTGGGTGAAAGGGACGGATTCTGGGTGCTGGAGCAGATGCAAAAAGAAGGAGTCGCTACGGTCAGCATTATGGTTTCCGCCATCGTTGCAGAGCGCATGGTGCGTCAGGCAATGCAGCTTGGTGCAAGTTATTTTATGGCAAAGCCGATTCAAGGGGATCTGCTGCTGCAAAGAATCAGCCAGTTAAGTGATTATGATACGGCTATTGTCGAGGAAGTGCGTGTGCAGGAAGTAGATCGTCTGTTGCCGGAGGCAAGCGGAACGAAAGAGCATTTGGAGGCGGAGATTTCAGCGGTGCTGAGCAAGATGGGGATTCCTGCCAGCATTAAGGGGTATCATTATATCAGAAAAGCGGTGATGATGTCGGTGGAAGACGAGTCTGTTTTGGTCGGCATCACAAAAGGATTGTATCCGGATATCGCAAAGCTCTACAAGACCTCTGCCAGCAAAGTAGAGAGAGCTATTCGCCATGCGATTGAAAGCGCATGGAAGAAAAACGGACAGCAGGTTTATTTTGAACTGGCAGGTTTTCTGCCGTTAAAAAAGCCGACCAACGGTCAGTTTATTGCGGCAATATCGGAATACTTTCGTTTATATGCAAAAAAAAAGTCTAACATGATCGCATAAGAATTACAAAAAAATAAGATACAAAAGGAAGCCTGATTTCGGACAAGAAAATACCTTACGACAAAAAACGGTATGCACAATTTAACGGTGCATATCGTTTTTATATTTTGTGTGAAACGAAGTAATGGGAAAATACAAAAAAACGAATCATTTTTATGAAATTCTTTGACAATTTTCGAAAGCGGGACTACAATGAAAAAGGTAAATCTGCCCCGAAAGATGAATGGGTAAAGAGAGGATGAAAAAAACATGGAATTGTCAAGAAAAGCAATGAGTATTCGCCCTTCCACAACAATCGAGATTTCTTCCAAAGCAGCACAGATGAAAGCGGACGGTTTGGATGTAGTCAGCTTTGGTGCGGGTGAGCCGGATTTTGATACACCTGCGCATATCTGCCAGGCTGCGATCGATGCGATCCATAACGGAAAAACACGTTATACTCCTGCAGCGGGAACGACTGCACTCAGAGAAGCGGTTTGCCGTAAATTCAAACGTGACAATGGTCTGGATTATACATTTTCGCAAGTTGTGATCAGCAACGGCGGAAAACACGCGCTGATGAATGTATTTATGGCGATCTTAAACGAAGGGGACGAAGTGATTATCCCTGCGCCTTACTGGCTGAGCTATTCCGAAATGGTAAAAATCGCCGGAGGTACACCTGTCATCATTCACACCAAAAAGGAAAACGGCTATATGGTAACAAAAGAAGAACTGGAGCAGGCTTATACGGAAAAAACAAAGGCTTTTGTGATGACAAGTCCTTCTAACCCCACCGGAATGATTTCTTCTTTGGAAGATCTGCAGATGATCGCGGACTTTGCGGTGAAACATGATATCCTGGTGGTTTCTGATGAAATTTACGAAAAATTGATTTATGATGAAGGCAAACGCCACATCAGCATTGCTTCTTTGGGTCAGGAAATCTATGACCGTACAATCGTGGTGAACGGTGTTGCAAAGACATATGCCATGACAGGCTGGAGAATCGGTTATGCAGCTGCGCCTTTGGCGATCGCAAAACTGATGAGCGCACTGCAGTCCCATATGACATCGAACCCCAACTCCATCGCGCAGGAAGCGACGATTGCCGCTTTGGACGGATCTCAAGAGTGTGTGGTTGAGATGTGTAAGCAATTCAAAGCCCGCAGAGATTATATTTATGAGAGGGAAGAAGCCATTCCTATGCTCAGTGCACTGAAACCGGAAGGCGCTTTTTACCTGTTTGTAGATGTATCCGGAACATACGGTAAGAGCTATCAGGGCAAAGAAATTCACTCCGCCGCGGACTTTGCAAAAATCTTGTTAGAGGAAAAATATGTAGCAGTTATCCCTTGTGCGGATTTTGGTATGCCGGATCATATCCGTCTGTCCTATGCAACCAGCATGGAACAGATCCAAAAAGGTATGGACCGTATTGAGCAGATGGTCAAAGAGTTGGTATAAATATAGCGGAAAAAGAGGAATTTATTCTTATTCGGAGTAAATTCCTTTTTTATCATCAAGGAGGTTGAACGGAAGTGGCATATGAAGTCTTGGAGCAAAAAACGACATATCAAGGAAAGATTGTAACCATTCAGGAAGATCGTATTCGAATGCCAAACGGAACGGAGGCGGTAAGGGAAACGGTGATCCGAAAGAAAAATGCGGCAGCGGTGCTTCCGGTGTTACCTGACGGGAAGTTATTGTTTGTCAGACAGTATCGTCATGCTTTCGGCGAGATGATGTTGGAAGTGCCTGCCGGCGTTATAGAAGAAGGCGAGGACGCACGCAGTGCGATTGCAAGAGAGTTAGAAGAAGAAACAGGAAAAAAGAGCGAGGATATTCATTTTTTATGTTGTATGCGTCCGACTGTCGGTTTTTGCAGTGAGCAGATCAGCCTGTTTTTTGCTTTTCATTTGCAGGAAGGGAAACAACATTTTGATGAGGATGAATGGATCGAATTGGAAAGCTACAGTTATGAACAGGCACTGGAATTGATTGAAAGCGGAGAAATCACGGACGGCAAGACCATTGCGCTGATATATGCCTACGGTTGCAGGTATAAATAAAACAGACATGCCATATCTTGGAAATAGGAGGGATATGGCATGGACAGAAAAAAACGAAAGAAAAAACAGACAAGCGGTGAAAAAAGGCAAATGATTTGGGGGATTCTTTGCCTTTCTTTTTTATGCAGTACAGCCTGCGGCGCAGTGGCGGCAAATTTATCCGCGCAAGAGGCAGCTTCACAGGTACAATCTTTGATTGCCGCATGGCAGACAGACGGTATGATTGTGACATACGGGGGTACGTTTTTCAAGTATTTGAAGTACTTATTGCTGATCTGGCTGGGGGGACAGGTTACTCCCGGATTGTTTTTGAGTGTAGGTACATTGCTGTTTCGCGGTGCCTGCCTGGGGTATGCATCGTCTGCGATACTGCTTGCGTTTGGGAAAAAAGGACTTCTGTTTGCAGCCTCTGCCATTGTGCCGCAAAATTTGTTTTTGGTACCCGCCTATTTGGCAATGACATGGGCAGCACTACGCTACGCGAACAGAAGACGGCAGGAACGCAGCGGCAAAGACGCACTTTTGCGGGAAAAACGGAAGGATCAGACGGAGTACGTTCTTTTGCTGTTGGGAGGTGTCATATTGCTTGCGTTGGGGGCGTTTACGGAAGTTTTGCTGATGGGACAGTGGGTGGAGCGTTTTATCGAAATTTTTTGATATTTGTGTCCGTTTGTGGAGAGAATATGACAAAATTATGGGCTTTCGGGCGGTAAATAGATGATTATTTATGAAAAAAATAACCAAAAATATGAATTTTACGCAAAAAATATCGACAACCGATTGTAAAATGCTTATAATATTTTATTATGAAATATGGGGATCGTTGTAAAAAGAGGGGTTAGTATGCGGCAAAGCATTCAGGATTTTACCAATTATCTGAAAGATGTAAAAAGTTCATCGGAAAACACGGTGCTGTCTTATCGTCGTGATCTGAAGGGGTTTTGCAATTTTTTGGAAAGTTGCGGAATCAAAGAGGTAAGGCAGATCAATCGTACCAATGTGATGGCTTATGTATACGAACTGCAGCGTCAGAAAAAAGCAAGCGCTACAGTTTCCCGCAATATTGCTTCGATCCGTTCTTTCTTTCAGTTTTTGCTGCGGAAAGGAACTGTATATGATAATCCTGCCTTGGACCTTGAAATGCCCAAAGTGGAAAAAAAGATGCCGGAGATCATGACATTGCAAGAGGTGGAGCGATTACTGGAACAGCCGGATACCTCCGAAGTCAAGGGAATACGGGATAAAGCAATGTTGGAATTGCTGTATGCAACAGGTATTCGTGTGACAGAACTGGTTTCTTTGCGTGTTGCGGACATCAACCTGCCGTTGGAATATATTCGTTGCGAAAACGGCGAGCGCAGTCGCATGATTCCACTGGGGGCACCCGCCAGAGAAGCGTTACGCAATTATTTGGATCACAGCAGGAGCAAAATGGTGAAGGACCCTGCGGAAGAAAGGTTGTTTGTCAACTGTAGCGGTACACCTATGACCAGACAGGGCTTCTGGAAGCTGATCAAACTCTATGGGAAAAAGGCGGGCATTCAGGAGGAGATCACGCCGCATATGCTGCGGCATTCTTTTGCGGTACATTTGATCGAAAATGGCGCAGACCTGCAGTCTGTGCAGGAAATGTTAGGACACTCTGATATTTCTACTACACAGATCTATACGAAGATGCAGCATAATAAATTAAAGTCTGTCTATTCGAAAACGCATCCAAGAGCGTAATGAGGAAATGAAATTATCCATTTAAAAAATAAACAGATATTTTCCGATATCTTAACGGAGGGTATCTGTTTTTTTATACCGCAAATTTTAAGCAAAAAAATCCCCCACGGAAAATTCCGTGAGGGAAAAGCGATTCATAAGATGTATTTTGCGCAAGTCGAAAATCAGATCTCGATTTTTGCGCCCATCAGTTTTACAAATTCTGCAACGATGGCAGAGTCGCCGGGCCATGCGGGAGCAGTTACCAGATTGCCGTCAACAACAGCTTTGTCTGCATCGACTGCGATGTATTCGCCGCCTGCCAGGGTAATGTCGGGACCAACAGCAGGGTATGCGGTTGCTTTTTTGCCTTTCAGTACGTTGGCAGCTGTCAGGATCTGAGGTCCGTGGCAAATAGCGGCAACGGGCTTATTTGCAGCAAAAAATTCCTGTACGATTTCGATCACTCTGGGAGTCAGACGCAGATATTCGGGAGAACGACCACCTGTGATGAAAAGACCTTCATAGTCTGCGGTGTTAACAGCATCAAAATCTGCGGTCAGAGCAAAGTTATGTCCTCTTTTTTCAGAATAGGTCTGTTCACCTTCAAAATCATGGATCGCAGTACGAATGATGTCACCAGCTTTTTTATCGGGGCAAACCGCATCAACCTGATAACCTAACATCTGCATTGCCTGGAAAGGTACCATGGTTTCATAATCTTCTGTGAAATCCCCGGCCAGCATCAAAACTTTTTTAGCCATAATAAACTCCTCCTTTGTGATATGTTATAATGAATATAATACAGGGTATATCCCGTAAAATGAATACACCGGATTACTTCTTTATTATATCCTTTTGGATAACGAAAGGCAATAGTATTGCGGAATTATCCTGACGAAATACAAAAAAAAGAGAAAGGTGTGCGGCCTTTCTCCTTTGAGGAGCCCGTCTGTTGGGACGGGAAAATGAGGTGCGGCGATCGGTCAAAGATCGCTTTTGTTGGATATATTATATAAAAACAGTTTCCGGAATGCGAGAAAAATCACAAAAAATATGTTTGATTTTTAAACACTGCGAGGTTATAATATTTTAAAGGAGAAAAAACGACAAAAAATGTTTATATATAGAACAAGAACCGGAGGAAAAAGATGTATCATATTTTGGTAATTGCACCTTATGAAGGTTTTGGCGGTTTATTTCAACAGGCGGCAAGCAGATATCCGCAGTTGCATTTGGATTTATACACGGCTCCTTTAGAGGAAGCGGTCAGCCTTGTGCAGGAGTTGGATATGCGGCGCTACGATGCTGTGGTGTCCAGAGGAAGGACGGTGGAGCTGCTGCGCGGTGTTTTGAGCAAGCCGATCATTGATGTCAATTTTTCCGCATTCGATATTTTGCGAAGCCTGCGTCTGGCAAATTACAGCAGTCAAAAACAGATGGCAATGATCAGTTTTTTTGAATTGCAGGACAATGCCAAGAAGCTTTGCGAACTGTTAGAATATGAAAAAGAAGTGCATTTTCCGCCTTGCGCAGCAGATATGACGGAAATGAAGGAGCAGGTCGAGCAGCTGTATGATAAGGGGATCCGTTTGTTTATTGGGGACGGACCTTCCATGCATATGGCAAAAGAACTGGGGGCGGAAACGGTTTTGATCACTTCCGGAACGGAAAGCGTGGAAAATGCGCTGTTGGAAGTTTTTAGCGTTTGCAAGAGTTTACAGGAAATCCGGGAACAGCATCAGCTGTTTTTTCAGATGGTAGAAAATACGGATATTCCGTTTTTGGTATTTGACGAGGCAGGAAGCATTATCTACCAAAATACGGCTTTCGCCAAAAGCAAAAAACAGCTGCAGGACTTGGTAACGGCGAACCTGCAGCGGATCCTTCGGCAAAAGGAAAAGCAGTTTTTTATCAATCAAGGGGAAATTGCCTGTCGGATCCACAGCTTTTCCATGCAGGTAGGGGTGCATAGTTATTATGTTTGCAGAATACAACCGGTATTGCCCCGTATGCAAAAGAGTGCTGTTTGTTACGAATGGTTGAGTATGCAGCAGGTTTTGGACGATGCGGAGCTGATTTCGCACAGCACGACGTTATGCGGAATCAAGCAGAGGCTGAATACTCCGCCGTATGAAAAAATACCGATTTTGCTATATGGAAGGGAAAACGGTGCGTTGCTGGAGATGGCAAAAGCAATCTACAGTGCAAGTCGTTGGAGAGAGCAGCCGCTGATCATCGTAGATTGTATGCTGATGCATGAAAAAACACTGCAGCAATTATTCGGGGATGAGTTTTCGCCTTTGACGGAAGTAGGATATACGATTTTTTTCCATCGAATCGAGGCACTGCCGCTGCTGCTGCAAAAGAAACTCTGCGCGGCGATAGAAGATACCGCGTTGTCGCTGCGGCATCGGGTGATGGCTTCTTTTTGTGGAAACATGCAAGAATCACTCCGAAACGGCACTTTTTGGGGCAGATTGTATCATTTGATGGCATCTTCTCCGGTGGGTGTGCCTGCGCTGCGGGAGATCGAGGACGAGATCGCTCCTTTGGCGGGGGCGTATTTGGAGCAGCTCAATCGCAGTATGCCGATACAAGTTGCCGGATTTGAAAGCGGAGCGCTGCAATGCCTGCGTCAGTATGACTGGCCGGGAGATCTGGTACAGCTGCGTCAGGTGATCCGGGAATGTGCGCTGGTGACAGAAGGGGAACTGATCAAAGAAGAAACCGTGCAAAGGATCTTACAGGAAGGGCGAAGCGAATCTCAGGCAAAACCCAGTTTTCCTTTTAATCTGAACCGTACGTTAGATGAAATCGATCAGGAGATCATTCGTATGGTATTGGAAGAAGAAAATATGAATCGCAGCAAAACAGCGAAGCGATTGGGGATCAGCAGAAGTACGCTTTGGAAGAAATTAAACGAAACGGCAATGCCGTAAAAATTTATGTTTGATACGGCAGTGGGCAAAAGATGTTTTTTGCTGTAAGAAGGTGATGGATTGCAGGACTTTGAGCGGTTGTATCGAGAATATTATGAAAAAGTATATGCGTTTTTGTACCGGCTCAGTTCCGATGCCGCGATAGCAGAAGATCTTGCGCAGGAAACGTTTTTGCAGGCATATACTTCTTTCCATCGTTTCCGAGGAGAATGTCATGTTTTGACATGGCTGATTTCCATTGGAAAACACCAATATTTTCGATATTTGAGAAAACATAAGAAAAATCTTTCCTTTGCGAATCTGGAAATTTTAAGTCAGTTATATGCAGATGTGCCGGAACCGGAAGATTATATGACCAAACGCCATGTAAAAGAAACGGTTCGGCGTGTGGTAGATGAGATACCGAAGAAATATAAAGATGTGATCACGCTGCGCGTGTATGCACAGCTGCCGTTTTCACAGGTGGCATTGGCGCTGGGGATCAGTGAAAATTCAGCAAAGGTAATCTATTTTCGGGCGAAAAAAATGCTTGTGGAGGAGTTGAAACATGAGTTATTGTGATATCATCAGAGATTTGGCTGCACTGTATCAAGATGGAACGGCCAGCGAAAGCAGCTGCACAGCTGTCAGACAGCATTTGCGCCATTGTCCGCAATGCAGGCAGTATTATCGGATCTGTGCATTAAAAGAAACAAAGCAACGAGGATTTGGAAAAATAAACATACCAAAACAAGGAGAGATCATGGGCAATTACGAGGCGTTAGCGAAGCGCATCAAGCGCAGGAGAATGCTGACAACAGCGGTTTGCGCGGCATATGTGTGGGTTTCGGTCGCGGCATTTTCCGTATTGCTGTTTGTAAGAAGCAGGAACAGGAGATAAATCCGATTTCAGACATACCTAAACCGCGGGCGATTCGTCGGTTTGAGAAGTGAGAGGTTTGTGATCTGCATATCGCAGAGAGCAAGCCTTTTTTCTTTCCGCTGTCGGAAAAACGAAAAGATGGGGCAAAATTACGAGATGGGTCGCTGCGGAAGGTTTCCGTTTTTCGGCAAAAAATAAAAGTGTTTTATTTTTGAACGATATATACGGGATTTTCCGGCGGAGAGGAAAAGGCGTGCATCATTCGGGGAGAAAGAAAAAGCAGGCTTTTTTATGCACATGACAGAAAAAGGATTTTGCTCCGAAAAGAAGTGCATTTTTTTGCGAAAAGATTGTAGAATTTTTACATTTTTTCTAAATATAAGAAGAAGCATTGATTTTCAATTAAAATGCGCTAAAATATATATAGATATATTAAAAAGGAGGCGGAAGAATGCTTGGTGAAAGAATTAAATTGGCGCGAATGGAAAAGGGAATGACAGCAAAAGAACTTGCCGAACGTTCGGAAGTGACGCCGGGTTATATCTCGCAGATCGAGCGGGATCTGATCAGTCCGTCTCTTTCTGTTCTGATGCGCATTGTAGAGGCATTGGAGGTGCCGATCGTATCTTTGTTTTCCGAGGAAGCCAAGGAAGAAGTTACGGTCACGACCAAAGAAAGCAGAACGACGATCAAATTTCCCGATAACAATATGGAATACCAGTTTATGACCCCCTACAGCAGGAACAAAGACATCTGCACACAGATGGAAGTGCTCTTTTTCCGTCTGGAACCGAAAACATGGGGCAGTGCGAAGGTGCAGATCCATGAGGAAGCAGGGGAGTGTGTATATTTGCTTTCCGGTCATTTGCAGTACCATATCCATGATAAAATATATGACCTGAAAGCGGGGGACTGCATTTATATTCCGCCCTGCACGCCGCATCAGATGTTCAATCCGGGAGAAACGGAAACTACCGGCATCGGGATCATTTCCCCTGCGGTCTACTGAAAAAAAACAGTGCGCCGGCAAAGGGCAGAAGCGCAGATAATTGACAAAAAAACGGAAAAAGGATACTATACTTTTGAGAACAAAAGACAGAGGTCTTTTGCTGTTGCAAAAAGTATGACAAAAATGATTAAGGAGTGGATCCCAATGAGCAAAAATAATGCAAAGTGTATGGAATGGGTGGAAAGAGATAATAAAGTAATTTCCCCTTGTTCTCATCTGTCTTACTACCCTTTGGTAGTCGCAAGCGGAAAAGATGAGATCCTGTACGATGAAGACGGAAACGAATACATCGACTTTTTGGCAAGTGCGTCTTCCCTGAACTTGGGTACTTGCAATGATGTTGTGACAAAAGCGATCAAAGAACAGTTGGAAAAATATACTCAGTATTGCGCTCCTTATGCATATAATGTACCGACCATCGAATACGCGGAGCGTCTGGTTTCCGTATACCCCGGCGGCGTTCCCGCCAAGGTTTGCTACGGCAACTGCGGTTCTGATGCGAATGATGCTGCTGTAAAATTTGCCAGAGCTTATACCGGCAGAAAGAAAATCATTACATTCATCAACGCGTATCACGGAAGTACATACGGTTCTTGCTCTTTGACCGCTGTGACCACCCGTATGCGTGCGAAAATGGGTCCTTTCCTGCCGGAAGTATATCACTTCCCGTTCTTTGGCGCGGGAATAGATGATGA
Source organism: uncultured Lachnospiraceae bacterium (assembly GCA_944383855.1). Classification (GTDB taxonomy): domain Bacteria; phylum Bacillota; class Clostridia; order Lachnospirales; family Anaerotignaceae; genus CALWRB01. The sequence continues at coordinate 63,433 of CALWRB010000054.1, forward strand.
AACCTGCGAAAAAGAGTGCGTAAAGGAAATGGAAACCGCATTTGCGACTTATCTGCCTGCAGAAGAAGTTGCGGCTGTGATCATTGAACCGGTACAGGGCGACGCAGGTTTGATCGCGGCACACCCCATTTTCATGAAAAAACTGTATGAACTTTGCAAAAAACACGGCATTCTCTTTATTTCCGAAGAAGTACAGCAGGCTTTCTACCGCACCGGTAAGATGTTCAGCATTGAGCATTATGGTATCATTCCCGACGGTATCGTTATGGGTAAATCCATTGGCGGCAGCTTGACACTGGGTGCATTTATGGCAAGAGCGGAGATTTTGGACTGCCTGCCCGCACCTGCGCATCTGTTTACACTGGCAGGTAACGCACTTTCCTGTGCAGCCGGCAAAGCATCGTTTGATTATATGCAGACAGCGGAATTCCAGAACCGTTTGAAAGAAAACGAAGTAATCATGCTGGAATGCCTGACTGCACTGCAGGAAAAATATCCAAATCTGGCGGGAGAAATCCGCGGTATCGGTATGTCCAGAGGTCTGGCGATCGATCATGTAGACCCTGTAACGGGTGAGCGTACACCGGACGGTGTGGGTACTTTCAAGATTTTGTACCGTGCGTATGAAAAGGGTCTGGTGCTGATTTCTTTGGGTGAAAACGTTCTGCGTATTCAGCCGCCGCTGATCATCAAACCGGAAAACCTGAGAAAAGGCTTCCAGATCATCGATGAGGCAATGGCAGATTATCTGGCAGGCGATATTCCGGATTCTGTTATGAGTTTCAGAAAAGGCTGGTAATGGTCTGCAAAAATTAAGAGAAACGACAAAGCGGAAGGAAACGTTGTAAAACGTACCTTCCGCTTTTTTGTACGAAACAGCGGCGATTTGCTTTTTTGGGGCAGGCATAATACGGTTTTTTCGGCATATGGTGGAAAGAAAAGATAAAAAAGAAGGTGGAGCTATGCCAAGAATTTACCTCAGCCCTTCGTTGCAGGAATTTAATCTGTATCTGAACGGCGGCAGTGAGGAGGAGTATATGAATCTTCTTGCCGATGCGCTGGAACCGTATTTGGAAGCCAACGGGATTGAATTTGTCCGCAATCAGCCGGAAATGAGTCTTTCTGAGGCGATCGCAGCATCGAATGCGGCAGATGTGGACTTGCATTTGGCACTGCATTCCAATGCCGCACCCGAATCATTGGCAGGGCAGCTGCAAGGACCGGATATTTATTATTTTGCGGACAGCGTTTATGGAAAAGAAGCGGCGGAAGCGATCGCCAAACGGTTTCAAGAGATTTATCCCGACCCTTCTCTGGTGCAGGCTGTGCCTACCATTACACTGAGAGAACTGCGCAGAACAACGGCACCCGCCGTGCTGGCGGAGGTGGCATACCATGACAATGCGGAAGATGAGGCGTGGATTAAGGAAAATTTAGATGGCATTGCAGAGGCGATTGCACGAGGATTGACGGATTATTTCGGTCTGCCGTTTCGTATGCCGCAGGAATAAAGAAACCGAACCATAGGACTGTAGAGCGTTGAAAAACACGAAAGACAAAAAGGCGAAACGAAGGTGACAGATGGAGAATCGCGGTTTATCGCTGTCATCTGTGTATAGGAAAAAATCCCCCGCGGTGTTTAAAGCGGCGGGAAAGCGGTGTTTTGGCGGGCAGCTGCCCGCTTTTTCTTTTGCGCGGCGGGAAAAAGAAAAAATTCACAATTTGTCGAAATCGAAAAACAAGAAAGTTTGAACAAATTGCATCTGATTTGATTCCGCAAAATTTGTTTCTATTGACAAAAAGAAAATATTTTCCGCAAAAAAAGAGGATATTTCATACAAGCACAGTATATAAACTATTGTGTGATGTGTGTATTTTTTTCATTCTCATTACATTGATACAAAGGGGGCTTCCCCCTATATGACCATATGATTAAGGAGGCACGTGCGTATGAAAATCTATTCTTCAGAAAAAATCAGAAATGTGGTTTTATTGGGACATAGCGGTTCCGGCAAAACAACTTTTGCTGAGGCCGCTTTGTTCTATTCCGGTGCAACCAAAAGATTCGGAAAAGTAGATGAAGGCAATACTGTCAGCGACTATGAAGCAGAAGAAATTCGCCGTAAGGTATCCATCAACACCTCGGTGCTGCCCGTTGAATGGCAGGACACAAAGATCAACTTCTTGGATACCCCCGGATATTTCGATTTCGTGGCAGAGTCCAAGCTGGCGATGAGCGTTGCCGATACCGCACTGATCATGGTTTCCGCAAAATCCGGCGTAGAGGTCGGAGCTGAAAAAGCGTGGGAATATGCAGAAGAAATGCACATGCCTAAAATAATTTTTGTCAACCAGATGGACGACGAAAACGCAGATTTTGAAAAAACATTGGCAGACCTGCGTCAGAAATTCGGAAAATCCGTTGCTCCGCTGCAAATTCCGTTCAATGATGAAAACGGTAAATTTGTCGGCTTTATCAACCTGATTAAGAGAGATGCCAGAAAGAAAGTGGACGGAAAGCTGCAGCCTTGTGAAATGCCCGCAGACAAAAAGGACGAAGTCGAAGTACTGCGTTCCATGCTGATCGAAGTTGCCGCAGAAAGCAGCGATGAACTGATGGAGAAGTTCTTTAACGACATCGAACTGACAGAAGATGAGATTTATGACGGCTTGACCTATGGTATCGCAAATCACACTATCGCGCCTGTGATGTGCGGTTCCGCAACACTGGGGTATGGTGTGAAGCTGCTGATGAATACGATCGTTCGTTTTACACCGCCTGCTATCGAGGCAAGACAGAACTTCCATGCGTTCCATGACGGAAAAGATGTGGTTTACTGCTCCAGTGATGACGGCAGATTTTCTGCTTTCGTATTTAAGACCATTGCCGATCCGTATATTGGCAGATTGAATCTGTTCAGAGTCATGACCGGCAAACTGGATAATACCATGAGCGTTTATAACGAAGAAAAAGATACGGTGGAAAAAGTCGGACATATTTATATCGTCAGAGGCAAAGAGCAGATCGAAGTGGACGAACTGCATTCCGGCGATATCGGCGCTTTGGCGAAACTGTCCAATACATCAACACAGGATACACTGTCTTTGAAAGATGCGAATATCGTCATTCCGAAAATCAGCCTGCCTGCTTCCGTTCTTTGCATGGCGATCCGTCCGAAGGGCAAAGGCGACGAAGATAAACTTTCCGCTGCTTTGGCAAAGATCAGAGAAGAAGATCCTACCATTAAGATGGAAGTCAATAAGGAAACCAAGCAGACATTGATTTATGGTATCGGGGAACAGCAGCTGGATGTCATGGTCAATAAGCTGAAAACAAAATATAAGATCGAAGTGGTACTGGAAGATCCGATCATTCCTTACAGAGAAACGATCAAAGCAAAAGCTTCCGTACGCGGGAAATATAAGAAACAATCCGGCGGTCATGGGCAGTTCGGCGATGTTGTGATGGAATTTGAGCCCAGCGGCGATATGTCCACTCCTTATATTTTCGAAGAAAAGATTTTCGGCGGTTCCGTACCGAAACAGTATTTCCCTGCGGTAGAAAAAGGTCTGCAGGAATGCGTACAGAGCGGTGTGCTGGCAGGATACCCTGTAGTTGGTCTGAAAGCGACCCTGACAGACGGTTCCTACCACCCGGTAGATTCCTCTGAAATGGCGTTTAAGATGGCGACATCGGTAGCGTTCAAGGAAGGTATGCCGCAGGCAAAACCCACTATTTTGGAGCCGATCGAGCATGTAGAAGTGCTGATCCCCGAAAAATACATGGGCGATATCATGGGTGATATCACCAAACGCCGCGGTCGTATCCTTAGCATGGACGCAGTAGGACAGAAAAAATGCATTGTAGCGGAAGTACCGACTGCGGAAATGCATAAATACGCGACAGACCTGCGCTCTATGACGCAAAGCCGCGGCGATTACAGACATCGCTTCGAACGTTATGAGGAAGCGCCGATGGAAATTCAAAAGAAGATCATCGAGCAAAGAGCTGCGGAAAAAGAAAAATAAACCGCATTGTTTCAGAATACAAAAGGGATATGCACCATTGTTGGGGCATATCCCTTTTTTCTCTTTTTTTCGCTGTAATATCAAGGTGCGCAGTAAGAAAAAGGCGCGATCCATGAAAATTTATTGCGGTAAGAAGTATGATGCGCAATAAAAAACAGGCATTTTTAACGGTTGAAAAAACGCCTGTTTTGTTTTTCATGGGTGACAAAGAAAGTTTGATGCAAATGCTTTTACAAACAAGCCAAAAGTGCTTCCACGTCCTCTTTTCGGGTTGCCCAGCTTGTGGCAAGGCGGATTATGGTATGATTTTCGTCGGCACTTTCCCAAAAGCTGTAGCAGACCTGTTCGCTAAGTTTCTCCAATCGACTGTTTTCCAATGTTAAAAACTGCTGATTGGTCGGAGATTTCAAATAAAAGGTGTATCCTTTCCGATGAAGCCCTTCTTTGAGTAACTCTGCCATTTCAATGGCGTGCGCACCGATTTTTTCGTATAGACCGTCCTGAAAGAGTGCTTCAAATTGCACACCGAGCAGACGACCTTTTGCCAATAAAGCCCCCTGCTGTTTGATGATGGTAAAAAAGTGCGGGATCCGCTGCGGTGTGGGGATCACAACGGCTTCCCCAAACAGTGCGCCGCATTTTGTGCCGCCGATATAAAAAATATCACAGAGTTTTGCAATATCTGCCAGTGTCACATCAGTCTGTTTGGAAGCCAAAGCGTAAGCAAGCCTTGCACCGTCCAGATAAAGCGGGATATCATACATGCGGCAAAGCGCGTGCAGCTCCGTCAATTCCTCTTTGGTGTAAAGTGTGCCGTATTCCGTGGGGTGGGAGATATAAACCATGCCCGGGAAAACCATATGTTCATGGTTGCCGTCCCGATAAAAGGTTTCCAAATATTGCGCGACTGTTTGCGGCATGAGTTTTCCGTCTTGATGCGGCAGTGTCAGGACCTTGTGACCGCCGGCTTCTATCGCACCGGCTTCGTGTACGCTGATATGACCACTGTTTGCCGCAATAACACCTTCATAAGGACGTAACAGTGCGCGAATGACGGTGGCATTGGTTTGTGTGCCGCCCACCAAAAAATGTACTTCTGCCTGCGGACAGTCACATGCCAGTTTTATTTTTTCACGGGCGGAAGCACAGTACTTGTCCGTACCGTAACCCTCTGTTTTTTCCAGATTGGTTTCTGCCAGACGCGCCAAAACGGCAGGGTGTGCTCCTTCCAGATAATCGCTTTCAAAATGCTGCACAAAAAGACCTCCTTCTTATTGCTGTAAGTTTTTTTTACGGCGCACAAAAAGGCGGCACCGCCTTATTTTTCCATTATAGCAGATGCCGCGTGAAATTTGGATACCTTACAGCACACAAATGTGATCAATTCGATGAAAACAGCCAAATTACAGATCAATGCCAGCCCGAGCCCCATATGGGATAGGAGAGGGGTGTCGGTTTTGTCCCCGAGAAAGAGAAACAGAAACGTAAAAGAAAGGGAAAAAATTTCTACAAGGCGGAAGGAGAGCGCCTGCGAATATAAGCATGTATGGGAGATCGTGGCACGTTCCTCTGGCGTTAATTCGGATTGCGGCGTGATCCCTTTTAGGATATAATATACGCCCAGCATGAAACAACAGCTTAAACTGACCACATTGCTCCAGCGGAAAGAAGAAGTCAGGCAGATCATGGCATCTGCGAAGGCGATTACCCACAACAATATACCGCATAAGATCTCTCTTTTATTGAATTTTTCCATATGAGATTCACTCCTTTTTCTTCCTTAATCTGCGTGAGCCAATGGCGCTTACGGTATGTCTTTACCTTACCAAAGATGTAAGGAAAACAAAAGGAAGAAAGGATTACGAAGTCTTACGTTTTTTTGACGAATCATACTTTCGGAGAAGGAGGACGCATTTTTTCAGGAAAGCGGAGTGTGTGTCTTGATTATTTTCTGATTTTACGATATAATAAACAAGAATATGGAATTATTATGAAGTTTCAGATATGGAGGTATATCATATGAACAGAATCAAAACTATCGCAACTCGTGACCTGAAAGAAAGCGTACAGCACGGCGGCTGCGGCGAATGCCAGACATCTTGCCAGTCTGCTTGCAAAACATCTTGTGGTGTTGCAAACCAGCCCTGCGAAAACAAACAGGCTTAAGGCGATTGAAACATGAATTTTGAAAAAGGGGCTTCTGCAGTTTGCTGCGGCCCCTTTTCGCATGAGGAGATTTATTTATGGTACATCAATATCAATTAAACGGATACAATATCGTGCTGGATACCTGCAGTGGGTCCATTCACTGCGTAGATGAAGTGGCGTATGACATCATCGCGTTGTATCCCAATATGCCGGAGGAGCAAATCGTTTCGGAAATTTTGGAAAAATTCGGCGAAAAGGAACAGATCACTGAACAAGACGTACGGGAATGCATACAAGATGTCAAAGCGTTGGAAGCGGCAGGCAAACTTTATACAGAGGATACCTTTCAGCCGCTTGCGTTTGATTTCAAAGCAAAAAATACAGTCATCAAAGCGCTTTGCCTGCATGTGGCACATACTTGTAATCTGAATTGCAGTTACTGCTTTGCCAGTCAGGGAAAATATCAGGGAGAAAGAGCACTGATGAGCTTAGAAGTGGGAAAGCAGGCGATCGACTTTCTGATTGCGCATTCCGGCAGCCGCACCAATCTGGAAGTCGACTTTTTTGGCGGAGAACCTCTGATGAACTGGGACGTGGTCAAACAGATCGTTGCTTATGCCAGAGAACAGGAAAAAATCCATCATAAAAATTTCCGCTTTACCTTGACTACAAACGGTATTTTGATCGATGACGATGTCATCGAGTTTTCCAATCGGGAAATGAGCAATGTGGTACTGAGCTTGGACGGCAGAAAAGAAGTACATGACCATCTGCGTAAAAATTATGCGGGAGAAGGCAGTTACGATAGTATCGTTCCGAAATTTCAGGAATTTGTGAAGGCAAGAGGCGATAAAAGTTACTATATCCGCGGTACATTCACACATAACAATACGGATTTTACCAATGATATTTTCCATATGGCGGACCTCGGCTTTACGGAGCTGAGTATGGAGCCTGTGGTTTGTGCGCCTTCTGATCCGTATGCTCTGACCAAAGAAGACCTGCCTGTGCTGTTTGAGCAATATGAGATATTGGCAAAAGAAATGCTCAAAAGAGAAAAAGAAGGCAGAGGTTTTACATTCTACCATTATATGCTGGACTTGACACACGGTCCCTGCATCTATAAACGTATCAGCGGCTGTGGTTCCGGTACGGAGTATATGGCGGTTACACCTTGGGGAGATTTATATCCCTGCCACCAGTTTGTGGGAGATGAAGGGTACCGTCTGGGTGACATCTGGGAAGGTGTGACCAATACAGAGGTGCAGAATGATTTTAAATACTGCAACGCGTATGCCAGAAAAGAATGCGCGGATTGCTGGGCAAAATTATATTGTTCCGGTGGCTGTGCCGCAAATGCGTATCACGCGACAGGCAATATCCGCGGTATTTATGAATACGGCTGCGAACTGTTCAAAAAACGAATTGAATGCGCCATTATGCTGAAAGTTGCGGAAAGTGAGGAAGGTCTTTCGTGAAAAGCAAAACGCCCGTTTGTGACTTTTTAAAGCAATATCAGGACAGGCAAGCGGTACGGCTGCATATGCCGGGGCATAAAGGCGTGGAACGCATTGGCTGCGAAGCATGGGATATTACTGAGGTAGAAGGGGCTGATGCGTTATATGAAGCGGAAGGCATTCTTGCAGAAAGCGAACAAAACGCTTCCGATCTATTCGGTTTTGGCAGGACCTACTACAGCACGGAAGGCTCTACCCAGTGCTTGAAGGCAATGCTGTATTTAGCGAAAAAATTCGCGCCGCCTGCGAAAAAAAACGTGATACTGGCGGGCAGAAATGCGCATAAAGCGTTTTTATACGGCTGTGCGTTGTTGGATCTGGAAGTGCGGTGGCTGTTTAGCGAAACGCAGAACGATTCTGTTTGCAGCTGTCATATTTCTGCCGGGCAGGTTGAACAGGCATTGGCAGGCATGGAAGAAAAACCTGCGGCGGTATATTTGACCGCACCGGATTATTTGGGATACAGCCCCGATCTTTCTGCGATCTCTGCGGTTTGTCAGCGGGCGCAGGTACCGCTTTTGGTGGACAATGCACATGGCGCCTATCTCAAATTTTTGCCGTATGCCGCACACCCGTTGGAGCTCGGCGCTTCCATGAGCTGTGATTCCGCGCATAAAACGCTGCCTGTTTTGACGGGAGGCGCGTATTTGCACTTGTCTGAAACATGGGCAAACAAAGTGGATGATGAGGCAAAAAAAGCATTGGAACTGTTCGGCTCCACAAGCCCTTCTTATTTGATACTGGCGTCCTTAGATGCCTGCAATGCTTATCTTGCAACGTCGTTTTCCGAGCATCTGCGGCAAAGCATACAGCTTTTGGAACAGACAAAAGAACATCTGCGCACAAATGGGTGGCATGTGGAACAAACCGATCCGTTGAAGCTGACGCTTTGCACTGCTGCCTATGGCTATACGGGAAAAGAGGTTTCTGCTTATTTACAGGAAAATGGCATTGTTTGCGAATTTGCAGATAGCGAATACTTAGTATGTATGGTTTCTGTTTGCAATACGGCTGCGCAGTTAAAAACGCTGGAGGAACTTTTATCCGCCTTGCCGCAAAAAGAGAAAATCCTTTTGCAAAAGTGGGAAAGTGCAGCAGTACCACAGAGAATGTCTATACGAGAGGCGATATTTGCACCAAGCAAGGTAGTGCCTGTCAAAGAAAGCGTGGGCAAAATCTGCGCCGCACCCGAGGTGGCTTGTCCACCCGCGGTCCCTATCGTTGCCAGCGGGGAGGAGATCACGGAAGAAATGCTTGCGATTTTTGATGCGTATGGTATAATGCAGGTGCGTGTAGTGGAAAAAAACGGAAATACTTTGTATGAAAATAGACAATAAATCATCGTATTTTGCAATGGTTTTTGGAAAAAAGACGATTTTAGTCGACCGATTTTCGGTGAAAAAAGAAATCAAAAAAATTTTTTTCATTTTTGTAACCTTTTCGGAAAAAATCGGCACTAAACTAATGTACAAAGATAAGTACGGAAAAAAATAGAAAGAATGCGCGCTTGCGCAGGAGGATAAAAAAGATGAGTTTTTCCATATTGGGAACGGGAATGTATGTTCCCGATCATGTAGTCACAAATGACGATATGTCAAAATTGGTTGACACCAACGATGAATGGATCCGCCGTCGTGTAGGTGTCGGAGAACGCCGCCTGAGCACAGGTGAAACGGCAGCGGATATGGCTTATTTCGCAGCGCTGCGTGCGCTGGAAAAAAGCGGCTGTGCCAAAGAGGAAATAGACCTGATTTTGGTGGCTTCCGTCAGCGGAGAGGATATTTCTCCTTCCGTTGCATGTATGGTACAGAACAAACTGGGAGTGACCTGCCCTGCGTTTGATATTAACGCAGCCTGCTCCGCGTTTATTTTCCTGCTGGAAACGGCAGCGGGATTCTTTGCCAGAGGCAAAGTGAAAAAAGTGCTGATCATCGGTGCGGAGCGTTTGAGCCGCATCATGGACTTCACAGACCGCAGCACCTGCGTCATTTTCGGTGACGGTGCCGGCGCGGCGGTATTGGGCGAAGGCGACGGTTATATGGACGCAGTGCTTCATGTAAAAGGCGGAGATGATGTCATCAAAATTCCGCAGTTTCAGGGAATGTCCCCTTATTTTAAAGGCGAGCAGATCAAGCCTTACATTCATATGAAGGGACAGGAAACCTTCAAATTTGCAGTCAGCTCTATCTGCCATGACACCAAAGAACTTCTGCAAAGAGAGTCTTTGACATGGGACGATATTGCATATATTGTGCCGCATCAGGCAAACAGACGTATCATTGACTTTGCAGCGTCTATGCTGAAGGTGCCGAAGGAGAAGTTCTATCTGAATATCGAGCGTTACGGCAATACTTCTTCCGCAAGTATCCCGATCGCTTTAGATGAGATGGATCAAAAAGGAATGCTCCAAAGAGGGCAGCTGATCCTTCTGACAGCTTTCGGCGGCGGACTTGCCAGTGCGGCATGCTTGGTACGTTGGTAAACAAACATGGAACTTGTTGTTTTATTTTGAAATGAAAAAGGAGAGAATTACAATGGTATTTGAAAAAATCGCAGAAATGATCGCAGAAAAAATGGATTGTGAAGTATCCGCAGTAACAGCAGACAGCAAATTCAACGAAATGGGTATCGACTCTTTGGACTTTATGGAAATGCTGATGCAGTTGGAAGAAGAATTCGGCATTGAGATCGATATGGGCGAAGAAAAACTGGAAACAGTTGGTCAGCTGGTTGCTCTGATCGAGGCAAAACAGGCTTAATTACAAAGGAGGCAGCGCAATGATTTCACCGATTTGCGAAAAATTAGGGATCCAGTATCCCATTTTCCAAGGTGGCATGGCGTGGATTGCAGACGGTAAACTGGCTGCCGCCGTTTCTAACGGCGGCGGCCTTGGTATTATTTCCGCAATGAATGCCGATGCCAATTATTTGAGAGAACAGATTCAGATCGCACGCAGTCTGACGGATAAACCTTTCGGCGTGAATATTATGCTGATGAGTCCGCATGTAGCGGAAGTGGCGCAGATCGCGGCGGAAGAAAAAGTAGCGGTCGTTACAACAGGTGCGGGTATCCCCACCAAATATATGCCGATGTGGAAAGAAGCAGGCATTTGTGTCATTCCTGTAGTTGCATCTGTTGCATCTGCAAAAATGATGGAAAAAGCAGGCGCTTTTGCCGTTATTGCAGAAGGCAGTGAGTCCGGCGGACACATCGGTGAGCTGACGACAATGGCACTGGTACCGCAGGTTTGCGATGCGGTTTCCATTCCGGTCATGGCAGCAGGCGGCATTGCTGATGGCAGAGGGGTAGCAGCTTCCTTTATGCTGGGCGCAGTTGGTGTGCAGTTGGGTACACGTTTCCTGCTGGCAACGGAGTGCGGCGTACATCAGAACTACAAAGATATGGTGAAAAAAGCCAATGATATCGGCACTGTTGCAACAGGCAGACGCTTTGGCGGAAATACCTGCCGTTGCCTGAAAAACCGTTTCAGCCGTAACTTCCTGAAAGAGGAATACGCACCCGATGCAACACCCGAAAGCGTTGCAGATTTGGGTGTAGGCGCACTGCGTAAAGCAGCGGTGGAAGGCGATACACAGGAAGGCTGCTTCCTGGCAGGTCAGATCTCCGGTCTGGTCAATGAAGAAAAACCCGCAGCGCAAATTATAGAGGAGATTTTTGCGGAAGCGGAAGAATTGCTGAAAGGAGCACCGAAATGGGTAAAATAGCATTTGTTTTTTCCGGTCAAGGCGCGCAGAAAGCCGGCATGGGAAAAGAATTTTATGAACAGGTACCGAAGGCGAAGGCGCTTTTGGATCAGGCGGAACAAATGCGTAAAGGTACGCTGGAGCAGATGTTTGGCGGCAGTGCGGAAGAACTGAAGCAGACAGAAAATACACAGCCCTGCCTGTATCTGACAGATCTTGCGGCTGCGATCGCACTGCAGGAAGCCGGTATCCAAGCAGAAGGTGTGGCGGGATTTTCTTTGGGTGAAATCCCCGCGTTGGCATTCGCAGGTGCATATTCCATGACAGACGGATTTTTGATCGCACAGGCAAGAGGAAATGCGATGGGACGCGCTGCGAAGGAGTTTCCTTCCGCAATGGCGGCTGTTTTGAAACTTTCTGCAAAGGAAGTGGAGCAGGTTTGTGCAGGATTTACACAGGCTTACCCCGTGAACTATAACTGCGAGGGTCAGACGGTAGTTTCTGTGGCAAATGAGGAAATGGACGCGTTGAAAGAAGCGATCCGTGCGGCAGGCGGTCGTGCGATGCCGATCGCGACCGGCGGTGGTTTCCATTCTCCGTTTATGCATGAGGCAGCAGCCGAGTTTGGCGCGTTTTTACAGGATATTTCCGTGCAGTATCCGACCCTGCCCGTTTATGCGAACGCGACAGCAAAATTATATCCGCAAGAGGTAAAAGAGATGATGGCGCATCAGATCGATCACCCGCTGCTTTGGCAGGCTTCCATTGAGCAGATGGCGGCAGATGGTTATGATACCTTTATCGAAGCGGGCATTGGTAATACATTGGAAAAACTGATCGGGAAAATATTGCCCGATGCAAAAGTCTTTGCCTGCAGCACAATGGCAGACGTAGACAAAATCAGAAAGGAGCTTGGCATATGCTGAAAGGAAAAACAGCAGTTGTGACCGGCGGCACAAGAGGCATCGGAGCGGCGATTTGCCGTACCTTTGCGCAAAACGGCGCAGACGTTGCATTTTTATATGCCGGCAATGTGGAAAAAGCGAAGGAAATGGAAGAAGCGCTGACAGCGCTGGGTGTAAAAGCAAAAGGTTACCGTTGTGATGTGGCTGACAGCGCAGCGGTTAAGGAAACGCTTTCTCAGATCGCAAAAGAGTTCGGTCCTGTTCAGATTTTAGTGAATAATGCCGGCGTGACCAGGGATAAACTGGTTATGGGCATGAAAGATGCGGATTTTGATGATGTGCTGCATACCAACCTGCGCGGCGCGTTTTATATGATCCGTGGACTCTATCCTGTTTTTATGAAACAGAAATACGGCAAGATCATCAATATCAGTTCTGTATCCGGACTGATCGGTAATGCGGGGCAGGCAAACTATTCTGCTTCCAAAGCCGGCTTGATTGGATTGACAAAATCTGTGGCAAGAGAATTGGCAAGCAGACATGTTTGCTGCAATGCGATTGCCCCCGGTTTTGTGGAAACGGATATGACAAAAGATTTGGCAGAGGGCAATCAGCTGGCAGCACAAATTCCGATGGGACGTATGGGTAAGCCGGAGGATATTGCCGCTGCGGCATTATTTTTAGCAAGTGAAGGTTCAGACTATATTACCGGCGAAGTGATCCGTGTTGATGGCGGACTGGCAATGTAGGAGGTAAAATAATATGAGAAGAGTAGTGGTAACAGGTATGGGAGCAATCACTCCCGTAGGAAACACTGTGGCAGAATTTTGGGATGCATTGGTGAATGGGAAAAACGGGATCGCGGAAATCACACGTTTCGATGCTTCCGAGAACAAATATCGTTTGGCGGCAGAAGTGAAAAATTTCGATCCCTTGCAGTATATGGATAAAGTAACTTCCCGTAAAACAGACCGTTTCAGTCAGTATGCGCTGGCAGCGGCACAGGAAGCGATGGACGACAGCGGACTGGAAGGCAAAATCGATAAGGAAGAACTGGGTGTTTATTTCGGCAGCGGTATCGGCGGTTTTGAAACTTTCTGTCAGTCTTTTGAAGTTATGCAGGAAAAAGGCCCCAGAAAAGTATCGCCTATGTTTATTCCTAAAATGATACAGAATATCGGTGCGGGAAATATCGCGATCCGTTTTGACGCAGAGGGTCCTTGTATTGCGTTTTCCACTGCCTGCGCAACAGGTACGACAGCAATCGGAGAAGCGTATCGCGCGATTTTGTGCGGTGATGCGACTGCCGTGATCTGCGGCGGCAGCGAAGCTGCGATCACACCTTTGGCAGTGGCAGGCTTTGGCGCATGCATGGCACTGAGCGCATCGGAAGACCCCAACACCGCTTCTTTGCCTTTTGATAAACGCAGAGGCGGCTTTGTGATGGGCGAAGGCGCAGGCGCGCTGATTTTGGAAGAAATGGAACATGCAAAACAAAGAGGCGCAAAAATCTATGCGGAAGTAGTAGGCTATGGCTCTACTTGTGACGCATATCATATGACAGCGCCGCACCCGGAAGCGATCGCAAGCGCAAAGTCCATTGAGAAAGCAGCAAAGGGTCTGGAAGGGCTTGCACCGGAGAAGATCTATTACAACGCGCATGGCACAGGCACAGCCATGAACGATAAAACAGAAACATTGGCACTGAAGAAGGCAGTGGGAGAAGATGCCGCAAGAAAACTGCATATCAGCTCCACAAAGTCCATGACAGGACATATGCTTGGGGCAGCAGGCGCGGTAGAAGCCATTGCAGCGATTCTGGCAATGAAAAACGGCGTAGTTCCCCCTACCATCAATCTGTTAGAAGCGGATGAGGACTGCGACCTGAATTATACACCCAACACAGCACAGAAAGCCGAGATCAACGGTGCGATGTCTGCATCTTTGGGCTTTGGCGGACATAATGCCTGTGTTGCATTCCGAAAGGTGGAAGAAGCATGAAACAGGATTTGATGCAGCTGGAAGAATTGGCGCAGTTGATGGAGCGCTATGGGATCTCCAAATTGGAGGTATCCGAAGAACGTATTTTGATGGAAAGAAACGGTGCGCCTTTGCCGCAGACAGCTGTGGCAGCGGCAGCCGAAAAACCTGCGCAGGTACAGGAAAAGCCGAAGATGGCAGAGCCTGTCATGCAGGACTATAAAGAGATCGTTTCTCCCTTGGTGGGAACGGTTTATCTGGCGCCGGAAGCAGGTGCGGCACCTTTTGTGCAGGTGGGAGATACCATTAGCGAAGGGCAGCCGGTCTGCATTGTGGAGTCAATGAAAATGTTTAATCAGATCACGGCGGATTGCAGCGGTGTCGTTGCGGAAGTCTGTGTGGAAAACGGACAGATCGCAGAGTACGGTCAGGCACTGTTCCGTATTAAACAGACGGGAGGCGAGCAATAATGCAGCAAGAAGAAATCAAAAAACTTTTGCCTCACAGAGATAATATGCTTTTGATCGACGAGGCAGAGCTGCGCGACGGTGTTGCTTACGGCAAAAAGACCATTCGCCCGGACGAGTGGTTTTTGCAGGGACATTTCCCGGGCAATCCCGTTGTACCGGGTGTCATCTTATGCGAGATCATGGGTCAGTCTGCCTGTGTACTGTTAGCAGAACAGTGCGAGGGGCAGGTCACCCCGTTTTTTACAGGTTTGGACCAGGTAAGGTTCAAACGTCCTGTTCGTCCCAATGAAACACTGGAAACCCAATGCAAAATCGTAAAGAGCAAAGGCAATTTTTATTGGGCAGAAGGTAAGGGATTTGTGGAAGGAAAACTATGTGTCAGCGCGACATTCTCGTTTGCGCTGATAAAGGAGTAGAGGCGCATGTTTTCGAAAATACTCATCGCCAACCGCGGCGAGATCGCTTTGCGCATTATTCGTGCCTGCAGAGAAATGGGGATACGAACAGTCATTGTATATTCCCATGCGGACGAGGACTCTCTGCCGGTTGCTTTGGCAGATGAACGGATCTGTATCGGCGGCAACAGCCCTGCGCAGAGCTATTTGAATCAACAAAATATTATCAGTGCAGCAATCTCTGCCGAAGCAGATGCCATTCATCCCGGATATGGCTTTTTGTCTGAAAACAGCGATTTTGCCGCGTTGTGTGAACAAAACGGCATTGTGTTTATCGGACCGAAAAGCAGTGTAATCCGCGCAATGGGGGATAAAGGCGAGGCAAGACGCTTGATGAAAGAAGTCGGTGTGCCGATTGTACCCGGCTCTGATGTACTGCATGATGTGGAGTCTGCCAAAAAGGCTGCCAAAGAAGTCGGTTTTCCGCTTTTGGTCAAGGCGGTTGCCGGCGGCGGCGGAAAAGGCATTCGTCTGGTCGAAAAAGAAGAAGATCTGGAACAGGCTTTTTTGACTGCTTCTGCGGAAGCGAAAAGTGCCTTTGGCAACGGCGAAGTATATATGGAACGCTATCTGCCTTCTGTGCGGCATGTGGAAATTCAGATCTTGGCAGATGCGTTTGGCAATATCGTCTGCTTGGGTGAGAGAGATTGCTCTTTGCAAAAAAATAAGCAGAAAGTGTTGGAAGAAACACCTTGCCCCGTGCTGAGCAGAGAAAAAGTCAAAGAAATGCAAGCAGCTGCGCTTTTGGCTGCGAAAGCCGCGCAGTATACGAATGCCGGCACAGTGGAGTTTTTGGTAGCGCCGGACGGTTCTTTCTATTTTATGGAGATGAACACCCGTTTACAGGTAGAGCACCCTATTACGGAGGCAGTTTGTGACGTGGATCTGGTGAAATGGCAGATCCGTATTGCCTGCCGCATTCCGTTGGAAATGAAGCAAGAGGAGATCGTGCAAAGAGGACATTCCATCGAATGCCGTATCAATGCGCGTTCCACCGGTACGGTATCATTTTTGCATATTCCGGGCGGCAGAGGGGTTCGCTTTGACACAGCGCTGGTTCAGCAGTATGTGATGCCGCCGTATTACGATTCTATGCTGGGCAAACTCATCGTTCATGGTAACGACAGGGAAGAAGCGATCCGTAAGATGGAAGCGGCACTTTGTGAAATGGTAATAGAAGGCATTCAAACCAATATTGAAGAACAGCTTTTTTTAGTGCGCAGCCGTGCGTTCCAGGAAGGTATTTATGATACAGCGGCACTGGATTCGATTTTGCGGGAAGGAGGTAAGGCGTAAATGAACCGAATGATAGGATTATTTAAGCGCTCCGAGAATAAACCGGAAGCAGGCGGCATGATGCCCGCAGCGGAAGAAAGGCTCAAATGCCCTGTCTGCAAGAGCAGACTGCGTAAAATCGATATCAAACATAATAAAATGGTTTGCCCGGAATGTGGCTATCATTATCGCCTGAATGCAAGATCCCGCCTGAAAGTGATTTGCGACAAAGACAGTTTTCAGGAACTGTTTACGAATATTTCAACCAGTGATCCTTTGATTTTTCCGGGGTACCGTAAGAAATTAGAGGAATTGTCGGAAAAGAAAGTGGCGCACGAAGGTGTACTTTGCGGAACGGGTACGATCAACGGATACGAAACAGCACTGTTTATCATGGACCCTTCTTTTATGATGGGCAGCATGGGCAGTGTTGTGGGAGAAAAGATCTCCCGTTTGTTTGAATATGCCATTGCGCATCATCTGCCGGTGGTTGGATTTACTGCCTCGGGAGGCGCAAGAATGCAGGAAGGTATTCTTTCTTTGATGCAGATGGCAAAGGTGAGCGGCTCTGTAGGCAAGCATAGTCAGGCAGGCGGATTGTATATCACAGTTTTGACAGATCCTACAACAGGTGGTGTGACGGCAAGTTATGCTATGTTGGGGGATATTCTGATCGCAGAGCCGGGCACGCTGATCGGTTTTGCTGGAAAGCGTGTGATTGAGCAGACAACAGGCAAAAAGCTGCCGGAGGATTTCCAGAGTGCGGAATTTTTGCTCAAACACGGATTTTTGGATGCAATCGTCCCCAGAACGGAACTGAAGGAAACCTTAGCAAGGCTGCTGCGGCAGCATGGAGCAAAGGAGGTGCACCATGCAGGCTTATGATCGATTGAAAGCGGCAAGAGCACAGGATAGACCGACTTCCAGAGCTTATATTGAAGCGTTGTTCCACGAGAGAACAGAACTGCACGGTGACCGCCGTTTTGGTGATGATGCGGCAATTATCGGCGGTATCGGCGAGCTGGGAGGCAGAACGGTCACGTTTATCGGCATTGAACGAGGACGTGACTTGAAAGAAAGAATTGCCTGCCATTTTGGTTCCCCTATGCCGGAAGGATACCGTAAGGCACTTAGACTGATGAAGCAGGCGGAAAAATTTAAACGCCCTGTGGTTTGTTTTGTAGATACCAGCGGTGCGTATTGCGGTGAAGATGCGGAAGAAAGAGGACAGGGGCTTGCGATTGCAGAAAACCTGATGGAAATGATGGGATTGGCTACACCGATCATCACAGTTGTGATCGGGGAAGGCGGCAGCGGCGGCGCATTGGGTCTGTCTGTTGCGGATCGCCTGTTTATGTTGGAAAATGCGGTCTTTTCCGTGATTTCCCCGGAAGGCTGCGCAAGTATCCTTTGGAAAGATGCCAAGAAGGCACCCGATGCGGCAGAGTGTTTGCATATCACAGCATATGATATGAAACAGTTCGGGGTTGCGGAACAAGTGATTCCGGAAGAATTTGAAAACTTCCATAAAATGTGTGTCAAAATGGAAGCACAGTTGGTGGAGGAGATCAACGTACTTTGCAGAAAGAATACAGCGCAGTTGTTAGAGGAACGTTATCAGCGTTTCCGCAGACTGGGTGATTGGAACGAATCTTATTAAAATAAAAAAACCATGGAACTCTTTTTCGAAATGGAGTGCCATGGTTTTTCTTTTTTTCCGCAAAGGCTGACAGCGTTCTTACATCACTCGTTTTCAGACGGCGCAATGGCAAATGCGGAAACTATACGGTCGTAACAAGTTTCGCATAAGTCAAAGGAATGGGTGATGCCGTCTTTTTGTGAAAAATATCCCCAGGTTTTTTCTGCATGGAAAAAATCCTGCATCGCGATGCCGTTCTGTAGGGGGATCACCTTGCCGCAGCAGTTACAGCGGATTTCGGTGGGAACAGATGTGGGAAGGTTTTTCATTTCGTGCTTTTGCATAACGTTTGTCCTCCTTTGTCGATTGGTGGATACAGATGCATTTTAGCACAGGTTTTTTTGTTTTGCTATAGGAAAGTGCTGTGAAATATGGTAAGATAGTACAAGAAAAATAAAAAAAGGAGAAACCTTTCAATGCAAGTGGAAAAAATCATGTCTGCCTGCCGTATTTGCCCCAGAAACTGCGGTGCGAATCGTACGATAGGACAGAAGGGGCAGTGTGGTGCGGGATTACTGCCGAAAATCGCACTGGTCAGCACACATATGTGGGAAGAATATCCCATCAGCGGAACAAAAGGTTCCGGCACGGTGTTTTTTTCACATTGCAATTTACGGTGTGTCTTTTGCCAGAATTATACCATCAGTACGGAAGGCTATGGCATAGAGGTTACGATCAATCGACTGGCGGAGATTTTTTTGGAACAACAGGCAAGAGGTGTGCATAACATCAATCTGGTTTCTGCCGCCCAATATCTGCCGCAGACGGCACAGGCACTTCAACTGGCAAAAGAATCCGGACTCCACATACCCGTGGTGTATAACACAAATGGCTATGAAACTGTCGCATCGTTGCGTTGGTTAGAGGGGTTGGTGGATATTTATTTGCCGGATTTTAAATATGTATCACAGGAAACTGCGTCACGTTATTCGCATGCGGCGGATTATGCAAAAATAGCGGAAGCGGCGTTGGCGGAAATGCGCAGGCAGCAGTCGCAAGATATTTTTTACGCAGATGGTTTGATGCAAAAAGGAATGATCGTTCGCCATATGGTGCTGCCGGGGCAGTATCGTGACAGTTTTTTGGTACTGGAAAAAATCAAAGAAGTGCTGGGAGAAGATACTTATGTCAGTTTGCTTAGGCAGTATACACCGCTGTATCGAGCAACAGAGTATCGAGAGATCAATCGTTTGTTGACGAGCTTTGAGTATGATAAAGTGATCGATCATTTTTTCCAAATTGGGCTGCATCATGGGTATATGCAGGAAAAATCAGCGGCGAAAGCAGCTTATACCCCACTTTTTAATGGCGAAGGGGTACGGCGTGGCATATAGAAAGGAGAAGAATACGAATGATCAGAAAAGAAAGAGTTGTTACTATGGAAGGACTGCGCGGCGGTGCAGGTTCTGTTGAGATCCATCATTTTCTGGAAGGCGATGAACTGATGGGACATGCAACCATGTTTGCCAGAGTTGTAGTGAAACCGCACAGCAGTGTTGGCTGGCATCAGCATGTCGGCAATACAGAGCCGTACATCATCATCAAAGGCGAAGGTGTTTTTATCGACAACGACGGCAGCAGAACAACGGTACACCCCGGTGATGTCTGCATGATCGAAGTGGGACAGTGCCATTCCATCGAAAACAACACAGACGAAGATATGGAAATGATCGCTTTGGTTCTGAATGATTGGAATAAGTAAAAAAAGAAAAATGGCTGTGGACAGTTTTGTCCGCAGCTTTTTTTGTGGGGAATTTACGCAAAAAGAGGGGAAATAAGAAAAGAGGGCAGAAAAACGGGAAAAAGTATTTGTTGATAAGGGCAAAAGAGCGGAGCTTTTTCCTTGAAACGATTATTTTCATGCCAAAAAGAAATGCCGTAGGCAAGCAGTGGCGTGAAACATTTTCAGATCACTCTGCGGTTTTATAGTTCAGATATTCGGAGGAAAACGAAAGGGGATGGAATAACACCAATCCCCTTTTTAAATATCGTTTTATAATTTTACAGCTTTTCCGCTTCTTCCAGCCAGATGCGACCGCATGCATCAGATGGCATTCTCCAGTCGCTTCTGGGAGAAAGGCAAAGTGCGCCGACTTTTGGACCATCGGGCAGGCAGGAGCGCTTAAACTGCTGCGCAAAAAAGCGGCGATAGAAGTTTTTCAGCCATTTTAACAGTGTTTCCGTGTCGTAAGCTTCCCCAAAAGCCTGTTTTGCCAAGAAAAAGACTTTGGCAGGCGGGAAGCCGAAACGAATGATAAAGTACAAGAAGAAATCATGCAGTTCATAAGGACCTACCAGATCTTCTGTCTTTTGGTTGATGTTGCCTTTTTCATCTGGCGGCAGCAGCTCGGGACTGATCGGGGTGTCCAGTACATCTAACAAGATCGCCTGTGCTTTTTCGGAAAGACCGCCTTCTTTTGCGACCCAGTTGACCAGAACGCGCACCAACGTCTTCGGTACGCCGGCATTGACACCATACATAGACATATGATCACCGTTATAAGTTGCCCAGCCTAAAGCAAGTTCCGATAAATCGCCTGTGCCGATCACAAAACCGCCTTCTTTGTTTGCAATATCCATCAAGATCTGTGTACGTTCTCTTGCTTGTGTGTTTTCATAGGTGACATCATGGCAGGAAGGGTCATGCCCGATGTCTTTAAAGTGCTGCAGCGCAGCGTCACGAATCGGGATTTCTTTGATACGCACACCCAATGCTTCCATCAAATCTAGCGCATTGTGATAGGTACGATCGGTCGTTCCAAAACCGGGCATTGTGATGCCCAGAACATGAGAACGGTCTAACCCCAGATAATCACAGGCTTTCGCCGCAACCAAAAGTGCCAATGTGGAGTCCAGACCACCGGAGATGCCAACTACCATGGTTTTTGCATGGGTGTGTTCCACGCGTCTTGCAAGCCCCACCATCTGGATATTGAAAATGGTGCTGCAGCGTTCGTGCAAAGAGTCGTTTTCCGCAGGGGTAAAAGGCTTTGCGGAAAGCGGTCTGTGCAGTGTATCCAAAGGCGTTTCGGCAAGGGTAAAGTGAATGGTGCGGTAAAAACGCTTTGCATCAGGCTGTGCCAACTGCGACATAAAAGAAGTATGTTTTCTGCGCTCTCCCGCAAGGAGAGAAAAATCGATGTCGGCATAGATCAATGTACCTTCTTTGCAGAATGTTTCTCCTTCCGTCAGGATAATACCATTTTCGCAAACCAGGCTGTGACCGCTGAAAACGGCATCTTGTGTGGATTCCCCGATACCTGCGGAGACATAGACGTATCCTGCAATACAGCGAGAAGCCTGCTGTGTGATCAGATTCCGGCGATAAGAAGGCTTTGCGGCCAACTCATTGCTTGCGGAAAGATTGACCAAAAGCGTGGCACCGTATAATGCCTGATAGGAACTGGGGGGGATAGGACCCCAAAGGTCTTCGCAAATTTCAGCCGCGATGACAACATCGGATTGATTGGTGGCGCGGAACAAAAGGTCTGCGCCGATCGGTACGGTTTGTCCGCAATAAATGACTTCATCGCAAAGCAGATCCGTAGAAGAAGCAAACCATCTTTCCTCGTAAAATTCGCTGTAATTAGGTACCAGTGTTTTGGGTACCAATCCCAGCAGCTTTCCTTGGTGCAAAAATGCCGCACAGTTGAAAAGCTGGTTATCGCAGGCGATCGGAACGCCTAAGACGATCAGCATATCGGTTTGTTTGGTTGCCTGTAAAATTTCGCAAACGGCAGTTTCCGCGGCGCTCAAAAGCGGTTCCTGAAAAAACAGATCCGCACAGGTATAGGAAGTAACGGAAAGCTCCGGAAAAACCAAAATACCGATCCCTTTTGCCTTGGCTTCTTCAATAGAATGTAAAATTTCCTCTTTGTTATAAACGCAATCGGCAACGCGCAGTTTCGGGACTGCGGCGCCTGTTCTGACATATCCAAACATAGCTTAGAAACTCCTTTTTCAGAATTTACGGAATAACCCGATCACTTTACCCAAAATAGCAACATCTTTTACGATAATCGGTGACATGGAAGCGTTTTCCGGTTGAAGGCGAATAAAGTCCTTTTCGCGATAAAACGTCTTTACCGTGGCAAAATCTTCGATCAAAGCGACAACGATATCGCCGTTTTTGGCATCACTTTGCTGACGCACCAAAATGAGGTCTTTATCAAAAATACCCGCTTCGATCATGCTCTCGCCGCGAACCTTGAGCATAAAGACAGTATCATTATGGACATAATCGATCGGAATAGGGAAAGTATCCTCGATATTTTCCACTGCCAAGATCGGAACACCTGCGGTAATGGTTCCAACGATGGGAACATTGACCATCTCTCTTTTCGGCAGATCGAATGTTTCGTCCAGAATTTCGATTGCTCTGGGTTTGGTGGGATCTCTGCGGATCAAACCTTTCTTTTCCAGACGTGCCAAGTGTCCGTGAACGGTGGAAGTGGATTTCAGACCGACAGCTTCACAGATCTCACGAACAGAAGGCGGATAGCCTTTTTCCCGAACCTCAGATTTCATATAATCCAATATTTGTAATTGCTTTTCCGACAAATCGTGCATAAGATCACCTCGTAAAAGATTTCAATATCCCTTCTATTATAACAAATAAATGACAAAATACCGACAAAAATATGAATTTTTTTGTTCTTCGTAAAAATGCGGAACATTCTTGTCGGCAATTCGTTTGGTACAGTAAAAGCGGTAAAGGAAAAACTTTCCAATTTGCTGTTATCATAGGCTGATGTGTGATCAGCAGCTGTGTTTTGAAAAATACATTTCCATAAATAAATGTAAAATCAAAATATTTGCTGTCATTATACCATAATTTTCACAAAAATCAAACCTATGTTCGCAAAAAATCAAAAAAATTGTTGACAAGGAATATATGTTCGTCTATAATGAAGTCGAAAAGGAAAACGTGTTCTATATTTTGTAATGAAGGAGGGGTTGTAATGAACGGACGTACACGCAGAAAGGCGATTAGAAAATCAAGAAAAATCAGAAAAATGACTTTTGTAATTCTTACGGTATTGCTTGTTTTGGGGATTGCGACAATGGTTTTAGGCGGACAGAAAAAGAGCACTTCCGTTTATTACGACAGTGTCAGAATTCATGCAGGGGATACACTTTGGGGCATCGCGCAGGAGTATAAAGGCGAACATATGGACACCGAAACCATGATCGCTGAAATCATGGAACTAAACGGTATGCAAAACACTGCAATTCAGGCAGGACAGAGCATTTTGGTGCCTGTGGTGCAGGTAGATCAGGCAGCGTAAGAGATGGATTTGTTTGCAGTTTGTTTTAGATTGTATTGTTATCAATTTATATTTTTGAAAAATTGAAAAGTCTGTTTTTCGAAAGTCATCGGAAAGGCACAGTACCGAAGTGTCTGGAGCAAGTGAAAGCAGTTGGCAGAATTTTGTTTTTATGTTTCCGTAATTCTTTGATGTGAGAGAAAAGGAAATTAAAAGGATTATAAGGTGCTGTTTGATCTTTGCGATGAGTGGCATGTTCGGAAAGAAATGTTTGTTTGCGTGGCGTTTTAGAATGCTTTACGAACAAAAATTTTTGTTTCTGATCGTTGGGAAAAAGAGAAGGGGTGTCTTTTTCGTTGTGAAGACGCTGTGAAGGTGCTGTTTTATGTGAAGAATTACCCCCAAAAAGTTAATTTTTGAAAGGTATATAAAGGTCTGCATGGAATGTTTTCAAGTGCGGACTTTTTTGTTTGGAAAGACGGGGATTTATGCAGGAAGCAAAACGAAAAAAGGGATAAACGAAAGGCAAGATGTTTCGTGTCACAAAATAGAGTAGTATTCTTCATTTAGTTTCCGTTTTTCCTTGCATGAGAATTAAATTAAAAAAGGATTTTGTTTTTTGGCGATGTAATCCCATCGTTTCAAAAAAATATGGGGTGCCCGCTTTTAGGTGACACCCCACAAATTTTTATGGGAAATAGTTTTATTTTAATGGAATTTTATTGATTTTCCAATTCAGCCAGACGGGAAAGGATCTGGTTGCTTCTGTCAATGAACGCAGTCATTTCTTCAGAAGACAGACGTTTGTGACTCATCAGCGCCAAATCATACAGCTGTCTGCTGATCAAATCCAAATCGTCTTTCTTTTCTTCTTTTTCACGAAGAATCAGCATTTGTTTGACTAAGGCATTGGATTTATTCAGTACCAAGGTTTCATCAGCTTTGATGTGGGAGAACATTTGCTTAAATTCCTCGTTTTTGCCGTAAGCTTCCATCATCTCTAACATTCGTCTGCTTTCTTCGGAAAGCAGCAGCATCGCGGGAACAGTTTCGGTTTTTAATTCCTCTGCCCGTACTTTCAGATCCTCTTTTGCCAACAATGTGCGGAAATAAGATTCGAGCTGCTCATTCAAGTAATTGTCCGCCTGCTTTTTCGCTTCGCTTTCATCCTCTTTCTTTTGTTCCAGTGTATCGGAAATATCCGCATCGATGCGGAGCAGTTTGACGCCGCTGTTTTTATATTCCAGGAAGGAAACAAACGCATTGTCTATCGGGTTGGTAAGAATAACAGCCTCCAGACCCTGTTCTTTGAACAGACGAATGTATTGCGCCTGTTGGTCGGGGTCTGTGACAAAGAATACTTTGTTTTCGTGCTTGTCTTTGTTCTTTTCCAGATATTCGCTCAGTGTTTCGTAGCCGGCATCTGTGGTGCGGAACAGTACTGCGTCCTTAATTTTATCATACAGTTTTTCTTCCCGCATACAGCCGTATTCGATAAACAAACTAATGTCGTTCCAAAAGCCTTCATAAGTGCCTCTTTCGTTTTTAAAGAGCTGATTGAGTTTATCTCCCACTTTTTTGGTGATATACTGATTCATCTTTTCCACATACCCGTCATTTTGCAGCGCGGAACGGGATACGTTCAACGGCATATCGGGGCAGTCCAGTACACCTTTTAAGAGTAACAGAAATTCGGGTACGACCTCTTTTACGTTATCAGCGATATAAACTTGGTTAGAGTACAGTTTGATCTGACCTTCCGCTACATCGGTCTGGTTGACCAGTTTCGGGAAGTACAAAATACCACGCAGACGGAAGGGATAATCCATATTCAAATGAATCCAGAAAAGCGGATCATTAAAGTCCATAAAGACTTTGTGATAGAATGCTTTGTATTCTTCTTCTGTGCATTCCGCAGGCTTTTTCAGCCAGAGCGGGTGAGTATCATTCAGCGGTATGGGCGTTTCTTCCGCATCTTCTTCTTTTTTTGCCTGCATCTGTTTCAAGTCCTCCGCAGAATGGATATTTTTGGCTTCTTCTTCGGAGAGGTGAACCGTATGATCGGATTCCTTTTCTTCTTCCTCCGCCTGCGCAGCGTTTTTTTTCACTTCCACAAAAATCGGCACCGGCATAAAGGCGCAGTATTTATGCAGGGCAGCGTATACGTTTGCTTCGTCTAAAAATGCAGCGCCGTCTTCTCCCAGATGCAGTGTGATGGTTGTGCCGCGTTCTGTGCGGTCGCTTTCTGTCATTTCATAGTCAATACCGCCTTCACAACTCCAATGTGCGGCTGTGGCGCCTTCCTGATAAGAAAGCGTATCGATTTCCACGCGGTCTGCAACCATGAAAGCAGAATAGAAGCCCAAGCCGAAATGTCCGATGATCTCGTTGCCTTCTTCCGCTTTTTCACTGTATTTTTCCAGAAAATCCGTTGCGCCGGAAAAAGCGATCTGATTGATATATTTTTTTACCTCGTCTGCGGTCATACCGATACCGTTATCGATAATTTCCAGTGTTTTGGCGTCTTGATCCAACACAACGGACAGACGAAAATCCGTATCGGCGGGGATATGGTCCGCTTCGCCCATTGCCATCAGTTTTTGCAACTTGCTGACGGCATCGCAGCCGTTGGATACCAGTTCTCTGATAAAAATATCCTGATCGGTATAAAGCCACTTTTTGATGATTGGCAGAAAATTTTCGCTGTTAATAGAAAGATTACCTTTTTCTTGCATATGTCATCATGCCTCCTTGCGTAATGATGTTATGGCAGTATCAAACTGCCGATATGTCCTAATCTTTATTGTAGCATTGGAGAAGAAAAAGTCAAGAAAAAATTAGCACTCATTTAAAAAGAGTGCTAACAAAATCGATTTTATTTGTCATTATGATGTTTTTTCTTGCGGCAGAATATCGATCACGACCAGTTCCGGCGGATTAAAGACACGGGGAAGGTCATTGCGGCAAAGACCACGGCTGACGATCATGGTGCTATCCGACTCTGTGTAGATCCCGCCGGCATAGTCGGGGAAAAGCCCCTGATTGGGTGCCCAAAGACCATTGAGTAGCATCGGCAGACGTACCTGTCCGCCGTGTGCGTGACCGCTCAAAATAAGATCAAAGCCTTTGTTTTGGTATGCGGCATACCGTTCGGGTCGGTGAGAAAGCAAAACGGTGTAAACGGTATCGTTCGTTTGTGCGGCGCAGGCATCAAGCTGTGTTTGCCATTGTTTTTCTGTCAGACCATCGGGATCGTCTACGCCGCAGATTTGAATGGTCTGTCCGTTTACGGTAAGCTGCTCTGTGCTGCCTTCCAATATGGTCACCCCATAGGAAGCGATCATGCTTTTGATATTGTCAATGTCATTCGACCAAAATTCATGGTTGCCGGAAACATAAAAACAGGGATATGTCGAGGCGATATTTTCCAATAATTTTTTTGTGCCGTCATGCGGGACATGATCGTCCGCAATATCGCCTGTCAGTAAAATGGCATCAGGGTCAGCTTCTGCAATCGCCTGCAGCAGTTCTTCCTGATTTTCTCCGTAAAAGGTGCTGTGCAGATCGCTGATTTGTAAAAGCCGTATCGGTGTATCTGTTTTGGTGGAAGAAAGTGTATAGTTTCGAATGGTGAGCGGTTGTCGAAGCGCGAGAAAGATGAAAAAAACTGCCGCCAGAAATAAAAGCGGCAGAATATATTTTTTTCGAACGGTAATGTGCAATTCAGCTCCTCCTTCCTGTCATACGGTAAAGTTTATGCCTCTTTTATGACAAGAATGTGCTGTTCTTTAAAAAATCTGTCGACCCATGCGTCCCACGCATCGTCTAAGTGCTTATCCAGTGAGAAAAGCTTTTGTGTGACGGCGGTGGTGGCATGGATTTTACCTTCGCGAAATACGATATTCAGGCAAAGGGAGGCGGCATTAGGAAACTGCTCCAACTTTTCCTGTGGTAAAGTGAAGGTAAATTTCATTGACACAGGCGTACGTTCGCCGCGGACCAGCTGAAACACAGTCGGCTTGATCTCCGCCCAACTACAGCAGGCGGAAATACCGGCTTCTTTTTCCTCTGCGGTATAGTAAGCCTCCTGTCTTGCGCCTTCTATATAAAAGGAAGCGTAACTTGTTACCTGTGCCGTGTGCAGACAAAATCGGTCAAAGACTTGCCCTTTTAACAGCATTGCCATAAAAGATTTGGTATCGGGTATGGAAAATGATAACATGGTGCGCCCCCTTTTCGATTCTGATTTTCATTTTACAACAGGCGGGAGTATTTGACAATAGCAAACACACAGAGAGATGGCTTTTCACAGCGTGAAAGCAGAAATCATAACCACGCCTAAAAGACGTGGTTTGCACTAGCCCTATAAGGGCTTATTAAGAGCCAGCGCCTAAATGACGCTGGCTTTCACTTCGTTCAAGCCTTGGTGGTATGATTATCTGCTACCC
>CALWRB010000055.1 GCA_944383855.1 uncultured Lachnospiraceae bacterium
TCACACTGCCGTTTTCGCGGTTATAGCAGATTGCGTTCTCGCATAAATTATGCACCATTTCCTGCAATACCGCTTCCACACCCATCACCACGCAACCCGGCTGTGCCTGCAAAGAAAGCGTCACACCATGCTTCTTTGCCAAACTTTCCAGCCGCTGCAATTCCGCCCGCGCGATTTTTTCCAGATCCTGCGGTGTTTTCTCAGGCAGGCTCTGTCCTTCTTCCAACTGTGACAGGCGCAGGATATTTTCAATCAATGTCATCAAACGATGGCTTTCTTCATAAATATTTTCCGCAAAATGCGGGATATCTTCCTGACGTACCAAGCCGTTTTTCATGATCTCCGCTGTGCCGGAAATCGAAGTCAGCGGTGTTTTCAGCTCATGGCTGACATTTGCCGAAAATTCACGCCGCAGCGCCTCCCGCTCGGTTTTTTCCGTTTCATCGGTCACAAGCAGCACCGCACCGGCAAGCACATCGCCGTTTTTGACGGGATTGGCGAGGATACGGTAAAAATGCCCGTTTTGCTCCATTATGGACTCGCAGTGGCTGCCCGCAAGCACTTCCTCCACCGCACGGCGAAACGGTTCTTTACGGGTAATGGTCAAAACGCTCTTGCCTACCGCGTCTTCCGGAATATCCAGCAGCTTCACCGCACCGCTGTTATAAGACAGCACCGTCGTCGTATGGTCAATGATTACAAAACCTTCCTGCATATGCTCCGTGATGGCACTAAACTCCTGCTGCTGGCGCTGCAATTCTTCCATCTGCTCAGCGATCTGCTGGTTCTGCTTGGCGATACGGCGTAAAAACGGCGTCAGCTCCTCATACACGACCGCTTCTTCCGGGTGCGACAGGTCGATTTTTTCCAGCGGACGCATAATATCCTTCGCCACGCGAAATGACAGCCATACCGCAAGCGCAAGCGCCAAAACGACCACTACCGCAAACGGCTGCAAAAGCCCTAACAGCAGTCTGAATACCGAATGCTCCGTTGCCGAAAGGCGCAGTACCGTACCGTCTTGCATTTGTTTGGCGTAATAAATCGTATCCTCGGCAAATGTCGTGGAGTACCGCTTGCTGCTGCCTTCTTTGGATACAAGCGCCTGCTGTACTTCTTCTCTGTCGACATGATTCTCCATCTGTTCGGCATCACCGGAAGAATCGTACAGTACCGTACCGTCTTTGTCGATCCATGTAATACGGTTTTCCGTTGGCGAAAGGCTATCCAGGTATGCCATGCCGTCCTGTTCAATCCCTTGTTCAATATAGACCGCTTCCTGTGCCATCTCCTCGGTGATGCGCCGATTGAAGTAATCGTATAATACCCCCAAAGACACCACAGCAGCCAAAACGGTCGTAAACACACTCAGAAAAAAAGCCGTGCGAAAAATTCGATTTGTCATATCTCTTTTCCTCCCAAACGGTAGCCCACACCGCGCACAGTCTGGATCAGCTTGCCTGCCTCACCCAGTTTCTGACGCAAGGTACGGATATGCACATCCACCGTACGGCTCTCCCCGTCAAAGGAATACCCCCAGATGCGATCCAACAGCTGATCTCTGGTAAAAACGATCTGCGGATGCTCTAACAGCAGGCATAAAAGCTCATATTCCTTTTTGGTCAGGATCACTTCCTCACCGTCCACTGTCACCTGATGCTTGGCAGGGTATAACGACAGTATGCCTAATGTATAGACGTCCTCTTTTTCCTCTGCCCCCGTTCGTCTGAGCAGTGCATGGACTCTTGCCACCAGCTCCATCATACCAAAAGGCTTCGTGACATAATCGTCCGCACCCTCATTCAAGCCCAGCACTTTATCATACTCGCTGTCCTTCGCTGTCAAAAGCAGCACCGGGAGTTTCCGACTCAGCGGCGCTTGACGCAGTTTTTTCAGTACCGAAAGACCGTCCTCCTCCGGCAGCATCAAATCCAACAGCACTAACGACGGCAATTCCTTTTCCATCTGCGCCCAAAACGCAGACGGCGTTTCAAATCCCATCGCTTCCATTCCCGTACTGCAAAAGGTGTAAACTACCAATTCCCGTATGTTCTTATCATCTTCTAAAATATAGATCATGTGAAAAACTCCTTTTCTTTCTCAAAAAAGAGCTGTTTTTTTATTCCTCCGCATCTTCCACATGCGTGCCTTGAATGGAATAGACCACCCATTCCCCCAGATTGACCGCATGGTCACCGATACGCTCCAGATACTTGGCGATCATCAAAAGATCGAGTGCGGTCTGCCCCTGTTCGGGTGCAGAACGGATCAGCTCTGTCAAATCCGTACGCATCTGAACAAACAGCTGATCTACCGCATCGTCTTCTTGAATCACATGATACGCCATTTCCAAATCCTTCTTGACAAAAGACGTTACACTGTCTGTAACCATACGGCAGACCGCATCGCACATTTCTTCCAAATGCCGCATCGGCTGCGCGGGTTCTGTCAAATACTCCGTGATCTCCGCAATATCCGCCGCCTGGTCGCCGATCCGCTCCAGATCGGAGATCATCTTCAAAGCGGAGGAGATCGTACGCAGATCTTTTGCCACAGGCTGCTGCTGTAATAAAAGCTTCATGCAAAGCCCCTCGATCTCACGCTCTTTATGATCGATCTCGCGCTCGATCTGCCGTACTTTTTTGATCAAAACAGGATTCTGTTTTCCGATCAGTGAAACTGCGCTTTGGATCCCTTCTTCGCATAAAGAGCCCATTTTGATCAGTTCCACATGCAGTTGTTCTAATCGCTGGTCCAAACGATTCCGCACCATATCAGCCAAACCTCCCTGTGATATAATCTTCTGTTTTTTTATCCTGCGGCATGGAAAATACCTGCTCCGTATCGCCGTACTCCACCATTTCTCCCAACAGGAAAAACGCTGTTTTATCGGATACACGGGCTGCCTGCTGCATGTTATGCGTTACCATAACAATAGTATACTGTTTTTTCAATTCCAGGACAAGGTCCTCGATCTTAGAAGTAGAAATCGGGTCGAGCGCACTGGTCGGTTCGTCCATCAGCAATACTTCCGGCTGCACCGCAAGCGCTCTGGCGATACAAAGACGCTGCTGCTGACCGCCGGAAAGACCCAACGCGCTTTTTTTCAAACGGTCTTTTACCTCGTCCCAGATCGCGGCGTCCTGCAAAGATTTTTCCACCAATTCGTCGAGCTTCACCTTCGAGCGGATCCCGTGGGTCCTCGGTCCATAGGCGATATTATCGTAAATACTCATCGGGAAGGGATTCGGTTTCTGAAACACCATGCCCACGCGTTTGCGCAGCAGATTAACGTCCATTCCGTGATAAATATCCTCACCGTCCAGTTTGATGTCGCCTGTGATCTTGCAGCCTTCCACCAGATCGTTCATGCGGTTTAAGGACTTAAGCAGTGTGGACTTGCCACAGCCGGAAGGTCCGATAAAAGCAGAGATCTGTTTTTCCGGCATCGCCAGATTGATGTTTTTGAGCGCATGGAAACTGCCGTAATACAGATCCATGTTTTGTATATCAAATTTGATCATAAACCGATTTCACTCCTTTGTCAGTTTTTTCGCAATGGCAGATGCCGCCGTGTTGATCAGCAGTACTACGATCAGCAATACCGCAGCCGTGCCATAAGCCTCGTTGGTGTAAAGCCCCTCGTTCCAAAGGGCGTATAAATGTACGGAAAGCGTTCTGCCGGAGCTGAACAAGTCTTTGGCGATACCGGTCACCGTACCCGCGGAGTATAACAGCGCCGCCGTTTCCCCCACGATACGTCCGATACCCAATATCACACCGGAAAGAATACCGGGGACTGCCGCAGGCAGTACGATACAGCGTACTGTACGCAGTTTTCCGGCGCCCAGTCCAAAGCTGCCTTCCCGATACAGGTCAGGCACAGATTTGAGCGCTTCTTCTGTGGTACGCATCACCAAAGGCAATACCATGATCGCCAACGTCAGCGCGCCGCCCAGGAAGGAATACCCCCATTTGAGCTGGACCGCAAAGAGCAAAAAGCCAAACAGACCGTAAACAATGGAAGGAATACCGGATAATGTTTCGGTCGTCAGACGGACAATGCCCACCAGTTTATTGCCTCTTTTCGCATATTCCACCAGATAGATGGCGGAACAAATTCCGATCGGCACCGAAAAGAGCAATGCCAGAAATGTCATACCGAAAGTATTGATGATCGCAGGCATCATAGACGCGTTTTCCGACGTGTATTCCCAAGCGAACAAAGAGGGTTTCAGATTCGGTACCCCTTTGACGAGGATATAGATGATCAAAGAAATCAGTACCAGTAATGTAAAGCACGCCGCCAGATGCACCAGAAGCCAAAGAAATAAGGAAAGCGGTTTATTTCGAAAGCGACTCATTTTTCTTTCCTCCTTTGTACCAAAAAGAATACCATATTGATGATCAAAATAAAGAAGAACAATACGACACCTGTTGCAATCAGCGCTTCTCTATGCAGATCCTGCGCATAGCCCATCTCCAAAACGATATTGCTGGTCAGTGTACGCACGCCCATCAGCAGCCCCTGCGGCAGGATCGGCTGATTACCGGCTACCATCACCACTGCCATCGTTTCGCCGACGGCACGCCCGACACCCAGTATCACTGCCGCCATGATACCGCTTTTTGCGGCAGGCAGTACGGTACGAAAAATACTTTTTTCATGCGTATCGCCTAAGGCAAGCGCGCCTTCATAGTACTGAGTGGGCACCGCGCGCAGGCTGGATTCGCATACACCGATGATCGTCGGCAGTATCATAATGCCAAGCAAAACGGAAGCGGTCAAAATGCCTTTTCCGCCGCCGCCGAATATCTCCTGTGACAGAGGCACCAGCACCATCAGACCGAAAAAGCCATATACAATAGAAGGAATGCCCGCCAGAAGATTTACCGCTGGCTTCAGCACACGGTACAGTTTCTTCGGACAGAAAAATGCCATGAAGATGGCACAGAAAATGCCTGCCGGAACCCCTACGACCAATGCACCGAGCGTTACCACGATACTGCCCAGTATCATCGGGAAAATACCGAAGATCAGATTGGTCGGTTTCCAGAGCGTACCGCCCAGAAATTCTCCCAAACCGATTTCAAACATCGGCGGAATGCCGTTTGCAAACAGAAAAATACAAATCAGTGCTACTGCCAATATCGAGATGCAGGCGGAAATGAGAAATATGATATGCATGAAAACTTCCAGAAAATGTTTCATGACGATACTCCTTTCTTCCGTATCGTATCGGCGCATGATCCGCTTTTTAAGGCAGAAAAAAGCGCCGTTTCTTTGTTTCGTTACAAGCGAAAAGCTGCGTCGCAGCAATGTTTCACACAGACGCAGCTTCTTTTTTTCTTGCATCGGCAAGCTTGTTATTGCGAAAATATTTTTTAGGGGAGAGTCCGCTGGGAGCGGTGGGGACATATTTTTTTCGCTAAGCCTGCCGTTTTTTTTACTGTACTTCGCTCCAGTCTGTCACATTACCGGAGAAAATGTCTTTGATCTGTGTGCTGGTCAAATCGCTGATCGGATTTTCATTGTTTACGATCACCGCGATACCGTCCAGCGCGATCACCTGAGGGGTCAGACCTGCTTCCAATTCGCTGTCTTTCAGTTCACGGGAAGCCATACCGATTTCACAGATACCTTCCATTGTAGATGTCATACCTGTGGTGGAATCATTGGTCTGGATTTCGATGGTAACGTTGGGGTTAACTGCTTCATAAGCCTCTTTCAGCTTCTCCATGACAGGGGATACGGAAGAAGAACCTGCCACTGTTACGGAACCTGTGGGGTTTGTGCCGGCAAATGCACCTGTGGAGCCATTGGAGATGTAGCCGTTTTCTTCTACCACTGCCTGACCTTCGTCACTCATGATAAATGCGATAAAATCTGCTGCGGCATCGCTGACATCACCCATGGTTGCGATGTTAAAAGGACGGGAAACTTTGTAAGAGCCGTCTTTGATGGCATCTACACTTGCCTCTGCGCCGTCAACGGTTACTGCTTTGACGGAATCGTCCAAAGAGCCCAAAGAAATGTATCCGATTGCTGCGGTATTGCCTGCAACGGTTGTCATCATAACAGCGGTACTGGAAGTGATCTCCGCCATCTGTGTTGTCATATCCATAGTGTTTCCGTCAGCATCTTCTTCTTCAATGCCCATCAGTTCTACAAAAGCGCCTCTGGTGCCGGAACCTTCTTCTCTGCTGATAACGGAAATCGCACCGCTTAACTGTGTGCTTTCTTCTTCCTGTTCCTGTTGTGTGCTGTTTTCTTCTGTACCTTCATTTTCTGCGGAACTGCTGCCACAGCCGCTCAAAGCGCCTAATGTCAATACGGCAGCCAATGCCAATGCCAAATATTTTTTCATGTTTCTGATCTCCTTTTTTCATTTTCTTTTTTTGTTTGTTTTCATTTGACACAGCCAGTATAAAACAGTTCTGTAAAGGAAATAAGCCGCAGATTGTAAAATCTTTGTAAAATCAAAAAATGCCGTGTTTTACGAAAAAATGCCGAAAATCCGGGGGTTTACCCGTTTTTCACCATGAAAAGATACTATCGTTTGCAAACACGGGACAGAAGATTTTACATTCGGCTTCTACCGGTTTGTGTTTTTGTTTTGCCCGAAGAAGATACAAACCATTCCTGTTTTTCACAATTTTTTTGGCACAAAAAAAACGGACGGCTTATAGCCGTCCGCAAAACAAAATTCGTATGTTTTATTTCTGTGCCATTTTTACAGCAGTTTCCAGTGCAATTTCCATCATCTGTGTGAATGTGTTCTGTCTTTCTTCCGCTGTGGTACCCTCTCCGGTAAAAGGCATATCGGAAATGGTCACCATTGCCAGCGCGCGTTTGCCTGCTTTGATCGCGTTCATATACAGACCTGCCGCTTCCATTTCCACCGCATAGGTACCCATTGCCGCCCAACGGTGCAGCGCTTCTTCATCATCATCGTAGAACGTATCGGAAGACAGGATATTACCGACTTTCAGATCAATACCGCATTCCTTCGCCGCCTCAACTGCTGTGGAAAGCAAGGTAAAGTCCGCGGTGCAGGAAAGTGTGCCGGGCAGACGGTACTGGTTGGCAAAGTTGGAGTTGGTGTTCGCACCGATACCCGCAACGATATCTCTCAACTTCAGATCCGGGTGGATCGCGCCGGCAGAGCCGATACGGATAATATTGTCTACATCATAAAAATTGTATAACTCATAGCTGTAAATGCCGATAGAAGGCATGCCCATGCCGCTTGCCATAACAGAAACGGGAACACCTTTATAGGTGCCGGTATACCCCTGCACACCTCTGACATTATTGACCAATACCGCATTTTCCAAAAATGTTTCCGCAATGAATTTCGCACGCAGGGGATCCCCGGGCATCAGAACGGTTTTCGCAAAATCGCCTTTTTCGGCGGAAATATGAGCAGTTGACATAAATATATTCCTCCTTTGGGTCGTTTTTTACCGGATACAGTTTTTACGGGGCGATCAAAGCTCCGTCTGTTTTTACTATACCAGTTTTGGGGCGAAAAAGAAACCGATTTTTCGCAAAAAAACCGCTTCTTTTGCTCCACTGTGCCAAATTCAGGCAAAAAGCGGCTTCCGCGGCGAAAAGTATTGACATCTTGCATAAAGTGTGGTATCAAGGAAGTAATCGGTTTGAACCAATAATAAAGATAGAGGCGCGGTATCGATCAGTACGGCTGCATTAAAAAAAGCAGGTCTTTGCAGCAAGCGGAAAGGCAATGCCGCCGAAGCGTGTTTTCCTACCTGAAGGGGACATTGCTGGGTTATTGCAGAATATGCAATAAACTGTCACTTTTTATGTGAAGCGCTATCGGTTTTCTTTTTTTTCGTGCGCAGCTACTCTGCCGCGGTCATATCGCCCACAGAATGATCTGAAAAAAACGGGACCATGACGCTTGACACGGCGCATGGTCTTTTTTTTGACCGTGTGAAAACCGAACGCAATTATTTTTTTTCAGTTGTTTCATTATAATAGGAGGAGAAGAAACATGGCAACCAAAAAAACGTGGCTGAAAACAGCCGCCCTGTTTGCCGTTATGCTGTTATTCTGCAGTATCACGGTCTATGCAGGGGACGGGGATACGGAAAACCCCAGTAATATGTACGCGACTTTCTGGTCGTTAGTACCCCCCATCATCGCGATCGTGCTTGCACTGATCACCAAAGAGGTATTTTCCTCATTATTTGTCGGTATCGTCGCAGGCGCACTGTTTTATACCAACTTTGATATCAAACAGGCGTATCTTACGATATTCACCGGCAGTGACGGCAGTTTTCTGGCGAACCTTTCCGATTCCTGGAATGTGGGTATTTTGATTTTCCTGGTGGTATTAGGCACTATGGTCTGCCTGATGAACAAGGCAGGCGGTTCCGCCGCTTACGGCGAGTGGGCAGGTCGTGTAATCCGCGGCAGAAGAAGCGCAACTTTCGCAACTTTCCTGCTGGGTGTTGCAATCTTTGTGGACGACTATTTCAACTGCCTGACGGTCGGCAGCGTGATGCGTCCCGTAACAGACAAACATCAGGTTTCCCGCGCGAAGCTGGCATACCTGATCGACGCGACCGCTGCACCGGTGTGTATCATCGCACCGATTTCTTCTTGGGCAGCAGCCGTTACAGGCGTTGTGGAAGGCACCAATGGTCTGACATTGTTTATCCGCGCAATTCCCTACAACTTCTATGCGCTCCTGACCATCTTTATGATGCTGATGCTGTCTGTGATGAACTTTGACTATGGCCCCATGCGCACCCATGAGATCAACGCAATCAAAGGTGATCTTTACACCACAGACGCAAGACCGTTTGCAAGTACCGAAGAATACAAAGTGACCGGCAAAGGAAAGATCAAAGACCTTCTGCTGCCTGTTATCGTTTTGATTATTTGCTGCATCATCGGTATGATTTACACCGGCGGCTTCTTCGAGGGCGAAACTTTCGTCAACTCTTTCGCAAATTGCGATGCCTCCGTCGGTCTGGTACTGGGCTCTGTTGCAGCGCTGATCTTTACTTTCTTCCTGTATATCCCCAGACGTGTGCTGACATTCCAGGAATTTATGGAATGTCTGCCGGAAGGCTTCCGCGCGATGGTGCCTGCGATCCTGATTCTGACATTCGCATGGACACTGAGCGGTATCACAGGACTGCTGGGTGCAGATGTATACGTTGCAGGACTTCTGGATCAGAGCAAGGGCGCACTGGAACTGTTCCTGCCTGCTGTCGTATTTTTGATCGCAGTCTTTTTGGCATTCGCAACCGGCACCAGCTGGGGTACTTTCGGTATCCTGCTGCCGATCGTTGTACCGATTCTGGACCCTACCAGCGAGCTTTTGACCATTACCGTTGCGGCAACTTTGGCAGGCGCTGTCTGCGGTGACCACTGCTCCCCGATCTCCGATACCACAATCATGGCATCTACCGGCGCGCAGTGCGATCACATCAACCATGTATCCACACAGCTGCCTTATGCCATGACAGTCGCTATCGTTTCCTTTGTCAACTACATTCTGGCGGCAGTCATTCAGAACTGGCTCATTAACTTGCCGATCGCTTTGGCATCTATGTTCTTTGTGCTGTGGCTGCTCAGAAGGGTATACGGCAAAGACGCGGCATAACAAAAAAAATACATCATTCCATCAAAAAAAAGGAGTTTCACGGTTTTTTTACCGAAGAAACTCCTTCTTTTATTCTGCTTTTATTCTGCGCGGCAAAAAGTGCTTCAAAAAATGCGGCAAAAAAAATGCCGTTTTGCGAAATACCTGAAAAAAATAGAGCGTTTTCGGCTTTCAGAAGAAAACAAAAAAACACCGAAATTTTGGATATTCCAAAGATCTCAGCGTTCTCATTTTACAAAGATTCCATCTAAATTTTTTGAGATACCGCAGGTTTCCCTTAAGAAATAACGAAAAAAATGCGGGAAACGCTTTCGGTATTCTTTTTTTTGCCGCGATCCGCTTTACTTCTCTGCTTTTGCCGTTTCAGCAGCTTCTTTGGCAAGTACCCTTTCCTTAAACTCGGTCAATTCCCGATCTCTTTGGATCATAAAGGTAGATTCCGCGGAAGCCGCCAGAATTTCCTTGCCTTCGATAAAGCCTTCCGCTACCAGACGCACCAATGTATTTCCCAACGAGATAGCGCGCACCTGCACCCGCAGGGTATCGCCGATATGAATGGGTTTTAAAAACGAAACATTCAGACTGACCGTTGTGACCATCTGATACTTTGCGAAATAATGGCACAGCAGACCAAAGGAAATATCAAAGCAAGCGGTGATCATACCGCCGTGAAACCCGCCTTCCGGATTTTGTGCCCAAGGTTCGGCGGTAAATGCCAGTGTCAGTTCTTTTTTTGCATAGTCACAGGAAATAAATTTCGGGCGGAGCATATCCACTACCGTGCCTTCTGTATACAACCCGCCGTCTGTTGAAACGGTCTGCGCCATCCACTGGGACATATTTTCCTGAGATTCCGAAGCTAAATCCAATTTCACCATTTTTCTCTTACCTGCCTTCCTGTTCTGTCACGGGGGTACCGTCCGCATGGTGATGCAGACGCATATAAGTAGAGATACAATTTGCCGCCAGACGTCCGTTTTTCTGCAGTCTTGCCTCTCCCTGCACAGTCGTCAATGTTTTGCCCAAAGAAATGATTCTTGCGGTAAATTCCACTGTATCCGTAATCGCAATGGGTTTGATGTAGTCTATATGCATACCGGTTGTGGTCAGCACACAGGGCTTTGCGAAGTAATGCGTCAAAACGCCCAGAATCGTATCGAAAAAGGAAGCGGTGATACCGCCGTGTAAAATACCTTCCGGATTGACCTGCCACGGCTGCGCGGTACAGACGATCTTTAACTCCTGCCGTTTTACATCACAGCTGTCAAAGCGCAGCTCTAACTTCGGGATCAAGCCTTTGCTCAGATATTCCGAACCGGGCCGCAGAATTTCGCGAAACCATGCTTCCATATCCTCCTGGGTAAACTGATCTAAAAAATGCTGTGTCATTTCTTTCCTGCTCCTTTTTGATTCAAATACTCTTTCAAATGCGCCAAAAATTCCGCCGTATGCTCCACATGCGGCAATGCTCCCGTTTCTTCAAAGAGCAAAAAAGTGTCCTGCGGACGCATCTGCTCCATGGTTTGCATCACATCAGCGGGGTTTTGCGTATTTTCCTCCCCCCAGATCACAAGTGCTGAGCAAGGCAATGCTTGGTAGGCGCGTTTGGTATCCGCGGCGAAAAATCCCGTTTCGATCGCGGCATAAGTTGCCTGCGCACCTTTTGCACCCACGCGGGCAGAGGCGGCAAAGGATTCCGTCAGCGTTTCCGGCAGGCATTCCTTGGCAAAAACCGCCGACTGCAACGCTTTTTTGACCGCACCTTTTCCCGTACCCATCAAAAACAGCTGTGTGCCCACCATCGGTGATAATAATAACTTTAATTCTTTTACCTCCTGCGGCGGGGCAAAACCGCCGTTTATGCCGCAAGGCGAGATCAAAACCGCACGACGTATCAGTTTTGGTCCAAACAAGCTTGCCGCAAGCAATATATCCGCGCTATGCCCTACCCCTGCCACACAAGCGGGGCGTTTGACCACTTCCGTCAGAAAACTATTGAGCCAAAGCGCGTATTGATACGCTGTCCATGGCTGATCGCTTTTTTCGGAAGCGCCGAAACCGGGCAGATCTACGCAATACACCGCAAATTCCCGAGATAATTCTTTTGCCGCTTTTTCCCATTCGCTGCTATTGGCGCCCGGCAGCATACTGTGCAGCAAAACAATGGGTCTGCCGCTGCCGTGACGGGTATATGCCGTTTCACAGCGGGGAGAATGCCATGTTTCATGCCACCGCTCCTCTTTTTTACGCTCCGCCTGCCAAAGGACCGCTTTTTGATAAATTCCCACACCTGCCGCTGCCGCTGCTGCCGCCGCTGCGCTTTGTATGATTTTTCGCTTGGAATTTCGCTGCATTTCTGTATTCACCTCTGTTTATTGCGTTTGATATAAAAAATAAAGTACGCATTTTATTTGGGTTACTTCTTTTATTATGAACAATTTTTCGCCGTTTGAAAAGAGTTTTTTCCGCTTCAAAAAAACAACGCCCCTTTTTTTGTGAAAAAGAAGCGTTGTGCCACAATCTCTTTTATTTCAAAAAGCGCCTCAGCAGACCTTTACGGTCCAGCCGTAAGTATCCTCCGCTTTGCCCCACTGGATCGCGGTCAAAGTATCATAG
Organism: uncultured Lachnospiraceae bacterium; assembly: GCA_944383855.1. Lineage (GTDB taxonomy): Bacteria > Bacillota > Clostridia > Lachnospirales > Anaerotignaceae > CALWRB01. The sequence continues at coordinate 12,258 of CALWRB010000055.1, forward strand.
AGTTTTTGTGTCAGCTCACCGATTTTGAAATCATTGATCGTAACGATGTCGCCTTTATAATTCAGCTCGCCGACCGGGGAAATAACCGCCGCCGTACCGCAGGCATATGCCTCTTTCAGGCTGCCGTCATGCCCTGCCTGCATCAAATCCGCGATCGTCATGCGTTCCTCTCTGACGGTATAGCCCCAGTCTTTCAAAATATGGATCAGGGAATCTCTGGTGACACCCGGCAAAACCGTACCGACCAAAGGTGCAGTCCAGATCTCGTCGTTGATGCGATACATGAAATTCATGCCGCCGGCTTCCTCCACATATTTCCGCTCATTGCCGTCCAGCCAAAGCACTTGGGAATATCCCATTGCTTCCGCTTTTTCCTGCCCTGCCATCGCTGCCGCGTAGTTACCGCCGCATTTGGCAAAACCTGTGCCGCCCTGCACCGCACGCACATACTCGTCCTCTACCAGAATTTTAACGGGGTTGATGCCTTCCGCAAAATAAGCGCCGACCGGAGAGCAGATGATGCAGAACACAAATTTCGTGCAGCTATGCAGTGAAAGCTGTCCTTCGGAAGTGAACATAAACGGACGGATATACAAAGAGGTACCGGGTTCGGAAGGTACCCAATCCTGATCGACTTCCACCAGCTTTTTCGTCGCTTCCACAAACATCTCGACCGGTACTTCCGGCATACACAAACGGTGGTTGGACTGTATCATACGTTTTGCGTTCATATCGGGACGGAACAGCTGAATGCCGCCGTCGGGTGTACGGTATGCCTTGAGCCCTTCGAATGTTTCCTGTGCGTAATGCAGTGCCACTGCGTCCGGCTCCATCGGGATCGGACCGTAAGGCACGATACGGAAGTCATGCCAGCCCTGTTCTGCGTCGTAATCCATTAAAAACATATGGTCTGTCAGATATTTTCCAAAACCCAATGCCTTCTGGTCAGGTTTTTGTTTCGGAGATGTGGTTTTTGTAATTTGAATCTGCATTGCAAATCTGCCTCCTTTTCTTCCTAATTGATTTCTTTTCATTATACTGTCACACGCCGTTGCTTGCAATAGCTTTTCCGGCAAGAAAAAGGGAGAACAGAAACTATTTTGTATTCTGTATACGATTTTTTCTTCGTTTTGTTATCTGTATAAAAGAGAAGCTAAGAAAATGGCGCATTACTTGCATTTTGGGTGAAATTATGTTATTTTTATTGGTAATATGGGGTTTTATGCCCAAGGAATACAAACAGTGCCCCGTTTTCACAAAAACGGGAGAATCTGACAGAAAGGAAGCTTTTTTTATGGATTTTAAAGCAAGCATCGCGCAGGCGATCGCGCAGGCAGCAGGTCTATCCGCTGACGAGATCTTACCTTATATAGAGATACCGCCGAATACGGATTTGGGGGATTTTGCGTATCCCTGCTTCCGTCTGGCAAAGGTGCTGCGCAAAGCGCCCCCTGCCATTGCGGCGGAAATTTCCGAAAAACTGCAAAAACCCGATTTTATTTCCAAAGTGGAAATCGTCGGGGCTTATCTGAATTTCTTTTTGGACAAGGGTGTTTATGCCAAGGAAGTGCTGACAGAGGTGCTTGCCGCAGGCGAACAATACGGCAAAAGCAACATCGGTGACGGCAAAACCATTGTCATTGACTATTCTTCGCCCAATATCGCAAAACCGTTCCATGTAGGGCATCTGCGTTCGACTGTGATCGGCAACGCGATCTATAAAATTTACGAAGCGCTTGGCTACCATTGCATCGGTGTCAACCATCTGGGTGACTGGGGCACGCAGTTTGGCAAGCTGATCGTTGCTTACAAAAACTGGGGCAGCAAAGAAGCAGTCGAACAGGACGGCATTCAGGAACTGATGCGTATTTATGTAAAATTCCACGACGAAGCCGAAAAAAATCCCGCTTTGGAGGACGAAGCAAGACTTTGGTTTGTCAAAATGCAGGAGGGCGAAGAAGAAGCGCTTTCTTTATGGAAATGGTTCTATGACATCAGCATCAAGGAATTTGAGCGTGTTTACAATATGCTCGGCGTGACCTTTGACGCTTACACCGGCGAAAGCTTCTACAACGACAAAATGGCGCCTGTGGTAGAAGAACTGAAGCAAAAAGGGCTGTTACAGGAAAGCGAAGGCGCGATGATCGTCGATCTGGAAGAAGAAAAAATGCCGCCTTGCCTCATCATTCGAAAAGACGGCGGCACGTTATACGCTACCAGAGATATTACTGCGGCACTGTACCGCAAGAAAACATATGATTTCGATAAATGTATCTATCTGACCGCACTCGACCAGAATCTGCATTTTGCGCAGTGGTTTACCGTCATCAAAAAAATGGGGTATGACTGGTATCAGGACTTGGTACATGTGCCGTTTGGTCTGGTCAGCTTAGACAGCGGCAAGCTTTCCACCCGCCACGGGCATGTGGTGCTGATGGAAGACTTACTGCATCAGTCCATTCAGGAAGCCAGAAGGATTTTGGACGAAAAAAGTCCGGAATTGGAAAATAAAGAGGAAGTTGCGGCACAAATGGGTATCGGCGCCGTGATTTTCAACGATCTGTATAACAGCCGTATCAAAGATGTAGTATTTTCCTGGGAAAGAATGTTGAATTTTGACGGTGAAACGGGACCTTATGTGCAGTTTACCCGTGCGAAAGCCTTCAGCATTTTGAAAAAAGCAGGCGAAATCCGCACCGATGTGGATTATTCCCTGCTGCAGGATCCCGCTACGGCGGAAGTTTGCAAGCTGCTTGCCGATTATCCCGCAAAAATCGTGGAAGCTGCGCAAAAATATGAGCCTTCTATTGTCACCAGACATTTGATGAATCTGGCACAGGCATTCAGTAAATTCTATCATGATAACCCGATTTTAAGCAGCGAAGACGCTGTAAAAGAAGCACGTCTGACAGTCGTTGCGGCAACGGAAAAAGTTCTGAAATCCGGCTTGACTCTGCTGGGTATCGAAACACCGAATCAGATGTGAGCAACATCAATTTCTTTGCAGAAAGGTTGGGACGCATGAAAAAGTGCAAATTGATCTATAACCCTTTTTCGGGGAATAAAAGCTTTAAATTTGACTTGGACGTTTGCATTGGCATCTTTCAGGAAGGCGGTTATGAAGTCCACCCTTACCGCACGATCCGCGAAGGCGACATTGAACGGCATATTATAGAAGAAATGAGCGAAGACTATGATTTGATCGTTGCCTCCGGCGGCGACGGCACCGTCAATATCGTTGTCAATGCCATGATGCAGCGCGGGCTTGCCATACCGTTAGGGATCATTCCCTCCGGTACGGCAAACGATTTTGCGACTTATCTGGGGCTCAAAAGCGGCGATGTGGAAGATTCCTGCCGTACCATTGTCAGCACAGAACCCAAACGCATTGATTTGGGTCTTGCCAACGGCAGATATTTTATCAATGTCTGCGCGGGCGGTCTGTTTTCCAATGTTTCGCAGGCAGTGGACAAAGATGTGAAAAACGCTTTGGGCAGCCTTTCTTACTATTTAAAGGGCGTAGAACAGCTTCCGGATTTTCACAAGATCCCGTTTCGCATCACAACCAGCGATCGTGTGATCGAAGATGAATTGTATCTGTATATGATTATGAACAGCACCTGCACAGGCGGGTTTAACAAGCTTTCTCCGGAAAGCGATGCCACAGACGGCAAATTCGAACTGGTCGCGATTCGTGCCAAACAGCTGATCGAATTGCCCCGTATCTTCCTGAAAATGTTGGCAGGCGATCATTTGAAAGAAAAATCAATTCTTTATCTCAGAGATCACTATTTTAAGGTGGAATGTCTGGAAAACAATCCCCAATCGCAGGAATCTACTTTAGATGGGGAAAAAGGACCCAATACACCGTTTGAAATAGAAGTTCTGCCGCAGGCTTTGGAAGTATTCGGCAAATTCAAATAAAAAATTGACAGGCACCTTCCAATCAGGGTGCCTGTTTGTTTTGCAGAAAAAGTATTGTTTCACGTGAAACAAAAAGTTAAAGTTTCCGAAAATAAAGTGCCTTCTTCGGAAAATGTATTTTGTAAAAATGACTTGGCACACTTTTGGGGTCCGAATGTTTCACGTCAAACAAAAAAGTAAACTCATTTAAGAAACATTCTTTCGGAAAATTATCTCTGATCAAAACACTTGAAAATCACTTTCTCCGCTCAAAATGTTTCACGTGAAACAAAAATCCGACCAAAATTTTATTTTCCGCACCATATCCGAAATACAGCATTTATTCTCGAAATTTAGAGAGAAAACAAAAAATTTGCTGTTTCACGTGAAACAAAGTTACTTTACTTCCTTCCCATGCCAAAAAAAGTATGTTATAATAAAAAACAATGATAAGAAAAAGGGGTGACGCCGTGTGAGCGTAAGAATTATAGCCGTAACCAACCAAAAAGGCGGCGTCGGCAAAACCACTACCGCGGTCAATCTTTCCGCCGCACTGGCACAAGCAGGCAAAAAAGTACTGTTGATCGACGCGGACCAACAGGGAAATGCCACCAGCGGCGTGGGTCTGGATAAAAAAGAACTGGAAAAAACCGTTTATCAGGTGTTTCTGGGGGAAAATACGTTAGAAGAAGTCACATATCCGACCTGCATGGAAGGGTTATCCGTTGTACCTGCCAATATCAACCTGACAGGCGCCGAAATTGAGCTGATCGGACAGGAAAGAAGGGAATATATTCTTTCGGAAGAACTGAAAAAAATCAAACAACAATATGATTTTGTATTGATCGACTGTCCGCCTTCTTTGAATTTGATCACCATTAACGCATTGACTGCGGCAGATACCGTTCTGGTGCCGATCCAGTGTGAGTATTACGCATTGGAAGGATTGGAGCAGCTGCTGCACACCATCAATCTGGTCAAAAAACGTCTGAATCCCGCTTTAGAGATCGAAGGCATTGTATTTACCATGTTTGACGCAAGGACAAACCTTTCTTTGCAGGTGGTGGAACATGTCAAGCGCAGCTTAGGGCAAAATGTATACCGCAGTATCATTCCGCGCAATGTCCGCTTAGGAGAAGCACCGAGCCACGGACAGCCGATCAATATATACGATCCGAAAAGCAAAGGAGCGGAAAGTTACGCGCTTTTGGCGGAAGAAGTGATGGAAAAGGAGTGGAATTAAGTCATGGCAGCCAGAAAATCAGGTCTTGGCACAAAAGGACTGGGCATTGAGGCGCTGATCAACGATCAGATGGAGGATATGGCTCAGACTGACAGTGTAAAAGAAATTGACATTAATCAAATAGAACCTAACCGCAGCCAACCCAGAAAGCACTTTGAGGAAACCGCGCTGTTAGAGCTTTCGGAATCCTTAAAGCAGTATGGCATGATACAGCCTGTCGTACTGAAAAAAAACGGGGACTATTACGAAATTATTGCGGGAGAACGCCGTTGGCGTGCCGCAAAAATTGCCGGAATGCAAAAAATACCGGCAGTCATCAAAAAATGGGATACCGTGGAAGCTTTTGAGGCGGCATTGGTGGAAAATTTACAGCGTGAGGACTTAAATCCGCTGGAAGAAGCCGAAAGTTTTCAGCGTCTGCAGGAAGAATTCGGCTTAAGCCAGGAAGAAATCGCGCAGAAAGTGGGCAAAAGCCGTTCCGCAGTTGCCAACGCGCTGCGTCTGCTGCAGCTGGACAGCCGTGTGAAAAACTTTTTGACGGAAGGAAGACTTTCCGGCGGTCACGCAAGAGCATTGCTGCCGATCGAAAACGGCGATCTGCAATTTGAAACAGCAGAACATATTTTGGAGGAAGAACTGAGTGTACGCGCGACGGAAGCGTTCGTAAAAGATTTGCTGAGCGAAAAATCTTCACCCGCCGCAAAAAAGAAAACTACCACATTCGACACCAGAAATTATCGTACCATTGAACAGCAGCTGCATCAGATCTTCTCCACAAAAGTGAAATTAAACAGCAAAAAGAATAAAGGCAAAATCGAGATCGAATACTACTCAGATGATGATTTGGATCGGTTACTGACCATACTGAAACGATTGGAAGGATAACATATGAGTCAATGGATTTGGGAGCATTTGGACATTACGATCGCTATTCTGGCAGGCTGTATTTTAGTGCTGCTGGTGCTGTGCATCGTGCTGTTTGTCAAAATAGAGCGGCAAAAAAAGCGCTATACTTTCTTTATGGGCGCCAACCGCAGACCTTCGCATAATTTAGAACAAAAAATTGAAAAATACTACAAAACTTCACAGGAAATCGAATCGCATTACAGTAAGCTTTTGGATATGGTCACAGATTTAGACAAAACCATGAAAAGCAATATCCAGAAAGTCGGTCTGGTGCGTTATAATCCTTTTGAAGAAATGGGCGGTAATCTTTGTTTCACGCTGGCATTATTGGACGGCAAGGACAATGGCGTTGTGCTCAACGGGATTCACAGCCGCACAGGTTCCTTCACTTATGCCAAGCCGATTGAGATGGGCGTCAGCATTTATATGCTGTCCGCGGAGGAAATCCAGGCAGTAGAGATGGCAAAACAAAATGCATATCAGCCTGAGCATGAAAAAGTGGTAAAAGTGAAATTTAAGCCGTCCTTCCGCAAACGGGATAAAGAGGAGATTATGGAGGACCAGATCCCTCTGGAGTTGGACGAAATCAAGAGCGAAAAAGCGGATATCGGCGACGTCACCGCAGCGGAAAAAGAGCAGATTCTGGCAGAAGAATCCATAGCTCGTTCCATCGCGGCAGCAGATATACAGGAAACGGCGCAAACCGATGAAATCACCGATACACCGCAGGAAACAGAATACAGCGAAGAAACAAAAACGGAAGCAGCAGAAGAAATAGAACCTGCTGCGCAAGAAGAAACAGAGCTGTCGGAAAGAAAATCAGAAGAAATTTAACACAAATCGATCAAAAAACAGGCAGTAACCAATCGTTGCTGTCTGTTTATACATTGAGAAAATGTGGATAACTTCTTTATATTCCGTTTTATCCAGAGGAAATATACAATTCTTTCCACATTATCCACAAGTTATCCACAAAAACAGAACAGAAATAGGGGAAAAAGTCTATGAAATATAAAATGATATTCTGCGATATGGACGGTACATTATTGGTAAACCACCGTGCCATCTCCGAAGAAAATAAAGCCGCGATCCGCTTTGCGAAACAAAAAGGGGTCGATTTTGTGATCTGCACCGGTCGTGGTGTATACGGCGTAGAGCCATATCTGAAAGAATTGGAATTGATGGGCGACAACGGCTATGTCATCTGCCAAAACGGTGCCACCGTGTATGACCTGAGAACAATGGAAACCATATTACTGCGTACATTTGAAGCAAAGGACTTTGCACCAATCGCAAAAATCGCACATCGGTTGGGGATCGCCATTCAAATGTACCATGACCGCACATTTATGGGAGAAAAAATCACACCGCGCACAGAAGAATATTGTAAAGTTATGGGGACAGAAATGAAGATCATACCCGATGTCACACAATATGACGGAAAATTCAGCAAATGCCTTTTAGACGGACCGCGGGAAAAGCTGGAAATACTGCATACAGAATGCCAGCCCTATATAAAAGATGTGATGAATGTATTTTTTTCCGGTCCGAATTTTCTGGAGTTTGTACCGATCGGCATCAGTAAGGGCAATGCCATGGCAAAAACCGCGGAAAAAGCAGGCTTACCGCTTTCACAGGTCATTGCCATCGGCGACAGCGGCAATGATGTGCCGATGATCGAAAAGGCAGGGCTTGGTATCGCGGTGGCAAATGCCGAAGCGGAAGCAAAAGCAGCCGCGCGTATTATCACAAAGAATGACTGTGAACATCACGCGGTGGCAGAGGTGATCTATCGTTTTTTGGAACAGGAAGCTGAAAACTGAAATAGATTTTTGAAAAACAAATTGTCTGAAGAATGCGCCAAACCAAAAGAAAAGCGCATTCTTTTTTTCTTCTCAAAAAAGATAATTGATTTTTTAGAAAAAAAATGCCTTCTTGTCCATAAAACAGACAGAAGGCTTACTTTTCTAATGTATAATTATGCAAAAAAAGAACGGTTTTAATTCCTTTTATAAATGAATAGACCCGAAAATCGGGGGCGACAATCGGGTCTGGGGCATATATCATGTACAGGAAAGGGATTCTTGTACGATTTTAGTCTACTGTATTTTTATTAGATTTTTTTTACAATTACATTAAAATTTGATTAGAAAATGGAAGTTTATTCCACCATTTTTCAATTTTTTGACAGAAAAAAGGCTTGCAATGGCGCGCCAGACTGGGTATAATAAGAATCAACCAAAAGCGCAGGGGGTTTTCCCCCGAAAGGGAAACTATATTTGAGCCGTTTTTTTGCAGAGAGCCGATGTTCGGTGCGAATCGGTAAAAACGTCATTTGTTCCACTTCCCAAGCTGCCGATGAAAGTCGGAAGGGTAAGCCCTTTATCGCTGTGTTGAGAGGTCGTTTTTTTTACGGCAATATGGGTGGCAACGCGGGAAATCTGTTCTCGTCCCTGTTTGATAACCAAACACAGGACGCAGAACTTTTTTTATGCTCCGCATCCTGTCAGATGAAAAAAAGGAGGAACCATCTATGTTAGACATGAAATTTGTCAGAGAAAATCCGGAGATCGTAAAGGAAAATATCCGCAAAAAATTCCAGGACCAGAAACTGCCGTTGGTAGACGAAGTGTTGCAGCTGGATCAGGAAAACAGAACCATCAAACAGGAAGTAGAAGCACTGCGTGCGCAAAGAAATAAACTTTCCAAGCAGATCGGCGGACATATGGCAAAGGGCGAAATCGAGCAGGCAGAAGCGATCAAAGCACAGATCGCCGCTGACGCTACAAGAGTGGACGAATTAAGCGCAAGAGAAAAAGAAGTGGAAGAACGCATCAAAACCATTATGATGACCATTCCCAATATCATCGACCCTTCCGTACCGATCGGAAAAGACGACAGTGAAAACGTAGAAGTACAAAAATACGGCGAACCCGTTGTGCCGGATTTTGAGATCCCGTATCATACCGAAATCATGGAAGCTTTCAACGGCATCGATCTGGACAGTGCCAGAAAAGTAGCCGGCAACGGTTTTTACTACCTGATGGGCGATATCGCAAGACTGCACTCCGCTGTTTTAAGCTATGCGAGAGATTTTATGATCGGCCGCGGCTTCACTTACTGCGTACCGCCGTTTATGATCCGCTCCAATGTGGTGACAGGCGTTATGAGCTTTGCCGAAATGGACGCTATGATGTATAAGATCGAAGGCGAAGACCTGTACCTGATCGGCACCAGCGAGCACTCCATGATCGGTAAATTCATCGATACCATGAATAAAGAAGAAAACCTGCCTTATACCCTGACCAGCTATTCCCCTTGCTTCCGTAAGGAAAAAGGCGCACACGGCATTGAGGAACGCGGTGTATACCGTATCCATCAGTTTGAAAAACAGGAAATGATCGTTGTCTGCAAACCGGAAGAAAGCCCGATGTGGTTTGATAAGCTTTGGCAGAACACAGTGGACCTGTTCCGTTCGATGGATATTCCCGTACGTACACTGGAATGCTGCTCCGGCGATCTGGCAGACCTGAAGGTAAAATCTGTCGATGTCGAAGCTTGGTCCCCCAGACAGAAGAAATATTTTGAAGTCGGCAGCTGCTCCAACCTCTCCGACGCACAGGCAAGACGCCTGAATATCCGTGTAGTCGGTCCCGACGGTAAAAAATACTTCGCGCATACGCTGAATAATACCGTTGCCGCACCGCCTCGTATGCTGATCGCATTCTTGGAGAATAATCTGCAGGCAGACGGCAGCGTTCGTATCCCGGAAGTGCTGCGTCCTTATATGGGCGGACAGGAAAAACTGGAGAAAAAATGATCTGTTTTTCTTTCCCGTTTCCGTCATAAAATAGAAATTACAGCGGTGTCCAAAAAAACGATGCCGCTGTTTTTTTGTTTTCTGCTCCGCTTTTTTTGCAAAAAGGAAAAAATAAACAGATAATACATTCTGTTTTTTTTTATAAAAAAGTTTGACAGCATAGCAAAACAATGATATACTATCACTTGCAGTAGGCAATTTGGAGAAGTACTCAAGTGGCTGAAGAGGTGCCCCTGCTAAGGGTAT
>CALWRB010000056.1 GCA_944383855.1 uncultured Lachnospiraceae bacterium
GAAGTGGACGGTGATACATTATGATTTTAAATTATGATAAAAATACTGGGGAAGTAAATTGGTACAACCCAATTCAAACATACGAACAGGCACAGCACCGTTTAAACGATAACACGATCTGGATAGACGCAGACATTCCTGCGGTAGAAGATAAGGAAGGGTACGAGCCGCAGCTATATTATACGGACGGTGCGCTGCACTGGGAGTACGGATCAACCACAGATTCAGAGCTCACACAACTTGATCGTATCGAGCAAAACACACAAGCATTGATGCAGAGTGAATCCGCGTTAGACGTGCTGTTGGGGGTGAGCGAATGATAGATAGAATGCAAGCTGCAGAACAGTTTCGAAAGGCGCTGCAAATGTTTGCCAACACATTGACGGACGAACAGGCTATGGAGATTGCGTTAGTGTACGATTCGTATAAGGTTGGTGTTTCTTACCGTGTAGACGATTTATTCACATACGGTACGAATGATGTGGGCGATCCGCAGCTGTATCGGGTGGTACAAGCACACACCAGCCAAGCGGATTGGGTGCCCGACAGCACTCCTTCCTTATACACGCCGATCGGCTTAGACGAAGAAGGGTATCCCGTGTGGAGTCAGCCGACTGGGGCGCATGACGCATATAATACTGGGGACATCGTAAACTACAACGGGACTTTGTACCGTTCTTTGATTGACGGAAATACCTGGTCACCAGATGCGTATCCTGCCGGTTGGGAAGTATACACCGTGTAAAAGAGGTGATGCAGATTTATGGTAACGATACATAATCAGGCGTCTACAGAGTTCCGATCCATCGGACTGGGGGCATTGACGCCTTCTTCCTGTGTGGTGTCGGAACAGCGAAACGGAAGTTTTGAACTGGAAATGACGCACCCGTATGACCAAACGGAAAAGTGGAAACGCATCGAAAACGGCAGAATCCTATACGCGCAGACACCGAACGGAAAACAGCCGTTTCGCATTTACTCGGTTAGACCTACCATGACAGAACTGACGGTAAACGCAAGACATATTTTTTATGATCTGTTGGATAACCTGTGCGAGGATATGAGCGAAAAAATTGTCCCTGCCACAACGCTTTTGGAACAGTTAAAATCCGCCATGAAATACGAAATGCCTTTTGTGTTTACAACAGATATAGAAGCCAGTGGGAGTATCGGCGGAGTCAATCAAAACCCTGTGGGACTGTTGATGTCAGATGAGGAAAGTGTAAACAGTTTTGTAAAGGCATTTGACTGCTATATCGTGCGAGATCACTTTCGTGTAAAGATGCAAAAAGACAGCGGCTCGGACCATGGGATTTTGATTGCCTATCGAAAAAATCTGATCGGGTTAGAGGTGACAGAGGACAGTTCCGATGTCGCAACCAGAGTATATCCGATCGGGAAAGACGGACTGCGTTTAAGTGGCGAGGGGTATATAGACAGTCCGTACATCGACCGCTATCCCTATCCGAAAATCAAAGTGCTGGAAGACAGCGAAGCAAGTTCGCAGTCGGATCTGAATAGGATCGTGCACCGTTTTTATCAAGACGGCGGGGATTTGCCTTTGGTAAATATCAAGGTCAATTTTGTGGATCTGTCCCAAACGGCGGAATACAAGCAATATGCCAATCTGGAAAAAGTAAGGATTGGGGATACGGTCACTGTGATAAACAAAAAAATGGGGTTTTCCAAACAGGCACGAGTCATATCATACGAATTTGATTCGCTGTTGCAAAGGTACAACAAAATCGAGTTGGGGGATTTTTCGCCGATCATCACCAATTCCATTACCATAGGCGCAGCTGCGGGAACGGTGGCACAGTCCGCTGCGGCGATCGCGTCAGAGGCAACGTCGTCTTTAAACGGTGTTGCTACCATACGGACAGAGGAAGGTATTTATATCTGTGTCAATGGAACTAATTTGGAGAGCGCAACAACGTATTTTCATTTTGGACAAGGCGGACTGCGCTTTACGAATAACAGCGGCGAAACATGGACGACGATTATAGATAACAACGGAACTATATCATAGGGGGTGATCGGATTGACTTGGGAAATTTTTTTGGGCATTGCCGCATTGTTTAGCTTTGTTGTCGCAATCGTAAAAACGGTCGTGCCGCTGACCAACGCAGTCACACTGCTGACAGAGCGCATCGATGTACTGGCGGAACATATGGACAGCATGGAAGAAAAGAAAAGCGAAGCACATAAGAAGCTATGGCAGCACAACGAAGCGCAGGACAAGATGTTACAAGACCACGAACAGCGGTTGCACGATATAGATGGGAAGTGGTACCGATGAACCGTAAAAAGCGCATGAGCAAAAAGACATTCACCAAAGTGGCAGTCAAGTGGATTTTGATATTTGCCATCATCGACTTGCAACTGTCTTATTTGTTGGCGTTTTTAGGCAGGGTGGAGATCGCGGAGGAGCTTTCTTCCACCGTTGCCACTGCCATCATCGGCGTGATGTTGGGATACTTTCTGAAATCATTTTTCGAAACCAGAGAAGAAGAAAAGAACAAGTTAGCACAGGAGTGGCGGAACGAACCGCCGAAAGGGGGAGAGGATTTATGATTGATTTGACACCTATTTTTCAGGCATTGATCGCTTTGGTAGCGGCACTGATTACAGCGTTCTTAATTCCTTACATCAAAACAAAAATGACCGCAGAACAGCAGGAAAATCTGGTGCAGTGGGTGGAATTTGCTGTGCTTGCGGCGGAGCAGCTTTATGGCAGCAACATGGGGCAGGAAAAGAAAGCGTATGTGCTGGAATTTCTGAAGCAGCAGGGTTATACCGTAGACGCTGCACAGCTGGAAGTATTGATTGAAGGCGCAGTGAAAGAACTGCTCAACAGCGGGGAAGCGTAAAGAAAGGACGCGCAAAGCAGATACTTTTTTGCAGATTGCCAAAAGAAACTGTTTTTGTTAAGATGAAGATGAGGATTGTCGTTTGGCGGTTGGTCACTCTCTGAAAAGGGGGTGATGCTATGGTTACATACAGCGATTTATTTCAATTTTGCCTTGTAATCATTGGGATCATCACGTTGTGTTATCTCAAAAAATAGCAAAGCCGCCTAACTGAGTGTTAGACGGCTGTACGCTATGGTTACATACTATACGGACTGACCGCCTGCGCAAAAGCGGCAATCCTTTTTCTATCTTGATTATAGAGCCTTTGCAGATGTTTTGCAAGGCTTTTTTTGATGCAGAAGAAAGGAGGCAGAGCAGAAGATGACAAATATCGAACTGGTGCGGTTTGCAGAGAGTAAAATTGGCACAGCATATGTATATGGTATGAAAGGCACTGTTATGACGCAGGCGAATTACAACTATCTGAAAAATAAATATGGCAAATTCGTTTGGAACAGTGACGAAAAGAAGGTAGGGCAGGTGTGTGTGGACTGTTCGGGACTGATCAGTTGGGCAACAGGTATAAATAGAAATTCTGATGGTTATTTTAAAACTGCAGTAGAAAAACACCCAATATCGACCATTAGTAAGGCGCCAATCGGGGCAGCCGTGTGGCAGGATAAACATATCGGCATTTATATAGGAAACGGCGAATACATTGCAGCCGACGGCAGTGCTTACGGGGTGCGGCGAAATAGCTTGTTAAAAGCATCTTTCACACATTGGTTAATTCTGAAAGATATTACATATATTACAGAACAGGGAGATGATGAAGTGGTAGAAAAAAGTAAAATCATCGTAGAAGGTCAGGAAATACCCGTAGAACGCATTTTGAAAGACGGGAGTAATTATATTAAGGCTACCGACTTTTCAACAGCCATGGGTCTGGAAATCGGGCATGAGGGAAATGTAGCGGCATTTGGAACGGAAACAAGCAAAATTGAAGTGGACGGCAAAGAAGTTACCGTGAAACGCCTGCTGATCGGCGGCAGGAATTATATCCGTTTGAATGATGTAGCAGATGCGCTTGGTTATCGTCTGACAAACCAAGGCAATATGGCGATATTAGAGAAGAAATGAGAAAGAGGAGATCCGAGAGGAACTCTTCTTTGTATTCCTTTTCAAAACGAGGGAATGTGATACCATGAAATTCAATAAGACGGAAAAATCCTATTTGGATTTGATGCAACTATTATGCAACTTTTTATAACAAGAATCCAGTAAAATCAAGGCTTTTAGCCGTTTTTTATAGGGTTCGAGTCCCACCAGCCGCATGTTTTTCTATCCGTAGGACTGTACGGATACAAGAAAAAACCGTAACCATTGCAAAAAAATGGTTGCGGTTTTTTTTATGTAGATTTACCCGTGGTGGAAGGAAGGTAAAAAAAATACCCAAAAGCATATCTGTCGATATGGCTTTTGGGTATAAAAGTTCTTTTGTTTTTTTATCTGAATTTACAGCGGGACTTTATTTTTTTGTATGGAATTCTTCTTCTTTTGATACTCGCTTATTTACAAAGCAGCAAATACAGGTCATTGACATTGGTGCCTGTCGGTCCTGTGATGATTAGGCTGTCCACAGCGGCAAGGGCGGCATTGGAGTCGTTATCCTGCAGGATTTGATCGATGGAAATGCCCAAATCAGAAAGTTTCTGTAATGTGGTTCCATCTGTGATGCCACCGGCGGCATCAGTCGGTCCATCGGTACCGTCGGACCCGGCGCAGGCAACCACGATCCCTTCTGTCCCGGCGATCGTTTTGGCTGCTGATAATGCCATTTCCTGATTTCTGCCGCCTTTTCCTTTCCCTGTCAGGCGGACAATGGTTTCGCCGCCGCAAATCAGGGCACAGGGAGGGGCAAGCGGAGCGTGTTCTTTTTGTATCGTCAAGCCGATAGAGCCTAAAAACGCGCCTGCTTCTTTTGCTTCACAATCTAACAGCGTGGAAAGGATCATGGGCGTATAGCCTAAGGAAGCGGCTTTTTGTGCGGCTGCTGCGCAAAGCTGAGAAACGCTGCCAGTGATCAAAGTCTGGCAGTTGGGGACTTCCTTGGGTGTTTCTTTGGAAAGCTGTGCCATGACATGCGGAGGGAAAGAAAGGTGATATTTCTCTACGATCGCAAGGGCGTCTGCGCAAGTAGTGGCATCGGGATAAGCAGGGCCGGAGGCGATCGCATCGGGACGGTCACCCAAAATATCGCTTAACGCGATGGCAAGCACTTTGGCAGGGGCGCAGATTGCACCGAATTTTCCGCCTTTGACCGAAGAAAGACGTTTGCGAATGGTATTAAATGCAACAATATCTGCACCGCTGGCAAGCAGCTGTCTGCTGACGTCCTGCAGATCCGCAAGGCTGATGCCTGCTTCCGGCAATTCAAATAATGCGCTGCCGCCGCCGGAGATCAGAAAAATTACGGTATCTTCTTCGCTTAGCCCTTCTACTGCCTGTAAGACCGCCTGCGTGCCAAGCAGTGTATTTTCATCTAAAACGGGGTGCCCTGCCTCCAGTACGGTACAGTGAGGGATCTTGCCCATGCTATGACCGTATTTGGTTAGGACTACACCTTTGGTCACGCTGTCGCCCAAAACTTGAACGGCAGCGTTTGCCATCGTCCAAGCTGCTTTTCCAATGGAAATGACGATCACTTTTCCAGAAAATGTTTTCCCGTCCAGCGCTTTTTTCACTGCGGCATCGGGCAAAACTGTTTGTATAGCACTTTGCACGATATCCAATGCATCTTGTTTTAATTGATTCATGCTCATCACCCTTCCCGGTTTCTTTTTTTCAGTATAACAAAAACAAAGAAGCAGAACAAGATTTGCAGCGTTTGAATTTTAAGCAGAAAAATAAGACGCTTTGGTTTAATGATAGAAAAAATACAAAAAAAAGAGCCGTTCGGGCTCTTTTGAAAAAAGGGAGGGTATGTATATTTTTCTTGAGGGAGTTCCTTAAGATGGTTATAGTATATTTGAAAGATATGGACTTGGTATGGCAAAGTTGTGAACAGTTTGTGAACTTTTTCGCAAAGACAAAAGAAAAGAGCCGATGTGGCTCTTTTGAAAAAAGGGGAGGGTATGTATATTTTTCTTGAGGGGGTTCCTTAAGATGGTTTTAGTATATCCGACAGATATGGACTCGGTATGGCGAAGCTGTAAACAGTTTGTGAATGGATGAAGTCAGTTCTGTTACAGAAACGGGAAAAATGGAAAAATTACAGGTGTATTCATTTCAATGTGTCGCAAGGAAGTGAGAAGCATTTCCCAAGAGATGTATTTTGTAACGATATTTTTTAGGGATAGAAGGCATTTTTGGAATTTACTTTTGCGGAAAAAATCCGTTAGACTATGCAGGCAAAAATATGCGAAAAGACAAAAAGAAAAGAGCCGTGTGGGCTCTTTTAAAGGGAGGGTATGTATTACTATGAAGATTTCTGTTTTTTGTTATCTTATGGCTTTATGATATCGTACAGTTATGAATTGCGTATGTATCAATTGTGAACAAAGTTTGAACATTTCAAAGTTTTATATTGTTTTCCGTTTTTTGTCGTTGTATAATGCCCCTAAGTGCAAACAAAGGGGGAGCGGAAATGTATCAAAAAGAAGAAATTTATGAATTTTTAAAACAAAAAGGGATCGTTTTTGAAAAAATAGAGCATGCCGCTGTATTCACCATTGCCGAAGTGGAGGCTTTGGGGATCGATCGGGAAGGAAAGATCGCGAAAAATTTGTTTTTGCGTGATGCGAAAGGGAAGCGCCATTTTCTGGTGACGATCCCCGAGGAAAAAAGTGTGGACTTGAAGTCGTTGGCACAAAAATTGGACAGCAGTAAGCTTTCCTTTGCTTCCGAAGAACGTCTGATGAAGTATTTGGGATTGACCAAAGGTTCCGTGACACCTTTGGGCGTGCTTAACGATGAGGCGTGCGAGGTGGAAGTGATTTTTGACGCATCGTTGCAGCATATGCCGCGTTTTGGAGTGCATCCGAATGATAATACGGCTTCCGTGTTTTTGGCGGTAGATGATTTGGAGCAGATCATTCGTGCGCATGGCAATGCTTTTTCTTATCTGGAACTATAAAAATAAAATAGGAGAACAAAGCGGCAAAAGCGATTTTGTCGCTTTTTTTATGCCGATGTTTTTTGTAAAGAAGAAAGAAAAAGAAAGCTCTTTCTTCTTATTTTATGTTTTGACGGGATCATATCAGATCAAGACGGATCGCCCTTGTTTGACAAAAAAGAATTCTTGTCCCAAAAATGTGGCAACTGAGAAAAAAGAGTCGCTGTATTTTTAGAAAAAGAAAAGACAGACCTTGAAAAAATGCAGCAAAAAAAATATATTTATACAAAATAAGTTTAGAAATGAAAAAATGACGAATAATATTTATTTTTTTGCAAAAATAACTGAAAATATTCAACAAAAACGAGTATCTGTTTTTGTGTAAAAATAGCAGAAATTCAAAGAAATGACAGTGCGTTTGGGTAAAAATATAAAATTACATTGGGAAAATAGCACGAAAGCAGGAAAAAGAACATGGTGATTTTACTCAGTTTGACTATAGGAATCATGCATTTTTAAAATAAATACAAAATAGTTCCGAATGTGATGCAGAGGCATTGTCTGCATAAAAAACGGATTGTATAATAACACAATACACTAAAAAATTGCGTTGTATGACATGGTTTTGGCAGCAAAACCGAAAAACATATTTGGGTATTTCGAAAGAAAGGTGAGGCGGTTGAGTAAAGGATTTACATTGCATGAAAGTACACAGCAGGGGCTGTATGATCCGCGGTATGAGCATGATAACTGCGGTATCGGCGCTATTGTGAACATCAAAGGCATTCAGAGCCATGCAACGGTGGAAAAGGCGTTGCAGATCGTAGAGAATCTGGAGCACAGAGCAGGTAAGGACGCAGAGGGAAAAACAGGTGACGGTGTCGGCATTATGCTGCAGATCTCCCATAAATTCTTTTCCAAAGAAGCGGAAAAACTGGATATCATGATCGGCGGAGAAAGAGATTACGCCGTTGGTATGTTCTTTTTCCCACAGGACGAACTGCAAAGAAATCAGGCAAAGAAAATGTTTGAGATCATTGCGGAAAAAGAAAAAGTGGAATTTCTCGGCTGGAGAAATGTGCCGATCTGTCCCGATGTTTTAGGTGCGCAGGCAAGGGATTGTATGCCCTGCATCATGCAGTGTTTCCTGAAACGTCCGAAAACAGTGAAAAAAGGAATCGAATTTGAAAGAAGACTGTATGTCATTCGTCGCGTGTTTGAGCAAAGTAATGACAATACCTATGTGGCTTCTCTTTCTTCCCGTACGGTGGTATATAAAGGTATGTTTTTGGTGGGACAACTGCGTCTGTTCTATCCCGATCTGCAGGATCCGGATTATGAAAGCGCGATCGGTATGGTGCACTCCAGATTCAGTACCAACACCAACCCCAGCTGGCACAGAGCGCACCCCAACCGTTTTATTCTGCATAACGGTGAGATCAACACCATTCGCGGCAATGCCGATCTGATGCTTGCCAGAGAGGAAACGATGTTTACGGAATACCTCAAAGGGGATATTCATAAGGTATTGCCCATCATCAATCAGGAAGGTACAGACTCCGCGATGTTGGATAATACACTGGAATTTTTGGTCATGAGCGGTCTGGAACTGCCGCTTGCGGTCATGATCACGATTCCCGAGCCTTGGGAAAACAATAAAAATATGAGCAGAAGCAAACAGGACTTCTATCATTATTATTCCACTATGCTGGAACCGTGGGACGGTCCTGCTTCCATTTTATTCAGTGACGGTGATGTGGTCGGTGCGGTACTGGACAGAAACGGTCTGCGCCCTTCCAGATACTACATTACGGACGATGATGAGTTGATCCTCTCCTCTGAAGTAGGCGTGCTGGATATCCCGACAGAAAAAATCGTGAAAAAAGACAGACTGCGTCCGGGCAAAATGCTTTTGGTGGATACGATCAAAGGGGAATTGGTCGATGACGATGCGCTGAAAGAATACTATGCCAACAGACAGCCTTACGGCGAATGGTTAGACCGTAATTTGGTTCGCCTGAAAGACTTGCATATCCCGAACAAAAAAATCGAAAATTACACCAAGGACGAACTGATCCGTTTGCAAAGAGCCTTCGGGTATACTTATGAAGAAGTACATACTTCCATTTTGCCGATGGCACAGACCGGTGCGGAGCCGACGGCATCTATGGGTACCGATACACCTTTGGCGGTACTTTCCAAGAGCAAAAAACCGCTGTTTAACTATTTCAAGGAAATGTTTGCGCAGGTTACCAATCCGCCAATCGATGCCATTCGTGAGGAAGTTGTAACCAGCACAACGGTATATATCGGTGAGGACGGCAATCTCTTGAAAGAAGATGCGGAAAACTGCCGCGTAATTCAGGTAAACAATCCGATTCTGACTAATACGGACTTGTTGAAGATCAAAGAGATGCGGATCCCAGGCTTTAAAGTCAGCACCATTCCGATTATTTATTATAAAAATACTTCTTTGGAAAAAGCGATCGACCGCCTGTTTGTGGAGATCGACAGAGCTTACAGAGATGGTACCAATATTATCGTCCTTTCCGACAGAGAAGTGGACGAGAACCATGTGGCAATCCCTTCTTTGCTTGCGGTTTCTGCTGTCAGCAAATATCTGGTGCGCACCAAAAAACGGACTGCGATCGCAGTGATCTTGGAAAGCGCAGAGCCCAGAGAGGTACATCATTTCGCAACACTGCTTGGTTATGGCGCTTGCGCAATCAATCCTTATCTGGCGCAGGAAACCATCAAAGACCTCATCAACGACGATCTGTTGGATAAGGACTACTATGCCGCAGTAGATGACTATAACTCCGCGGTATTGCACGGTATTGTCAAAATCGCTTCCAAGATGGGTATTTCCACGATCCAGTCCTATCAGGGCTCTCAGATTTTTGAAGCGGTAGGTATTGATAAAGCGGTGGTGGATAAATATTTTACCAATACACCCAGCCGTATCGGCGGCATCGATCTGGACGATATCCAAAGAGAATTCCATGAACTGCACAACAGCGCGTTTGACCCGTTGGGATTGCAGACAGATATGACACTGGACAGCATCGGCAGCCATAAATTCAGAAGCGGAAAAGAAGAACATCTGTATAATCCGCAGACGATTCACCTGCTGCAGGAAGCGACCAGAACAGGGAATTACGAACTGTTCAAACAGTACAGTGAACGCATCAATGACGAAAATCTGATGGTCACACTGCGCAGTCTGATCGGATTCCGTTTCCCCGAAAAAGGAATCCCCATCGAAGAAGTCGAAAGTGTGGATTCCATCGTCAAACGCTTTAAGACAGGCGCGATGTCCTATGGTTCCATTTCCAAAGAGGCACATGAAACACTTGCCATCGCGATGAATACCATCGGCGGTAAATCCAACTGCGGCGAAGGCGGCGAGGAGTTGGAGAGACTGACCATCGGTCCCGACGGTTTGAATCGCTGTTCCGCGATCAAGCAGGTCGCCAGCGGACGTTTCGGTGTTACCAGTCGCTATCTGGTCAGCGCAAAAGATCTGCAGATCAAAATGGCACAGGGCGCAAAACCCGGTGAGGGCGGACATTTGCCCGGAGAAAAGGTATATCCTTGGGTCGCAAAAACCAGACACTCCACGACGGGTGTCAGCCTGATCTCTCCGCCTCCGCACCATGATATTTATTCGATTGAAGACTTGGCACAGTTGATTTACGATTTGAAAAACGCCAATAAATACGCAAGGATCTCTGTCAAACTTGTATCCGAGGCAGGTGTTGGTACGATCGCGGCAGGTGTTGCCAAAGCAGGTGCGCAGGTGATCCTGATTTCCGGTTACGACGGCGGCAGCGGCGCTGCACCCAGAACTTCCATTCAGAACGCAGGTATTCCCTGGGAAATGGGTCTGGCGGAAACACATCAGACATTGATCAAAAACGGTCTGAGAGAAAAAGTCATTCTGGAAACAGACGGCAAGCTGATGACAGGCAGAGATGTTCTGGTGGCAGCAATGTTAGGCGCAGAGGAATTTGGTTTTGCTACCGCGCCGTTGGTAACGATGGGCTGCGTCATGATGCGTGTGTGCAGTTTGGATACCTGCCCTGTGGGTATTGCGACACAGAACCCCGAACTGCGTAAGCGTTTTAGAGGAAAACCGGAATATGTCATCAATTTCATGCGTTTTGTGGCGCAGGAATTGCGGGAATATATGGCAAAACTGGGCATTCGCACGGTAGATGAACTGATCGGCAGAGGAGATCTGCTCAAAGTCAGAGATGGTGCTAAAACACGCTCCCAGAAAGTGCTGCTGGATATGATCTTGGATAATCCGTTTGCGGCAGACGGTGTGCAGCATCGTTTTGACCCGAATCAGGTGTATGACTTCCAGCTGGAGAAAACTGTGGACGAAACCATACTGCTCAAACAGTTCCATCAGGCATTGGAACAAAAGAGCAAAAAGCGGATCGAGATCGATGTGAAAAATACAGACAGAACACTGGGCACAATTTTTGGCGCGGAAATTACCAGACGTTATCCCGAGGGGCTGGAACCGGATACCTTCCATGTAAAATGTAACGGTGCCGGCGGACAGAGCTTCGGCGCGTTTATCCCGAAAGGTTTGACATTGGAGTTGGAAGGTGACAGCAACGACTACTTCGGCAAAGGTCTCTCCGGCGGTCGCCTGATTGCGTATCCGCCCGAAAGCGCTAAATATGCGGCAGAGGAAAACATCATCATCGGTAACGTAGCACTGTACGGTGCGACCAGCGGTGAAGCTTATATCAGAGGTGTTGCGGGCGAGCGTTTCTGCGTCAGAAATTCCGGCGCTATGGCGGTAGTAGAAGGTGTCGGCGACCACGGCTGTGAGTATATGACAGGCGGTGTTGTGGTAGTTCTGGGCGGCACAGGCAAGAACTTTGCGGCAGGTATGAGCGGTGGTATTGCTTATGTATTAGATGAGGATAAGAAGTTCTATACCAGAGTGAATAAAGAACTGGTTTCTTTGGAAGAAGTTGTGCATAAACGTGATGTTGCGCTGTTGAAAGAAATGATCACGTCACATGTGGAATATACAAATTCCGAAAGAGGTCGCGAGATTTTGGAAAACTTCAGCGAATATTTGCCCAGATTTAAGAAAGTACTGCCGTATGAGTTTGATAAGATGAATCGTACCATTACGCAGATGGAAGAAAAAGGTCTTTCTTGGGAAGAAGCACAGATGGAAGCATTTTACGCAAGAAAAGAAAACAGATAAGGAGGGACGGACATGGGAAAAGCAACAGGCTTTATGGAATTTGAAAGACAAGTGAGAGAAGACGTCTCTCCTGCAGAACGAATACAGAATTATAAAGAGTTTCACAAACATTTATCCGAAGAAGAACAGCGCAGACAGGGCGCAAGATGCATGGACTGCGGCGTGCCGTTTTGCCAGTCCGGGCTTTTGATGAAGGGCATGGCTTCCGGCTGTCCTTTGAATAACCTGATTCCGGAGTGGAATGATATGGTTTTCAAAGGCAGATTGGATTATGCTTTGGAACGTCTTTTAAAGACGAACTCATTCCCGGAATTTACTTCCAGAGTTTGCCCTTCTCCTTGTGAGGCGGCATGTACTTGCGGGTTAAACGGTGACCCCGTTACGATTCGAGATAATGAATACGCCATCATTGAAAATGGCTATCGCGAAGGCTTGATGCAGCCGAAGCCGCCGAAGGTGCGCACTGGAAAAAACATTGCGGTGATTGGTTCCGGTCCTTCCGGTTTGGCAGCGGCAGATCAGCTGAATAAAAGAGGACATCTGGTAACGGTATTTGAGCGGAATGATCGTGTGGGCGGTCTGTTAATGTACGGTATTCCTAATATGAAGCTGGATAAAGAAGTGGTGAAGCGCAGAGTTCGTTTGATGGAAGCAGAAGGTGTGACATTCCGCACCGGAGTAGATGTCGGCAGAGATATCAGTGCGGAGGAGATTTTGCAGCAGTTTGACAGCGTAATTCTTGCGTGTGGCGCGGCAAATCCAAGAGATATTGCAGTAGAAGGCAGAGATGCAAAAGGCATTCATTTTGCGGTGGATTTTCTGAAGGCAACGACAAAAAGCCTGCTTGACTCCAATCTGGAGGACGGAAAGTATATTTCTGCCAAAGGAAAAAAGGTGCTGGTCATCGGCGGCGGCGATACCGGAAATGACTGTGTAGGCACAGCGATCCGCCATGGTGCGGTATCTGTCACACAGTTGGAAATGATGCCGAAACCGCCTGTCTGCCGTGCAGAGGATAACAGCTGGCCCGAATGGCCGAAAATTCTGAAAACAGATTACGGTCAGCAGGAAGCGATCCATGTATTCGGCAGTGATCCCCGTATGTACCAGACAACGGTAAAGGAATTTAAGAAGGATAAAAAAGGTCATGTCAAATCCGTTGTTGTGGTGCAGTTAGAAGGGAAAAAAGACGAAACAGGTCGTATGGTGATGCAGCCTGTTGCCGGCAGCGAAAAAGAGCTGAAGGCGGACTTAGTGCTGATCGCGGCAGGATTTTTGGGCGCGCAGAAATATGTGGCAGATGCCTTTGGTGTAACGCTTAATACCAGAACCAACGTAGATACGGCACCCGGTGCGTATGCTACAAACGTGAAAAAGGTTTTTACCGCGGGTGATATGCACCGCGGGCAGTCCTTGGTAGTTTGGGCGATCAAAGAGGGCAGAGGCGTTGCAAAAGAAGTGGATCAAAGTTTGATGGGTTATACCAATTTGACTTGATCGAAGCGGTATTTTATGTCAAAAAAAGGGATTCGGCTTAGTTCGGATCCCTTTTTTGACGTTATTTTCAAAAAAACGTAAAATTTGCGTCTATAACAAAACAAAACAGAAAAAACCATGACGTTTTCCCTTTGAAAAAAGAATACGATCATGGTTTTTTGTTGGGTTTAGATGTTTTTTGCCTGTGCAGAAGTGAGAATGGGATCTCGTGGTGAAATCAGCCTTCTAACACTTCTTTCATTGTATAAAGACCGGCGGGTTTTGCTGCCAAAAATTTTGCGGCAGCTACAGCACCGACTGCAAAGACTTCACGCGAGGTCGCGCGGTGTGTCAGTTCAATGACTTCATCTCTGCCTGCGAAAAGCACATTATGCTCTCCGACAATATTTCCGCCGCGAATGGCATGAATGCCGATTTCCGCATTGTCGCGTTTCTGTCTGGTCTGGGAACGGTTGTATACATAATGGAACCGTTCTTCCATAGCGGTGTTGATCGCGTCAGCCAATGCCATTGCGGTACCGCTGGGCGCATCAATTTTCTGGTTATGGTGTTTTTCGATAATTTCAATATCGAATCCGTTTTCTGTCAGAACCGCTGCGGCACGCTGTACCAAGTCTAACAAAAGATTGACGCCGACTGACATATTGGCGGATTTTAAAACCGCAACGGAAGCGGCGGTTTCTTGCAATTTTGCAAGAGTTTCATCAGACAGCGCAGTGGTGCAGACCACAACGGGGATCTGTTTTTCTTTCGCAAAGTCTAACAGTGCCGGAACAGCGGCCGCTGTGGAAAAGTCAATGATCACATCCGCAGCAACATCACACTGTGCCGGTGTTTTAAAAACGGGGAAGGGAAGATGATCCGCAAAAGGATCGATGCCCGCAACAACCTGACAATCGGGATCATTGGCTACCAGATTGGCTACCACATGACCCATTTTGCCGCCGCAGCCGTGAATGATGATATTGGTCATTTTGATTTGCTCCTTTCGGTTTTGATTTTTTCGATAGAAAGATACGGAAGTTTCCGCACAAAACGGCAGAAACTTCCGAAAGTATCAGCAGTATTTTTTTAGATCAAGCCGTAAGCTTTCATTGCGGCTTCCAACTGTGCGTGTGTCTTTTCTTCCATATCACACAGAGGCAGTCTGCAGGAGCCGACTTCGTAACCCATCAAGTTCATGGCAGCTTTTACCGGGATCGGGTTAACCTCACAGAACAGCGCTTTGATCAGATCGATCGCTTTTAATTGCAGATCGATGGAACCTTTGATATCGCCTTCCAAAAATTTCATAACCATATCGTGTGTATCCTTCGGCGCTACATTGGAAAGAACGGAGATGACACCGATACCGCCAAGGGCAAGGATCGGGGTGACCTGATCGTCATTGCCGCTGTAAATATCAAAATCGGGACCGCACAAAGCAGCCAGCTCTGCGATCTGAGAAAGATTACCGCAAGCTTCTTTGATCGCAACGATATTCTTTACTTTAGACAGTTCATATACAGTCTTAGGCAGCAGATTGCAGCCGGTACGACTGGGAACATTATAAAGAATGATCGGAATGGAAATGCTGTTTGCAATAGCAGTATAATGCTGAATCAAGCCTTTTTGTGTTGCTTTGTTGTAGTAAGGTGTAACCAATAAAACAGCGTCCGCCCCCATTTTTTCAACCGCCTGTGACATTTCGATGCAATGCGCTGTATTGTTGCTGCCTGTGCCGGCAATAACGGGAACGCGTCCTTTTACCTGTTCAACCGCAAAACGAATGCATTCCAGATGTTCGTCATCTTCCAAAGTGGAAGCTTCGCCTGTGGTTCCGCAGATGATCAGCGCATCTGTGCTGTTGGCGATCTGAAATTCGATCAGTTCCGCTAACTTCTCGTAATTTACACTGCCGTCTGCATGCATGGGGGTAACCAGTGCTACACCTGCTCCTTTAAAAATTGACATGATAAATGCACCTCCAAACTTATTCTTGATTCCACTGGTTGATGATGGTTTCTGCGATTTGCACTGCGTTGGTTGCGGCACCCTTACGGATATTGTCCGCAACGACCCAGATATTTACACCGCTTTCTACGCTCTCGTCACGGCGGATACGACCGATGAATACTTCATCATGTCCTGCCGCTTCGATAGCAAGCGGGTATACATTCTCCTCGGGATTGTCCTGTACGACCAGACCGGGCGCGTTTTTCAATGTTTCCATCAGATCGTCCATTTCAAACGGTTTCTCAAATTCCACGTTGATGGACTCACTGTGAGAATCAAATACGGGCACGCGTACGGTGGTTGCGGTTACGCGCAGGTCGTCATGGTGCAGGATCTTTCTGGTTTCATTGACCATTTTCATTTCTTCCTTGGTGTAGCCGTTATCCAGGAAAACATCGATGTGCGGCAGGCAGTTGTTTGCGATCGGGTGAGGGAATTTCTTCGGTGCTTCCCCTTTCAAACCGTTTTCCAGATCCATCCAGCCGGCAAGACCTGCGCCGGATACTGCCTGGTAGGTAGAATAAACCACACGTTTGATTTTGTATTTGTCATCCAAAGGTTTCAGAGCAACCATTGCCTGAATGGTAGAGCAGTTGGGGTTGGCGATGATGTTTTTATGCCAAGCGATGTCCTCGGGGTTTACTTCCGGTACGACCAGAGGAACGGCAGGGTCCATACGCCACTGAGAGCTGTTGTCGATGACGATGCAGCCATGTGCTGCGGCGATGGGTGCGAATTTTTCGCTGGTGGAGCCGCCCGCACTAAACAGCGCGATGTCGATGGGTTTATCGAAAGAATGCTCGTTCAGTTCTTCCACGGTGTATTCTTTTCCCATGAAAGTCAGTTTTTTTCCTGCGGAACGGCTGGAAGCCATCACATAAAAGTTCTCAATGGGCAGGTTTCTTTCTTCCAGAACTTTCAAGAATGTTCTGCCAACCATACCTGTTGCGCCGACGACTGCCAAATTTACCTTTTTCAATGAAATCACTCCTTAGTTTTTTTGCTTCGGTTTGGCATTTTTCTAAATTTGCGGTTGAAATAGAGCGGGAAGACGGAGAAAATAAAAAAGCCGGCATGCGCCGACAGAAAAATTTCGCTGATACAAAAAGGATTTTTCCCGAAAGAGAAAAAACAGCGAAACAATCAGTAGCGCTCCATCAGTGAACCCGATGACAGTCATACGTCTCTTAACCGCACAACCAGAAAAAACTGCATAAGGACAAATCTTTTCTTCGGCGTTTTCCCCTTTCGGCGGGCTTCACACATCCCTTATGATATTCACCCGAGTACTCTTGAAAAACGCACCTCTACTTCGATTATCATATATTTAATGACAGTCTATCACTAACTGAAAGCAATGTCAAATAATTTTATGCAATTTGAGACATACTATCCAAAACAAGGAAAAGAGGGCGATATGGTATGGCAAAAAAAGAATTATCGGAAGCACAGAAAGAAGCGCTTCGCATGAAGTATGAAATTGCAGAGGAACTTGGACTGACAGAAAAGATCCGCAAAGTCGGCTGGAAGGGGCTTAGTGCGAAAGAAAGCGGCAGAGTGGGCGGTTTGATGGGGAAACGCAGACAGCAGCAAAAAAAGGAACAGCAAAAAGCACAGTCCGAAAAAGCGGAGAAAGAATAAAGAATTTCTTAAGGTTTCACATTCCAATGGAATACAGTTGCGACCACAGAAACTCCATGTTAGAATAAAAACATACAATATGAAAAGGATATGAAAATCATGTCCGAACGGATAGGGGGAGAGGAAAATGCTTGTATGGGAGATCCTGTTGGCGATCGTTGGTCTTGTGTTGTTGTTTGCGGAGATCATGCTGCCGGGATTCGGTGTTTTCGGTGTTTCCGGAGTGATCTGTTTGTTGGTTTCAACTGTTTTGGTGGGATTTCATTATGGAACAGCGGCATTTTTGATTATGTTGGTTTGTTTGGTCGCGGTCTTTATCCTGATGATCGTGTTTGCCAAACGCAGCGGATTGTATCAGAAGGTCGTGCTGAAGGATAAACAGGAAGCAAAGGATTTTGATGAGGAATTAAAAGGATTTTTACAGAAAGAAGGTGTTGCGCTGACGCCGCTGCACCCTGTGGGCAGAGCCGCTTTTGACGGCAGTGAAGTGGAGGTAACTTCACAGGACACTTATATCGAACAGGGCGCAAAAGTGAAAGTAACGGGCATCAGCGGGAAAACATTAGTGGTAAGGCAGATCGAAATACAACAATAGAGAGAAATGAAAGAGAGGGGTAGATAATAATGTGGGGATTACTTGATTTAGCAGCTTTTTTCATCCCAATCATTATTATATTGGTGATCGTTGCGATCTTCTTGAGTTTTGTACCGTTAGGGCTGTGGGTTTCCGCAGTTTCTGCAGGAGTAAAGGTTCGTATTTTTTCACTGATTGGTATGCGTTTGCGCCGCGTGCGTGCGGATAAGATCATTCGTCCGCTGATCAAAGCGCAAAAAGCAGGTATGGATGTCAATGCGAATCAGCTGGAGAGTCATCTGCTTTCCGGTGGACGGGTGGATAATGTGGTAGACGCGCTGATCGCGGCACACAGGGCAAATCTGGATCTTTCTTTTGAAAGAGCGGCTGCGATCGATCTGGCAGGCAGAAACGTATTTGAAGCCGTCAGAATGAGCGTAACACCGAAGATCATTGAAACCCCTTGGATTTCTGCGGTTGCGATCGATGGTATCGAGGTGAAAGTAATCGCGAAAGTTACGGTACGCGCAAACTTGGGGCGTCTGGTCGGCGGTGCAGGAGAGGAAACGATCATTGCCAGAGTCGGTGAGGGTATTGTCACAACCGTCGGTTCTTCCCAGAGTCATAAGAGCGTATTGGAAAACCCTGACTTGATCTCCAGAACAGTTCTTTCCAAAGGCTTGGATAACGGTACTGCATTTGAGATCCTGTCTATTGATATTGCGGATGTAGATATCGGCAGAAACATCGGCGCGCACCTGCAGATCCAACAGGCGGAAGCGGATAAGCAGATTGCACAGGCAAAGGCGGAAGAAAGACGTGCAACCGCGATTGCGAAAGAGCAGGAAATGAGAGCGGAAGTAGAGCGCATGAAAGCGAAGGTAGTCGAAGCGGAAGCGGAAGTGCCTATGGCAATGGCAGAAGCACTCAGAAACGGCAATCTTGGCGTGATGGATTACTACAAAATGCAAAATGTGCTTGCAGATACAGGAATGCGGAAAAATATCGGAGAAACAGACCTGACAAAGATTTTCGACAAGAAAGAAAATCCGGACAAACAGTCATAAGGTTTGCTGATTCAAATGGTTTTGGCGCAAGAGCGTGTGGGGTCTATCCAACGGCTTTTGCGCCTTTTCGTATAACAGAAAGAAGTGGTGTTTTTGGAAAAAGGACTTCGTAAAGAATGGAATCGCCTGCAAAGGAAGGAAGAACGCAGTAGATTAAAACAAATGACTGCCAAAAAAGGAAAATTGGAGCAGATGAAAGAAAAAACAGAGGAAAAAATTCCGCAAAAGGTGAGAGAAACATTATATACTGCGTTTCAAAAGGGCTTTTTCCTGATTTTCGAAAAAGGAACAGAATGGATTGAAAAAACGATCCCGCAAGAAACATTGCGTCAAGAGTTTGCGGTGAATGATTTTCGTATGCGGCAAAAAGCCAACGGGAAGAATCTCAGGAAATTAGATGCCGCAACTGATAAACGGAACTGGATTACGTCCTGTATTACAGCTGTAGAAGGTGCTGGATTGGGTGTTTTGGGCATTGGGCTGCCGGATATTCCGGTTTTTCTTGCGGTGATTTTAAAAGGAGTCTATGAAACGGCGGTCAGCTATGGTTTCCGTTATGATACCGAGCAGGAACGAATTTATATCCTGCGTCTGCTTTGCGCGGCGTCACAAAGCGGGCAGAAAAAAACGCAGGCGATGCAGCGCTTGCGTACATGGTCGAAAGATATGAAGGAAGGCGACTGCGATATTGCACAGGAGGTCGAAAGAACTTCCGCTGCTATGGCAGAAGAACTGCTGGTGGCAAAATTTGTGCAGGGTTTGCCGATCGTCGGTGTGGTAGGCGGATTGACCAATGTAGCAACCTATCAAAAAATCATTCGTTTTGCCAAAACACAGTATAAATTGCGTTATCTGGAAAATCACATATCGCATACATAACCTTGGCGCCTGTGACGCATACTACTTTTGCGAGGTAATCATCGCAAGAAACGATAGGATGCAAAGGAGGCAGCCAAAATGGACAAGGCATCTAAGAAAAACATGAGCAAAAATACGCAAAAGGGTATGAGCCGTGCGGAGTTTGCGCAGGAATACAGCCTGGATCACACAAACAAAACACAGAAAAGTGAAAACGCAAAGCAGTCCGGCAAAACAGAAAAATGCCAGAAGTAATCTGACGGCAATCTAAAATCAGCAGTGGCAGTAAAAATCGAACAAGATATGCAGACGAAAGTTTGCGTGCTTGTTCGATTTTTTTGCGGAAAAGGCTGATAGAGAGAAAAAGAAAAAATCCGCGAACAAAATTTGTGCAACAGTATAAAATATGCAATATCCATTGGTTGTTTTTGGTGGTTTCATGATATTGAAAATAGGATATCAGAAAATTTAGCTGAAAATTTCGATAAAATCCATGAGAACAAAATATAAAACGTAAAAGAACCATATACCATGCATATTTTTGAGAAAAATGATACCGTTGCGACGGAGAAAAAAATACTATACATATGTTTTTCGGGGTTGTTATAATGGATACTGACCAATCCTTGGCAGGAAAAATAGCTTGGACAGGTAAACGGAAAAAGCGAAAGATGAATTCGGATATTTTAGGAAAAGAGATATGCAGAAAGGTTGAAACAAAATGAAAAAGATCTTGATTCTTGGCGTTGGCGCGCAGGGCTCCACCGTGGCAAAGCGAATGGACGAAGAAGCGGCAGTTTCGGAGATAATTTGTGCGGATTATGATAAAAAAGCGGTAGACGAGTTGGTAAAACTTTTAAAAAAGGGCAAAGGCATTCAAATCAATGCTAAGGATAAAAACAGTATTGTCGCGGCAGCAAAGGAAGTGGATCTTTTGGTGAATGCATTGCCGTTACAATACGGGCTGACGGTTTTGGAAGCTGCCATTGAGGCGAAGGTAGACTATCAGGATTTTGCGGCGACCGATGTATTGTTTCCGCAGGATTGGGTGAAATGTGTAGACTATCTGTATGATGAGATCGGCGCGAAATTCAAAGCGATTGGAAAAACTGCGATCATCGGTACAGGCTCTGCACCCGGCATGATCTGTGTGGCTGCAAGAGATGCCATGCGGTATCTGGATTCTTGCGATACATTAAATTGTCTGGTATATGAAGGGGTCAGAGCAAAAAGATTTCTGCCTTTCTGGTGGTCTCCTGTAACAGCATTGGGGGATATGACAGACACCGCCTACATTTATGAAAACGGAAAAGTGATTCCGACAGAACCTCACAGCAGACCTTATTACAGAACATTCAAAGGAGTGGAAGGCGTCTGTGAGTTGGTCGAACACGCGCATGATGAACCGCTTTATATCGGGCATAATGCAAAGAAATACTTCAAGGGTGCAAGAAATGCCGCTTTCAAATATGGCGGTGTCGGTGTTGAGTTTGCGAAACCTTTGTACCGCGCAGGGCTTCTTTCCAGACAGGAGGAGAAGGTCAACGGACGGAAAGTGGTGCCGTTTGATGTGGTCTTGGCACATATTCCGCCGGCGCCTAAGTATCGTGAGGAGTTGGAGGAGATTTTGCAGGAAGGTTTGATTTCCGATACCGGAGCGATGGTGGTGGAGGCATACGGTAAAAAAGACGGTAAAGATGTGATGGTAGAAACTTACGTTTATGCGCCCGGCATGCAAGAATCTTTTGAAAGATCCGGTCTTTCTGCGGAAATGTATTTGACCGGTCAGTGCGGTTCTTTTTACACTACTATGCTGGTACGCGATCGATTTTACCAAAAAGGTCTGATCTCGTCTGATATGTTAGAATATGATCAGGTGGACGATTACCTTGAGTTGGCAAAAGAATATGATATTGTTTTGGAAACAGAGGTCAAGGAGATAAAATAAAAGTGCCGATGAGTCAAAGAAATAAGCGTATGGAAGCATACGAAGGAAGTGTTTTTTCGACAAACAAAAAAGAATGAACTGACAGATTTGGTTGCGGGATAGAATATCGATTTTTGTGATAAAGGGCAAAAATTGTTTTGTTTTATGGGAAGCATATTTTGCAGTGGCGGAAAACAAGAAAAGATGAGGATTTTTTCCAAACGCTCGCGGTCCCAAAGACAGCGAAATCGGTTGGTCGGTTTTGTTACATAAAAGCAGAAAAGCCTGTTGCTTGGCGTAAAGATACAGCGAAGCAGCAGGCTTTTTTTGTTTGTACTGCGGTTTCAGTGGTGCAATACCGCGGCAAGGATTTATTTATGTATTTTGCGCGGTAGACGGAATCTGTCGTCCTTCGTGATCCATCGTGTAGTTTTCGCGATAGATCAGTTCGGAAACCGGCACCAGTTCGTATCCTTTTTCTTTCAGACCTTTGATGATGGTATCCAACACTTTGGGTGTATATTCTGCGTCATTGTGGAATAATAAAATGGAACCATTGCCCAGATGCTGATGCTGCAAAACCTGATCGATTTCTGCTTGTTCCCCTTTTTCCAGCCAATCGAGGCTGTCTACATCCCACTGAATGGTATAATAGCCGTTTGCCTGCGCGGTTTCGATGACATGATTGTCATATTCTCCAAACGGCGGACGGAACAGATCCATTTCGATGCCGGTCAGTTCCTTTACGGTATCGTGACATTGCTGTAGTTCTTTTGCGATTTCTTCTGCCGAAAGCTGACTCATATGCGGGTGTGTTGCAGAGTGGTTTCCGATATCATGCCCGGCTTCGGCGATTTTTTTCACTTCTTCCGGAAAATCTTCCACCCAGTAGCCGCAAAGAAAGAATGTTGCC
The DNA here is from genome assembly GCA_944383855.1 of uncultured Lachnospiraceae bacterium. Lineage (GTDB taxonomy): Bacteria > Bacillota > Clostridia > Lachnospirales > Anaerotignaceae > CALWRB01. The sequence goes on from CALWRB010000056.1 coordinate 22,675, forward strand.
GTAACATCGTTTTCCCGCAGTATACGCAGCAGTTCATCTGTATCATCGGCACCCCAGGCGGCATCGAATGTAATGGCGATCTGCGGTTTTTCTGTCTGGACGCAGTAAATCGGCAGCTTCCGTTCGGCGGCGCTTTCCACAGCGGAAAACACCTGTTTTGCGGCAGGCGGCAGCGTGTAGGCAAGTGCCCCCAAAAGAAACAGACCCATCAGCGAAAGAAGCAGAAATTTTTTTCTGATATGTATGGCTAAGATCGGCTTTTGTAGAGAAAAAAACGGAATACGTTTCATAGGGATCGCTCCTTTATGATCGATTAGTTTCAGTGTATTCCGTGATCTGCAAAAACATGATTCTCACAGCTAAAAACAAGGAAAGGGAGGCAAAAAAGCATTATGACGGTAATGCAAAAAAGTGTAAGGATCGCGTTAGCCTGTATGAGTGCGATATTGTTGTCTGTATTTTTGAGATTGGAACATTATACCGCGGCGGGTATCATTGCGATCCTCTCGATCGGCGATACCAAGCAGGAAACCGTGGAGGTCGCGCTGCGCCGTACGCTTGCGTTTATATTGTCGATCGGGATTGCCTATGTTTGTTATATTCTGTTGGGCGTTCGTCTGGCTGCTTATGCTGTGTATGTTCTGCTGTTTGTTTTTTTGTGCCTGTATGTGCGTTGGCCGGAGGTCATTTCCATCAATGCGGTTTTGGTTTCACATTTTTTGATGGCGGGCAGTTTAAGCATAGAGGTGCTCTATAATGAAGTGATGTTGTTTTTGGCAGGTACATTGCCTGCACTTGCGGCGAATGCTTCTTTACGGAAGGATACGGCAGCATTCGTGCATTTATCGGAGCATGTGGATATACAAATGTGTGCGATATTATCCGAAATCGCACTGCGTATGGAGTGTAAGAGTGAAAAAGAGGGCAATGAAGATATCTTTGCGCAGTTAGATCGGGAGATCGCCGCCGCAAAGCTTTGCGCGTTGCATAATTATGATAATTCCCTGTTCCGAAAAGATATGAATGAAATCGATTATATCGAAATGCGGCAGAAACAGCGTATGGTATTGGGCGAGATCTTTCGTAATCTGGATACTATTTCGGCACAGCCCAAACAGGCAAAAACGGTATCTGATTTTTTTGTGCAAATCCGCGCGCAGTATCATAGAAGCAATAATGTGCTTGCGCTGTTACAGCAGCTGGAAACGATCTGGATACAAATGCGGCAGGAAGAACTGCCCAAAAGCAGAGCGGAATTTGAGGCGAGGGCGATACTGTTTTATATTTTAAAGCAAAGTGAGGAATTGCTGCTGTTAAAACGGGAATTTGTTTTAAAGTATCACCGTCTTTATTCCGATGAAGTGACAGAAACTATACATGATTCATAAAGTAAAAAAACTGCCTTTTGCAAAAACAAAAGACAGTAAAAACGGTATCTCGAGATAAAATTATAAAGATGGTTTTTCGTTTTTTTCCACTGCCGCCGCCTGCCTTCTCGGTTTGACAGCAAGGATAAATACAGTAGCGGTGATCAGCACCATACCTATAATATCCATGATATGTAACGGTGTGGCTAAGAAAACGACTGTGATAACAGCGGTGGTCATCGGCTCCAGAGAAGAAAGAATGCTGGAACGGGCGGGACCGATCTGTTTGACGCCATACAAAAAAATGGGGTAAGACAGCAATGTGCCGAAAAACAATGTATACAGCAGCAAGAGAACGCCTACAGTATCCAGATTTCCCTCCATCTGCCAAAAAGGCGAGATAAAATTCAGCACGATCGCGCCGAAAAACACTGCCCAGCCATACAGATATATGGTGGGGTAGCGGCTAAGCAGACGTCTGGGGAAAACGGTATAAAACGCCAGTGTGATCGCGGAAACGATACCCCAGAAAAGGCCCGTTGAGGAAATTTGCAGCGAACGGAAATTGCCATGCGTTGCCAGTAAAAAAGTACCTGCCAATGCAAAGCAGACGGCTGTCGCTTCCTGCGCGGTCGGGCGTTTTCGCGTGCGCACGGACATATAAATGACGATCAGAACGGGAGAAAGATATTGCAGTACCGTTGCTGTGGCGGCGTTGGTGTACTGCACTGTAATAAAATAAGTATAGTAAAGTGCCGTAACGCCGATCAAAGAAAAAAGGATCAGTTCGATCGCGTCTTTTTTGTTTTTCCAGATTTGGAAAACTTCTGAACGCATACGAAAAGAAAAATAAAGCATCAGAACAATACCGCAGATACTTAAACGAAAGCTCGTCAGCCACAGTGATGACATATGCAGTTCATTGATCAAATATTGTCCGGAAGCACCGCAGCCACCCCAAAGACAGGCGCTGATGATGCAGCAGATAGAACCGAGCAATTTTTTGTTTTTCATAAAAGACGCCTCCAGGTTTTCTTCACAAAAATCGTCAAGCAATACTATCACTTTTTGGGTACGATGTCAATTTAAAACAGAAAGATAAAAGGACTTTTTTTGTTTGACTTTCAGACAATATTTCAAAAAAGACGGGGAGATATTTTGTGCAATTCGGTATTGCCCAAACAAAAATAGAGGGGCAAAACGTGAAGAAGGCGTGTTTTTTTCCGCTTTCTAAAAAAAGATATCCCGTCGGGAAAAAGGGGCATGATAAAAAAGAATTTGAAAAGAAAAAAGCATTTTTGCTACTCTCAAAGTATCGAGAAATTCGACGATCGTTTGCGGAAGGCTTATTTCCTGCAAGCCTTTGGTGAGAAAACGGCAGAAAAAAGCAGGAGTTTCATCGGCGAAAAAGCCTGAAAACTCCTGCTTTTTTTGGTGGGAAATACATTTTGACAGTTCGCAATGCAAAAACAGAAAGAATCTGTTGCGCATGAAAAATCACTTTTTTTAAGTTGGCTATCGAAAATGCAATGCTGTTAGATCCCGCTTTGGTTGAAATTGAGAAAATACTTGGAAATTCATATTATAAGTATGGACTTTGACAAGATTTTCGATAAAATTTTTTCATCAAGTGATAAATAAAATAAATATGTAAAAAAACGAGCTTTTTTTTATGCAATTTTATAAGCTGTATTTTTCTATGACATACTGTTTGAATTGTTGTACCACAGGCGGCAAATAATGGTCTTTCAATGTCGCCATATAAAAATTTCTTTCCCAATACGGATGTGAGATCTGAATGATTTTTACATTTAATCGAAGCAGCTCTTCCATATAGGGAACGACCGCGATCCCAAAATTTTGCGCAACCAACCCTGCGATGACCTGATCTTCTTCTACTTCATAAGCAATTTGTGGGTGCTTTCCTATCTTTTCAAAAAGATGGTCAATGACAACGCGCAGACCGGAACTATGGGAAAAATAAACCTGCGGATAGGGAATGGTTTCGCTTAAATCAATGGTATAGCGTTTGACAAGCGGATGATTTCGCGGAACGATCAATACTAAATCCTGTTTCGATACCGGAATGAATTCAATGGATTTCTCATTTTCCATTTTTGTGCAAAACACTACATTATATTTCTCCGTTTTCAAACCCTCCAATAACGGTTGAGAAATACCGGAATGAAACTCAAAATGAATGGATTTTTCCGGGCATGTTTTTAGGTATGCAGCGGCTACTTCAGGAATGAATGAGATGCCTAATGTGCGCAAAAAACCTAAAGAAATAGTTCCTTCGCCGTTTGAAACACGCTTCATCGTATCTATACCGTTATCCAGTATTTCCAATGAATTCTCGACATAATTTAAAAATTGATACCCTTCTTTGGTCAAGGTGGAAGAACGCGCTTTGCGCTCTACCAATGTAACGCCCAATTCTGTTTCCAGCTGAGAAATCGCATGACTCAAACTGGGTTGTGTAATACATAATTTTTCCGCTGCTTTTCCAAAATGCTGCGTTTGTGCCAATACAGAAAAATAGCGTAAATGGTATAGATTCATAGCAGCCACGACTCCTTTCTACATTCGATTTCCTATTTGCAGTATCGCACATGCGATAGATAAAATCTATCGCTATATCACAAATAATCAATTTGTTTTTTCAAATATTCGGGGCTACACTATGCTCGTAAAACGAACAGCGCTGAACGGAAATAAAAGAGTAAGGAGAAAAAAGTCGATGGAGATTTCAGGAAAAACGAAATTATATGGACTGATTGGTTCGCCGGTAGAACATTCTAAATCCCCGGCAATGTATAACTATTGCTTTGATAAATGGGGATTGGATTGCAAATACCTCGCTTTTGATGTTCCGAAAGAAAAGACAGGGGATGCAATACAAGCTTTTCGTACTTTTGGAATGAAAGGCGCCAATATTACGATGCCTTGCAAACAAGAAGTCTTGCAGTATTTGGATGAAGTTTCTACAGCTGCAAAACTGGTCGGCGCATGCAATACTATTGTAGAGGAAAACGGAAAATTGGTCGGTTATATCACAGATGGTATCGGATATGTTGAGAATCTGCGGGCGCATGGCATTGATCTTTCCGGAAAAAAGATCACATTATTGGGCGCAGGCGGTGCTTCCACAGCGATCCAGGTGCAGGCGCTTTTAGACGGCGCAAAAGAAATTGCTGTGTTTAACCAAAAAGATGGATTTTGGGAAACAGCGGAGCGAAAAATAGAGGAACTGCAAGCAGCTTTCCCGGAACAGAAAATCACACTAAATGACTTATCTGATCAAGATGAACTTGCCGCATCGATTCAAACAAGCGATATCTTGTCAAATGCAACACGGGTTGGCATGCATCCGTTAGAAAATATCAGTAACATTCAAGACCTTTCGTTATTTCGAAAAGATTTGGTCGTAACGGACGTAGTTTATGATCCGATTCAAACAAAAATGTTACAAGATGCAGAGCGTGCCGGGTGTCAGATCATAGGCGACTTAGGTATGCTGCTATATCAGGGCGCTGCCGCTGTGAAGCTTTATACAGGCAGGGATATGCCGGTAGAAGAAGTAAAAGATCGTTTTTATTCACCACAAAGCAACCATAGAAATGAGGGGACATCATGAATCAAAAAAAATATTATCCGACAGCATTCGCACTGTATATGACATATTTCATACTGGGGATCGCGGTTACCATTATGAGCCAGTATAAGCAAAATTTTGCCGCTATGTGGGGTGCGGAAAAATTAGCAGATGGTACATTCGACGTAAGTAGTGTTATGGCAGTCATTGCAGCAACGGGGTTAGGACGACTGATCGCTTTTCCGTTTGCGGGTCCTTTTTCTGATAAGTATGGAAGAAAACAAAGTGCATTGGTTGGGGTCGTATTTTTCGCTATTTTCTTTATCAGCATTACGTTTTCCCCCAATATTTATATCGCGTACATATTGATGATTTTCAGCGGTATGGCAAATTCCTTCTTAGATACAAGCATTACACCGTCTTGTATGGAAATTTTCAAAGAAAATGGGGCGATCGCAAACTTATTCACCAAATTCGCTATTTCTGTCAGCCAATTCCTGCTGCCTTTTATGATCACATGGGTAGCAGCACAAAATCTTTCTTTTAGAACTTTGTATTTTGTTGCAGCAGCTATTATTATCATCGACGGCATCTTCTTACTTTTCTTACCGTTCCCGCCTAAATCGGAAACTGCTCCGGAAAACAAGGGGACTGCCCAGAAAAAAGAAAAAATCAAATTTACACCCTCTACCATTGCTTTGATCTGCATTGGTTTTACCGCAACAACAACATTCCAACTGTACTTGAACTGTAACCAAGAATTAGGCGCTTTATATGGATTGGAAAATCCCCAGATGATTCAATCTTTCTATTCGGTGGGAATCGTATGCGCTGTATTTTTGACCTCTTTCTTGATGAAAAAAAGGTTTGAAACCGATCCGCGTATTGGTGATCTATCCTTGTGTTCAGTTGCAGCATGCCGGTCCGGAAGGCAATAGCAAACTGACGGGTTATCCGCTGAAAGCGGCAAGTGCGATCCCCGGCGAATGCGGCAGAGAAACACCGGAAGCAATTTCTAAAGAAGAACTGTATCGCTTAATTGAATGTTACGGCGATGCAGCTGTACGCGCAAAAAAAGCCGGCGCAGATGCAGTAGAAGTACACTGTGCACATGGATATTTGGTAAGTACATTTATTTCTTCCAGAACCAATAAACGCGTAGATGAATTTGGCGGTTCTTTTGAAAATCGTATGCGCTTGATTCGTCTGATCGTAGAAAACATTCGGAAAAAAGCAGGCAATGGTTTAGCGATCATTTGTCGTATCAATGGTACTGATGATGTGGAAGGCGGTCAGACCCCGCAGGACGCAGCAGCTGTAGCTTCTTATCTGGAAAAAGAATGCGGCGTAGATGCGATCCATGTTTCTCGTGCAGTGCATTTGCATGATGAATGTATGTGGGCGCCCAGTGTGATCCATGGTGGTTTTAGTGCAGACTTTGCCACAGAAGTAAAACGTGCCGTTTCCATTCCGGTGATCACAGTCGGACGTTATACAGAACCGCAGTTTGCAGAACTGATGGTAGCAGAAGGCAGAGCAGACTTAGTTGCGTTTGGCAGACAAAGTATTGCAGACCCTGAAATGCCAAACAAAGCAAAAGAAGGTAAGCTGGATATGATGAACCCTTGTATCGGTTGTCTGCAGGGTTGCGTACCCAATATGTACCATGGGGAACCCATTACTTGCTTGGTAAATCCGTTGGTCGGCAGAGAATCTGAACTGACAAAAGCAGAAACCAGCAAAAATATTATGGTAATCGGCGGTGGTCCCGGCGGTCTGTATGCAGCATATATTTGTGCTTATAGAGGGCATCATGTTACATTGTATGAACAAAAAGACATTTTGGGCGGCAATATGCGCCTTGCGGCATATCCTCCCGGAAAAGGTGATATCACCAACATGATCAGAAGCTACATTGCAAAATGCGAAGCATACGGCGTTACATTTGTGATGAATACAGAAGTTACTCCTGCAATGGTTCAGGAAAAAAATCCGGATGCAGTGATTGTAGCAACCGGTTCCACACCTTTGGTTTTGCCGATTCCCGGCATCAATGATACCGGTGTGATTCATGCAGGTGATTTGTTGGACGGTAAAGCCCACGTAGGCAAAAAAGTGCTGATTGTAGGCGGCGGTATGGTTGGCTGTGAAGTGGCAGATTTCTTGGCGGAATTGGGTCATGACGTGTCTGTAATTGAACTGCGGGATCAATTAGGACCTGATGTCATTCCGAAACACAGAAAATATCTGATGAAAGATTTCGCACAGTATCATGTACAGGGGGTAACAGGCGCAAAAGTGGCACAGTTCTATCCCGATGGCGTTTCTTATACATTGGCAGACGGAACAGAAGGTCGTCTGGAAGGATTCGACAATGTTGTATTGGCAATGGGTTATCGTAATCACGACACCATCAGTGAGGAGATTCGCAAAATTGTTGCAGATACATATGTTATCGGAGATGCAGTGAAAGCAAGAAAGGCAATGGACGCAACTGCGGAAGCTTTGCATGCCGCATTAAACATTTGATCGTTTGACAGGAGGTAGATTTTACTATGGAAAAAAGAATCAGTGGCAGAACAGGTATGTTTTGTTTGATCGGAACACCGGTTGGACATTCCGGCTCCCCTGCGATGTATAATTACAGTTTTCAAAAGACAGGTTTAGATGATGCGTACTTGGCATACGATGTGCCGCTGGAAAAAACAGAGGAAGCTGTCAATGCCCTGCGTGTATTAGGCTGCAAAGGGTTTAATGTAACAATGCCTTGCAAAACAAAAGTGGCAGAATTGGTAGATGAATTATCAGATGCCGCGAAACTGATCGGCGCATGCAATACCGTTGTGGTAAAAGATGGCAAACTGTATGGCAACAATACAGATGGTATGGGCTTTGTAAGAAATTTAAAAGAAAACGGTGTAGATGTCAAAGGTAAACGTATGGTAGTGATGGGTGCCGGCGGCGCAGCGACTGCAATTCAGGTACAGTCCGCACTGGATGGCGCAAAGAAAATCTCTATTTTCAACAGAAAAGATGAATTCTTTGCAAATGCAGAAAAAACAGTAGAAAAAATCAAAAATATGCTGCCGGAATGCGATGTGCATGCATACCCGTTAGAAGATACAGAAAAACTCTATGCCGAAATCAAAGACAGCGATATCTTAGTGAATGCAACAAAAGTAGGTATGAAACCACTGGATCAAGAATCTCTGATCACAGATACAAGTGTTTTCCGTCCTGATTTGGTCGTTGCAGATGCTGTATACAATCCAAGAGAAACAAAATTTGTGCAGGAAGCGAAAGCAAATGGCTGCAAAGTTGCCTTGGGCGGCATCGGTATGCTGATGTGGCAGGGTGCTGCTGCATTCCATTTGTTCACAGGAAAAGATATGCCCACAGATGAGGTATATGAATTATTCTTCAAATAAACAATCATTTTGTTTGTTTTTGCTACATAGAGATCACCCTAAATTCTATTTATGCAAGTAATGTTCTTGGTATAGTTTGAAACACAAAATATTCCTTTTTTAAGGGCTATTACACAGATCGGTGTGTAATAGCCCGATTTTTGTACGACGCATAGATATGACAAAATTCCGCTGTACCTGAGGGCAGGTAAAAACGCCGGATAAGAAAAAACCTCCTGCGCTATCATGAAATTGGTCTGGCAACCAAAATGATAGAAACAGGAGATTTTGTCTATGAATGACATGAAAAGTTTAACGCATTTTTGATGAAAATGCAACTATTTTATAAACATCGAAAAAATGGGAAGCGGATATTGGAAGAAGGATACATGAGTTGCTTGAGGCGCCGCCGTGTTTGCGGGATACTTTGAGAGAAAAGCGGTTTCAAACGATCGGACGGGCATACAATTTGAAAACATCGGTATGGGAATCATCATTTTGACGCAGGCACGGCGGTCTGTTGCGGGTGCAGTGGGCAGAGGGCGGAAACGAAAGTAAAATATCAAACATTGCGCGGAAGATAATAGGAGAAAGGTTAAGAAAACAGAAAAAATGCCCCCAAAGCAGGGGGCAGATAAAGGGAAAGATACTGTTTTCGGATCGTTTCGGGGTTTTTGGTAAGTGATTTAAGAGATCATTTGCTCAAAATCATCTGTATTGATGATGGATACCCCCAGTTCCTTTGCTTTTTCCAGTTTTTTCTCGCCGGAATAGTTGCCGGAAAGAAGATAATCGGTTTTTCCGCTGACGGCACCGCGCACAACACCGCCAAAATTTTCAATGATTTCTTTTGCACCGTCTTTCCCGTAGTCATTCGGTTCGCCTGTAATCACAAAGGTTTTTCCGGCAAAACGGTCATCAAATGTTTCGGGACGGAAGCGATAGGATACCCCAAAGTTGATACCCCAGCAGTCTGCAAACAATCTGGCAATATATTTGATAGACGGAATGCCGTTTCCATCTGCGTCATAGGGCACATCCTCTACTTGGCCTTTTAAAAAGTCATTGATAGTATCTTGTAAAGAATACATATCAAAAGTGTCTTCAAATTCCGTAAAATCTGTTCTCTCAGGGTCAGCTAATGCATCGAGGAATGGTTCGATTTCTTCAAATGTCAACTCATATCCAATGAAAGCATCTAAATATTCTTTTAATTTTTCTCGGTCGATGTTTAGTGAAATATTTGTTGCACCCATGGATCTGTAATTCAAAACTTCTTCAACGGAAAGGATATCACCCGGTGATCCTTTATAAAGGACTCCTTCGGTTTCAGAAGGATCGGTTTCTCCGGTAGGTTTATAATAAATTGTCCATGTGTAGTCATCGCTATAATCCAGATATTGTGTCAAAAGCATGAGCTCCAGTTCAGGTGCGATCTGCCCTATTTCAGAAGCCATTTCTTCAATGCCGCTGATGTTTCCGGAGCCGGTATTTTCAATAACAAGTTTATAACGATCCAGAAATTTTTGCAGACCATATCCTTGTGTTGTTCTAAGTCCGGTGCCTTCTTCTACCGCGTATTCATTGAATACAGAATCGGGATCGTTGTCATTGACTTTTTTTATAAAATCAGTGAGCTGTTCTTTTGTTCCAACCAGTGCTAATTTGTATAATCCTTGCATAATCATACCTCCTTGCGGTAAAAAACACACTTTTTTTTATCATAACACAGTTATTTCGTTCCATCAATTCCGGGAAGAACAATGGAATAAAAATTCACTTGAAAATTCGTTGACAAGCGAGAAATTTGGGAATGTGGCATTGTATTGTTTTGCGCTTATCTGATATAAAGGGAGCGATCCCTTTTTTTGCAGAAGATTTTTTCAAAAATCGGGACAGAAAAAAGCAAATCGGTATGTCTAAGTTTTTTATACACGGAAGGAATGTGTTTTAGGCAGTAGGGCAGCGCACTGTTTTTTTGATGCAAAGAAAAGAGCAGATTGGCAAAGGAAGGTGCGCATTTTTGAAGGAGGGCATTCGTTAAAGATTTTGACTGTAACGGCGCCGATCAAACGGCAATGGCATTTATTTTATTTCGTTGAAACTTTGTCGTGAGGAATATAGTTATCCTTTTGTTATATAGGAGAGAAAATTTCTGAAACATATTGACATAAAAAATGGGTGTATATTAAAATAAAGTTATAAATCATGCATGATGCATGATGCGCAATAAATAAATGAGATTTCTTTGGTCCGTAAGGGGGGAAGGCAATGAAACAACTATTCACCGGAAATGAGGCGATCGCACGCGGCGCGTACGAAGCGGGAGTGCATTTTGCCGCGGCGTATCCCGGTACACCATCTACCGAGATATTGGAAAATATCTCGAATTATGCCGAGATTTGTGCGGAATGGGCGTCGAACGAAAAGGTAGCTTTGGAATCTGTGATCGGTGCCTCTATTGCAGGCGGCAGAGCTATGGCATCAATGAAACATGTGGGTTTGAATGTGGCAGCCGACCCTTTCTTTACTTTTGCCTATTCGGGTGTGAACGGCGGTGCGGTCATTATCACGGCTGATGAGCCGGGGCAGCATTCCGCGCAGAATGAGCAGGATAACCGAAATTATGCCAAGGCGGCGAAAGTGCCGATGTTTGAACCTGCAAACAGTCAGGAGTGTAAAGATATGGTGGTGGAAGCCTACCGTGTCAGCGAGAAATTTGACTGTCCGGTATTGATCCGTATGACCACTCGCGTGTGCCATGGGAAATCCATTGTGACACTTGGGCAGAGGGAAGAAGTCGAGATCAAAGATTATCAAAAAAACGTAAAAAAATACTGTTGTGTACCGGCAAATGCAAAGTTGTTAAGGAAAAATTTGGAAGAAAAAATCAAAAATCTAAAAGAATATGCGGAAAAAACGCCTTTTAATTTTGCCGAAGAAAATGATAATACAACGATCGGTGTCATTGCTTCTGGTGCTTGCTATCACTATGCAAAAGAAGCTTTTGGAGAGAATGCTTCCTATCTGAAGCTGGGATTTTCTTTTCCGTTTCCTGATGACATGATTTCCGATTTTTGCCGAAAGTACAAAAAAATCTATGTTGTAGAGGAAAACGATCCTTTGATAGAGGAGCATCTGTTGCAGTTAGGGTTTGCGTGTCACGGAAAAGATTTGCTGCCAAAATACGGAGAAATGACACCTGACGTGATTCGGAAATACTTCTTACAGCAAGAAGCGGATCTGATAGATTATCGCAAGGAATCAGTTGTGGACAGACCCCCTGCTTTGTGTGCGGGCTGCCCGCACCGTGGATTTTTCTACGAACTTGGCAAGCATCAAGACGTCATGGTTTCCGGGGATATCGGGTGCTATTCCCTGGGGTTTGCGAAGCCGTATAATGCTATGGATCTTTTGATCTGTATGGGTGGTGGTTTTAGCATCGGTCACGGGGCGCAAAAGGTGTTCCAAATGCGAAAAGGGGAAACAAAACGAGTGGTATCGGTATTGGGGGATTCGACATTTTTCCATTCCGGCATAACATCTTTGATAGATGTGGTTTATAATAACAGTAATACGGTCAGCGTGATTTTGGATAACCGTATCACCGGAATGACCGGGCATCAAGACAATCCGGGTACGGGTTATAATGCAAAAGGGGAAAGCAGTGCCATGATGGATATAGAAAAAATTGTGCGCGCATTGGGAATTAGCCATGTTCGTACGATCAATCCCAATGGCCTAAAAGAAGTCAGGGAAACATTGGATACATTCTTGAAATTGGAGGAGCCTTCTGTCGTGATCACAAAATGGCCCTGTGCGCTGAAAAAATTTTCCAAAGAAGATAAGGAGCAGTTTGCGGGTGCATTTACCAAAAAAATGAAGGTAAATGAAGAAAAATGCATCGGCTGTAAGCTCTGTATGAAATGCGGCTGCCCCGCTACACACATGGATGCGCAGAAGAAGAAAATGCGGATCGATGCTATCCAGTGTGTGGGCTGCGGTGTATGCAGCCAAGTCTGCCCGAAAGAGGCGATCGAGTGGGAGGAGGCTTGAAAGCGATGACGAAAAATGTTATGTTGGTTGGTGTAGGCGGTCAAGGGATCATTTTGGCGGCGAAGCTATTGACACAGGGATTGATGGAAGCGGGATATGATGTGAAAATGAGTGAGATACACGGAATGTCACAAAGAGGCGGCAGCGTATCTTCTCATATCCGATATGGCGATAAAGTGGAAGGGACTACGATCGCGCCGGGGGAAGCGGATCTTTTGGTTTCTTTTGAAAAAATGGAAGCCTTGAGGGAATTGCAATATTTAAAGCCGACGGGAACAGTGATCGTAAATGAACATGAGATGCCTTCTATGCCGATTTTAAGCGGAGATGCCGTTTATCCGACAGACGCTGTGGAAGAGATCCAAAAGCATGCCAAAACGGTTACGCTCAATGCAACACAGATGGCGGTTGCCTTGGGAAATGCCAAGGTCGCGAATATCATTTTATTGGGAACGATCATCAAGGCGATGGGGTTGGAGCAGATAGATTGGGAAGCGATCATCAAAGAAAATGTGAAGGCAGAATTTCTGGATATGAACTGGAAAGCAGTGCGGTGCGGCATGGATATTGTAGCGTAAAGTAACGGAGGAAAACTATGATGGCGGATCGGTTTTATCAAGAATACAGGAGTAAACAAAAAACACCGGAAGAAGCCGTTGGTTTGGTAAAAAGCGGTGACTGGGTAGATTACAGCACAGGTGTGGGATTTCCGTATCTATTGGATGAAGCGTTGGCGAAAAGAAAAGGGGAACTAAAGGACGTGAAGGTAAGAGGATGCCTTGCGCTGCGCCCGATCCAGATCGTAGAGCAGGATAAGGAGCAAATCAGCTTTACCTATCAAAGTTGGCATTGCTCCGGCTATGAAAGAAAACTTTGTGATGAGGGGCTATGCTATTATTCCCCGATGGTATTTCGAAACATTGCGTCTTATTACAGAAACTATCTGGAAGTCAATGTTGCGATGATTTCCGTTGCGCCGATGGATAGAATGGGGTATTTCAGCTATTCGCTTGCCAACTGCACCACACAGGCGATTGTAGATGCCGCGGATATCGTGATACTGGAAGTAGACGAAAATTTACCGCAGGTGTATGGCGGTATGGATGATTGTATCCATATTTCACAAGTCGATGCCGTGGTAGAGGGAAAACACCCGCCGCTTGCCAATTTGCCGCTCTCTGCCGCAACGAAGATTGACGAACAGATCGCTTCTTTGATCTTGCCGCATCTGCAAGACGGTATCACGATCCAGCTTGGGATCGGCGGTATGCCCAATTCGGTCGGAAAACTGATCGCAGAAAGCGATCTGAAGCATTTGGGTATGCATACAGAATTGCTGTCAGACGGATATTTGAATTTATTTGAAGCGGGAAAATTGGACAACAGCAAAAAAACATTGCACCGCAATAAAGGTGTGTTCGGCATTGCGTTAGGAACGCAACGGCTGTATGACTGGGTAAAAGAAAACAGAGGCTTGCTTTCGTTTCCGATGGATTATGTAAATGATCCGTGGGTAATGGGGCAGATGGAGCATCTGGTGTCGATCAATAACTGTATTTCGATGGACCTTTACGGACAAATTTCCGCGGAAAGCTCTGGAACCAGACATATTTCCGGAACAGGGGGACAGTTAGACTTTACAACGGGGACGTATCTTTCTCCCAAAGGCAAGGGTTTTATTTGCTTAAGCTCTACATTTACGGATAAAGAAGGAAATCTCCGCTCCAGGATCGTGCCGAAGTTCACGGGCGGAGAGATCATTACTACACCGCGCTCCCAAACGTTTTATGTTGTAACAGAATTTGGGTGCGTGAATCTGTCGGGAATGTCTGCATGGCAGAGAGCGGAAAATATCATTTCTCTGGCGCATCCAGATTTTCGGGAGGAACTGATTCGTGCGGCAGAAAAACAAAAAATCTGGAGAAGGACGAATCGATAAAGAAGGGAGAGGATACTGCGGCTGCGAAAAAAACATTTGATTTTAAGTGTGCCGAGAAGCGCTTTTGACTGTGGCGGATAGAGGAAAAAGAAGGCTTAGCAAAAAAAAGAAGGGAACACAACGAGATAACGGAAAAAGGTTTTTGCAAAAAAATTGATGCGAACGGTATTTATTAGAATAAAACAGCAAAAAGAAGGAGCTTATCTGACAAAAAGTCATAAGCTCCTTTTTTTAGGATTGTTTTGCATACGCAGGTGCCAGAGCGGCTTTCGTTACGCAAGCAATCCAGCAAAAGCCGGCATTTTGAGGCGCGGCTTAGAATAAGCGTTGATAGGAGCGGGAAAAAATGTGTCTGTTTGACCGAATCATGCTTTGGGAGGTCTGGGACCTTCAAACTGGTAGTAGTCTGTTTTGATGCGACCATTGAACAGTTTTCTTTTTTTGTCAGCTTTTCTGCCAAAGAGAGATTCAAAATGCTCCATGGAAGTGATCAGATAGGTGGACCATGTCATATCTTCCCGCATGATGCGCCCTAAAGCGCGGTAGATTTCCTCTACTTCCCGCAGTTCGCCCAATCGTTCCCCGTAAGGCGGATTGGTGATCAAAATACCGTAATGGCAGGGGAGTTTTATTTCTTCGCAGCGCGCCACTTGAAATGCAATGCAGTCATCTACACCTGCTTTTTCCGCGTTTTCTTTCGCAAGCGCGATCGCGTCCGGATCGGCGTCGCTGCCGTAAATTTGCGGCATACAATCGTAGTCGATTGCCTGATAAGCCTTTGCTCTGGCTTCTTTCCACAGATCTTTACCGATTCTTTCCCAGTTTTCACTGGCAAATTTACGGCTAAGACCCGGCGCAATGTTTCTGGCGATCATAGCGGCTTCGATCGGGATAGTGCCGCTGCCGCAAAAAGGATCCAACAGGACTCTGTCTTTTCTCCAATAACTCAGCTGTATCATGGCGGAGGCGAGTGTTTCTTTCAAAGGAGCATCCAGTGCATTGGCACGATAACCTCTTTTGTGCAGTCCGGAGCCGGAGGTATCGATCGCAAGCGTTACGACATCTTTTAATATACCGACTTGAATGGTATATTCTGCGCCTGTTTCATCGAACCAATCCAGATGATATTTTTCCTTCAGTTTTTCCACGACTGCTTTTTTGACGATCGCCTGGCAGTCGGAAACGCTGAATAAAGTGGATTTGACGGATTTACCGACAACTGTGAACTTACCGTCTGCGGGAATCCAATCTCCCCATGGCAGAGCTTTGGTTTGGTCAAACAGTTCGGTAAATGTGACCGCGCGGAAAGAACCCATTTTTACCCAGACGCGCCCTGCGCAGCGTAGCCAGAGATTTGCGGTCACGATATCCTTTTCTTCTCCCTCAAATTCTACTTTTCCGTCAAATGTTTTGATGTTTTGAAACCCTAATGCCTGGCATTCCCGTTTGACAACGGCTTCCAGACCAAAAGTGGTTGTGGCGATCAGTTGTATGGACATGAAGATTCTCTCCGTTTCTTGATGCAGTATCCTGTTTCGTTTTATTTGCTTTGCCGGAATGCTTTGCACAAACAAGCGTCTTTATTATAACAAAGAAGAAACATCCTTACAAGCGAAAAGCAGAGCTTAATTTGTATCAGAAAGCGGCGCAAGACTTGAAAAAAAGACGCAAACACGGTATGATAAATAGGACTATGCAAAAAACCTTTTGAAGATAGATGAGGAGAATTATACAATGTATGAACTGCTGAAGACTTATGGTCGTGCCAAAAGAGGACGTTTTCATACGCCGCACGGAACGATCGAAACGCCGGTATTTATGAATGTGGGTACAGCGGCGGCGATCAAAGGTGCGCTTTCCACAGAAGATTTGGAACAGTTGAAATGTCAAGTGGAGCTGTCCAATACGTATCACCTGCATTTACGCCCCGGCGATCAGGTAGTAAAAAAATTGGGCGGACTGCATCGGTTTATGGTTTGGGATAAACCGATACTGACCGATTCCGGCGGATTTCAGGTGTTCTCCCTGACAACACTGCGAAAAATTACAGAAGAAGGTGTGTACTTTAATTCTCATATTGATGGCAGAAAAATATTTATGGGTCCGGAGGAAAGTATGCAAATTCAATCTAACCTCGCCTCTACCATTGCGATGGCGTTTGATGAATGCATTGGTATTCCCGCGGAGCGCAGCTATGTAGAGCAGTCTGTGGCAAGAACGACGCGTTGGCTTTTGCGCTGCAAAAAAGAGATGCAACGCTTGAATGAGTTGGAAGATACTATCAATCATAAGCAGATGCTTTTTGGCATCAATCAAGGTGCGACATATGAGGATATCCGTATCGAACACGCAAAACAGATCAGTGAGCTGGATCTGGACGGGTATGCCATCGGTGGTTTGGCGGTAGGAGAGAGCCATGAGGAAATGTATCATATTATAGAAGAAGTGGTACCGTATCTGCCGCAAAACAAGCCGACTTATCTGATGGGGGTCGGAACACCGGAAAATATTCTGGAATCGGTGGAACGTGGCGTGGACTTCTTTGACTGCGTACTGCCTGCCAGAAACGGCAGACACGCCAATGTGTATACTAATTACGGCAAACTGAATTTGCTCAATGCCAAATATGAGCTGGACGATACACCCATCGATGATACCTGCCAATGCCCTGTTTGCAGACGTTATACCAAAGCATATATCAGACATTTATTTAAGGCGAAGGAGATGCTGGCGATGCGCCTTTGTGTGATGCATAATCTTTTCTTCTTCAATACGATGATGGAGGAGATCCGTCACGCTTTGGACGAAGATCGCTTTGCGCAGTATAAAAAGGAAAAACTGGAAGGTTTTCAGCGCAGCGCGAAATAACGCGAAAAAAGCATAAAAAATCGTTTTTGATGTATATTTTCAGACAAAAAAAAGACGTTCCTTCTTTGTTGTGGGACAAATTGTCTGTCAAAAGGAAAAAATGACGAGGACGAGGAGATGTGTATTGACGATACACTTGTTTTTCGATATAATATTGGACAAGTGCTTTGGCAAATTTTATAGGATAGGAGTAAGATAGCATGAATTTTCTTAGTTTTTTATTAACATCTACTACATTTGTGCCGACTGACGGAAGTGCTGCTTCCGCTGCTGCAGACGGTACAGGTGCAGCAGCAAGCGGCGGTCTTTTTTCAAACCCCATCACAATGGTAATCGCGTACTGTGTGCTGATTTTTGGTGTGTTTTACCTTTTTTCCATCAAACCCGCCAAAAAACGTCAGAAACAGATGCAGGAGCAAAGAGATGCCATTGCGGTTGGTGACAGTGTTGTGACCAACGCAGGTTATTTTGGTACAGTTGTAGATATCACATATGACTGCTTTATCATTGAGTTTGGTATGAATAAGGGTGTGCGTATCCCTGTTTTGAAAACAGAGGTTTACGGAAAAAGAGAACCGAACATGAGCAACGAAGCACCCCCCGAACCCGAGAAACCCGCAAAAAGAGGTCTGTTCAGACGCTCCGAGTAAATATCAGAAAAAATGCCGCTTTCCATTATTTGGGAAAGCGGTTTTTTTGTGCAATTTCCGCTTTGTCGGAAGAAAAAGAAAGGAAGTTGGAAACTTATTTTCCTATTTGCGATAAAAAAAGGATGCTTTTTTCGGTAAATTTAGATTGTTTTTCATAAAAGGAGCGCCTTGAACAAGGGTTTCTTTGCTTTCTTTGGG
>CALWRB010000057.1 GCA_944383855.1 uncultured Lachnospiraceae bacterium
TGTTTTGCTGCCGTTAGTGGCAGGTTTTGCGGTTGGCTTTATAAAGCAGGATTCTGTGCGTAACCGCGTGGTTGGCATTGTGCTTGCGATAGAAGCGATTTTGGTGTTTTATGTTTGTTCATCTTCGCAGGAGCTGCTGGTGTGGCAGATCACGGAACGGTTGAGCATTCGATATCATACAGACGGTATTTCTAAATTTTTTGCATGTTTATTCAGTGTGATCTGGTTTTTGGCGGCGGTATTTTCCTTTGAGTATATGAAGCATGAAGATCACCGTCCAAGATTTTTTATGTTTTATGTCATGTCTTTGGCTGCGTTGATTAGTCTGGCGCTGTCCGCCAATATGATGACATTGTATCTTTCCTATGAATTTATGACATTGCTGACAGTGCCGCTGGTCATTCACACAGGAGAAAAAGAAGCGGTGCGCGCAGGCATAAAATATCTGGGCTATTCCATATTCGGTGCAGGTCTGGGATTGATGGGATTTTTCTTCTTAGACACTTATTGCACGGTGACGGAGTTTACCGCAGGCGGAACACTGGATCTCGCCTTGGTACAGGGACATGAAACACTGCTTTTGGTGATATTCTTACTGATGATGATTGGCTTTGGCTGCAAGGCGGGTATGTTTCCGCTGCATGCATGGCTGCCGACGGCGCACCCGGTTGCACCGTCACCTGCTTCCGCCGTATTGAGCGGTATCATTACCAAAGGCGGCATCATTGCGGTCATTCGAGTGACGTTTTATCTGTTTGGTGTGGACTTCCTGCAGGGAACTTGGGCGCAAACGGTGGTTTTAGTATTGTCATTGCTGACGATATTTATGGGTTCTATGTTAGCATATAAGGAAAAGCTGCTGAAAAAGCGTTTGGCATACTCTACCGTCAGTCAGGTTTCTTATGTTTTATTCGGCTTGATGCTGATGACACCGATGGGATTATATGGCGCGCTGTTACAGGTGTTATTCCATGCGGTTGCGAAGAATATCCTCTTCCTTTGTGCCGGTGCGATTATTTATAAAACAGGGAAGACATTTGTATATGAGTACAAAGGGCTCGGAAAACAAATGCCGATCGTGATGTGGTGCTTTGCGATCGCGTCTTTATCTTTGATCGGTATTCCGCCTACAGGCGGCTTTATCAGCAAATGGTATTTGGCGGAAGGCGCTTTGCTCGGTAATTATGGTGTGCTGGGTATTGTCGGTGTGGCAATATTGTTGGTCAGCGCATTGTTGACGGCGGGGTATCTGATGCCGATTGTTGCGGATGCATTTTTCCCGGGAAAAGCAGAGGAAGAAAGAACATGGGAGAAAAAAGAACCCAGTCTTTTGATGACAGTGCCTTTGATCCTGCTCAGTGTGGCAGTGGTATTGTTTGGAATATTTCCGGATGTGATTGTAAGTAGTGTAATGTTCTAAGAGGAGGAGGAAAACAATATGAATGCAGTTGCGGTTGTTTTACCGGTCGTTTTCCCCATTCTTGCGGGAGCATGCTTACTGCCGGTTAATTTTTCCAGTCGCAGACAAAGAGAAATATGGGTGCTGGCGATCGTTGTTTTAAATACGATTTTTGCGTTATACGCTATTTTCGGTACAGATGCGGGTGCTGTTACGGTATTCCGATTCAGCCAGAAGTTAGCGGTCATGTTTCATATAGACGGACTGTCGAAAATGTTTGGTACAATGGTTTCCCTGCTTTGGGTCGTAACGACGGTATACGCATTTGAGTATATGACGCATGAGGGAAACGAAGATCAGTTTTTTGCGTTCTTTACCATGACCTATGGCGTAGTAATGGGTATCGCGTTTTCCGGTAATTTTATTACCATGTATTTATTCTATGAATTTTTAACATTGGCGACATTGCCTTTGGTTATGCACGCCATGGACGGCAAAGCAAGGCACGCCGGGAAAATGTATGTCTTTTACATGATGTTCGGTGCAGCCTTGGCATTTATCGGCTTTGTATTTATTTATTGCTATGGCTCCACGATGGATTTTACACCCGGCGGTGTATTGGATCAGGTGTTAGTGGGAGAAAATGCAAATGTACTGCGCATTGCTTTTGTAACGGCGTTTTTTGGTTTTGGTGTCAAGGCAGCGGTTTTTCCGTTCTATCGCTGGTTGCCGAAGGCATCTGTTGCGCCGACTCCCGTGACGGCGTTGCTGCACGCGGTAGCGGTGGTAAAATCAGGTGTATTTGCCATCATTCGACTGACATATTACTGTTTTGGCGTTGGTTTTCTTGCCGGGACGTGGGCGCAGTCCGTTATGCTGATTGCGGCAGCGGTTACAATCGTGTTTGGTTCCACGGTAGCATTGCGTACGCCCCATGTCAAAAGAAGATTTGCATACTCCACAATCTCCAATTTGTCTTATATCATTTTTGGCGTTGCATTGATGACGCCTGCGGGATTAGTGGCGGGACTTTTGCATATGCTCTATCATGCAGTCATTAAGATCACGCTGTTCTTTACGGCGGGTGCTGTTCTTTACAAAACGCATCGAGAGTACTTATATGAAATGGAAGGCTTTGGCAGACTGATGCCGATTACATTCGGGGCAATGACCATCACGGGTCTTGCGTTGATCGGTGTTCCGCCGTTTGCCGGATTCCACAGCAAATGGGCACTTGCCACGGCAGCTGTGGCAACGGGAAACCCTATCACCTATATTGGCATTGCAGCTCTGATCATATCTGCGCTGTTGACAGCGCTGTATGTGATGTCGATTGTGATACGGGTCTACTTCCCACGGAAGAAGGAGTATCCGCCGGATTATTACGACCATGTATCTGAAGCAAACGGGTATATGACGATTCCGTTGGTGATATTGAGCATTACTGTGGTGGTCATGAGTTTGTGCCCGACGCCTTTGATCGAAGTGCTGCAAACGATTGCGGTAGATATTATTTGAGGGGAGGCAGGTACATATGGCTAATCAAGTTTTATTGCCGTTATTGGCTTTCTTTCCCATGGGCGGCGCTCTGCTCGGGTATCTGTTGGGCAGAAAATGGAAAGCGGCAAGAGAATGGATCTCTATTCTGGTGACTGCGCTGACGTTTCTTGGCAGTATTTCACTGTTGGGAGCAAAGGAAGAAACGGTTTCTCTGTCCTATCTGTTCAGTTTCGGGCTGACTTTTTCCGTATCCGGAATGCAGGTGTTGTTAGCGATACTGACCGGCTTTGTCTGGCTTGCTACAACACTGTTCAGTAAAGAATATTTCAAGAAAAGCCGTAATTTGGATCGGTATTATTTCTTTATGCAGATGACATTGGGCGCGACAATGGGTGTGTTCTTATCTGCTGATTTCTTTACGACATTTATTTTCTTCGAGATTATGTCTTTTACCTCTTATGTACTGGTGCTGCATGAAGGTGAGGAAGCTTCCCTGAAGGCGGGACAGACTTATCTGGGAGTTGCGGTGATCGGTGGTTTGGTCACACTGATGGGACTGTTTATGATGTACGCAATGGCTGGTACATTAGAGTTCAATGCGGTTGCAGATTTTGTAGCGGCGCAGGCGGATAAACAGGCGTGCTATGCCGCAGGTGTTTTGATTTTGGTTGGCTTCGGTGCGAAAGCGGGTCTGTTTCCCCTGCATATTTGGCTGCCGGAAGTATATACAGAAGCGCCGGCACCTGCCAGCGCACTGTTGTCTTGTATTTTGAGCAAGACAGGTATTTTTGGTGTGATTTTGCTGAGCGCAAAAGTTTTCCTGCATGATGCGAAGTGGGGAGAGCTGATGCTGATTCTGGGCATGATCACGATGGTGCTTGGTGCGGTATTGGCGGTATTTTCCATCAATTTGAAACGTACACTTGCTTGTTCTTCTCTTTCGCAGATCGGTTTTATTATGATTGGTATTGCGATGCAGGGACTTTTGGGAGAGCATAACGCGCTTGCTGCGATGGGAACTACACTGCATTTGACCAATCATACGTTGATCAAATTGGTGCTGTTTTTATCTGCGGGTGTGGTATATATGAATCTGCGTCAGCTGGACTTGAATGCAATTCGCGGATATGGTAAGGATAAACCGCTGTTGAAGATTGCATTCTTGATGGGTCTTTTGGGTGTAGCTGGTGTCCCTCTTTGGAATGGCTATATCAGCAAAACGCTGATTCACGAAAGCATTGTGGAATATATCGCGTATCTGGAGGAAATGGGAATGGCAACAGGCTTCTATCAGTTTACGGAAGTGTTGTTCCTTTGCTCCGGCGGTTTGACGTTAGCGTATATGACGAAGATATTTGTGGCAGTATTCGTAGAGGAAAACCCGAATGCCAAGAGAGAAAGCAAACAGCCGTATATGTCACCGCTGTCTGCTGCAGTATTGGCGATCAGTGCGGTTTTGCTGCCGATTTTCGGCTGTCTGCCGTATTTGACACAGGATAAAATTGCCTCTGCCGCGTCTTCTTTCATGAATGCGCATGACCCCGCGCACGCAGTCGAGTATTTCAGTTGGGTAAACTTGAAAGGTGCTGTGATCTCGATTATATTCGGTGCGGTCGTATATCTTCTGTTTGTCCGTAAGGTCCTGATGAAGACCGATGCAAACGGCGTACGGGTATATGTAGATCGTTGGCCGAAAAAGCTGAATCTGGAAGATGGACTGTATCGTCCGCTGCTTCTGGTTTGGCTGCCGTATATCGGTGGATTTTTCGCAAGGATACTGGGTTCCGCAACTGATTTTGTACTCTCCCTTCTCAAGGCATTTGTATTCAATCAGGATAACGGTAAAGTGATCCCGCCGGAAGATCTGTATTTCTCTATCTATACAGACGGCGAAAAGAAGAATGTTTATCGCGAGGGTCTTGCACGAAGCCTGATGATGTTTGGCTTTGGCGTGGCAGTCGCACTGTTATATATCTTATTCTAATCGAAAAAAAATACCTGCTTTTCAAACAGCGGGTATTTTTTTTGTAGATTTGACAGTCGTTTGGTCGAACAGTATAATAGAATTGCAAAGAAAGGAGCAATTCCATGAAAAAAAAGTGTATGGCGGCGGTGCTGCTTTTGTTGCTGCTTCTGAGCGGCTGTGGCAAAGAAAAAGCGGAAACGCTGACTGTATTTGCGATGGATACCGTGATGCAGATGACGGTTTACGGTGATCAGGCGGCAGAAGCCATTGCTGTGGCAGAGCAGGAAATATATCGGTTGGATCGTATGTTTTCCTTGGCGAATGCTGACAGCGAACTTTCCGCGATCAATGCCGCTGCAGGAAAAGAAACCGTGACAGTTTCGGAAGAAACGGCGTATTTGCTGCAGCGAAGCAGGGAATTGACGGAAGAAACAGGCGGAGCGTTTGACTTGACGATCGCGCCGTTAGTGCAGACTTGGGGCTTTTTGAGTGAAGACCCGCATGTGCCGGAACAGGAAGAAATCGATGCGGCACTTTCCTTGATCGATGCTGCGGCAGTTTGGCAGGAAAACACCTCGGTTTATCTGGAAAAAGAAGGAATGGCAGTGGATTTTGCGGGCATTGCGAAAGGATACTTGGGCGATCATTTGGCAAACGTTCTGCGGGAACAGGGGATTGATTGTGCGATGTTAGCGTTGGGTGGTAATGTGCGTGCGGTCGGTACAAAGACGGACGGTTCTGCGTGGCGCGTCGCTGTGCAAGACCCGCAAAATGCTGAGCGGGGAATCGGTATTTTGGATGTGATTGACTGCTCTGTGATTACTTCAGGCGGATACCAAAGGTATTTTGAAGAAAACGGTCAGGTGTATCAGCATATTTTAGACCCGGCTACAGGGTACCCTGTTACGAATGATCTGCTTTCCGTAACGATTATTTCCGAGGACGGAACGAGAGCAGACGCACTTTCTACGGCACTGTTTGTGATGGGAAAAGAGAAAGCGATCGATTTTTGGCAAGAAAAACAGGATTTTGAATTTATTATCGTTACCGTTGACAATGAAGTTCTTGTTTCAGAAGGGCTGCAGGAAGGTTTTACACCTACGGGTGAGGAGAATGGGTATATCTATCAAACAATAATGGCAGAATGAAAGGAGTGGGTGCAATATGAAAAAATGGCTCTCTTATTTGGAAGAATTCCGTGTGGAAATGGACTGGAAAGACATTGCGTTGTTTAAATGCGCGATCTGCGCGCTGGGTGTGATGTTTGGTCTTTCCATACCGCGCAGCAAAAAGAAAGGGTATATGATTGCGGCGGGCGTGATTTTTGCTTCAGCATATGCAGCGCTGATGATTCGTTTGTTTGGCGAACATTGCCCGCTTTGTGATATCTTCCGGAAAGATGAGGAAGAAGAATATGAAGATTGGGACGATACAGATGAAGACGGTTTTGTATTAAAGATCCATTCGGAAGACTGAGCTTTCTTCTGCCCAAAAAACAATACGAAAAAAGGCTGCCTGGTTCCCCGCCTCCTAATAAGAAAACATGAGATAGTCCAGTAAAATCAATGTTTTCAGAGGCAAGGAACACGATGTGAAGTCAAAAATTTTAATACTGGCAGGATAAAGGGTGCTGATGTGAAATATCAGC
>CALWRB010000058.1 GCA_944383855.1 uncultured Lachnospiraceae bacterium
GTCGTGCGGGGAACGAGGGTAGATCTCGGGGGCCGCCGTACCATGAAAGAGAACATTCCCGGTGAAACGGAACAGGAATTTCAGGAATTACTGGATTTTGTGGAAGAAATGCATTTTGAGCGTCTTGGCGTCTTTACCTATTCTGCGGAAGAAGGAACCCCTGCCGCTTTGATGGACGGACAGATCGAGGAAGCGGTGAAAGTGGCACGCAAAGAAGAAGTGATGCAGCTGCAAAAAGAGATTTCCGCGCGTTACTGTGAAGGACAGATCGGAAAGACCCTACAGGTCATCGTGGAAGGCAAGCTGCCGCAGGAGGAGATTTATTGCGGAAGAACGGCAAAAGACGCGCCGGATATTGACGGTTTGGTATTTTTCCGCGCGGAGGAGGCTCCCATTTCGGGAGATTTCGTTTCGGTAGAGATCAAAGAAGCGATAGACTATGATTTGATAGGAGATGTGGTGTATGCAGATGAATCTGCCCAATCAGCTGACAATGCTTAGGATCATTATGATCCCTGTGTTTTTGGTGGTGTTGTTTTGTGTTCCTGCGCCGCTTGGCAGATACATTGCGGCAGGTATTTTCGTACTGGCGTCGCTGACCGATTTTTTGGACGGGAAAATTGCCAGAAGCTGGAATTTGGTCACAAACTTTGGTAAATTTATGGACCCGTTGGCGGATAAACTTTTGGTTTGTTCCGCTTTGGTTTCCTTTGTCGGTTTGGGCGATCTGCCTGCGTGGATGGTCATTGTGATACTCAGCCGGGAGTTTGCCATTACGGGATTTCGTACCCTTGCGATGGAAGCGGGTGTTGTGATCGCGGCAAGCAAATGGGGCAAAGTCAAAACAGCCACACAGATGGTGATGATCGTTGTGGTATTGCTTTCCCTTCCGGCACTGGAGATGGTCGAGCTGGTATTGATTTGGCTGTCGGTCATCTTTACGGTGATATCCGGTGCGGACTATATTTTGAAAAATCTGCATGTATTGAAGGGCTGAGAAAAACAGCGAAAAATAAAAACGGTTTTCCTTGCGGCAAGGAAAGAGCGCAGCGGTGTCTGCGGTAAAATGCCTTGCGCGGGAAAGCTGTTTTTTTGTACTTTTTTTGCTTTCGGGGTTGGAAAATCCATGAAAAGCAGATACAATGAAACAGAAAGCAATCCGAACAGAATAGACGCGTAAAAAAAGGAGAGCATGGCAGATGAAAGCAGAAATTTTAGCAGTGGGAACCGAGATATTATTGGGTGATATTTTAAATACCAATGCGCAGTTTCTGGCGCAGGAGCTGGCAACGTTGGGAATTGACGTGTATTATCAGACGGTGGTGGGGGATAACCCGAAACGACTGGAAGATACGATTTTTCATGCTTTTTCCAGAGCGGATCTGATCATCACGACAGGCGGATTGGGTCCGACAGAGGACGATCTGACCAAGGAAACGGCTGCCAAGTATTTTGAGGAAGAACTGGTTCTGGACGAAAGAGCTTTGGGCAGAATCCGCAAGTATTTTGATAAAACAGGCAGAAAAATGACGGAAAACAATATCAAACAGGCGATGGTACCTGCCAAACACGGTATTGTCCTGTATAACGACAACGGAACGGCACCGGGTATTATTATGGAGAAAAACGGCAAGATCATTGTCATGCTGCCGGGCCCGCCCAAAGAAGTAGTGCCGATGTTCCGCAAACAGGTGCGCCCGTATCTGGAAAGAAAGCAGGAAAGCACCGTTGTCAGTGAGATACTGCGTGTGGCAAATGTGGGCGAAAGTACAATGGAATCCATGGTAAAAGACATCATCGATGCGCAGACCAATCCGACCATTGCACCCTATGCGAAAGACAGCGAAGCGATTTTGCGCGTGACCGCAAAGGCGGAAAGTGCGGAAAAAGCCGAGGAAATGATTCAGCCTGTCATGGAAAAATTAAAAGAGCGCTTAGGCGAGGCGGCTTATGCCATGGGGGAAACGAATTTACAGACAGTGGTGGCAAAAATGCTTTTAGAGCAGGAAAAAACGATTGCAGTGGCGGAAAGCTGCACGGGAGGCATGGTTGTTTCTTCTTTGGTGGAGTATCCGGGCATTTCCGAGGTGCTTTTGGAAGGCTGTGTGACTTATTCCAATGACGCCAAAATGCGTCGTCTTGGCGTTCAGAAGGAAACATTGGATACATACGGTGCTGTCAGCGCTGAAACAGCTGCCGAGATGGCAGAGGGCATTGCCAAAACAAGCGGCGCCGCAATCGGCATTTCCACTACAGGTATTGCGGGCCCCGACGGCGGCACGGAAGAAAAACCGGTCGGATTGGTATATTTGGGTCTTTCTATAGACGGCGTTGTCAAAACAAAGGAGATCCGTCTGGCAGGCAGCCGCAGCAGGATTCGGGAAAGAGCGGTCTATCAGGCATTGGATTGGCTGCGTAAGGAGATGTTACATGGCGAACAGAGGTAATCGACTGATCTTATTGGCGGCAGCTTTGGGCGGCATGGGGTTTATCGGACTGAAAGTGCTGCTCAATACGGGTTATACGCCGTATCAGATCATTTTCGGACGTTTTTTGATCGCTTCGGCTGCGCTTAGTGTCATTTACGGCAAGGAATATTCCAAGATCACAAAATCCGAGTGGTGCTCCGGTGCTGTGGCAGGTGTATTTCTGATGAGTATGTTTGTGCTGTTGACGGTTGGACTGCAATACACCACGCCGTCCGTCAATGCGTTTTTATGCAATATCCCTGCGGTGCTGGTGCCGTTTATCTGTTGGATCTTTTTTCGCCAAAGACCGAGAAAAAAAGAACTTGGCGCAGGGCTGTTGACGGTAATCGGTGTAGCGATGCTGTCGGTAACAGATGGACTTCGTTTGGATTTAGGTGCAGTGCTGTCATTTTTGGCGGCAGTGGCATTTGCGTTTCAAGTGGCATTTTTGGGGCGGTTTTTGGTCGGAAAAGACGCGCTGCATCTGGCGCTTGCGGAGCATTTGACGGTACTGGTTCTGGCGTTTGCGCTTACCTGTTTCACCGGTTGGAAGATGCCCGCTTTTCAGTGGAGTTCTCTGGGGCATATCGCTTATGTGGGGTTATTTTGCACGGCGGCGTATTTTGTACTGCAGTCGGTTGGACAGAAATATACCAGCGCGTCCAATGCATCGGTCATTATTACCACGGAGTCGATTTTTGCCGCGATCTTTGCTGCCGTTTTTTACGAAGAACGCCTCAGCTTACGCGGATATATCGGCTGCGCGCTGATTTTTGCGGCAGTGCTTTGGGCAGGTCGCGAGGCACCGCAAAAAGAACAGATCGAAGCTTGACAGTGGGAAGAATTTGAGATAGAATAAGAACGTAAGTTCGATGTTTTGGAAAGGTGGGTATCGTATGGCAGGAAAGTCCGGCAATAAAGCAGAAGACAGATTTGATGACAGACAAAAGGCCTTAGATGCGGCTTTGGGACAGATAGAAAAACAGTTTGGTAAGGGCGCCGTTATGAAATTGGGTGATGACAGCGCAAGAATGAATGTGGAAGTCGTGCCTTCCGGTGCATTGAGTCTGGATATTGCGCTGGGAGTCGGCGGTATCCCGAAGGGCAGAATCATTGAAGTATACGGTCCGGAGTCTTCCGGTAAAACGACTGTTGCGCTGCATATGGTCGCGGAAGTGCAAAAACGCGGCGGCATCGCCGGTTATATCGACGCGGAGCATGCGATGGACCCGACTTATGCCAAAGCGCTGGGGGTGGATATTGATAATTTATACATCTCTCAGCCTGATGACGGCGAGCAGGCATTGGAGATCGCAGAAACGATGGTCAGAAGCGGCGCGATCGATATTGTCATCGTAGACTCTGTTGCGGCATTGGTCCCCAGAGCGGAAATCGAAGGGGAAATGGGCGATTCTCATATGGGTCTGCAGGCAAGGCTGATGAGCCAGGCGCTGCGCAAACTGACAGGTATTACGAATAAATCCAACTGTACGGTGGTATTTATCAACCAGCTGCGGGAAAAGATTGGTGTGACGTTTGGCAATCCTGAAACTACAACGGGTGGTCGTGCGCTGAAGTTTTATGCTTCCATTCGTATTGACATTAGGAAAGCCGATCAGCTGAAACAGGGCACAGAAATTATCGGCAACCGCACGAAGGTAAAAATCGCGAAAAATAAAGTCGCGCCGCCGTTTAAAACAGCAGAGTTTGATATTGTTTACGGTCAGGGCATTTCCAAAGAAGGCGATATTTTGGATTTGGCAGCAGAAGTGGATATCGTGAATAAAAGCGGTGCATGGTACGCTTACGGGGAAACGAGGATCGGTCAGGGCAGAGAAAACGCAAAGCAATTTTTGCGGGAGCACCCGGATATCTGCAGAAAAATCGAAAACGAGGTGCGTGCGCATTATCAGCTGCCCGCCTTGCCGGAGAACGAGAGTCCCGAGGCAGCGGCAGATGACGGCGTGACAGACGTGTTGTTCTGAAATAATAAAAAATAGGATAGAAAAAACGCAGAAAGGAGTTTGCTTTCTGCGTTTTTTTGCAACCGAAAAACAGAAAAGGTCAGAAGGTTGTGTCTTACTTTTTTTTGCGGTATAATAAAATTTAAACAATTATGGAGAAATCAAAAGGAGGGGGAACTGTGCTTGTGACGAATGTGGTGCAGCAGAGGAAAGATCCGAGCCGTTACAGCGTATTTATTGATGGGGCATATCGTTTCTCCCTGCCGCAGCAGGATATTTTATACTTTAAGATCAAAGCGGGGGAGCCGTTGGCGCAGGAAACGTGCGAATATATTGAGGATCACCTGCTGTATATACAGGCGCAGGAGGTTGCGCTGTATTTTTTGGGTTACAAAATGCGCACGGAAAAAGAAGTGCGGGAAAAACTGCAGCAAAAAGGGTATGACGAAAGCATGTGTGAAAGAGTGCTTTGCTTTTTGAAAAAATATGCTTATGTGGACGATTTGGCATACGCAAAGGCTTACATCAAAGAACGCTCACGTCTTTCCGCACGCAGTGTGCGGGCGCTGCAGTGGGAATTAAAATGCCGTGGCATCGCGCAAAGTGTGATCGATGAGGCATTGGAACAAGTGCCGGTCAATGAATATGAAGATGCCGTCAAATGGATTCGAAAAAAGCAAAAAGGCAATCTTTCAGAAATGACGGAGGAACAAAAACGCAAGCTCTGGGGCTTTTTACAGCGCAGAGGCTATGGGTATGATGTGATAGAATACGCCTTTTCACAGGCGGAAAGCGAGGGGTGAGAGCGATGGCGTTTTATATTGCGGAGCTGAAAAAACTGCGGCAGGAGTGTATGCAGGCTTATGAAGCGGGAGAACTGAAAAAAGCGCTGTATCTGATCGGCAGAATGCTTTCTCTCTACCAGCAAAATGATGACTGCGATACTTTGGAATATGCGGCGGATCTGCATAATATCGCGGTGATTTTTGACGATTTGCAGCATTATGAAAAAGCCGCCGGACATTACGAAAAAGCCGCGGCACTGAAGAAAAAGCTGACCGGTGAAAGTCTGACATATTGTGACAGCATCAATAACCTTGCCATCTGCCAGAGTATGCTGGCAGAACATGAAAAAGCGAGCGAAAACCATGCAAAAGTATTGGAAATACGGCAAAATAAATTAGGAAAGCTGCATGAAGACAGTATTCGTTCACTGTACCATCTGGGGAATGTTTATTTTGATCAAAAGCAATACCGTAAGGCGTTGGAATATCTGACAGAAGCGCAGCTGTACGCACAAAAGCAGCCGCAGCTGCCGCTTGAGGAAACGGCGGATATTTGCCGCTGTTTGGCGGAAACATACCAAAGACTGGGGCAGTTTGATAAAGCGATCCGTTCCTATGAAAAGGCGGTCAGTGTGCAGGAATCGCTTCCCAAACACGATCCTTACTGTTTGATACAGGATTTGATCGCATTGTCGGTGCTATATGAAAAAGCACATCTGTATGAAAAAGCGGTAGAACGCTTGGAGCAGGCTGTGGAAGAAAAACGGAGCTTGATTTTACGACCGCATTTGGATTTGGTCAGCGCATTCAATAGCCTGGCGGCGATTTGCTATAAAGCGCAGCAGTATCGAAAATCTTTCGAACTGCATACACAGGCGCTGGATATGGTGGTGTCGATATTAGGCAGGGAAACCATATTTTACGCAGAGGCACTGCATAATCTGGCTTTCGACTATCATGCTCTGGGCGATGAAACGAAAGCGTTGGAGCTGCATTTGGAAGCGGCGGTGATCAAAAAAGGGATCGTAGGGGAAAACCATGCGCAATATGCATTGAGCTTGATGAGCCTTGGTACACAGTATGATTATATGCAGCAGTATGAACAGGCATTGGCGGCATATCGGCAGGCGTTGGTGATCCGCAGTACATTAAAGGAAAGAGATGCTTCCGAAGCCGATTCTATGGTGGCGATGGCGCAGGTTTATGCGCATCAGCAGGCGTATGAAAAAGCGGCGGATACTTTGCGTGCTGCCATGTTTTTCCGCCGCAGTATGGGGGATAGTGGCAGTGCGGCATTGGTTTTTAATCTGCAATTTCTGGCAGAGATGAAGTTAAAAAGCGGTGATGCTGCCAAAGCTTTTTCTTATGTCGAGGAAGCCTGCAAACTGGCAGAAAAACGGTTTGGAAAAGAACATCCGTATTACGCGGCAGCCTGCGTGAAAAGCAGTGAAGTTTACAGCGAGGCGGGCGAGTTTTTGCTTGCGCAAAAAGCAATGGAGGAAGCGGTGCGGGTGGAAAAGAAAACACTTTTCGAAGAAAATCCGCTCTACCGGAAGCATTTTTTGGCACTTGCGGAAATTTGTGTGCAAAGCGGTGAAACAGAAAAAGCAATCCGCTGTTATTTGGCGGTCAATGATATGAATTTTGAGGAAACGCCGGAAGAAAAACGGCAGGCGGCAGGCGTTTTGCTTGCGATCGCAAACTGTTATTTGCGTCTGGGTAACCGTGTAAAAGCGGAGGGGTATTTTGCGGAAGCGGAAAATAAAATGGCACGTTGTCAACTGCCGTTAGATACAGTATATACCAATCGGCGCAGAGAATATTTTTATCTGCAAAAGGGAGAATTGCCGCCGGAAACACCAACGGCGCAAAAAAAAGAGTGGCGGGATAAAACGATACAAAAACGGCTTTCCGATTTTACGAAACTGCAGGAAACTTATGGTCTGGCGGACGATAAGACGGTGCGCTGTGCGCTGGAATTGGCAAGACTGATGGAAAAAAGCGGGAAAAAAGACCACGCCGATCATTGGTACGCATTGGCGGAAAAACAGGCGGAAGGAGAGATGTATCCATATGCTTGCCGCAAAAGAGCCGAGTTTTTGCTGCAAAACGGTCTGGTGCAGGAAGCAACGCAAAAACTGATCCACAGCAAACGCTGGAGTGAGGAGTACGGTGATATGCGGGCGGAGGAATACCGCTCGACCATCGGTACACTGGCAGATGCCTATTTTAAAGCAAAGGATATGGCGGAAGCGCTGCGCTTTTATAAGGCATGGGATCAGCTTTTCACAGAAGAACAGGAAACACCTTCGCAGGAGAGAAAAAACAGGCTGGAGCGTATGGTGAAGCTGTATACGGAGCAAAATCATTTGGAAGAAGCACTGGAATGCTGCCAAAAAGTAACACAGATCGTACTTTTGACCGATGGAGAAGGGGAAAGTTATTGGAAAGCGAAGCTGAAAGAAGCTTCCCTGTTGGTGGAGCTTCGCAAAAAAGCAGAGGCGGAAAAACGCTTAGACCTGCTTTTAAAAGAAAGCACACTGCTTTACGATATCAATTCCCAGTCCTTTGGCAGAGCCTGTGACAGGCTGGGCAGGCTTTACTTTGCCAACCGCAGTTTTGCCAAGGCAGAAGCGGTGCTGAAAGAGGCGTACCGCATCGGCACAAGCGGCGCGAAATGTCTGACCAAAGCCGGTCTTCTGGCTTTGCTTGCGATACTGAAAGCAGAAGGCAAGGAAGGCGAGTATCAAGCGGTAAAATCCGGCGAAAAATTACAATAAATCCATTGACAGACCGCATTTGGTGTGCTACTATAATGGGGTATGTCAGCCGCATGGAGAGGCTCTGTAAACAGGAATAAGGTTTCCTGTGCCGTATCCAGCGAGTATATTGCGAGGAGGTGTACTTGTGTACGCAATTATCGAAACCGGTGGAAAACAGTATAAAGTAGCAGAGGGCGATATCATCACAGTAGAAAAACTGGGTGTGGAAGCTGGTCAGGATTTTACATTCGATAAAGTTCTGGTTCTGGCAAAAGACGGCGCTGTTACAGTTGGCGCACCTTATGTAGAAGGCGCAGCAGTTACTGCTTCTGTTCTTGGGGAAGGCAAAGAGAAAAAAGTTGTGGTTTATAAATATAAACCCAAAAAAGGCTTCCACAAGAAAAGAGGTCACAGACAGCCTTTCACAAAACTGCAGATCAAGTCTATCTGATTTTTAAAATGATCAACGCTAAGATATATCGTCAGAAAAATCAGATCTGTGGCTTTCGTATGGAAGGACACGCAGGATATGCCAGACACGGGCAGGATATCGTTTGTGCTGCGGTTACCGTATTGGTTCTCAATACAGTCAACGCATTGGAACGATTCACCGATACCGCGTTTGTTTGTGAGGCTGATGTGAAAAACGGCGGCTTTATCAAAGTAGACTTCCCGGAAGGAAGCTGGCAGGACAGCGACACACAGCTTTTGCTGCAAACAATGGCGCTTGGTCTTGCCGATGTAGAAAAAGAATATCAACGTTTTATCACTTTGGAATATGAGGAGGTGCAGCTATGTTCAGATTAAACCTTCAGTTCTTCGCGCATCATAAAGGCGGCGGTTCCACAAAGAACGGTCGTGATTCCAACGCAAAACGTCTGGGTGCAAAACGTGCGGACGGACAGTTTGTTTTGGCAGGCAATATCTTATACACACAGAGAGGTACCAAGATCCATCCCGGTATCAATGTAGGCAAAGGCGGCAACGATACTTTGTTTGCACTGGTTGACGGTCGTGTGAAGTATGAGAGAAAGGGCAGAAGCAAAAAACAAGTTTCTGTTTACCCTGTTGTAGAAGTTGCAGAAGCAGCGGAATAAGAATTGGGAAGGCTTCAAATGATATCATTTGAAGCCTTTTTTTGAACAAAGACAGGAAAGGAGGGAAAGCAATGTTTGTAGATCGCGTGAAGATTCATGTGAAAGGCGGTAACGGCGGCAATGGCATGGTTTCTTTTTACCGCGCGAAGTATATCACACATGGCGGTCCGGACGGCGGTGACGGCGGTAAGGGCGGCAGTGTGATTTTTGTGGGCGATGAAAGCATGAACACATTGATGGATTTCCGCTACAAACGGCATTTTAAAGCGGAAAACGGAGAGGACGGCGGAAAGCGTAACTGTTTCGGTAAAGACGGTGAAGACGTTATCATCAAAGTACCGGTCGGTACCGTGATCCGAGAAGCCAATTCCGGCAAGATCATGGCGGATATCGCAACGGCGGGCGAACAGAAGGTTTTAATCCGCGGCGGTCGCGGCGGCAAAGGCAATCAGCACTTCGCTACACCCACCAGACAAGCGCCGCGTTACGCGGAACAGGGGCAGGTTGCGAAGGAATATGATGTGATTCTGGAACTGAAACTGATCGCCGATGTAGGTCTGATCGGTTTCCCCAATGTAGGAAAATCCACACTGCTTTCCATGGTCACAAATGCCAATCCGAAAATCGCAAACTATCATTTCACCACACTTTCTCCGAATTTAGGTGTAGTCAAGGGTCGCCACGGCGATACATTTGTGCTGGCGGATATTCCCGGTCTGGTAGAAGGCGCCAGTGAAGGCGTTGGGCTGGGGCATGAGTTCCTGCGCCATGTGGAGCGGACAAAAGTGTTTATCCATGTTGTGGACGCGGCGGGAATCGAAGGTGATGACCCTGTGGAGAATGTGCGTAAGATCAATCAGGAATTGGCGGCGTATAACCCGGAACTGCTGAAGCGTCCGCAGGTGATTGCTGCCAATAAAATGGATATTCCGCAAGCGGAGGAGAATTTGCTTCGCTTGAAAGAAACTTATGAAAAAGAAGGCTTTGCGGTCTATCCGATCAGTGCGGCGACCAATCGCGGATTGGACGAGCTGCTGCAGGCAGTAGCGGAGCTTTTGAAGCACTATCCCGAAGATATTATCTTTGCGGAAGAATACGAGGAATATGATGAAGTCGAAGTAGGCAGAGAACCGTTCACCATCGAAGAAGTGGACGAGCACTATTTTGTGGTCAGCGGTGTCGGTGTGGAAAAGATGATCGGCTACACCAATATCGATACGGAAAAAGGCTTTGCGTTTTTCCAGCGTTATCTGAAAGAACGCGGCATCATCGAGGCTTTGGAGGCAAAAGGGATCCAGCAGGGAGATACCGTGCGTATTTACGACCTGGAATTCGAATTTTGGAAATAAACGGATATTTTTACGCAAAAGAACAAGACTGTATGACAAAGTGGTGTCATACGGTCTTTTTTTTGCGAAAAAATCCATCTCAATGTGTCAAAGACAACTATTTCAGACGCAAAGCATATGTTTTTGCGCAAGCAGTGCGCATAAAAAGGCACCCTTTCGTTTATGCTAACGAAATGGAAGAATGAAAGGGGCGAATCGGATTGACAAAACGACATCAGAAAAACTGGAGGTCTTTTTTTCTGGAAGGAAGTAAATTCAAAACGGATTTATACGCGGCTGTGTTCCGTTTGCCGAGTTGTCGGGAAAACGCGACGAAAACGGCACTGCTGGCGCAACTTTTTTTACTGGGCTGCAAGCGCTACCCAAGTGTGCAGGCATTGGAGCGAAAGGCGGAGGAGATGTACGGTGCGCTTTGGGATATTTCCGTGGTGCAAAAAGGCGCTGAAACGCTATTGATCCTTTCCGCGCAAACGCTTCGCTGTGTCAGCAAACAAGAAGTCATTTCATTTTTGCGTGAGATATGGCTTTCCCCTTTGGTGCAGGAAGAAGCTTTTAAGCAGGAACAGGTGGAGGCGGCAAAAGAAAAGTTGTTGCAGCGCCTTGCATTATTGCAGGACGATAAACGCTATGCCGCCAAAAAAAGCTGTATGGAGTTGTTAGAAGGCACGCCCATGGCTGTTTGTGCGGACGGTTATCCGCAGGATTTAGACAAGATCGACGGCAGGGGATTGTATGCATACTACCAAGAGGTAAAGGAACGCGCCCAGCTTCTGACTTTTTTCTGCGGAGAGGAAAGCGAGAAGCAGACAGCGGCGGAGTTGGCGAAAGCTTTGTGTCAGGAGCAAAAGGAGATGTATTCATATGACACACAGATCAAGATGCAGCCGCAAGAAGTCAAGTACGGCAAAGCAGAGGAGAAAATTGCGCAAAGCCGAATGGCAATGCTCTTTTGGCTGCAAGCAGGAACCGATTACGAAACGGAAGCGGCAAATCGCTGTGCTGTGACGATGTTGGGCGGCAGCGGCGATAGTATGCTCTTTCAGACGATACGAGAGGAAAAAGGACTCTGCTATTATGTGGGGGCGAAGATGATCCCGATGGCAAATTGTATGCTGGCGGAAGCGGGAATCGCGGCGCAGGACGCTGAAAGAGCGCAGAAAGAAACAGAAAATACGGTGCGACAGTTGGCAGAAGAAAAACCTTCTTATACCAAACTGCGGCAGACGAAATCCATGCTGCTGCGGCAGTTGGAAGATGCACAGGAGGAACAGTTCAGTTGTCTGGATATGATGGTAGAAGATGTTCTGTTGGGCAGAAGCGCCGAGGTACAGGATAGAAAACGAGCCATTCGCAAGGTAAATGCGGCGGCAGTCAAACGGGCAGCAAAACAGATGCGCTTAAGTGCGGTATATCTGCTTTGCGGACAGGAGGCGGAACAATGACAGAGTGTAAAACAGCCGGGGAACAATGCATCCGTTATCGCACGGCGGCGGGATTAGAGTGTATTTGCTATCCCAAACGGGAATTTGGTACAAAAACAGCGGCATTAGCCGTAAAAGCAGGCGGCAGTACGCTTTGCTATACGGCAAACGGCAGGAAACGGGAATTGCCGATGGGTACTGCCCATTTTGTGGAACATATGGCGTATCATAAGCCATGGGGAGATGCGTTTACAACATTTGCAAAACAGGGAGCTTACGCCAATGCGTTTACAGACGGCGCGAAAACCGTGTACTATTTCTCCTGCAGAAAGCATTTTGCAAGTAATCTGGAATTACTGCTTTCTTTTTTGCAGGACAGTGTATTTACACCGCAGGATACGCAAGCGGAGAAAGCGGTGATAGAGAAAGAAATACAGATGTACGAAGACGATGCGAACTGGAAGACTTATTTTCAGATGCTGCGGGGATTATATCCCGCAGACGGAGCGGGGGCGCCGATCGCGGGAAGTGAAGCGTCTGTGCGGGAAATCGAAACGGAACATTTGTATCGGCTGTACTGGGATTTTTATGTGCCGCAAAATGCGGTGCTGATCGTCGGCGGAGATATCTCGGCGCAGAGGATATTTCAAATGGCGGAAAAATTGGAAGGCTGTGGGGAAAAACCGGAACGGATCCGCACTTTCACGCAAGAGGACGAGCATGTGGAGCAGGCAGAAGTGCTGCAAATGGGATTGCGTTTGCCGGTGTTTCATATGGGTTTTCGCCATGTGGCGGCAGAAGCGCCTTCGCTGATGCGTCAGCTTTCGATGGAATTTGCATGGGATATCTTAGCCGGTATCAGCAGTGATTTTTATGCGGAAGCACTGCAAAACGGGTGGCTGCAGGATACACTTTCTTACGGTTTTGTGCAGGCAGAAGGATATGCCTACTCTTTTTTGCGTGGGCAGGGGGTGCAATACGAAAAGGTAAGCGAGCTTTTGCTGCGGCATCTGGAACGACTGCAAAAAAATGGTGTGCAGGAAGCGGAGTTTGAGCGGATACGCAAAAAACGGATCGGGCAGGTTTTGCGCAGCCTTGGCAGCGTAAACGGCTGTGTGATGGGGCAGGCGGAGCTTAGTCTGATGGGCGCCGATCTGACAGAGGCATTTCGGCTTTGTAAATCAATGCGAAGGGAAATGGTGGAAAGAGTCTTGCAAAATGAGTTCACAGCGGATAAAATGGTACTATCTGCTGCAAGGTAAGCAGAAAAATGCAGGAAAGAAGGTATGGGGCTATGCCGGAAGTATGGTTTCCCAATTTGGGAATAGAGATCGAATCCTTGGATCGCGTGGCATTTTCTATCGGGGGAATCGCGATTTACTGGTACGGATTGATCATTGGCATTGGTGTTTTGGCAGGTATTGCGTTGGTACTGCATGAAGCAAAGCGTACGGGACAGGACCAGGATCTATATATTGATTTTGTGCTGTACGCGTTGATTTTTTCTATCATCGGCGCAAGGCTGTATTATGTCATTTTCTCCTGGGAGTATTTTGGACAGCACCCGACGGAGATCTTTGCGATACGCGAAGGGGGACTTGCAATTTACGGCGGCGTGATCGCCGCGACATTAACAGCGATCATTTACTGCAAGGTAAAGCACAGGTCATTCTGGTTGTTGGCGGATACGGCGGTACCCAGTTTGATACTGGGGCAGGCGATCGGACGCTGGGGCAACTTTTTTAATAAAGAAGCGTTCGGTGATTTTACAAATAATCTTTTTGCGATGCGTTATCCGCTGTCAGAAGTGCGATTGGGCGAAGTATCGCAGGCGATGTTAGAAAATACGGTGACGGCGAACGGGGTGGAATATATTCAGGTACACCCGACGTTTCTGTATGAATCCGTGTGGAATTTATGCGTGTTTTTCGTACTGCTGTGCCTGCAGCGTAAGCGGAAGTTTGACGGACAGGTGCTGTGCGGTTATTTGATCGGCTATGCGCTGGGCAGAGTATGGATCGAAGGACTGCGGACCGATCAGTTGCAGTTGGGTGGCTTTGCCGTTTCACAGGTTTTAAGCGCTGCACTGATTTTAGGCGGTATCGTGCTGTATTTTGTCAAGAAAAAGCAGGCTGTTTTGACACCGGGCAGCTTCCATGCACCGAAAGAGAAGCAGTCAGCCGCACAGGCGGAAGAATTGAAAGTGCAGGAAACAGCAAAAGAAGCGGAAAAACAGGCAGAAGCACCTTCTTTGGCACAGGCGGAAACGGCGCAGAACGAAACAAAAGAAAATACACAAGAGGAAATCCGAGAAAAGTCGGAAGAAGAAAAGTAAAAATAAAAAAGAAAAGCCGTAAGGGAAACATCAGACCCTTGCGGCTTTTTTGGTTGTAACATTACGGCTCTGTCACCATGGTTGCCAATAGATCCAAATGCTCGTCCAGCTTTTGCATACCGCCGTAGGAAAAAACTGCGACATGTCCGCCTTTACCGACGGCAAGAGCTTGCAGAATACCGTCTTTTGAGGTGGCATAGATTGCAAAGTCCAGTGCGGGGTGGGAAAGTTCCGTATACGTATAGCGCCGATTTAGCGCGCGGTCCACTTCCATCTGGGACTCTGCCACCATACGCGCCATGGCAGGTATCGTAAGCTCAAAATAGGTCATATCTAAAGTGGCGTGATAACGATATTTCCCGCCTTCGGGGTCGTAAGAGATGCCTTTGAAATCCCCTTCTCCTGTCTGATAGACGCTTTGGTTGACTTCATACCATGTCGGGGCAAGTAGGGAAAGATGATGGACAGCTTCGTTCTCACCTTCGTAAAAACGCGATGGACCAAATAGCGCTTCATAAGTCGTAAGCTCGAC
This sequence comes from uncultured Lachnospiraceae bacterium, assembly GCA_944383855.1. Lineage (GTDB taxonomy): Bacteria > Bacillota > Clostridia > Lachnospirales > Anaerotignaceae > CALWRB01. Next base: position 14,714 of record CALWRB010000058.1, read on the forward strand.
TTCTTCTGCTTCCAGATCCTGTAAAGAGATATATGCTTTTGGGAAGCGCTCCACCGGCACGCGGAAGACACCACGGGTACTTCCAATCAGCAAGAGATCTGTCACAATCAGGATAGGAATGAGCGCGAGCATGATTTTTTGTTCCCGAATTTTCTGACGGCTGGGCCCTGCAGAAGGCGGCGGCGCAAGCCCTTCCTTGAAAGCCTGACAAGTACGCCGCAGCAGCCGATAATCTCTGATAGACTGCAGTTTGGAAAAACCGCCGGCTGCCAGAAGGACTAAAACAAGCGGGTGGCAGAGAAAAAGCAGCAGAACCGGGATTTTTTTCAGAGGTGCCGGGTCAACGTCCCATTTGCTCTGGAAAAAGAACAGCGTCCAAATCAGAAATACGGCGATCACGGCATAAATTGCAAAATGGACGCGGCGGTAATGCCGTATTTTCTTTTCCAGCTTTTCCAGAGAAAAACCGCGGCTTTGCAAATCGGTATAAAGCTCTTTTGCACTCGGATCTGTGGTATAAAACAGATAATACACATTGCTGATGGTCAGTGCATATTCCCAGCCTGCGCTGCGGTATAATTCCAACTGTTCCATAGAAGGGGTCGTACTTTTTTTGTCGCATGCTTCTAAGCGGAACCGTGTGCCGCTGACACCTGTTTGCGCAAATGTTACCCAAAGACCGAAGTGAATCGGAAATAATCCCATATTTGCCGCATCTTCCAGCCAATGCTCAATGCCGGAGATATCATAAATGGAAAACGGAAATAATTTTCTGATCTTTTTCATAAAAATCGCTCCTTTATTGGGACAACCGAAAGAAAACTCAGGGTTCTTCCGCCTGTATGCGCTGCATGATTTTTTCCAGTGCGGCATCGCCGTCGGCGGCTTCAAAGCATTTGAGGATCCATACACAATCCTCTCTTAGACCGATGTAGACCGTGTTTTTCGTTTCTTCCTCACTGAATTGATAGGTAAAACGCGTCAACGCATCAAATGCAGGGGCAGTGAATGTTTCTTCTTCCAAAAAAGCGTAGGCATTCGGTTGATTTTGGTGCAGTGACGATGTGTTTTCTTCCCAATTTTGTCGATAGTTTTCCAAAGAATGGCGAAAAGCGGTCAACTCTGCTTGATAAAGCGTTTTTGCCACGGGAGTGCCATGCGTTTGGATATATTGCTGATACAATCTTGCTTCAGCCGTTTGCCCATCGGCAAGCAGAATCTGCCCGCCCTGCACGGTGTCATACTGCACCGGAGCAAGAAAAGAAGAAGCAAGGGTGCTGCCGCGCAGCAATTCCTTTTGACCATAAAGCTCAGAAATGACGGCGCCTTCCGGCAAAACTTCCTCTAACAGGATATGCGGAAAAACCCAGTCGGCGGCATCGGGAACGCCTTTGGGGCGGCTTTCGCCGGAAATGCCTTGGTACACCCAAAACACGATCGAAGCGATCAGTAAAACACTACAAATCAAATTACGCACAAAGACCGCGTAGCGGTGTCCCTCTTTCGGCCATTCGCCTTTGGCAAGCAGCGTGCGCATACGCCGCATGCCAAGAAAAATACCGATGCTTTCGGAAATAAAGGTAACTGCCAACGCAAACAGGATAATGTAAAACGGAACCATAAGCTCTGTCTGTAAAATCGGCTTGCGCCAGAACTCAGCCGACCACTGCGGCAAAAGGGCAAGTTCCTTGCGAAACAGTATGATCAGCCACACAATCTCAAAAAGCATCAAAAACCATGTTCTTCGCACCTGTTTTTTCATCGCAAGGGCAAGGCTTTGTGGGTCGGTGTAAAGTATGGGTGCGTCGCTGTCGTCACAGCGGTAGACGGCATAGAGCTTGCCGATGCTGCCGACAAAATGCCAGCCGTAGGCTTCGTAGTCTTTGCGGCGTTGCTGCGATTCGTATGCGTCGGCGCTTTCGTGGATCGGGTCTAAGCAATAACGGCTTTGTGGGGCACGGGAATCCTTGCGGAAGCAGGCGATGTCGAAAAAAGACAGGTTCAGGCTCTTCTGAAAGGCATAGCCGTCTTTTGCCTGCGCATTCAGCCAGTTTTGCAGACCGGAAAAATCCCAAAGCCCGTAGGGAAGGATTTTTTTTACGGTTTTTTCCTTCTGTTTCATTCTCAACGCCTCCTGATTCTCAAAGGTGTTCCATCATTTTCAACAGTTGTTCTGCGTAGTGCGAAAAATCCTGTTCGCCGTAGTAATCGGCAACCAGAACGGTATTTCCCTTTCGCAAAAGGAAGGTGCCGCCCGGTAGGTGAACCTGTCCGTTTTTCGCAACCCAGCCTTCTTTTGCGGCGTAATAGCATTCCCCTACAGAGGGCTCCATTTGCGTAGCGGTTTGGACAGGAAGGTAAGTATTACTGCCATGCAGATGTTCTTCCATACGCAGCAGTGCCAAAGCCTCCAAGGGATAACGTCTGACGGAAATTTCCAATCTTGGTACGTCGTTGGGGTTTTTATTCTGCCCAAAAGCACCGTATTGCTGAAAATACCAATATTCTGCGCTCAGCAGTGTGCCGCCGTGGGAGATATAGTCCATGCTGTAAAAATCCCGTTCGCTGATGGGAAAATCCTCGCCTTCGATATCCGATAAAGTGACAAAACCGGAACTTTCCAGATCATACGGACGGTAATCCAGACCGAAAAATATCTGTGCGGTATTGATGATGACGGGCAGCAAAATCAGTGCGCCTAAGGCGGTCAGCCAGCCGATCCCTTTGCGGCTGCGGCGGATATGGTTATTTTTTTGTTCTTTGCGGTAACGCATCAGCCGATACAGACCAAGCAGATAGGCAATATCGATGCAAAATAGCCCCAAAGCAGACAATATCCATACAAGTACACCGTGCTCCAACAGCATTTCTACAGGGGGATACGTGTCAAGATACCCTTCGAATCGAAGCGGGAAGCCCTTGTGATACAGACCGAGCAGCAGGATATTGCAAAACAGAAGGACAATGCCTGCCGCTGTCTTTTGTTTCAGAAAACGCTTTAGCGCATAGTCCAGTGTTTCGGGGTCTGTATGCGCCTGCGCCTGCAGATTCGGGCAGGCAAAGACGTAGAAATTGTTTCGAAACATACCCCAGTAGATCCAACCTGCTTCTTCGTATAAAGCGTTTAATTCCTCGTCATCTTTTACGGCGCCGCGAATCGGCTCCAGATGAATCTGCATACGTTCGGGTGTGCTTTTCTCAAAAATTGTGAAAGGTCCTGTCGTCATGGAAAAACGAAAGCCTTTTGCTGTCATTTGACTAAGCCAGTCTGTTAGGGCAGGAATGTCAAATGCGCTAAAGGGGGTGATGCAGATTTTTGTTTGACGCATTACAACTCCTCCTCTCCGTCCAGAAGGCAGGCACGCAGTCGTTCCAGTTCCTCCAAAAACGCCTCGCGCCCTTTTTCGGTCAGCCGATAGGTGCGCTTGCGCCCTTCTGTCTGTGTTTCTTCGATCAGCTTTTCTTCCTGAAATTTTCCGAGCAAGGTATACAGGGTACCCGGACCGAGGCGCACCCGTCCGTCTGTTTTTCGTTCTACAAATTCCGTGATTTCAATGCCGCACATTTCCTGATGCAAAAAAGACATCAATACATAATACATCGGCTCTGTCAAAGCGGCACGATCTTTTCCTCCCATAGCGGCACCTCCTTTTTATATCGCGATACGATATCATCTACCGATATTATAATATCGCGACGCGATATTGTCAAGAGGACGGGGAAAAAGGCTGGTTTCTGGGAGATTTTTGCAGTGAAAAATTACCAAATGAGGGCGGATTTGGAGATTTAATGAATTCTTAAGAAAAAATCCTAAGGGTTTTTCGTTTTAAATGATACAGTAAGCGGGAAAAGAAGCCTGTCAAAGGAGGACGTAAAAATGAAATTCACAAAGAAAAAAGCTATTGTCACGATCGTGGTCGTATTGGTTGCCGCTGTTGCGGTAAAAACCGTTGTGTTTTCCAAAAATAACCAACCGACGCAAGGGATTGTTTCCACGACGCAGGTGGTCAAAGAAGACCTGAAGGATACGATCCGCCTTTCCGCGGTGTTGGAGGGGACGGACAGTACCGATGTGGTATCCAATCTGCATTATGAGGTCAAACAGGTATTGGTGCAGGAAGGCGACCGTGTCAAAAAAGGACAGTTATTAGCGGTGCTGGACAGCAGTGATATTTCCGATAAACTGCAAAGTGCCAACGGCAGTGTGCGGCTATTGGAACTGCAGCAGGCGGAAACGTTAGAAAACAGACAAAATGAATACGAAACCGCCCAGGCGGCTTATGATGCGGCGAAAAAAACATATGAAGATCAAAAAGCGTTGTTGGACGCGGGTGCAGCCAGTCAAAGTGAGGTAGATGAGGCGGAGCGCGCCATGGAAGCGGCACAAAGAACATTGGAAGCAATCCCTGCGCAAAACGGCAAAGCGGTATACAGCGAAGCGGAAAAGCAATCCCTTGCCAATGCGAAGTTAGATGCTTCCTTGCAGGCAAAGCAGTTGGAAGATTGCAGCATTATAAGTCCGATTGACGGTACGGTAACAAGAGTCAACACGAAGGTGGGGCGCTTTGCGGACGATACGGAGTCCAAAACACCGATGTTTGTGATTGAAAATATCGATGCGCTGCAGATGAAAGTGCTGGTCAACGAAGCGGATATCGGTAAGGTAGAAGTCGGTCAGCAGGTAACGGTATCTGCCGATATTTTGGAGGGGGAAGAAGTGCAGGCGGTGGTTTCCCGTATTTCGCCTACCGGAGAAGAAAAAAGCGGCGGAAACGGCGGCAGAGTCATTCCTGTTTATATTTCTTTGACGGAGCAAAATGAAAAACTGATTGCGGGCATTACCGCAAAGGCAACGATTTTGGTCGAGGAGCAAAAAGATGCTCTGACCGTTCCCGTTGAGGCGCTTTACAGACTGGAGGACGGGACAGATGTGGTTTATACCGTTACAGAACAGAATACCGTACATATCGTACCTGTAAAGACGGGTGTGGAAAATGATCTGTATGTCGCAATCACAGGCGAAGGGATCACAGAAGGCAGTCTTGTGGTGCTGAATCCTTCCGCGACTCTGACAGAGGGCGCGACTGTCGCAGTACAGTAAAAAAAGAAGGGGGCAGGTGCGATGAAAGAAGTCATTCGAATCGAACATTTGAATAAAGTTTATGCAACGGGAGCTGTGGAAGTGCATGCACTCAAAGATGTGAATTTGACGATTTGCGAAGGCGAGTATGTAGCGATCATGGGGCAAAGCGGTTCCGGGAAATCCACGCTGATGAATATTTTGGGCTGCATGGATAGAAAAATCAGCGGCAGCTATTACCTGGAGGGCATTGATGTGGCAAAACAGGGAGAAAATGAATTATCCCGTATTCGCAATCAAAAAATTGGATTTGTATTTCAGGCATTTCAGTTGATACCGCGCACCAGCGCGATGAAAAATGTGGAGATCCCGATGATCTATGCCGGTGTGAGCGGAGAAAAACGCAAAAAACGCGCACAGCAGCTGCTGGAAAAAGTGGGGCTTGGCGCACGGTGTCATCATTTGCCCAATGAATTATCCGGCGGACAAAAACAGCGCGTGGCAATCGCAAGAGCGTTGGCGAATGATCCTGCAATTCTTTTGGCAGACGAGCCGACGGGCAATCTTGACACAGCGGCGTCGCATGAGATTATGGATTTTTTTACTAAACTGAATGAGGAAGGCGCAACGGTGATCGTGGTAACGCACGAAGAAGATATTGCCGCTTATACCAAACGCATCATACGTTTTCAGGACGGGTGCATCATCAGCGATACGGGAAGGAGGGAGACGCTGTGTTGATATGGGAAAACATTCGATTGGCGATTTCCGCCATCTGGATCAATAAAATGCGTTCCTTCCTGACGATGCTTGGCATGATTATTGGTATTTTTTCCGTGATCACGATTGTTTCTCTCGGTGATACCATGCGTGGTGTGGTTGCAGGGGAATATGAAAACGTGGGTACAGGGCTGGCGTATGTCTATATGACAACGGAAGACGGGTATTATACGGATAATGATTTGTTTTCTCAGCAAGATGCCGAAAACCTGCGTGAAGCGTTCCCGAAAGAGCTGACTTATGTGGGCTTTAATACCGGTGAGCGTTTAGATGTCACTGTGGGAAGAACGACAGAGAAAGTATATTTTAACGGTCTGGCAAAAAATCCGGAAGCCATGAAAAAGCTGAAAATCATTTACGGTCGTATGCTCAGCAATCAGGATATTGAGGAAAAACGCAATTATGTCGTTTTGGATAAAGACACGGCGCTTTCTCTGTTCGGCAAGGAAAACGCAGTGGGCAGTACATTTTCTGTGACGATCAATCGGGAAGAAAGAGAGCTTTTGGTGATTGGGATTTATGAAAATACAGATTCGGCTTTGATGAAGATGTTAAGCGGCGGCGGTACTAAGACGGCGTATATCCCGGAAAGTATTTATGTTTCTTCGGAAGGAAATACGCAGTGGACATTGTATTTTATCATTTCCCCGGAGGTTGATATTAACCAGACGCAGCAGAGGGTGGTCAATCTTTTGTCGAGAATCAAAAATAAGCCGGTGGAGCAGATCGTATCTTACTCTGCGGCACAGGAAATGAGTACGATCGATACCATGCTTGGCTCGCTTTCCGCTGTGGTTGGAGCAATCGCTGCTATCTCCCTGTTGGTAGGCGGTATCGGGATTATGAATATTATGCTGGTTTCGGTCACGGAGCGAACCAGAGAAATCGGCATTCGAAAAGCATTGGGCGCGCGTATGCAGGATATTATGACGCAGTTTTTGATCGAGGCTGCCATCATTTCGGCACTGGGCGGCTTGATCGGCACATTACTCGGAATCGGTGTCATCAGCCTTGCGGCATCTATTTTGGGAGTGAAGGCTGTCGTTAAGCCGACGGTGATACTTTTGGCAGTGGCATTTTCTGCTGTGGTTGGATTGGGGTTTGGTATGTACCCCGCGAGGAAAGCCGCGAAAAAAGATCCTGTGGAAGCGCTGCGCTTTGAATAAGAAGGGAGGAAGGCTATGATACAGGAACAGACGCGGCTAACGCTCGCCAGAATGGGTGTAACACTGGAAGATGCGTGTAATATGCACAGCTTTCCTTACGGTATCTATTTTCTGCTGAATGCGGACGGCGAATGGGGCAGTAAGCAAAAAATGCGGGCTTTGTTGCGTGCGCAGCTTTTATGCAGAGAGGCTTTGGAAGAAAGACATATCCTTTTTTGGCGCTTTCAGACGGAGTCTGAGGAGAAAACCCAAGAAGTGCTGCAGCGTTTTGCGGGGACAGTCAGTCCGGCGTTGCCTGCGGCAAAGGAATTCGTTTGTATGCAGCAAGACGGAGAGGCGTTTTTAGAGGCACGGCTGTACTGGGATTTGAGATGGCAGAAAATTTCGATGGAAAAACTGTTTTCCCAGATCTTAGAAGCCGACCATGGCGGCATGGTGCCGGAGTTGACAAGCGGACAGGTATTTTTGATCGATGCGCAAAAAGATATGCTGTTTTATCTGTACGACGATCGTGGCGCTGATGTGTTCGCTGCAAAGCCGAGCGCATTGCGCGATTTGTACCGAGAGTATACTTCTTGGTTACACCCGCATAATTGGGAACAGGAACGAATGCGGCAAATGTTTTGTGCAGAGGAAAAATAGAACGCTTTTTCGTATTTTTTAAAAAATGAGTCGTTTGAACGGAGAAAAAAACCGAACAGACGTCTCTTTTTTTTGAGAAATTTCCACAGTCACCCTTCGATCGTTTTGTGATTTGTCGGTAATATTCCACACGCACCAAAGAAGTGCGGTCGGCTTTTTGTGGTACGCTCTCATACCGCAGAAACGGAAAATGCCGTAAAATGCGGCTGCGTGGAAAACGGCAGAAAAGCGGGCTTGGCATCGGAAAAAATTTGTCAGTATCAGCAGAGTATGATAAAATAATCTGGTACGAAATCCCAGTATTAAAACTATCGGTAAGGAGGAATGTCCATGGAAATGCAACAGGAGAAAATTCGTTTTACTCACCTGCATGTGCATACGGAATACAGTTTGTTGGACGGCTCAGCGAAAATCAAAGAACTGGTTTTGCGCGCCAAAGAGCTGGGCATGGACAGTATTGCCATTACAGACCACGGTGCGATGTACGGCGCTGTGGAATTTTATAAAGCGGCGAAAGAAGTCGGAATCAAACCGATCATCGGCTGCGAGGTATATGTCGCAAACGGCAGTCGCCTGCAAAAAGATACCAAAAGCGGATACTATCATCTGGTGCTTTTGGCGGAAAACGAAGAAGGGTACCATAACCTGATCAAACTGGTATCTTACGGCTTTTTAGACGGCTTTTACTATAAGCCGAGGGTCGATAAAGAACTGCTGCGGAAGTATCATAAGGGGATCATTGCCTCCAGTGCCTGCTTAGCGGGAGAAGTGGCAAGAAATATCTTGCAGACGTCGTATGAAAAGGCAAAAGAAGCGGCATTGGAGTATCTGGATATTTTTGGCGAGGGCAATTTCTTTTTGGAATTGCAGGACCACGGTATGCGGGAGCAGAAGGTGGTCAATCATGCGCTCATTCGCATGCATGAAGAAACAGGTATCCCTTTGATCTGTACCAACGACAGCCATTATATTTTTCAAGAAGACGCGCAGCCGCATGATATTTTGCTTTGTATCCAGACCGGAAAAACGGTGCTGGACGAAGACAGAATGCGCTATGAAGGCGGACAGTTTTATCTCAAAAGCCCGCAGGAGATGGCGGAATTGTTTTCGCAAGTGCCGCAGGCATTGGAAAACACACAAAAGATCGCGGATCGCTGTCAGGTGGAATTCCGTTTCCATGAGTTGAAGCTGCCCAGATTCGATGTGCCGCAGGGGTATACGGCAAAGCAGTATCTGCGTAAAATCTGTATGGAAGGCTTTGAGAAGAAATACCCGCAGGCAGACGAGCAGAAAAAACAGCGCTTGGAGTATGAATTGACGACCATCGAAACGATGGGATATGTAGATTATTTCCTGATCGTGTGGGATTTTATCAAATACGCGAAGGATCACGGCATCATCGTCGGACCGGGGCGCGGTTCCGCAGCAGGCAGTATGGTTTCGTATTGTCTGGATATTACAACGATCGACCCTTTACAGTACGATTTGATTTTCGAACGTTTCCTGAATCCGGAACGAGTCAGTATGCCGGATATTGATGTGGACTTCTGCTATGAAAGACGGCAGGAAGTTATTGATTATGTGATTCGAAAGTACGGCGAGGATCATGTGGCGCAGATCATTACATTTGGGACTTTGGCGGCAAGGGCTGCGATCAAAGATGTGGGGCGCGCGCTGGCGATGCCGTACGCAGATGTGGACCGCATTTCCAAAATGATCCCGACCGAACTTGGCATTACTATCAAAAAGGCGCTGTCGATGAATCCGGAGCTGCAAAAAGCGTACGAACAGGAAGATGTGAAAGTGCTTTTGGACACTTCCATGCGTTTGGAAGGATTACCCAGACATTCTTCCACCCATGCCGCGGGAGTGGTGATCTGTGAAAAACCGGTTATGGAGTATGTACCGTTAAGTGCGAACGACGGTGCGGTCAATACGCAATACACCATGACGCTGTTGGAAGAACTCGGACTTTTGAAAATGGACTTTTTGGGTCTTAGGACTTTGACAGTCATTCAAAATGCCGTGCGTGAGATCGCGCGAACCCACGGCACAGTAGTGGATATTGACCATCTGCCGGAAGATCCTGCGGTCTATCAGCTGATTGCGCAGGGAAAAACAGAGGGCGTTTTCCAGTTAGAAAGCAATGGCATGAAGCAGTTTATGAAGGAACTGCAGCCGACCTGTCTGGAAGACTTGATCGCGGGAATTTCTCTGTATCGTCCGGGTCCGATGGATTTTATTCCGAAATATATCAGCGGGAAAAAAGATCCGCTGCATATCCGCTATACACATGAAAGTCTGGAGCCGATTTTGAAAAACACTTACGGCTGTATCGTTTATCAGGAGCAGGTTATGCAGATCGTACGAGATTTGGCGGGCTACAGCTTGGGACGCAGCGATCTGGTGCGCCGTGCGATGAGTAAGAAAAAAGCCGATGTCATGGCAAAGGAACGGCAAAATTTCGTTTACGGTGACGGAAAAGAAGTGCCCGGCTGTGTGGCGCGGGGGATTTCTGCGCAGGCAGCGGAGCAGATTTTTGATGAAATGACAGACTTTGCCAAATATGCGTTTAATAAGAGCCATGCCGCTTGCTATGCGGTGGTCGGTTATCAGACCGCATGGCTGAAAACATACTATCCCGTGGAGTTTATGGCGGCATTGATGACCAGCGTGATGGATCACACGGATAAGGTGACAGGATACATGGAAGAATGTGAAAAGATGCATATTTCTTTGCTGCCGCCTGATATTAACGAAGGGTTTATGCATTTTTCCGTTTCGGGCGGAAAGATCAGATTCTCCCTTGCCGCGATCAAAAGTGTGGGGCGCAGCGCGGTGGAAGCGATCGTGCGGGAGAGAGAAAAAAACGGTCCGTTTGTATCGATGACAGATTTTTGCAGCCGCATGGAAGGCGGAGAATTGAATAAACGCGCGATAGAGGCATTGATCAAAGCCGGCGCGATGGATTCCTTGGGCGGCAGACGCAGTCAGTATATGGCGGTGTATAAAGCGATTTTGGACGGTATTGCACAGGATCGGCGTACCAATCTGGCAGGGCAGATCAATCTGTTTGACTTGAGAAGCGGTGCAGATAGCGGTATGGCAAAAAAAGATGAATTGCCGGATATTGCGGAATACAGCCAACGGGATTTGCTTTCGATGGAAAAAGAAGTGCTGGGGATTTATCTCAGCGGTCACCCGCTGGCGGAGTATGAAGCCGCGTTGCGCAGAAAAATCAGTCATACCAGTTTGGATTTTATTTTTTCGGAAGAAAGAAACAAAGAACAGATCGCAGACGGTACAAAAGTCACCATCGGCGGTATGATCGCGCAAAAAAGCGTGAAATACACCAAAAATAATCAGCCGATGGCATTTTTGACGCTGGAAGATATCCATGGTACTATAGAAGTGATCGTATTTCCGAATTTATATGAAAAATGCGCGTTGCTGCTGCAAGAGGAGAACGTTGTACTCGTTCACGGAAGGGCAGATGTGACGATGGAAGGCGAGGCGAAGTTGATCGCGTCCGATGTCGAGCCTTTTGAGGCGCAGCAAAACGAGGAATTTTATCAGCTTTGGCTAAAGATCCCAAAAGAGAAGGAGATTTCCATGAACCGACTGAAAGAAACGCTTGCCAAGCATTACGGCAGTTTTCCCGTTTATATTTATGATGAGAAAACGAAGTGTAAAATGAAGGCGGACCAAAAGTTCTGGGTGCAGCGCAACGAAGCACTGACCGAAGCGCTGCAGGCTCTTTTGGGGCAGGCGAATGTGATATGGAAGCAGACAAAGCTTGAAACAGTGTAAAGGGGAATGGCTATGACGCAGGAAGACAAGACTATGGAAAACGCGCCGTATATTTGTGTCAAGGCGTTGGAAAAAGGTGTAAATATCATCGGAGTGACCAGAGGAGAGGCAACCAAGATCCATCATACGGAAAAGCTGGATACCGGAGAGGTGCTGATCGCTCAGTTTACGGAAAACACTTCCGCCATCAAGATCAGAGGGCGTGCGGAGGTGTATACGGTCTTTGGCAAGATCTCATCGGGAGATGCCGAAACGGACATATCCTTGTGACGAATTTAGGTGATTTGACAGGCGGAAAGGCTGTGCCGAAAAAAAACCTTTTCGCACTGTGTGACTTGCTTTTTTGCGGGATAGAGAATAGGAGGTATTTCAATTATGGAGAAAAAAATCAAAAAGATCGGTGTTTTGACCAGCGGCGGCGATGCGCCCGGCATGAACGCCGCCATTCGTGCCGTAGTGCGTACGGCACTGCATCACGAAGTGGAGATCATTGGGATCCGCAAAGGCTATAATGGTCTGATCAATGGCGAGATCAAAGAGATGCGCAGCAGAGATGTATCCAATATCATGAACCTTGGCGGTACCATACTGCATACCGCGCGCAGCCCCGAAATGATGACGGAAGAAGGTCAGAAAAAAGCTGCTGCTATTTACAGCATACTGGGATTGGACGCATTGGTTGTCATCGGCGGTGACGGCAGCTACAGAGGCATGCGCGAACTTGCCAAATACGGTGTAAACTGCTTCGGTATCCCCGCTACCATCGATTTGGATATGGGCTGCACAGAGTATACCATTGGGTTTGATACAGCGGTGAATACGGGAATGGACGCGCTCAATAAATTAAGAGATACTTCCAGTTCTCACGAACGTTGTTCTGTAGTGGAAGTCATGGGCAGAGATGCGGGTTATATTGCGATGTGGTGTGCGATGACAGGCGGCGCGGAGGATGTTATCTTCCCGGAAGCCAAAGAAACACAGGATCATAAAAAAGTCATTCAGCAGATTTTGACCAACCGCAGCACAGGAAAACGTCATAACCTGATTGTGGTTGCGGAAGGAAACGGCGGAACGCAACAGCTCGCAAAGGAAATTCAGGATATTACAGGTATTCAGACAAGAGCCACTATTTTGGGTCACTTGCAAAGAGGCGGCACACCGACTGCGACCGATCGTATGCATGCTTCCCTGATGGGATATTATGTTGTCAAAGCGATTATGGAAGGTCAGAAAAATAAAGTTGTCAGCTATAACCGCGGCAGGTATGAAATCATCGATTTGGAGGAATCCTTTACCATGAAGAAACAACTGGATCCGGAATATTATGACATCTTGAAGGTTTTGTCCATTTAAGACAGATGCGATGCAAAACCGAAAGGAGGAATCTTACAGTTTATGAAACGTACAAAAATCGTCTGCACATTAGGTCCTGCCTCTGCGCAGGTGGAAGTAATGAAAGAATTGATCCGTAATGGTATGGACGCGGCGCGTATCAACTTTTCACACGGAGATTATGCTTCTCATCAAAAAACGGTCGCAACGCTCAAACAGGCAAGGCAGGAGCTGAACGCGCCGATCCCTTTGATTCTGGATACCAAGGGACCGGAGATCCGCATTGGAAAAATGGCACAGGAAGTTACTTTGGAAAATGGCGCGGCTTTCACATTGACGACCGAAACGGTAGAAGGCACAGCGCAGCGGGTATCGGTCAGCTATGCCGATTTGCCGAAAGATCTGTACCCCGGTGCGCGGGTATTGATCGATGATGGCTTGATCGAACTGCGCGTAGAGCGTATCGAGGGAACGGAGATCCATTGCACCGTCATCAACGGCGGACCGATCAGCTCCAATAAGGGCGTAAACCTGCCGGGGGTATTTGTGCATCTGCCGTCTTTAACGGAAAAAGATATCAGCGATCTGCGTTTTGGTGTGGAGCAGGGGTTTGATATCGTTGCGGCATCCTTCATTCGCTCCGGTGCCGATGTCATGAAGATCCGGCGGGTTTTGGAGGACTGCGGCGGAGAAAAAATGCAGATCATTTCCAAAATCGAAAACAGAGACGGCGTGGATCATATTGATGAAATTTTGGAGGCATCTGACGGTATCATGGTGGCAAGAGGTGACCTTGGCGTAGAGATACCGCCGGAAGAAGTGCCTTTGGTACAAAAAGAGCTGATCCGCAAAGCCAATGCGAAGAAAAAATTCGTGATTACCGCAACACAGATGTTGGAAAGTATGATCAGCCACCCGCGCCCAACCAGAGCGGAAGCAAATGATGTGGCGAATGCGATTTTTGACGGCAGTGATGCCATCATGCTTTCCGGCGAAACCGCAAAAGGAGATTATCCCGTCGCTGCGGTGGCAACGATGTCCAGGATCGCGCAAAAAACAGAAAGCAGTATCGATTACAGCCTGCATTTGACGCAGACTTTTACGGAAAGTAAACGAAATATCACGGACGCGATCAGCTTTGCCGCCTGCACCACCGCGGCGGAACTGCATACCGCCTGCATCTGTACCGTAACACGTTCCGGTTTTACTGCACAGATGGTTTCCAAACATCGTCCTGTGTGCCCTATTGTGGCGGGTACGGCGGACGAGCGGGTATGGCGCCAGCTGAATTTGGTATGGAACTGTAAGCCTGTGCTGTATCAAAAGGAATTGCAGCAGGGCAAGGTATTTGCGGCAGCGATGGACGTGGCAGTGCAAAGCGGTCTGGTCAAAGACGGTGACGCGGTGGTGTTTGCGATCGGTATGCCCATTGGTATCAGCGGAGCGACCAATACACTGCGAGTGGATATTGTGGGAGATGTGCTTTGCAAAGGCGTTGGCATCGGCGAGGGCAAGGTGAAAGGCAAAAGCTGTGTCATCAAGACAAGATGTGAACTGGAACAGCGTTTTCGCAAAGGAGATATTCTGGTGACCACTATGACGGATAATGATTTTTTGCCGTATATCCGCAAGGCTTCTGCGGTGATCGTCGGACCGGTATGTGATACGGAGGAATCCTGCCATGCGGAGATCGTCGGGCGGGCATTGAATATTCCGGTGATCTTATGCAGGGAAAAGGTAATTGATTTTATTCCCGATCATGTGCTTTTGAGCGTAGATCCGCAAAGCGGCATTGTTTTTCGCGGGATCCCGGAATCGGTATAAATGAAAAAAACCACACACCGATGGATTGGTGTGTGGTTTTGTATAAGAATGAATATAGAAACAAATGTATTTTTTTGGCGCGGCAGTTTTTACTGCCGCGCTGTTTTTAAGACAAAAGAGAAATTTCAGAGAAAATAGCCGATAAATCAATAATGCTCCCTCGGTTTTTCCATAAAATGCGCATCGCCGATCAAAAAACCGTGACGGCTGTAAAAACCCATAGCATAGGTAGTAGCAAGCACACCGCGCAGATGACCAAAATCCGGATCCTGCAGGATCGTGTCCAACAAAAGAGAGCCGACTCCCTGATTGCGTACGGAAGGGTCTATGATAACGTCACAAAGATAAAACGCGGTAGAAAAATCGGTGATGACCCGAGCAAACCCCACTTGCGTCTGTGTAGTCTGATCGAATACACCAAAGCAGATGGAATGTTCCATAGAACGCAGAATGACTTCTTTACTGCGACCTTGTGTCCAGTGCGCTTGTGCCAACAAAGCACAAACCGCTGCGCGATCCATAGCTTCTGCCCCTTTTTTTACAATATATTTTTTGGTATCCATAAATCACTGTACTCCTTTTTGCCGAAATAAGCTTGTCAATAGGTTATTATAGGCGCGTACATTTTAGTTTGTCAATGCATTTCTGGGCGGAAACAAATTATAATCTTTGCTTCAAATGAGAAAGCAGACCCTCCAACCCTCGGGAAATATCGTCATAAGTCACATCAAAATTTCC
>CALWRB010000059.1 GCA_944383855.1 uncultured Lachnospiraceae bacterium
CTTTTCTCTTTGGTTTTTTTTTCATTAAATTTTCGGACGCGTTTTTTTGGTGGCGCGGCGTATTTTTTTATTTCTTTTTTTTTCTGATTCGGCAGTGATCTGAAAATCGTCTAAATATTAAGGAAGGAATTTTTTTGAAAAATATCGAAAAAAAGTTATTTTTCCTTGCAAAATCAACGCTTTTCGCTTGTGAAAAACGAAAAAAAATGCTATACTGTAATCAGTACTGAAATACGTTTTTTTCCCGCACCAAAGACGCTTTTTTTTCACGTCCTGTGCGAAAAAAAAACATTTTTTTATGAGGTAAAAAGGAAATGGCAATCAAAACAGCCATTTTTTTCTGCAGTTTTTTTCTATTTTTAAGGAGAGAAGCGATATGTCAAACGAATATAATGAAAGCCAAATACAAGTCCTGGAAGGGCTGGAAGCAGTCCGCAAAAGTCCCGGTATGTATATCGGCTCCACAGGAAGCAGAGGTCTGCATCACCTGGTGTATGAGATCGTGGACAACGCGGTAGATGAAGCGTTGGCAGGCTTTTGTGACGAGATTTTTGTGACGATCCACAGCGATAATACCATTTCCGTCAGGGATAACGGCAGAGGTATCCCGGTCGGCGTTCATCACCAAAAAGGCATTCCTGCCGTTGAGGTCGTTTTTACCATACTGCACGCGGGCGGTAAGTTCGGCGGCGGCGGATACAAGGTTTCCGGCGGTCTGCACGGCGTCGGCGCGTCAGTCGTAAACGCGTTGAGCGAATGGCTGTATGTCGAAGTCTGCACGGAAGGCAAGATCTACCGTCAGGAGTATGCCAGAGGGCATGTCATGACAAAGCTGAAAACATTAGGCGATACCGACGAACACGGTACCTTCGTACATTTTAAACCCGATGCCGAGATTTTTGAGGAAACCGTTTTTGAATTTGATGTCTTAAAACAGCGTCTGCGTGAGATCGCGTTTTTGACCAAAGGCTTAAAGATCCATCTCAAAGACGAAAGAGCAGACATCGAACAGGAAGCAACCTTCCACTACGAGGGCGGTATCAAGGAATTTGTGGCATACCTGAACAAAAGCAGACAGCCGTTATATGAGGATATTTTCTATGCGGTCGGCGAAAAAGACGGCATTCAGGTGGAGGTTTCCTTCCAGCATAATGACGGGTATAACGAAACCGTATTTACCTTTGTCAATAACATCAATACACCGGACGGCGGCACGCATCTGGTCGGCTTTAAATCCGGTCTGACCAAAACCATCAACGATTACGGCAAAAAACTCTCCATCATCAAAGACGCGGATAAAAAACTTTCCGGCGATGACGTCAGAGAAGGCATCACCGCAGTTGTCAGCGTCAAAATCGGCGACCCGCAGTTTGAAGGACAGACCAAGGCAAAACTTGGCACCACAGAGGCAAAGGCTGCGGTAGAAGCTGTTTTAGGCGAACAGCTGATGTATTTTCTGGAGGAAAATCCCGCCATCGGTAAAATCATCATTGAAAAAGGCATGATGGCTTCCCGTGCGCGTGATGCCGCAAGAAAGGCAAGAGAGCTGGTCCGCAGAAAAACAGGGCTCGAAAACACCAGACTGCCCGGGAAACTGACCGACTGCACCAGCAAAGACCCGTTTGAATCCGAGATCTATATCGTAGAGGGTAACTCCGCGGGCGGTTCCGCCATTAAGGCAAGAGATCCCAAAACACAGGCGATCCTGCCTTTGCGCGGTAAAATTTTAAATGTAGAAAAAGCAAGACTTGACCGTATCCTTTCCAGCGAGGAGATCAAAAACATGATTACCGCTTTCGGTACCGGTATTTCCGATGATTTCGATATCGAAAAACTGCGGTATCATAAAATCGTCATCATGACCGATGCCGATGTGGACGGCGCGCATATCCGTACCCTGCTTTTGACTTTCTTCTACCGCTATATGCCAAAGCTGATCGAAGAAGGCAAGGTTTATATCGCACAGCCGCCGTTATACCGCGTAGAGAAGAATAAACAGCATTATTATGTCTATGACGATATTCAGCTGGAAGCGCTGTATCAGGAGATCGGAAGGGATAATATCAAAGAAGTGCAGCGCTACAAAGGTCTGGGTGAAATGGACTTTGACCAGTTAAGGGACACCACCATGGCAGTGGAACATCGTATTTTGAAAAAAGTGGAAATCGGCGACGCGATCTTGGCAGACGAGATCTTCAGTATGCTGATGGGCGATGCCGTTGAGCCGAGAAAAGAATTTATCGAAGAAAACGCACAGTATGCGGAAATGGACTTCTAATACGATCAGGTTTTGACAATAGAGCAGCACAATAAACGAGGTGAAAACATGAGCGAGGAAAACGGCAAAAATCAGGAACTGGATAAAGTCGTGACCATAGATATCAATGAGGAAATGAAAAAATGCTACATCGACTACGCCATGAGCGTCATTGTAGCAAGAGCCCTGCCCGACGTCAGGGACGGTCTGAAACCGGTACAAAGAAGGATCCTTTACTCCATGAGTGAGATGAATCTGGACCCGAATAAAAGCTACCGTAAAAGCGCGCGTATCGTGGGCGATACCATGGGTAAATACCACCCCCACGGCGACAGCTCGATTTATCAGGCAATGGTGCGTATGGCGCAGAATTTCTCCATGCGCTATATGTTAGTAGACGGTCACGGAAACTTCGGCTCTATCGACGGCTACGGCGCAGCTGCCAGCCGTTATACCGAGGCGAGAATGAGCAGGATCACAGCGGAAATGTTAGCCGATATCGATAAAGATACCGTGGATTTTGTTCCGAACTATGACGAAAACGAAAAGGAACCCGTGGTACTGCCCGCGCGTATCCCCAATCTTTTAGTCAACGGTGCAACGGGTATCGCCGTCGGTATGGCGACCAATATCCCGCCGCATCATCTGGGCGAGGTGATCGACGGTATCCACTGCATGATCGATCATAAAATCAAAGGGGAAGATACCACAGTAGAAGAACTGATGCACTACATCAAAGGTCCGGATTTTCCCACCGGTGCCACGATTTTAGGCAGAAGCGGCATTCGTGCCGCTTACCGCACCGGCAGAGGCAAGATCATCGTCCGTGCCAAAGCGCAGATTGAATCTACCGCTCACGGCAAAGAGCGCATTGTAGTGACGGAAATTCCGTATATGGTCAATAAACTGCGTCTGATCGAAAAGATCGCGGAATTGGTCAAGGATAAAAAAATCGACGGTATCAGCGATCTGTACGACGCGTCCGCCGGTGATGATATTAAAATCGTCATCGAGCTGAAAAAAGATACCAATGCGAATGTCGTACTGAATCAGCTTTATAAATTCACACAGCTGCAGGAGTCCTTCGGCGCCAATCTGCTGGCACTGGTAGACGGTAAGCCTGTGATACTGAATTTAAAAGAAATTTTGGAGCAGTATTTGCTGCATCAGGAAGATGTCGTGACCAGACGCACACGTTTTAATCTGGATAAAGCGGAAAAACGCGCGCATATTTTGGAAGGATTAAAGATCGCGATTGAAAATATCGATGAGGTTATCCGCATCATTCGCACCAGCTATGATAACGCGAAAGAGCGTCTGATGGAACGTTTTTCCCTTTCCGAACTGCAGGCGCAGGCGATTTTGGAAATGCAGTTAAGACGGTTACAAGGTCTGGAGCATGAAAAAATCGACAAAGAATACGCGGAACTGATGGAAAAAATCGCGTATTACCGCGCGATCCTTGCCGATCAGAATTTGCTTTTAGGCGTAATTCGGGACGAATTGGAAACCATCAAAACAAAATACAGCGACGAGAGAAGAACCGAGATCGTAGAAAACCCCGGCGAGATCGATGTAGAAGATTTGATTGAGGAAGAAACCTGTGTCATCACACTTTCCAACCGCAATTATATCAAGCGTACGCCGCTGATGACTTATAAGAGCCAAAACAGAGGCGGAAAAGGCATTGTCGGCATGCAGACCAGGGACGAGGATTTTGTGAAAGACCTGTTCCTCTCCTCGACACATGATACAATACTGTTCTTCACCGACAGAGGGCGTGTTTACCGCCTGAAAGGCTATGAAATCCCCGAAGCCGGCAGAACCGCAAGAGGCATGGCAATCGTCAACCTCTTAGAGATCGCTTCTGACGAAAGCATTACCGCCGTTATCAACCTCAGACAGTTTGATACGGAAGAATATCTGATGATGGTCACAAAACAAGGTCTTGCGAAAAAGACAGAGCTTTCCGCTTTCTCCAATATCCGAAAAGGCGGTTTGATCGCGGTCAACCTCAGAGAAGACGACAGCCTGATCGGTGTGATGTTAACCACAGGCAATGACGAGATTTTTGTTGCGACAAAACAAGGCATGGGCATTCGTTTCTTGGAGCGGGATATTCGCGCCATGGGCAGAACTGCCGCAGGGGTACGCTGTATCCGCTTAAACGACGGCGATACTGTCGTTTCCGCATCGAAATTAAGCCCGACCGCACAGGTTTTGAATGTCACGGAAAAAGGCTACGGCAAGAAAACGGAAGTCGATAAATTCACATTGCAGTACCGTGGCGGCAAAGGCTTGAAGATCCATCAACTGACGGAAAAAACGGGGCTTTTGACAGCCGCAATGATACTGGAAGAAAAAGAAGAAGTGATGTTGATGACGTCCGAAGGCATCATTATCCGCCTCAGAGGCGATGATATTTCTTCTTACAACCGTATGAGCCAAGGCGTGAAACTGGTACAGATGAACGAAGGCGTGACTGTCATCGGTGCAGTGAAGATCACGGAAGCAGACATTCAGGACGAGGAAAACGACGAAAACAGTGCCGCAGAGGAAGAAACAACGGAAGATACACAGATGCAGGAAGCTGACGGCGACGAAAAAGACGCTCCCGCTCCTTCGGACGAAGCGTAACATTGTTTTCTAAAAAAACAGGAAAGTCAAAAAAAATAAAAACCGCCAAAGGATATATGACACAGCATTGCTTGTGACATATCAAAAACCTTTGGCGGTTTTTTTGATATGCATGAATTTTCATCATAAAAAAAAACAGCGTTTTGTTCTCTATTACGTTCTTTTTAAACCATACCGAAAAGAAACTGCTTGGAACAAAAACACTGCTTTTCTTTTTTTCATTATTTTTTTTGATTTGACCAAAAAAACAGGACCGTAAATCTGACCGGAAATGAGTCAAATGAGTCAAAAAAAACAGCTTTCCTCTGTTTCGTTCAGATCTCTTCCGCCGTGATAGTTCCCTGCTTGACCAAAAACAGATGCTTTTTACTCGTATTTTGCCGCAAAGCGTCTTCTAAGCCCGTACAGGTCAGTATCACCTGCATTTTGCCGATCCGCTCCATCAATGCCTTCTGCCGTCTTTCGTCTAACTCCGAAAGCACATCGTCCAACAGCAGCACAGGCATCTCACCTTTTTCCGCCTCGATCAAGGAAACTTCCGCCAGCCGCAGCGCAAGCGCCGTTGTCCTTTGCTGCCCCTGCGAGCCGTACAGCTTCACATCGGTGCCGTTGACCAAAAGCTGCACATCGTCTTTTTGCGGTCCGAACTGTGTCGCGCCGAATAAAATATCTTTCTCCAGACTTTTTTCCAACTTTTCGGCAAACTCACCGATTTTACAGCTGGGTTTATAGACAATCGAAAGCCTATCTCTGCCGTCTGTCAAAGAATCGGTTTCTTTCGCGGCGTACTGTTCCAGTTTTTGCAGAAAATGCTCTCTTGCCTGCATGATTTTCTCGCCATAGGCAACCATCTGGCTGTCCCAGACAGAAAGTGTATCCGCGATCTCCGCCTGATACGGTATTTTCTTCAATAAATGATTCCTCTGCTTTAAAATGCGGTAATACTGCTGCAAATCGTAATAATACACCGGCTGCATCTGGCAAAGCTCCATATCCAAAAACCGCCGTTTTCTGGCAGGGCCTTCCTTGACCAGTTCCAGATCCTCCGGCGAAAATATCACGACATATAAAATACCCAACAGCTCGCCGAGTTTTTTGATCGCAAGACCGTTGACGGCGATGCCTTTTTTCCCGTCTTTATGCAAATGCACATCGATGCGGTTGCCGCCGTTTGCATCTTCCGTCAACAGGCGGATATGCCCTTCCTGCGCATCAAAAGCGACCATCTGCACATCGCTTCTGGTGCGCATCGAGCGCCCCATCGCACAGACATAGATCGATTCCAGAAAATTCGTCTTTCCCTGGGCATTTTCCCCGTGAAAAATCTGCAAGCCTTCGCCCAAAGAAAGATTTATGGGCGCAAGGTTACGATACCCCTGCAAGGAAATTTCTTTGATACGCATAACGGGAAAAAACACCTCCTTTTTTTCTGAAATACCGCTGCGGAAAAAAAAGAAGGCGGAGCTTCAAGAAATCAAGCATTTTTTTCTGCCGCCTTCTTCTTTTGGTTTTACTTTCTTGGTATCATGCCTCTTGCTGTGCCACCACGGTGACCGTACCGACGCCTTTGAAATCCACCACATCACCGGGGCG
Organism: uncultured Lachnospiraceae bacterium; assembly: GCA_944383855.1. Lineage (GTDB taxonomy): Bacteria > Bacillota > Clostridia > Lachnospirales > Anaerotignaceae > CALWRB01. The sequence continues at coordinate 6,488 of CALWRB010000059.1, forward strand.
GATTTTTTTGCCGCGTTCGCTTGCGACGACACCGTTGACGCTGATCAGCCCTTCGGCAAGCAAAAACTTCACATCGGAACCCTGATCGACGAACCCCGCCAGTTTCAAAAGCTGCTGTAATTTAATAAATTCCGTATGGATCGTGATATATTCCATTGCTTTTTTCCTTCCTTACATTCTTAACGGTAAAATCAGATAACGGAACCGATCGCCTTCCAAAGGCAGAATCGTGCAGGGGCTTAAAGAAGCCGTGAAATGGATCTGCACTTCTTCCTCATCGATCGCACGCAGTGCCTCGATCAAATATCTGGGGTTAAAGGCGATCTGCAAGCCTTCGCCTTCCGTTTCCACCGCAACTTCTTCCCTCGCGTTGCCCATATCCGAACGGGACGTGATGGTCAGATTCCCCTGTGTGATCTCCAGACGCACCGGCGTTTTGCGGTTATCTCTGGAAACCAGAGAAGCGCGTTCCAAAGACTGTATCATTTCATCTTTTCTGACAATGATCTTTGTTTTATAATCCGCAGAAAAGCTCTGTGCGTAACGGATATATTCGCCTTCTACCAAACGGGAAACCAAAACGGCACTGCCCAAGTCAAAGAGGATATGTTTTTCCGTAAAATACAGGGAAAGCTCGTCATCTTCTTCCTGCGAAAGTATTTTTTGCAGCTCCGTCAGTGTTTTGCCGGGGACAATGACCTCTGTTTCCTCCTGTGCCGCGATGATCGGGCTTTTGCGGAAGGAAATGCGGTAACCGTCCACGGAAACAACCTGCAAACAATTCTGCTTCAATTCCAAAAGCTCACCTGTCAGCACAGGCTTGGAACCGCCCTGCGCGATGGAGAATATCGTCTGACGAATCATATCTTTTAAATCCGCCTGTTTCATACGGTATTCGTCCGTACGCTCCACATCGGTCAGGACAGGAAAATCATCGCCGTTTTGTCCCATGATATGAAAACAGGAACTGCCGCTTTGGATCGTGATCTGATACTGCTCATCGACAGACAACAGCACTTCCTCACCGTTTAACCGTCTGATGATATCGTTAAAGAGCTTTGCTTCGATCGCGACGTTACCCTGCTGTTCGATTGTGGCATCGATCGGTGCGGTTTCGATTCCCATCTCCAGATCGTTGCCTGTCAGAACAAGACCGTCTTTTCTTGCCGTTAAAAGGATACACTCCAAAATCGGAAGTGTCGTTCTGCCGGACACAGCTTTATTGACAATATTGACAGCCTCCAGCAGATCTTCTTTTGCACAGCGTAAATTCAGCATATTGATTCACAACTCCTTTTTTACACAAGATGAAAAAAGTAAATAAGATATATTTCGTAGTAATAGTAGTAGAGGCTGTGAAATTGTGGAAAAGCCGATTTTTCCCGAGAAATCAAGAAAAAACGGTAGGGAAAACCATGTGTATAACTTGTCTTTGGAAAATACGGTTTTACACAGATTCCACAAATACCCAAATCCCCTATCCAAAGGGGTATGGTTATTCCCATTCATTTCACAGGCTTTTCACAGCGGTATGTGGAAAAAAATATCACTGTTCTTTGATCTCTTTTTCTAAAGAAAGTATCGTTTTTTGCAGCGCAAGATCTTTTTCCATCTCTTTTTCGATCTTGGAGATGGCATGAATAACGGTAGTATGATCTCTGCCGCCGAAATGCTCGCCGATCTTCGGCAGGGAGATATTGAGCATCTTTCTGCAAAGATACATCGCGATCTGTCTGGGGTAAGCGATATTTTTCGGCTTTTTGCTGCTTTGAATGTCCTCGATGCGGATATCAAAATGGTTCGCCACTACCTGCTGGATCAATTCCGGCGTCAGGACAACGGTTTTATGCTCGCTGAAAATGTCTTTTAGCGAATTTTCCGCCATTTCTAAAGAGATTTTCTGATTCGTCAGTGTCGCAAAGGCGACGATCCTGGTCAAAGCGCCCTCCAGTTCCCGAATGTTGGAAGAAATGTTTTTCGCGATAAATGCCATTACATCGTCCGGTATCGTTAAATTATCACGATCCGCTTTTTTCCGCAGGATCGCGATTCTCGTTTCATAATCCGGCGGCTGAATATCCGCGATCAGACCCCATTCGAAACGGCTGCGCAGTCGGTCTTCCAACGTCTTGATCTCTTTGGGCGGACGGTCTGAGGAAATGATGATCTGCTTATTCGATTCATGCAGCGCATTGAAGGTATGGAAAAATTCCTCCTGTGTACCTTCTTTTTTCGAGATAAACTGAATATCGTCGATCAAAAGAACGTCGATATTACGGTATTTATTGCGAAATTCTTCGTTTTTGTTATTCTGAATGGATAAAATCAGCTCATTGGTGAAGGTTTCACTGGTGACGTACAATACTTTCGCGTTGGGGTTATTGTCCAGTATGTAGTGCGCGATGGAATGCATCAAGTGGGTTTTTCCAAGACCCGAGTTGCCGTATAAAAACAGCGGATTATACGCCTTGGAAGGCGATTCCGCTACGGCAAGAGATGCCGCATGCGCCATACGGTTGCTGTTGCCGACGACAAAGGAGCTGAATACATAACGCGGATTCAGATTGGTACGGATATCCTTCTGCTCGGTTTGCTTTTCTTCCTCGTGCGCTCTGGGGTGACGGATCTCATCTTCCGTCAGGATAATAATATTGTAGTCTTTTTTGGTAACGGTGCGCACCGCACTGCGGATCAAGGATAAATACCGTTTCTCGATCGTTTCCTTATAAAATGTTTCGCCGATCTGCAGGTAAAAATTATCGCCTTCTATGCGCAAAGGCACAAGCGGCTTAATCCATGTTTCAAAACTGACGGCGGAAGAACTTTCTTTTTCCAAAATACGAAGTGCTTCCTCCCAATAACGTATCATTTGTTCCATAAATTCCTCCTAAAAAAATAAAACAGGTCAAACAAAATTTCGATTCTATTAAATGAAGAAAACCGTAACATACGATTTCTGTTTTCGTTGCATTTTTGTGGAAAGAAAGATGGGGTTGTCCACAAAAACGTACTGTTTTCTGTGAAAAAACAGGTATGAATCGTAAGAATCAAATACTGTCATACACAAGTTAATCTTTGCTTGTGGATAACATTTCCACAAATGCAAAGAATGGGAAAAAACGGCATTATTTTCATGTAAAATCAAAGAGATCGAAAAGTTATCCAGAATTCTGTCCACAATTTGTGGATAACATAAAAAGTGTGGATAGAAACCATTTTTTCCGTTTGTGCAAACAGTGGAAAACCAAAGAGATTACAGTAAAAATGAAGATGCAATTACAGTATAGCAAAAGTTATCCACAACCGCAAGGGTACAAACAGAGATATCCGGGCAGAAAATATGTTCTTTTTTTACGAAATATCACAAATGAGCACAAAAAAAGAAAACAGCCTGCTTTAAAAAAAAAGAAAGTTAAAAAAGTACCGCGAATCGTATTTTTGAAAAAAAACAAAAGAAAATGCTGTCTTGTTTTTTTGGAAGGGGAAAAAGGCGGAATCCCAAGATATGGTGGTAAAATGAATCTTTTTTTCCAAATGTTTGAATTTTTTTCTATCTTTCGGTAAATATCATTTCAAAAATACGCAAAAGCGCTGAATTTTCGCGGCTTGCGGAAAATTTTTTCCTTGACGTTGTCTGCCTTTTTTACTATAATAGTAGCAGTGCTTTCCTGTAAGCAGGCAGAAGCTACGCAAATCATTTGCAGGAAAAAGGAGGTGCAGACTGATGAAGATGACATTTCAGCCCAAGAAAAGACAGAGAAGCAGAGAACACGGTTTCAGAAAAAGAATGAGAACCGCGAACGGCAGAAAAGTGCTGGCTGCAAGAAGAAGAAAGGGTAGAAAAGTATTATCCGCATAATACAAAATCGACGATTGTAAGGCCGCAGTATGTGGCCTTTTGTTCGTCTTAGCCTTTTTGAAATCAGAGCCGAGAGAGGTGGATATATGAAATATACGGAATCTCTCAAAAAGAATTATCAGTTTCGTTATGTATACCAGAAAGGCAGATCCATTGCCAATCGTCATTTGGTGATGTATGTTGTCAAAAACGGGAAACAGGAAAACAAGCTGGGGATTTCCGTCAGCAAAAAAGTGGGCAAAAGCGTAGTGCGTTCCCGTGTGACCAGACTCATCAAAGAAAGCTATCGTTTGAGTGAAGAACAGTTGAAATTAGGCTTTGATATTGTGATCATTGCCAGAGCTAATGCAAAAGACGCGACGTATCAGGAGATTTTTCAGTCCCTGCGGCATCTTTTGCGCAAGCACGGACTGCTTCTGAAAACAACAAAAACGGAATCGGAAAAAAATCGAGAGGAAACAGCAGGATGTTAAAGAAAATTTTTTTGGCGCTGATCCGCCTCTATCAACTGGGGATCTCCCCTTATATCGGACCGCACTGCCGTTTTACACCGACCTGTTCGCAGTACGCATACCTTGCCATTATGAAGTACGGCGCAATCAAAGGCGGCTTTTTAGCGGTCAAGCGGATTTTAAAATGCCATCCGTTCCATAAGGGCGGGTATGATCCGGTACCCTGACTGTTTTTTCGGACCGCCTTTTGAAATAGAGAGGGGCGGGGATCTCGAATGTTCGTAAGAAAAAAGGGAGTGCTTTTTTTTAAGGAGGAAAACAAGTGATGGAACTTATTTCGCTGCCGCAGACGCTGCTTTCCACGCTGGTATCTGTGCGCCAACCGGGTGTGATCGTCGGGCCGATCGCAGAGATTTTGAGCAAACTTTATAATTTGCTCTTTAACGGTATTTACAGTTCTTTTCAGGCAGGCACATTGGGTGTTGCCATCATTTTATTTACATTGATCGTGAAAATTATATTGTTCCCTTTGATGGTCAAGCAGCAAAAGTCTTCTGCGAAGATGCAGATGCTCACACCGGAGCTCAATAAGATCAGGGAAAAGTATAAAGATAAAAAAGACCAGATGAGTCAGCAGAAAATGGCTTATGAAATGCAGGAATTCCAGAAAAAGAACGGCATCAATATGATGGCGGGCTGCCTGCCGATGCTGATTCAGCTGCCGATTTTGTACGCATTGTTCTATATTTTCCAGAATGCGTATGTGTATGTCGATGTCATCGGTCAGAACTATACCGATATTGCCAATGCAATCATCAGTATCCCTGCCGATCTGAGAGTAGAAGTGTTTGGTACCTATGCACAGGATTTTGTGAATACTTACGCGAAGGAATTGACCAAGCTGGGTATGACATTTGACTTAAGCGATGTCAACAGCGTTGTCATGCTTATCAATTCACTGAAAATTGAAGACTGGGCGAATATTCTGACAAACTTGGGCTCCGCAGGCGATGCGCTGACACCTTTATTGAGTGTGAAAGACCAGATCGAAGTATTCCTGACGATCTCTTTGATCAGCCGCTGCTCCTTGACGGATACCAGTATCGCAATTCCGCTTCTGGCAGCTGCAACTACATTCTTGCAGTCCAAAATCATGTTAAAAAATACACCTACAAGCGCTGCCGGTAATGATACAGTTTCTGCGATGAATAAGTCTATGCTGTATTTTATGCCGCTGATGATGGGCTTTATCTGCTTCAGTGTTCCCGCAGGTCTTGGTCTGTACTGGACAGTCAGCAACATCTTCGGTATTGTGCAGCAGCTGGTATTACAGAAATACTTCACGAAGAAATTCAGAGGGGAGGCGGCAGAAAATGCAGGAAATTAAAAAAAGCGGCAGAACAGTAGAAGAAGCGGTTCAGCTTGCTCTGATTGATCTGGACGCTTCCAAAGAACAGGTGGAGATCACTGTCATCGAAGAAGGTTCCAAAGGATTTTTGGGTCTGTTTGGCAGCAAAGACGCAACGGTTTTAGTCAGAAAAAAAGACGACCCCTGTGAAGTAGCGGAACGGTTTTTAAGAGAGATCTTCCTTTCTATGGGTATTATCGTGAAGATCAAAACCGAACTGAACGACAGACAGCTTTTGGTGGAATTAGCCGGCGACGATATGGGTGTTTTGATCGGAAAAAGAGGACAGACACTGGATTCCATTCAGTATCTGGTCAACCTTGTGGTCAATAAAAACAGCGATTCGTACATCAGCGTGATGCTGGATACGGAAAACTACCGCCAAAGAAGAAAAGAAACACTGGAAAGCTTAGCGCATAATCTGGCAAAGAAAGTAAAACAGTCCAGAAAAAATATTATACTGGAGCCGATGAATCCTTATGAAAGAAGGATCATTCATTCTGCGCTGCAAAATGATAAATATGTGACTACATTCAGCGAAGGCGAGGAGCCTTTCCGTAATGTAGTGCTGACACTGCGCAAAAAAGACACAAAAGATTCCAAAGATCGCAAGAAACCGTCGAAAAAACCGATCGTGGAAGAATAATACAAAGCATAAAACCCGAGGCAAACGGTAATTTTTCTGATTTTACCGCCCACCCATCGGGTTTTTTTATAGAACGGCGAAAAGTTGGCAAAATCAGGAAAAAGGTGTATGCTTACACAGAAGAAGAAAAAAAATATGCCCCTTTTTTTTAGAAATCAAATACCGTAAAAAAAAATAAGGGGAACCAATCAAAAGGAGTTGCTGCGTTTATGAAAATTGCATATCGTCAGGAGGATATCATTGCCGCTGTATCCACGCCTGCAGGCAGCGGCGGCATCGGTATCGTCAGAATCAGCGGCGAAGGTGCGGTAGAGCTTGCGGACCGCATTTTTGTGGGAAAATGCCCGCTTGTAAAAAAACCGAGTCATACCATTTCTTACGGACATATCAAAGATGGCGAAACAGTGATCGACGAGGTTCTGGTTTCTGTCATGCGCGCGCCGCATACTTATACGAAAGAGGATATTGTGGAGATCAACTGCCACGGCGGCGGCTATGTGACGCACAGAGTGCTGGAAACGGTGTTAAAATACGGCGCCAGAAGCGCGGAAGCGGGAGAATTTACCAAACGCGCGTTTTTAAACGGCAGAATCGACCTCACACAGGCGGAAGCGGTCATTGACCTGATCTCCTCACCGACAGAATACGCCAGAGAAATGGCGGTTGGGCAGTTGGAAGGCAGATTAAAACGGAAAGTCAAACAAATGCGCAGTGAAGTGATCGATATGATCGCGTCATTGGAGGCGGTGATCGATTATCCCGAATATGACGTTGAGGAAGAAAGCAAACAAAGCATTCGTAAAAAAAGCGAAACGCTGTTGGCACAAATGGAAGAACTGCTTTCTTCCGCCGCACAGGGTAAGATTTTAAAAGAAGGCATCAAAACCGTGATTCTGGGAAAACCCAATGTCGGCAAATCGTCTTTGCTTAATTTCCTCTTAGAAGAAGAACGTGCGATTGTGACCGATATTCCCGGCACGACGCGCGATACGGTGGAAGAAACCGTAAACTTACACGGGATTGCCGTCAAACTGGTAGATACGGCAGGGATCCGAGAAACAGCCGATCAGGTGGAAAAAATCGGCGTCGAACGCTCGAAAGCGCATGCCAAAGACGCGGATCTGCTGCTGTTGTTATTGGACAGCTCCAAAGAGCTGGAAGAAGAAGATCGGGAGATTTTCCCGCTGTTGGAAGGCAAAAAATCCGTTGTACTGCTCAATAAAACGGATTTGCCCGCAAAACTCGACTTGGCACAGGTCAAAAAAGAGATTCCCGGCGCAAGTATCGTACTGCCTGTTTCCATTCAGAAAGGGGAAGGCATGGAGTCTTTTTTGCAGGCGCTCAAAGATCTGTTTTTTGACGGAGAGATCACACCGCAAAAAACCATGCTGCAAAATACCAGACAAAAAGATGCACTGCAAAAAGCAAAAGACGCAACTTGTCATTTATTGGAAACATTGCAGATGGATTTGCCGGAGGATTTTCTTTCGATGGATTTACAGGAAATTTCTGAAGCGTTGGGTGAAATCACGGGAGATGCGGCAAGCGATGAGATCATAGACCGCATCTTTACAAAGTTTTGTTTGGGAAAATAAGAAAAAAAGGAAAAAGAGTCAGGTTAAAGAAGGTGTCAAACATTGGAAGCAAGCGCACAAAGCAAAATTAAAAATGCGAATCGCAAAGAAGCGTTGGGAACAGAGCCTGTGGGGAAGCTGCTGTTTCAGTTGGCACTGCCTGCCATTACTGCGCAGGTTGTGAATTTACTATATAATCTGGTAGACAGAATGTATATCGGACATATCAAAGAAGTGGGGCATCTGGCACTGACAGGTGTGGGCGTGTGCATGACGGTGATACTTTTGGTATCCGCATTTGCCGCTTTGGCGGGCATGGGCGGTGCGCCGCGCGCGTCCATATTGATGGGGAAAAAACAGTACCGACAGGCGGAGGAGATTCTCGGAAACTGTACGGCACTGCTGATCCTTCTGGCAGTGATACTGACTGCGGTGATTCTCCGTTTTGCGGAGCCGATGCTGCTGTTTTTCGGTGCCAGTGAAAATACGGTAGGATACGGTGTGCAGTATTTGCAAGTTTATGCCATCGGTACGATATTTGTGCAGATGACACTGGGGTTAAATATGTTTATCAGCGCGCAGGGGTTTGCGAAAATCAGTATGATGACCACATTGATCGGCGCTGTGATCAATATTGTGCTGGACCCGGTTTTTATTTTCTTGTTTCATATGGGGGTACGCGGCGCGGCATTGGCAACGATACTGAGTCAGGCGGTTTCCGCTATTTGGGTGCTGTTATTTTTGACAGGTGAGAAAACAGGGCTGCGCCTGCGGCTGAAAAATATCCGTTTATCACCGCGGGTGATCGGACCTTGTATTTTGCTGGGATTATCCCCGTTTGTGATGCAGTCGACCGAAAGCCTCATCAATATTTGTTTCAACCGCTCTTTGCTCTCTTACGGCGATGATCTGGCGGTTGGGGCGATGGTAATTCTTTCTTCCGTGATGCAGTTTTCCATGATGCCCTTACAGGGGCTTTCGCAAGGTGCGCAGCCGATCACGGGATATAACTATGGCGCGGGCAATGCCCAACGCGTGAAAGCTGTCTTTCGGCTGCTTTTGATCTGTAGTCTGATTTATTCGTTGTCGATTTGGTGTATTTGTATGTTTTTGCCGCAGCTTGTCGCGATGCTGTTTGCGGACAATAGAGAACTGATCGACTACAGTGTGTGGGCAATGCGGATTTATATGGCGGCAAGCGGTATTTTCGGTATCCAGATCGCCTGCCAGCAGACGTTTATCGCCATCGGCAATGCGAAAACATCGCTGTTTTTAGCGGTATTTCGGAAAATACTGCTGCTGATCCCACTGATTTATATTTTGCCGCATTTTTTGGAAGACAAAGTATTTGCGGTCTTTCTTGCCGAGCCTGTGGCGGATGCCATTGCGGTCTGCACCACGGCGACACTGTTTTTCATACAATTTCGCCGCGCAATGGCGAAACTTGCGGCGCAAAACGAAGCAAAAGCACAAAATGCGGAAGAAAATCTTGCCTGAAGGAAGTATTTTCTTCCGTTTTCGATGGTATTTTTTCGATAAGTGTGCTATAGTAAGACGATTAAGATAAGCCTTGACGGGAAAACACCTGCGCAGGCACAAACATGCAAAGGAGGAAGGAAAAAAAGATGTATCAGGCAGATACTATTGATATCGCGGTGATCGGCGGCGGTCACGCAGGCTGTGAGGCGGCGCTTGCAGCTGCCAGAATGGGAATGGATACCGTGATGTTTGCCATCAGTCTGGACAGCATTGCCATGATGCCCTGTAACCCTTCCATCGGCGGCAGCTCGAAGGGACATCTGGTCAGAGAGATTGATGCTTTGGGCGGAGAGATGGGAAAAGTCATCGACGCCGCTTATATTCAAACCAAAATGCTCAATACCGCAAAGGGTCCCGCGGTGTATTCGCTGCGTGCCCAGGCGGATAAAATCAAATACCAGGCGGAAATGAAACATCGTCTGGAAAAAACGGAACATCTTCGCATCAAACAGGCGGAGATCGCGGAGATTTTAGTGGAGGACGGCGCAGTGGTCGGTGTGATGACTACCGCGGGGGCGGTTTACCGCTGTAAGGCAGTTGTGCTGTGTACGGGAACGTATCTGATGGGGCGCTGTCTTTGCGGCGACCATATCACGCAGTCGGGTCCGAATAATCTGATGGCTGCCACACATTTGAGCGATTGTTTAAGAAAGCTCGGCATTCGCCTCTACCGCTTTAAAACCGGCACACCTGCCAGAATGTTAAGACGTTCTTTGGATTTTGACAAAATGACGCCGCAGTACGGCGATGAGAATATCGTACCGTTTTCCTTTTCCAACCGAAAAGAGGATATTGCAAGACAACAGGTGCTTTGCTACCTGACGTATACGAATGAACGCACACATCAGGTGATTCGGGAGAATCTGCACCGTTCGCCGTTATTCAGCGGTATGATCGAGGGGACGGGCCCGCGCTACTGCCCTTCTATTGAGGATAAGGTGGTACGCTTTGCCGATAAAGCGGCGCATCAGCTCTTTATCGAGCCGGAAGGCGAAAGCACGGACGAAATGTATATCCAGGGCATGAGTTCTTCTTTGCCGGAAGATGTGCAGATTGCGATGTACCGCACAATTCCGGGGCTGGAGCATTGCGAGATCACACGCTTTGCTTATGCCATCGAGTACGACTGCATCGACGCGACACAGTTAAAGCTATCTTTGGAATTTAAGCAGTACAAAGGTTTATTCAGTGCCGGGCAGTTTAACGGCAGCAGCGGCTACGAGGAAGCGGCGGCACAGGGTATCATCGGCGGCATCAACGCGGCACAGTATGTCAAGAAAAAAGCGCCTTTGATCCTGCGCAGAAATGACGGATATATCGGTGTTTTGATCGATGACTTGATCAGCAAAGGCAGCAAAGAGCCTTATCGTATGATGACTTCCCGTGCAGAGTTTCGGCTGTTGCTCAGACAGGATAACGCGGACTTGCGTCTGACGCCTTACGGCTATCAGGTGGGGCTGATCGATGAAAAGCGGTATCAGGCGTTTCTTTCGAAAAAAGCGGCGATCGAGCAGGAGATCGCAAGGGTCAGAAAAACCGTGATTCGTCCAAGCAAGAAGGCAACGGAGATTTTTGCGACATACGGCTCTACACCGATCCAAAGCGGCGTACACCTGTCGGATTTGATCAAACGACCGGAATTTGACTATGAAAAGCTGGCGCCGTTGGATACAGAGCGCCCCGTGCTTGCGGAAGCGGTACGCGAACAGGTCAATATCCAGATCAAATACGAAGGCTATATCAACCAGCAGATGCGTCATGTGGAGCAGTTTGCGAAATTGGAAGAAAAGGTACTGCCGGAGGATATGGATTACCTCAGTATGCAGGGGCTGCGTCTGGAAGCACAGCAGAAATTAGACGCGATCCGCCCTGCTTCCATCGGACAGGCTTCCCGTATCACAGGCGTTTCTCCTGCCGATGTTTCCGTGCTGTTGGTTTATCTGGAGCAGAGAAACCGCAGACAAAAAGAAGAATCCAAATAAAAAAACAGTTTCGCCCATTTTTTCCCTTTTTTTGGGGGATAAACGGACGGAAATATCGATAGAAAGCATCAAAAGAAAGAAAGGAGCGTGGGTTTTTCATGCATCGAAACGAACTGTTTTTTCCGTGGCAGAAAATGCGGACAGTCCCTTCCGCGCGGCAGAAATTATTCCTGCCTGTGACACGAAAAGGGGCGGAAGCGGAGTTTTATTTCGACTGTGCGTCTTCCCCGTATTTTTCCCTGCCGAATCCAAAGGGAACGATCGCTTCTTTTTTAAAAGCGCTGCGGGAAGGCAAGCAGGAAGAAGCGGCGGCATATTTATCAGATGCACTGCGCCCGCTGCCTGATTTGACGGAATTTGGCACATTTTTGGAAGGAATGAAAAGTTATCGCTTTTACGGCGCGGCACAAAGTGAAAATCACTGCAAGGTGGTGCTTTTGACACAGGCAAAAAGCGGCGCGACCGATGTATTTGCCTTTTCTATGATCGCGGAGCCAACAAGATACGGCAAATGGAAGATCTGCCGCATCGTGAAGGAATGAAAAAGGAGTCCGAAGGTATGACAAATCAGGAAAAAGAACTGCTGAAAAAAAGCGCAGACGCAATGGGTATCTTACTGGACGAAAAAGCGTTGGAGCGTTTTGGGACCTATATGACGCTGCTTTTGGAATGGAACGAAAAAATGAATCTGACTGCCATCACGGAGCCGACGGAAGTGGTACAGAAGCATTTTGCGGATTGCTTGACGGTGCTTGGCGCTTTGCCCAAAGAAAAAGGCATTCGTGTGATCGATGTCGGCACGGGAGCGGGGTTTCCCGGTCTGCCGGTCAAAATCGCCAGAGAAGATGTGGATTTGACGCTGTTGGACAGCCTGCAAAAAAGAATCCATTTTCTGGAAACAGTCTGTGACGCGCTGGATACTGAAAAAGTATGCTGTATCCACAAACGTGCCGAAGACGGCGGTCAGGACGCACAGTTTAGGGAGCAGTTTGACTGCTGTGTATCCCGTGCGGTGGCAAGGCTGAGTGTTTTGGCGGAATATTGCCTGCCGTTTGTGAAAGTGGGCGGCAGACTGATCGCGCTGAAAGGTCCCGATGCCAAGACGGAAGCGGAAGAAGCGAAAAAAGCCGTTTCGCTTTTGGGCGGCAAGATCGTGGAAGTGCTGCCGGTGCAGGTACCGTTTACCGACCTGCATCATACATTGGTGATCGTGGAAAAACAGAAACACACACCGAAACAATACCCGAGAAAAGCGGGAAAAATCAGCAAAGAACCATTGCAGTAACAAAAAAATATCTCAAAAAAAGTCGTACGGTTTTTTGGGTAGCACAAAAAGCCGCTGCGGCTTTTTTTTACGGCAAAACAGTGACAGAAGCAATACCGCAGCAAAGAACTTGCGGGGCAGGGAAATATCTGCGCCTTTTTGTCGAGAAAGACGGCATTTTGATGTACGGTTGTTCGGAAAGCCCGGGACAAGTTGTGGTACGATAAAACAGGAGAAAAAAACGAATTTTCCGAAAAACGGGATAAAAATAGTACAATTCATACAATTTTATCGGGAAGCAATGAAAAAAAGGAGGCTGAAATCATATGGAAGCATTAAAATTTCCGGATTTTCGACTGAAGAAGGAACCGACGATACTACAGCTGCCGATTGAAAAAATCCGTTCCAATCCCTATCAGCCGAGAAAATATTTCCAACGCGCGGCATTGCAGGAACTTGCCGATTCTATTCGGGAGTATGGTGTGCTGCAGCCGATTACGGTGCGTAAAATGAGCGGCGGCACCTATGAGCTGGTAGCGGGCGAAAGAAGGCTGTTGGCAAGTGAGATGGCAGGCTTGCAGACAATCCCTGCGATATTGTTACATATCAATGATTATGACAGCGCGATGTTGGCATTTATCGAGAATTTGCAAAGGCAGGATTTGAATTTTTGGGAAGAAGCGGAAGGCTACCGCAATCTGATGGAAGATTACGGCATGACGCAGGAACAGCTTGCCGCGAAGTTATCCAAAAGCCAGTCCGCCATTGCCAATAAGCTGCGGATTTTACGGCTGGAAGAAAGTGTCAGAAAAGCACTGGTACACGGTGGTTTTACGGAACGGCACGCCCGTGCGCTGTTGCGTTTGCCGGACGAAGAAAGCCGTCTGCTGTTAGTCGAGCGAATGAATATGGAGCAGATGAGCGTCAAACGGACAGAGGAAGCAGTGGAAGAAATGCTGCAGGCGATGCAGAGCATACGAAGCGAAAGCACGGAGCAGCGGGAAAAACGCTGCGTCAGCGATTTTCGGCTGTTTACGAATACGATCAAGCAATCGGTGGAAGTCATTCGCAGGGCAGGCATGGAAGTGGAGTATGCCGATCACGAAAACGACGGCACCTGTGAGATCGTCATTACAATACGAAAAAAATTACCGCAAAGAGAAGCAAATACCGCGATGTGACAAAGGAAAAAACTTTTTTCTTTGCGCAAATGCCGAAAAAAAGGAAGCAAAAAAAAGGGTGTTAGAGTCGGCTTCAGATGGATCATGTGAAAAGCGGCATATACTAAAAAAAGCGAAGCACTGCCGTAAGCCGTTTTTTCGCAAAAAAAAGAGTGAAGACAGCGGGGCTCGAACCCACGACCTCTTGCCTGTCAAGCAAGCGCTCTCCCGGCTGAGCTATGTCTTCACATAATAACAGTATTTTAGCATAAGCAATGTTTGATTGCAATGGAAAAATAACGGCAGATTTCAAAAAAAAACAGAGAATGCATAGAAAAAACACTTTTTTTACGCAAAACAAGCGTCCCGCATGAAAAAAGTGTTTTTTTTCTTTAACCGTATTTCACTGTCAGATTGACATACGAAATATGCTCGCGCATGGTGCTGTATGCCGTCTGATAATCTTTGTTTTTGATGGCTTCCAATATTTTGCCGTGCAGCTCGATCGTCACGTCGATGACACGGGGGTTTTGCGTCAGGCTTTCCCGCATCGCAAGGCGAATACAGCGCTCAAAGGATTCCTTTGCCGCGATCATTGTGCTGATCAAGAGTTTATTATGCGTGGCATTGGACACCGCCATATGAAACATCGCGTCGTAGTCAACAAACAAATTGACATCATGTTTATAGGCGATCATCTTCTCATAGCAATGCGTGATCTCCTCAATATCTTCCGCGGTGGCGCGTTTTGCCGCGTAGCTTGCGGTTTCCGCCTCCAGCATATACCGAAATTCCAATAAATCGCTCAGGTCGGAGTTTTCCACTGTAATGCTGAAAGGCGCGATATTCACGATATTGTCAATTTTATTGACATATGTGCCGGCGCGCGAACGCTTGATAAAGCCAAATACCGCCAAAGCTGTGTAGGCTTCCCGCAGTGTGCTGCGTCCGATCCCTAACATTTCACTGACAATATTTTCATTCGGCATCATATACCCCGCAGGCAGTTTCCCCGTGATGATCAGTTCTTTGATCCGGTGAAATAATGTCTGTGAGATGTTTTTGCCTAAGTCATCTTTTAAAAAATCAGTGTATTCCATCAGGATATTTTTTTCCATGATGCAACAGTCCTTCCATTTTCTAAAGGTACAGAGATTAAAACAGCATTCTTTTTTTTGTATTGTATAAAAGTTTGGCAGCTGTGACAAGTTACGCATTTGTAAAATTCCGCTTAAGTTTTTTTCAGATTATTAGATGTTTTCAACAATGAACATAAAAAAAAGTAGAATTTGCGGATTTTGTGCAAATGATTGGCAAAATGCGGTATCCAAAACAAAGAAAACAATTCGCAGCCTATCTTTTTTTATAAAATAGGAAGGGAAAAGCGAATCAAAATGTAATTTTTTTTATTCAAAACAGCAAGAGTCATAAATCTTGGCTGGCAAAATGTCATTCATTGGAAAACAGAAACGGTCCTTACCAACCGAAAAAGAGGGAAAAGACCGTTTGTGTCATCAAAATGAAAGCAAAAGTCAGGAAATATAATCCGTGTAACGCTCTGTTTTCGGAAAATCATAAGACGGCTGTATCTCGGAAAGCGGGATCTCCTCCCCTAACAGGAAGCATGCCGTTTCCTCATGGATCTCCAACAGGCGCTGATAGTCCTTCGGGCGTACCACCTGATAGCGTTCTTCTTCGGGAAGGGTCAGCATATCATACACCGCGCGCACCATAAAATGGTTTTGATCTGCCGCATTGCGAAATTGCGTCCAGATCGGGACGAAAGAAACGGATTTGACCTGTGCCGGGTCATTTCCGACTTGTTCTACCGTTAATTGCAGTATAATGGAAGCGTTTCTCGGCGGTGTGGTCTGGGACGAAATAAAATTACCCAGAGAATAAATGATAAAACCGTCGCGGTAAGTGCCGTCCCCATTGTCGAGCTTACGGTATTCCATCGGCTGCAAAACATGAGGGTGGCTGGCAAGAATGATATCCGCCCCTGCCTCAAACATCAGATCCGCCCAATCCTGAAATACCGGGCGCACATAACTTTCGTATTCATTGCCCATATGCGGCAGAACGACCACGACATCTGCCGCTGCACGGGCACGGCTGATCTGTGTGGTAACGGTTTCTTCGTCCAACAAATTGACCAAATAATCATCGGGTACGGGAATGCCGTTGGTGCCGTAGGTAAAGGATACGAAGGCAACCGTCAGACCGCCTGCTTCCACTAAGCAAAGGCTGTCTTTTTCTTCCTGCGAGCGGAATGTGCCGGTGTGACGTATCCCCGCCGCGTCTAACAGATTCAGTGTGCGTAACAGCCCGTCTTTTCCTGTATCCATGCAGTGATTGTTCGCGGTCGTCAGGACATCAAAGCCGGCGTCTAACAGCGCGTCCATAAAATTATCCGGTGTATTGAAACAGGGGTAGGAGGAGTACGGGCGGTCGGGTCCGCCGAATGTCAGCTCCAAATTGCCTACCAGTAAATCATACCCTTCAAAATAAGATTTGATTGCCTGAAAATTATGCAGGAAATTATAAGTATCGCTTGCAGGGTCGTACGCTTCGTTATATTGATAGTCATGCACCATAATATCGCCGACCACTGCCATGGAAAATTCCCGTACGACAGGGGTGGGAGTGCCTGCCGAAAAACTGAAAGCAGCGGCTGTTTGTTTGCCGCAGCCGGAAAAACAGATACCGCAAAAGGCGATGAGGCATAACATCAGGATTCGTTTCATGGACGCACCTTCTTTCCTAAAAACCATAAAACTAAGAAGAAAAGGGATTTTAACGGGTTTGTGCGTGCGGCAAAATCCCTTTGCGTATCAGCGTACGCCGTAAGAGCGCAATTCGCATCTGTGTGCGGCGTAAAAGTGTGTTTCTGCTGTTTCTGGGCGCCACAGAAACCATAAAAATCGCAGGGGTACGTTTGCCCAGAAAGCTTTCCAGAAATACACAGGAAAGAATGATCGTGCCGCCGACCATACCCGCAAAGGAAAGCTGTTCCTGCAACAAGAAGAAGGAAAACAGCGATGCCATAACGGGGTAGGCACACTGTGCCATGCTGACGGTAGAAGAAGAAATGCTGCGCAGCGCCATATTCTGCAACAGATAGCCGCCTACCGTGCAGACAATGGAGGCATACAGCAAAATCGCAATATGTACGGGGCGGACCGTTGCCACATCAAACGCGAAATCCCCGCGAAACAGCGCCAAAAACAGGCAGATGAAGATGGCAAACGCCGCCTGCAGTGCGGAAAGCGTAACCGCACTGATATAACGCAGCGCGTCCGCGCCAAACACCAATGCGCCGGAGATCAGCACTGCCGCAAGCAGGGAATAGATCTCACCTAAACCGAATACGGAAAGACCGCCTTTGGCGCATAACAGATATAATCCGACTAACAGGAACAGCTGCAGCGGCAGCTGATAGGATTTATAACGCACACGAAAGAACACCAACAGCAAAAGCGGTGTGACAAGCGCGCTTAAGGAACGCAAAAATGCCATATTGGTCGCCGCGGTCACTTCCAGTGCCATATTACAGAAAATAAAGGAAAATGCCATGCAAAATGCCGGTACGACATAATGCTTTGGAGATACGCTTGTGACCTCGCGAATGATTTTTTTGCCGAAAAGCAAAAACAAAAACGCGGTCGCGATGCAGTATCTGGCAGTCAAAAAGGCATATAGCGGCAATTCACGGTATGCTAATTTTGAAGTGCAGTCATTTAAACCGTACAGCACGCCCTGTAATAGGATCATACCGATACAAAGCATCCGACGGTGGGAATTCTGTTCTGTTTCCACGAATATGCCTCCTTTTTCTTATTTGGTGAGAAAAAATACATTATTTCTTTATTTTACAATAGCCGACAGCAATCGTCTATCTGTTTTTTAGCGGAAAATCAGAAAAAAGTGTTTAAAAATGAAATGGTGAAACGCCAATACCTGCTTAGATTGCGAAATCGGAGAAGATATGCTATAATTTGAGCAGTCTGCGGTGCGTTTTTTGGTGAAAAAACGAAGCTTTTTTTCTGACGTACCGACAAAAAAAGAACCGGAAGATGAGGTGATTTTTTTTCATGGAAAGCGTAACGTACCATTGCGCCAACTGCGGCGCCGCCCTGCGCTATGACGGCAAGGAAAACGGCTGGGTCTGCGATCACTGCGGCTCAAGCTTTATGCTTTCGGAGTTGGAGCAAAACAAACGGGATCAAAAACAGGTGGCATATCATCTGGAAGAAAATATAGACCCCCAAACTCTGGAACACGCCAAGGTGTATCAATGTCCTAACTGCGGCGCGCAAATTGTGACAGATGAGGAAACGGCAGCGGGATTCTGTATGTTTTGCAACAGTCCGACTATTTTTGCCGAAAAGTTAGAAGGAGAGTTGAAGCCTTATCGGATTTTGCCGTTTGAAACGACGAAAGAAGATGCCAAAGCTGCGTTTTTGAAGATGTGCAAAGGCAAAAAATTACTGCCGAAAGGGTATTTCAATGAGCAAAGACTGGAAAAGATCACCGGTATTTATGTACCGTTTTGGCTGTTTGACACACAGGCGGCGTTTGATTACCACGCGGTGGGAGAAAGAAGCACGACATGGACAGATGCGAACTTTATCCACACCAAGACGGATTTTTACAGTATTTGCAGAGAGGGAAAGATGGATTTTGCGGGAGTGCCTATCGACGCTTCGCGCAATATGGACGATCGTATGATGGACGCGTTGGAACCGTTTCATATGGAAAAAGCGGTGGATTTTCACATGGGATATTTGAGCGGATTTTTCGCGGAGAAATATACATTTTTGCCCAAAGATCTGTTTGAGCGCATGACTAACCGCATTAAATTCGGTACACAGCGGCGTGTGGAGGAAACACTGCCGCCTTATCAAGCGGTGCGCAACAAAAATTGTCAGATCCAGTTCAGTTCCGATCGGCAAAGATACCTGCTGTTTCCCGTTTGGCTGCTGCAAAGCAATTATCAGGGGAAAACATATACCTTCGCGATGAACGGGCAGACAGGGAAGATAGTCGGCACATTACCTTGCGGAAAAGCACAGATGGCAAAATGGTTTTTCATCCTGTTTTTGATTTCTTTCGTGCTGATTTTCCCTGCGTTATTATGGATAGGGGGGCTGTTGGGATGAGAAAACGAATCCAAATCGCGTTTTTTTGCGCGATGATCTGCCTATTTGCGCTAACAACGGCTTTTGCGGCGGATATTCCCGTGGCGGAAGATATGTCTGTGAAGATTTACGATAATGCCGACATCATAGAATCGGCGGAAGAAGAAGCGCAGTTACAGGAAACGGCGCAGGCTTTGGCGGAAAAATGGCAGCTGGATATTGTGATACTGACTACCACAACGACAGCCGGTATGTCTGCCGAGGAGTATGGCGCGGCGTTTTATGACGATAACGGCTTTGGTTATGGTGAAAACGCAGACGGTATTTTATTGGTGGTGGATATGAGCAGCCGTGTCGGGAAATTTGTGACGACCGGCAAAGGCGTCGATATTTTCACCGATTACTACATGAATGAAATTTGGGAAGAAATGCGCAACTATATGAAAGTGGGCAATTATTTCGGTGCCATGCAGTCTTTTTTGACAGATGTGGACCACTATTGTGAGGAATATGAGGCGTATTTGGCAGATCCCAATTATGTGACGGAGTACCAGCAGGCGATGCAGCAACAAGCGGCGCAGCCTGAAGTGGAGCAGTCCGATGTTTTGCTGTTATACGCGATTTTCAGCGCGATGCTTGCGATTATGGTCGCTGTGATCGGGCTGGTCGTGATGCGCAGAGGGTATGTGCAGATCAAGCCTGCCACCGACGGCACATTATATTTGGAAGAAAACAGCTTGCAGCTGCATCAAAAAGAGGATCGTTACCTGACCAGCACTTATACGAAAGTGCCGATCCAGAAAGATGATGACAACCACATGGGGCATGGCGGCGGCTTTGGCGGCGGGACCACAGTTTTTCGCGGCGGAAGCGGCAGAAGCCATGGAGTCGGTGGCGGCAGTTTTTAAAAGAATTACGATGAAATCAGTGGAAAATCGGGACAGACGGAATGGTTTGCCCTGATTTTTTTCGGTTGCGATGTCAGAAAGCGGATCTGTGGAAAAAGTTGACCTATCTACAATGTTTTCCACAGTTATTTTCACAAAAAAGGAAGAATTTTAGGAAATCATAACCCAAAAAGAAGGAATTTGGCGGGAAATGAAAGATAACGGAACCTGAATTTAAATTAAGTCTTATATTTAAGTAGAAATTTATGCGATGCAAAGGTGAGATACAAAAATTTTTCCACAAACTGTGGATAAAGCGGTGAATTTGTGGAAAACTTATAGACAAGGCAATCAGATAAGAAGGATAATTTTTTCACAATTTTAAAGTGGAAAAAAGTATTCTCTTTGCCAATGCCGATGACGGATGAGCAGAAAAATGATCGACAAAGCAAACAGCCCTGTTTTTCGGAAAAAGTAGTGAAAATCAGCGGGATATCATGAAAAAAGAAGATGGGTTTTCTTTTTTTTGAAAAAATTTGAAAAAACTTGTTGACAAACGTTTGCAAATCCGTTAGACTAATGACCCGTAGCGAACAGAAAAAATATCGCTGCGAAAAAAACAGAAAAAAATACTTGACAAGTATTTTGATGATTGATATAATAAATCTGTTGCCTATGAAATGGAAAACAGTGAAAATTATAACAGTCTATCTGTTATGTTGATCCTTGAAAACTGAACAGTAAGATACCATACGACCCATAGTCAATTCAAAATGACGAGGTTTTGCAGATTTAGCCTAAAAATAAATCTGAGGATAGCCAGAGAAAACACATTCTTTGGCAGGAAAAAACTTTAATTTGAGAGTTTGATCCTGGCTCAGGATGAACGCTGGCGGCGTGCCTAACACATGCAAGTCGAGCGGAGATGTTTGGAATGAGAGCTTCGGCAGGATTTTC